>WHSU01000031.1 GCA_009379925.1 Dehalococcoidia bacterium | reverse complement strand
GAGAACGCGAACGCGGTGGAGTCCGCGATGCGTGACCTGGCCACGGTGTCCGGGCAGCGGCCGTACGTGCGGCGCTCGAAGGCCGCGATCAGCAACTTCCGCCTGCGGGCGGGCCAGCCCATCGGCGTCTCGCTGACGCTGCGAGGCGACCGCATGTGGGAGTTCATGGACCGGCTCATCAACGCCGCGCTGCCGCGTACGCGTGACTTCCGAGGCGTCCCGGCGGACTCCTTCGATGGTCGCGGCAACTATTCGCTCGGGCTGACCGAGCAGCTGATCTTCCCGGAGGTCAGCTTTGACACGATTGACCGGGTGCGCGGGCTGCAGGTGAACATTGTCACCACCGCCACCACCGACGAAGCAGGGAAGCGGTTGCTCGAGTTGCTCGGGATGCCGTTCGTGCGTAGCGAGACGCGGGCGTAGCCCGCGGACTCCGAAGAAGAGTGGCCGATGGCAAAGAAGAGTCAGATCGCGAAAGCGGCCCGGGAGCCGAAGTTCTCCTCGCGGGAGAAGAACCGCTGCCCCATCGTTTGGCGGAGCCGGCCCTGCGGACGCCCGCGCGGCTACATGCGGCGCTTCGGTATGTGCCGCATCTGCTTCCGCAAGCTGGCGAACGAGGGGAAGCTCCCCGGCGTGAAGAAGTCCTCGTGGTAGTCGCGCGGCGCGACGTTCTGACCACACCGAAAGGCAGGCGAACCGGATGACAATGTCCGACCCGCTGGCTGACATGTTTACGAGAGTCCGCAACGCGGCATCCGCGCGGCACGACACCGTGCGTGTCCCGGCGTCCAAGGTCAAGCGGTCGGTCGCGGACGTGCTCAAGGACGAGGGCTTCATTACGGAGATCTCGGAAGAGCAGGACGGGCCTCGGTCGTACCTCCAGCTGAAGCTGAACTACGCGGAAGACCAGCGCGCGGTGCTTACGGGCATCCGTCGCGTGTCCCGCCCGGGCCTCCGGGTGTACGTCAACAAGGGCGAGATCCCCCGCGTCTTCGGCGGGCTGGGGGTCGCCATCATGAGCACGTCGCAGGGCGTGATGTCTGGCCGCGAGGCCTGGCGTCGCAAGGTCGGCGGCGAAGTGCTCTGCTACGTCTGGTAGGAGCCGTCCATGTCGCGCGTAGGCAAGCTCCCGGTCTCGGTGCCGAACGGCGTGGACATCACGCTGGAGGGTCAGCACCTGCGTGTGAAGGGGCCCAAGGGCCAGCTGGAGCACACGGTGCACCCCGCCGTCCGCGTCTCCAACGCGGACGGCCAGCTGGTGGTCACCCGGGAGTCCGACCAACCGGAACATCGAGCGCTGCACGGCCTGACCCGGAGCCTCCTGCAGAACATGGTCACCGGCGTGACGGATGGCTTCCGCAAGTCGCTGGAACTACAGGGCACCGGCTATCGCGCACAGCTCCAGGGGCAGACCCTGGTGCTCACCGTCGGCTACTCCCACCCGGTGGAGATGAAGCCGCTGGACGGCGTGGCCTTCGAGGTGGAACTGCCGACGTTGGTCCACGTCAGTGGCATCGACAAGCAGGCGGTGGGCCAGCAGGCGGCCCTGGTGCGCCGGGTGCGCCCTCCGGAGCCCTACCACGGCAAGGGCATCCGCTACCGCGGCGAGCAGGTCCGGTTGAAGGCCGGCAAGTCGCGCGGCTAGACGCCTGCGGGATCACGGAACAGGACGAGAGATGTCGACGAAGCAGACCACGCGCGCAGCCCGCATCCGGCGGCACACCCGTGTGCGCCGGCGGGTGGCCGGTACCCCGGAACGCCCGCGGCTGGCCGTCTTCCGCTCCAACCAGCACATCTACGCGCAGCTGATCGACGACGCGGCCGGCCGCACGCTGGTGCACGCTTCCGATATGGAGATGGCGCTGCGCGCGTCCGACGAGAACAAGACAGCGCGCGCCCGCGAGGTGGGCAAGCTGGTGGCGCAGCGCGCGAAGGCCGCCGGGCTGGACTCGGTGGTGTTCGACCGCGGGGGCTTCCGCTACGCCGGCCGCGTGCAGGCGCTGGCGGACGGCGCGCGCGAAGAAGGGCTGGTGTTCTGATGGTGCAGCAAGGAGGCGGGCGCGGTCGCGGTGGACGCGACGGTGGCCGCGGGCCACGTCGGGACCGCCGTCGCGGCGAAGAGGACGACGGGCCGGAGTTCATCGAGAAGGTCGTCTTCATCAACCGCGTGGCGAAGGTGGTGAAGGGCGGGCGGCGCTTCTCGTTCACCGCGATCGTGGTCGTCGGCGACGGCCAGGGCCGCGTGGGCTTTGGCATGGGCCGCGCCAACGAGGTGCCGGAGGCCATCCGCAAGGGCGGCGTGATCGCCCGTCGCACCATGTTCCGCGTACCCATGCGGGACGGGACCATCGTGCACGAGACCGTGGCGCGCTTTAAGGCGTCACAGGTGGTGATGCGGCCGGCTTCGCCCGGTACGGGCCTGATCGCGGGCGGCGCGGTGCGCGCCGTGATGGAGGCCGCCGGGGTCACGGACGTGTTGACCAAGTCCCTGGGTTCCAACAACCCGGTGAACGTGGTGCGCGCGACCGTGGACGGGCTGAAGTCGCTGCGGCCTCCGGAGGCCGCGCGGGCCGCCCGGCTGGCGCTTGCGGCAGGGTCGGCGTGACCATGGCTGAGACACTGAAGATCACGTGGACGAAGTCCGCGATCGGCTACGCGAAGGACCAGAAGGCGACGATCCGTGCGCTGGGCCTGCACAAGCTGCACCAGAGCGTGGAGCAACCGGACACGCCGAGCCTCCGCGGCATGGTCCGCAAGGTCCGGCACCTGGTGACGGTGGAGGAGGTCCGCTAAGTGGACCAACACACGATTCGACAGGCGAAGGGCGCGAAGCACGCGCGCAAGCGCGTAGGCCGCGGGCCGGGCTCCGGCACCGGCACGTACGCGGGCCGCGGCCGCAAGGGCCAGAAGGCGCGCGGCAGCGTGCGCCCGGGCTTCGAGGGTGGCCAGATCCCGATGGTGCGGCGGCTGCCGCGTCTGCGCGGATTCAAGAACGCCCTGCGCGTGGAGTTCCAGGCGGTGAACCTGGCGGACCTGGTCGACCGTTTCCCGGCCGGCTCGGTCGTGGATGCGGACGCGCTCGCGGCCGTGCGGCTGATCTCGGACGCCAACGAGCCGTTCAAGGTGCTCGCGCGCGGTGAGCTGGCGCACGCGCTGACCGTGCGCGCGCCTCGGCTCTCCGAGGCGGCGAAGCAGGCGATCACGGCGGCGGGCGGCTCCTTCGAGGAGCTGGCGCCGGCCGAGAAGCGCGTGCGCAATCGAGTGCACCGGCGCAAGGCGCAGGAGGCGGCCGCTCCGGCGGCGGCCCCCGCGGCCGAGCCGGCGCAGGACTAACCAGAAGGTAGACGGGCGACCCGCATGGCTCAGCAGAGCACGCCACGCACCACCCGCTCCCGCCCGCAACTGTTGCAGGCGGGCATCGACGCGTTCTCGCAGCCGGACGTCCGCGCGAAGATCCTGTTCGCGCTGGGTATGCTGCTGGTCTTCCGCTTCGTCGCGCACATCCCCGTGCCCGGCGTGGAGCGCGAGGCGCTACAGCAGACGTTCGACAACAACGCGATCCTCGGCTTCCTGGACATCTTCTCCGGCGGCGCGTTGCAGAACCTCTCGGTGGCGGCGCTCGGCGTCTACCCGTACATCACGGCGACCATCGTGATGCAGCTCGGGACCCCTCTGATCCCCCGTTTGCAGCAGCTACAGCAGGAGGGTGAGGCCGGTCGCAACAAGATCCAGATGTACACGCACTGGATGACGGTCCCGCTGGCCGCGTTCCAGGGCTACGCCCAGCTGTTGTTGATCCAGCAACTGGGCGGCGTCAGCCAGATCGGCTTCGGCGGCGGCCAGGCCATCACCACGGTGGCCACGCTGATGTCGATGGTGGCCGGGACGATGTTCCTCGTGTGGCTCGGCGAGCTGATCTCGGAGCGGGGCATCGGCAACGGCATCTCGCTGCTGATCCTCGGCGGCATCGTAGCGGGCCTGCCCAGCCTGATCGGCCGAGGCGTCCTGACGGGCACCGGCGCCGCCATCGGTGGCATCGTCCTGCTCGTCGTGATCGCGGTCGTGATCGTCGCGCTGATCGTGCTGTTCCAGGAGGCCCAGCGGCGGATCCCCGTCCAGTACGCGCGCTCGACCTTCCGAGGCGGCCGCATGTACCGGCAGCAAGGGCAGTCGCACATCCCGCTGCGGGTCAACAGCGCGGGCATGATCCCGCTGATCTTCGCCACCTCGATCATGATCTTCCCCCCGGTGCTCGCGCAGTTCGTCGCGCAGACCTCGGACGTGGGGTGGCTGACGAACGTGGCGGAGTTCTTCCAGACGGCGCTGTCGCCTACCGGGCTGATGTACTGGGTCGGGACGTTCCTGCTGGTGGTGATCTTCACGTTCTTCTACACCATGGTGGTGTTCTCCCAGCAGAACCTGGCGGAGAACCTCCAGCGTCAGGGTGGCTTCATCCCCGGCATCAGACCGGGGCGGCCGACGCAGGAGTACATCACGCGGGTGCTGGTCCGCATCACGTGGGGTGGCGCCCTCTTCCTGGGCTTCGTCGCCATCGTGCCGTTCTTCGCGACGGCACTGACCAACGTGCAGGCGCTCCAGATCAGCGCCGCCGGCCTGCTCATCGTCGTCGGCGTCGTGCTCGATACGATGCGCCAGATCGAGGCGCAGATGATGATGCGCAACTACGAAGGGTTCATTTCCTGATGCGGCTGATCCTGCTCGGGCTGCCCGGCGCCGGCAAGGGTACGCAGGCGAAGGTGCTTGCGGAGCGCCTGGGACTCCTCCACATCTCCACCGGCGACATGTTCCGTCAGGCCTCGGCGGAGGGCACCGAGCTGGGCAGGCGCGCGCAGGAGTTCATGTCCGCCGGCAAGCTCGTGCCGGACGAGGTGACGATCGGCATGCTGCTCGAACGCATCTCGAAGCCGGACGCGTCCCTGGGCTTCATGCTGGACGGCTTCCCGCGCACCATCCCGCAGGCGGAGGCGCTGGACCAGGTGCTCGAGGCCCGCGACGAGGCCATCGATGCGGTGCTGTACATCCAGGTGCCGGAGGCGGACCTGATGGCGCGGCTGACCGGCCGCTGGACCTGCGCCCAATGTGGTGCGATTTACCACGAACAGACGAGTCCGCCGAAGCAAGCGGGAGTCTGTGACCTGGACGGCACGGCCCTCACGCAGCGCGAAGACGACCGCCCGGACACAGTGCGGGCGCGCCTGGACACCAACCGCGAGTGGACGGAAGCCCTGGCCGGGTACTATCGCCGCGCGGGCAAACTGCACGAGGTGGACGGGACGGGCGACCCCACCTCGATCACCACGCGCCTGCTCGATGAGCTGGCCGGGGTGCAGTCAGCGCGCGAGAAGGCGTAACATAGTATGTCCGTCGTGCTGAAGTCTCCGGCGGAACTGGAGTTGATGCGGCAAGCCGGCCGGATCAACGCCCAGGTGCGCGCGCTGTTGCGTGCCGCCGTCCGGCCGGGGGTCACCGGCCTCGACCTCGACCAGATCGCCCGTGAGGCGATGGCCGAGCGGGGAGGCGAGCCGACGTTCGAGGGGTACACGGCGCACGGGCAGCCGCCCTACCCGGGCGCGATCTGCTTCTCAGTCAACGAACAATTGGTGCACGGCATCCCAACGGACCGTGTGCTGCAAGAAGGGGATATCGTCAGCATCGACCTGGGGGTTACATACCAGGGCTACGTCTCCGACGCGGCGTTCACTGTCGCCGTCGGCGAAGTCTCCGAGGAGGTGCGTGAACTGATACGCGCGACCGAGGAGGCGCTCTGGGCCGGCATCGAGGCTGCCCGGGTGGGAAACCATCTGGGTGACATCTCGTATGCCATCGGCGCACGTGCCGAGGGCTACGGGATCATCGATGGCTACGGTGGCCACGGGGTGGGGCGGAACATGCACGAAGAGCCCCACATCCCGAACAAGGGCCGTCCCGGCACCGGCTACAAGCTGAAGGCCGGGATGGTGCTCGCACTGGAGCCGATGCTGGCGATCGGTCACCCGGCGACCTACGAGGAGCGGGACCGGTGGACGGTCTCCATGCGCGACGGCAACCTGTCGGCGCACTTCGAGGAGACCGTCGCGATTACTGAGGGTGGCCCGGAGATCCTCACCCGCATCGACGAGTGATGCGGTAGAGAGGAGCGCTCATGGGCAGAGGACGAAAGTCGCGCGGGCCTCGGGGGCCGCGGGAGAAGAAGAAAGAGGTCATCGAGGTCGAGGGCGTGATCAAGGAGGCCCGGCCGAACGCTATGTTCGATGTCGAGCTGGCCAACGGTCACCACGTACTGGCCGGAATCTCGGGGCGGATGCGGATGAACTATATCCGGATCCTGCTGGGAGACCGGGTGCTGGTAGAACTGAGCCCCTATGACCTCAGCCGCGGCCGCATCACCTACCGCTTCCGCTAAGGCGGGGCGAACGGCCTCGGGCCAGACGAGAGACGGACGATGAAGGTATCGGCATCGATCAAGCGTCGCTGCGACCGCTGCCAGATCATCCGGCGTCATGGGACGCTGCGCGTGATCTGCTCAATCAAGCGGCACAAGCAGCGGCAGGGCTAGGAGCGGCCTCATGGCGCGTATCGCCGGCGTGGACATCCCGCGCGACAAGCAGGTGCTGTTCTCGCTGCCGTACATCTACGGCATCGGCTTCCCGAAGGCGAAGCTGATCCTGGCGCAGACCAACATCCAGACGGACCGCATGGTGCGGGACCTGACGGACGATGAGGTGGTACGCCTGCGCGCCGTCATCGAGGGCGAGCACATCGTCGAAGGTGACCTGCGCCGCGAGGTGCGCCAGAACATCCAGCGGTTGATCGAAATCAACTGCTACCGGGGCCAGCGGCACCGCCGTGGCCTCCCGGTGCGCGGGCAGCGCACGAAGACCAACGCACGGACGCGGCGCGGTGCGCGCCGGACGGTGGCGGGCAAGCGCCGGGCCGCCCGCAAGTAGCGCGCATCCGGGCATGCACGAGTCGCACGAGTAGACGGAGACCGTAGATGGGCCGAGGCAGGCAACAGACCCGCGTCCGGCGTCGCGAGCGCAAGAATGTGCCGCGCGGCCGGATGTACGTGACTTCCACGTTCAACAACACGATCGTGACGATCACGGATCCGAACGGCAACGTGCTGGCGTGGGGCAGCGGGGGTGGCGCCGGCTTCACCGGCTCGCGCAAGAGCACGCCGTACGCGGCCCAGCTGGCCGCGGAAGGCGCCGCGCAACGCGCCATGGAGCACGGCGTGCGCGAGGTGGAAGTCTACGTGAAGGGCCCCGGCCCCGGCCGCGAGGCCGCCATCCGCGCGTTGCAGACCGTGGGCGTCCGTGTCAGCTCGATCCGCGACGTCACACCCATCCCGCACAACGGGTGCCGGCCTCGCCGCCGGCCGCGGAACTAGGAGGAAGCACGAGGCATGGCCCGATACACCGGACCCAAGTGCCGCAAATGCCGCCGCTACGGCGTCTCGCTGTGCGGTAAGGCAAAGTGCGCGATCTTTCGCCGCCCCAACCCCCCCGGGCCTCGCCCGGTCCGGCGGCGCAAGATCTCCGACCGCGGTCAGCAGCTCATCGAGAAGCAGAAGGTGCGCTTCGCGTATGGGCTCATGGAGAAGCAGTTCCGTGGCTACTACGAGACCGCCAACCAGCGGCCGGGCGTCACGGGCAACAACCTGATGCAGATGCTGGAAGAGCGGCTCGACAACGTGGTCTACCGCCTGGGCTTCGCCAGCACGCGCCACCAGGCGCGGCAACTCGTCGCCCACGGACACGTAGCCGTGGACGAGCGCAAGCTGGACGTCCCCAGCGCGCGCGTCAAGGCCGGGCAAGAGGTCAGCCTCACCGCCCGTGGCCGGCGCTCCGAGTACGCGAAGATCCTCGTGGAGGAAATCAAGGGCCGGGACGTCCCCGGCTGGCTCGAGATCGACCGCGGCGGCCTGAAGGGGCGCATCATCCAGGACCCGGGTCCCGGGGACTGGGAGCCGCACTTCAATCCGAACGCGATCGTCGAGTACTACTCCAGGTAGTGTGCGCCCCACCCCCTCCGCGGCCGGCCGCGGAGGAGAGGGCGTGAGAGGTGTCCTTTGGCTGACCTGCTGAAACCAGAGATTCGTATCGAGACGGAAGAAGGCGACTACGCGCGCATTGTCGCGGAGCCGCTCGAGCCCGGATTCGGCACCACGCTGGGCAACGGCCTGCGACGCGTCCTGCTGTCCTCGCTCCCCGGCGCCGCCATCACGTCCGTCCGCATCGAGGGCGTCGAGCACGAGTTCTCGACCGTACCGGGGATGAAGGAGGACGTGACCGAGTTCCTACTGAACCTCAAGGAGGTGCGGCTGCAGGCCTTCTCGGATCGCCCCGCGCGGCTGTTCCTGGAGGTCTCCGGCCCCGGCGACGTCACCGCCGGCCAGATCCAGGCCACGGCCGACTACGAGATCATGAACCCGGACCTGCGGCTGGCCACGCTGGACACGAAGGAGGCGTCGCTGGTCGTCGACCTCAACGTGGAGAGCGGCCGCGGCTACCTGCCCGCCACCGTCAGCGAGGGCTTGCCGATCGGCGTGATCCCTGTCGACGCGCTCTTCACCCCGGTGCGGCGCGTCAACTACAAGGTGTCCAACACCCGCGTGGGACAGGACACGAACTTCGACCGCCTGGACCTGGAGGTCTGGACGGACGGCACCGTGGACGGCCAGCAGGCCGTCTCCATGGCCTCCGCCCTGCTGCGTGACCAGCTCCTGGGCTTCCAGCAGCTGGGCCGCGCCGAGTCGCAGGAGGAGCCGGCCCGCGCCGAGGAGTCACAGCCGTTCGAGGGCTACGACATGGCCATCGAGCAACTGGACCTCTCCGTGCGCGCCTACAACTGCCTGAAGCGCTCCGGCCTGATGACCGTGGGCGCCGTGCTGGAGAAGTCGGAGGAGGAACTGCTCTCCCTCCGCAACTTCGGCGAGAAGTCCTACCTGGAACTGCGCGACAAGCTGATCGAGTCCGGCTTCCCGCCCCCGCGAGTGGACTCGCGCCGCTCCTCCGTGGCGGAGCAGCCCTCGGGCGCCCCGCGGGACGAGGAGGCGGCGGCAGCGGAAGGCGACGAGGGCGACGACGAGGAAGTCGGCGCGCTCGGTGCGGCGCTCATGGAAGCGCTGAAAGAAGCTGGGCGCGACCAGGAGTAGGCGACCGACAACGGGACGGGTGCGGCGGCCGCCATCCAGCGGCCGTCGCGCGCGAGTGAGGATCGAGGAGCCAGGACATGCGACACCGCAAGGCCGGCCGTCGCTTTGACATGCCGACGGCACAGCGGATGGCGATGTTCCGCAACCTGACGACTGCCGTGCTCGACCACGGGTACGTGCAGACCACGGAGGCGCGAGCGAAGGAGACCCGCCGTTTCGTCGACCGCATGGTCACGCTGGGCAAGCGCGGGACGGTGCATGCGCGCCGCCAGGCGCTCACCTTCGTCTACGACCCAAAGGTCGTGGACCGGCTGTTCGAGGAGATCGCGCCCCGCTACGCGCAGCGCCCCGGCGGCTACACCCGCGTGGTGAAGCTCGGCCCGCGCAACGGGGACGCCGCGCCCACCGCTCGGCTGGAACTGGTCTAGGAGGGCGCTCGGCTTCCATCCGCGTGCGGACGGCGGCCAGGGGAGGAGCGGATGCGCCGGATCGCGCTGCTCCTGGAGTACGACGGGACCGACTTCGCCGGCCTGCAATCGCAGGCGGAGCAGAGGACGGTCCAGGACACGCTGGAGGAAGCGGTCCGGCGCTTCACCGGCGAACGGCGACGGATGGCCTTCGCGGGCCGCACCGACGCCGGGGTACACGCAACGGGCCAGGTGGCCACGCTGGACACGGAAACGGCGTACAGCGCGGCCACCTGTCGCGATGCACTCAACCACTTCCTCCCTGGGGACGTGGCCGTGCACCGGGCAGCGGAGGTCGCGCCGGACTTCGACCCGCGAAGGCACGCGGTGTCGAGGCGCTACCGGTACCGCATCGAGGACGGGCGCGGACGCGCTCCCCTCGGGCGGCGGCAGGCCTGGCAGGTGGCGCATCCGCTGGATGACGCCGCCATGGCGGAGGCGGCGCGGCTGCTGCCCTCCGCACCGACGGACTGGGCCGCTTTCTGCGGACCGGTGCCGGCGGACTACTCGACCGTGCGGTCGCTGGAGCGTTGCGAGGTGCGACGCTGTGGCGCCTACCGCGTCGAGGTGACGATGGAGGCGAGCGGGTTCCTGCCGCACCAGGTGCGCCGCACGGTGGGCGCGCTGGAACGCGTGGGGACCGGCCGCACGAGCCCGGCGGACTTCGCGGGGCTCGTCGGGGGACCGCCCGGCAGCGTCGGGCCGGCCGCGCCGCCGCAGGGACTGACACTGGCCGAGGTGCGATACGCGCCAGGGGCCATCGAGTGGGACGAAAGCGCGAGACCGCGCGACGGGCAAGCCCGGCGGCGCGAGCGAGACTGACGGACGGCGAGCATGACGACGAAGACGTTCCGGTTGAGCGCGAAGCGGATGGACCGCGCGTGGCACGTGGTGGACGCTGGTGGGCGCCCGCTGGGCCGCGTGGCCAACGAGGCGGCGCGCCTGCTCCTGGGCAAGCACAAGCCCACCTACGAGCCGCACCTGGCGATGGGCGACTTCGTCGTCGTCATCAACGCGAAGGACGTGGCCATCACGGGCGCGAAGGCCGGCCAGAAGGTGTACTACCGCCACAGCGGATATCCGGGCGGCCTGAAGGAGCGCACCTTCGAGCAGCAGATGGAGAAGGACCCCCGGCGCGTCATCGAGCGCGCGGTGAAGGGCATGCTGCCGCACAACTCGCGCGGCCGCGAGCTGTTCCGGCACCTGAAGGTCTACGCCGGCGGCGAGCACCCGCACGAGGCGCAGCTCAACGCCGGCACCGGCAGCCGCGCGCGCAAGAGCGCCGCGCGCGCCGAGCGCGAGGCGACGACGGCCGCCACGGCCCCCGCCCCGCGCGCCTCGAGGCCCGCGACGGGACCGCAGGCGGCAGCCGAGGCGGCCCCGGAGGCCGCGGCCTTGGGGGCGGCTGGCGCGGACGTGGCCGGCGGCGCGACCGCGGTGGGCGCGCAGGAGTCCGAGTTGCGCCTGAGCGGCTCGCTGCAACGACACACGCGCGAGGAACTGGACAGCGAAGCCCAGCGCCTGGGCATCGAGATCGACCCGGAGTGGAACAAAGGCGACGTCGCCACGGCGATTGAGGCACACTACGAGGAACACCCGGTCGCCACGGGTGACGAGGAGTAGTCGATGACGACCGAGCACTATTTCTACGGCCGCGGCCGTCGCAAGACCTCGGTGGCGCGGGTGCGCCTGTACCCCGGTAACGGCACGGTGGTCATCAACGGCCGCCCGATGGAGGACGTGATCCCGCGCGCCTCGGCTCGGCAGGAGATGCTGCGCCCGCTGGCCGTCACGGAGAACCTGGGCGCCTTCAACGTGCAGGCGAAGGTCGAAGGCGGCGGCACCACCGGTTGGGCCGGCGCCATCCGCCACGGCATTGCCCGCGCGCTGCTCGTGGCCGACGAGGGCTTCCGCCGCCCACTGCGGGCGCAGGGCCTGCTCACACGCGACCCCCGCGTCAAGGAGCGCAAGAAGCCCGGCCTCAAGCGCGCCCGCAAGGCGCCGCAGTTCACCAAGCGCTAGGCACGCTTCAGAACATTCATTCTAGTTGCGGAGCGATTGGTGAGTGTAGGAACCTAGTTGTTGCTATGGCGCGAAACGTGGTAGAACCGCTTCCGCGCTGACCGTTCGAGCGTCCAGACGCTGGGGCGGCGCACGATCTCGGGTCTAAGCCTCAAGTACGAGCTACCCGGTGCCGACCATCGCACTGGCGGAGAGTCAGGTGATAGGGCGGACTCCGATCGGCAGTTGCCTTCGCCCGCGCTACGCTCGCGAGCAGGTCGAGGACGGGAAGGGACCGAGATGACGAGCAGCACTAAGGACCAGTTGATGCTCGAGGAGAGAGCCAAGGTTATCCGGGCTGAGACCATGGCCGACGATCGACTCATGGCTGATGTCCGGGAAGCCTTTCGGGAGTGGGCTGCCGGGATCGAGCCGACCCCGCGCGATCAGTTGAAGCGCAAGTAGTCGCATTTCGTGACCGAGTTCCGGTTTAGCAGCCACTTCCGGGGGCCCGCCGTAGACTTCTACGAGCGGGCCCCCGCTGAGGTTCAGCGCCGTCTGGACGAGATCTTCGACGAACTTGAGCGGGATCCCTTCGTCGACAACGAGCGAAAGTTCTACTTCCCGTTTCCCCCTGCCATCGCGACGGCCTATGTCGACGACGACTTCCGGATCGTTTACCACGTGAGCGTTACGCCGGGCGTGGGGGGAGCCATCGACGTCTGGGCGATCGGCCGCCCCGACGATCCTCCTCGGATTAGGTAGATACCGTACGGCGTACCTGTCCCGCTTGCACTGTGGACTCGACCGTAGGGACCCCTTATGCATACCAGTTGGGCCGAGAGCTGATTGATCTACAACCTCGTCACCGCGAACAGTCGACGGGTCTGACGCGGAATCGAGGGTCAAGCCGGCTGCGCCGCGCTACAGCGCGACCCCGGCCAGTTCCTGGCCGGCCTGGAGTGCCTCCTGGACCAGTTCCATGTCGGGCATCTCCGCGTAGATGCGCAGCAACGGCTCTGTGCCGGAGAAGCGCAGGAGGAGCCACCAGCCGCCCTCCAGCGTGAAGCGGTAGCCGTCCAGCGTGTCCTTCGACTCCACCTTGAGGCCGGCGATGGTGTCCGGGGCCACCTCGTCCATGCGCTGGAGGATGGCGGGCCGGTCGTCCGCGCGAAGGGTCACGTCCACACGGTCGTACTCGTGCGGCCCGACGCGCTCGTACAGCTCCGCGAGCAGCTCCGAGGGGCGCTTGCCGGTCTTCGCGATCCAGTCGAGCATCAGCAGCCCCGCCAGCACGCCGTCGCGCTCCGGGATGTGGCCCCGGAAGGCGGAGCCGCCGGACTCCTCGCCGGCGATCATGCCGTCCGTCTCCATCATCTTCGGGCCCAGGTACTTGAAGCCGACCGGTGTCTCGTAGACGGGGCAGTCGTACTGCTCACCAAGCCGGTCCACCATGCGGGTCATCGTGATCGAGCGGATGATTGGCCCTCGCTCGCCGCGTACTTCCAGGAAGTAGTACGTGAGCAACGCGAACGTCTGGAGCTGCGTGATGAACCGCCCGCGCTCGTCCGCCAGGCCGAAGCGGTCGCCATCGCCGTCCGCCGCCAGGCCCACGTCGTAGCCGCCGCCCTTCAGCTCCTCCAGGAACTCGTGGAGGTTGGAGGCGATGGGCTCCGGCGCCCGGATGCCGGGGAACGAGGGGTTCCGGACGCCATGGATCTCGTGGATGCGCGTCCCGCCCTCGCCCAGCGCCTCCGTGAGCCAGCCCTGCGAGGCGCCGAACATCGGGTCGAACAGCGCGTTCAGGCTGGCGCTGCGGATCGCCTCCATGTCCACGTAGTCGCGCAGGGCCTTGAGATACGGCGCCTGCCCGTCGAAGCGCTCGACGAGCCCCTTCGCCTCGGCCTCGCCAAGCGGCATGCTGCGGACACGGTCGCCGGTGATGATGCCGGGGACCGCGTGCTCGATCTCACCCGTGACCTCGGCCGGCGCCGAACCCCCGTAGGACGGCTTCACCTTGTAGCCGTTCCACCGAGCGGGGTTGTGGCTGGCGGTGATCATCACGCCCAGCCCCGCCTCGCGCTGCCGCACGGCGTGCGAGAGCGCTGGCGTGGGCACGAAGTTCGAGGTCAGCGCGACGGGGATATCGTTCGCGGCCATCACCTCGGCGACCGCGCCGGCGAAGGTGCCGGAGAGGAAGCGCGTGTCGTAACCGATGACGACACCCTGCGAGGCGAGGTCATGCCGGCGCATGTACTCCGCGGTCGCCTGGGCGACCGCGCGTACGTTGTCGAACGTGTAGTCGTCCGCAAGGATGGCGCGCCAGCCATCGGTGCCGAACTTGATTTCGGGAGCGGTGGGAGTCATTCAGCCCTCTAGTCTTCGTAACGGGCGTCGGGTTCGACCGACGCGCCCTCCAGGCGCGCACCGGCGGCCACCGTGGCCCCGTGCGCGACGACGGACCGGTCGACGATCGCCCCGGCCTCGACGGTGACGCCGGGACCGAGCACCGAATCACGGACGGTGGCGCCCTGTCCAAGGCAGACCCCGTCCCAGAGCAGACTGCGTTCCACGCGCGCGGACGCCTCGAGGCGGCACGCCGCGCCCAGTACCGAGGGCGCCTCGATGGCCGCGTCGGCCGCGACCTCGCAGCCCTCGCCCTGCACGACGCCGGCCGCCTCGCGCGTCGCGAGTTCGAGGTTGACCAGCCGCAGCGCCTCCGGATTCCCGATGTCCCGCCAGTAGCCCGGCTGTTGGAAGCCGACGATCGCTCGCCGCTCCTCGCACAACCGGGGGAAGAGCGTGTCCTCGACGCGGTTGAACGCGGTCGCGTCCATCTCCGCGAGCAGCCCGGGCTCGAAGAGCCACGTGCCCGCGTTGATCAGTCGTGACGGAGCGCTCTCGCGCGGTGGTTTCTCGACGAAGCGGGTGATGCGGCCACCGTCATCGACGACGGCGACGCCGAAGGATGAGGGGTCGTCCACCTCGTGTAGGTGCATGGACAGCTCCGCGCCCGCCGTTCGGTGCGCCTCGATCATCGCGCGCAGGTCGAGGTCCGTGACGATGTCGCCGTTACATACGAGGAACGGCTCGTCCCACCCCGCGGCCACGGAGGCGATCGCTCCGCCGGAGCCGAGCGGCGTGTCCTCGTAGGCGTAGTCCAGCTCGATGCCCAGCGCGGCGCCGTCCCCGAAGGTGTCGCGGATCAGCGCGTTCCGGTTGGTCATGGCCAGGGTGACGCGGGTGACCTCGTACTCGCGCAGGTGGAGCATCAGATGCTCCAGCAGCGGACGGTTGAGGACCGGGACGAGTTGCTTGGGGGTGCGCCAGGTCAGCGGACGCAGACGCGTCCCCTCGCCGCCCACCAGCACGATTGCTCGCATTTCGCGATCGTAGACCGGCTTTTCGCTGCCGTCCAAAGCGGCGAGGGCCGATATCGCTAAGATACCTGATCCGTTTCGACGCCCTCGAGGCCCGCCTCCTGGCGCAGGGCGTCCGCGACATCCAGCTGCTCCCACGGAAGCTCGAGGTCGGGTCGCCCGAAGTGCCCGTAGGACGCCGTCTGGAGGTAGATCGGCCGCCGCAGACCGAACCGCTCGATGATCGCCGCCGGCCGCAGGTCGAAGTGCTTGTGGATCAGCCGATCGATTTCCGCCTCATCGATGGCCGCCGTGCCGAAGGCCTCGAACGCGATCGAGGTGGGATGCGCGACACCGATGGCGTAGGAGACCTGCAGCTCGAAGCGCTCCGCGATGCCCGACGCGACGATGTTCTTCGCGACGTGGCGAGCCGCGTATGCAGCCGACCGGTCGACCTTCGAGGGGTCCTTGCCGCTGAATGCGCCGCCCCCGTGCCGCGCCATCCCGCCGTATGTGTCGACGATGATCTTGCGGCCGGTCAGACCGGCGTCGCCCATGGGGCCGCCGGTCACGAAGCGCCCCGTGGGGTTCACGTAGATCTTGGTGTCGTCCAGCAGTTCCGGCGGGCAGACCGTCCGGATCACGAGCTGCTCGACGTCGCGTTGTAGCACGTCCTCGCTGACCTCGGGGGCGTGCTGTGTGGAGATGACGACGGCCTCCAGGCGGCGCGGGACGCCGTACGCATACTCCACGGTGACCTGCGACTTGCCGTCCGGCCGCAGGTACGGGAGCTGGCCGCTCTTGCGCAGTTCGGCCAGCCGCCGCGTGAGCCGGTGCGCCAGCGAGATCCCCAGGGGCATGTACTCCTCGGTCTCGTTGCACGCGTAGCCGATCATCATCCCCTGGTCGCCCGCACCCGCGAGGTCATGTGGGTCGACCTCGCCGGCCGTCTCGCGCGCCTCCAGGGCGCGGTCCACGCCCTGCTTGATGTCCGTCGACTGCTCCTTGATCGACGTCAGCACGCCGCACGTGTTCGCGTCGAACCCGATGTCGGAGCCGACGTACCCGATCTTCCGCACCGTGTCGCGGACCACGGTCTCGATGTCGATGTAGGCGCTGGTCGTGATCTCGCCGAACACCCAGATCGTCCCGGTGGTCGTCGCCGTCTCACAGGCGACGCGCGCGGTCGGGTCCTCATGCAGCAGGGCATCCAGGACCGCGTCGGACACCTGGTCACAGAGCTTGTCCGGGTGACCCTCCGTGACCGACTCGCTGGTGAACATCAGCGAGGGCGCGGACATGAACGAGCTGGCGTGGGACGAGTCGGGCATCGGTCTTCCTTCGCTGCGCGCCGGCCCGCGTACCCGGGTACGCAGGCCGGCGGCGGTGCTGTGGGCGCCATCGAGGGCTAGGCGGTGCCCAGCTCCCATGAGTTGAGGTAGCGCTCCTGCTCCTCGGTCAGGGTGTCGATCTGGACACCCATCGCCGCCAGCTTGAGCCTGGCGATGTCGTCGTCGATTTCGCGCGGCACATCGTAGACGTCGGGCGCAAGGTTGGCGTGTTCGTTGACGATGTACTCGGCGCACAGCGCCTGGTTGGCAAACGACATGTCCATCACGGAAGCCGGGTGCCCCTCGGCCGCGCCGAGGTTCACCAGGCGGCCCTCCGCCAGCACCACGAGCTTGCGACCGTCCGGCAGCGTGTACTCCTCGACGTACGGGCGCAGCTCGCGCCGCCCCTCCGACATCTCGTCCAGCGCCTTCAGGTTAATCTCCGCGTCGAAGTGGCCGGAGTTCGCCATGATCGAGCCGGACCGCATGGTCTCGAACGCTGGGGCATCGAGGACGTTCACGTCGCCGGTCACGGTGACGAAGATGTCGCCGGCCGGCGCCGCCTCAGCGATCGGCATCACCTGGAAGCCGTCCATCGAGGCCTCCAGGGCGCGCAGCGGCTGCACCTCCGTGACCACCACCTTCGCGCCCATGCCGCGGGCGCGCATCGCCACGCCTTTCCCGCACCAGCCGTAGCCGGCCACGACCAGCGTCTTGCCGGCGAGCAGGATGTTCGTCGCGCGGATGATGCCGTCGAGGGTGGACTGGCCCGTGCCGTAGCGGTTGTCGAAGAAGTGCTTCGTGTTCGCCTCGTTGACCGCGACGATGGGGTAGGCGAGCTGACCGGCCTTCGCGAGGGCGCGTAGCCGGATCACCCCGGTCGTCGTCTCCTCCGTGCCGCCCACGACGCTGTCCAGCAGGTCGCGCCGCTCCCGGTGCAGCCGCGCCACCAGGTCGGCGCCGTCGTCCATCGTGATCTGCGGGCGGTGTTCGATGGCCGCCTCCAGGTGCTGGAAGTAGGTCTCCGTGCTCTCGCCCTTCACCGCGAAGGTGGGGATGCCGTACTCGACGGCGAGCGCCGCGGCCACCTCGTCCTGCGTCGAGAGCGGGTTCGACGCGGTCAGGCGCACCTCGGCGCCGCCCTCCTTCAGCGCGAGCATCAGGTTGGCGGTCTCCGAGGTGACGTGCAGGCACGCCGCGACGCGCACGCCCTTCAGCGGCTGCTCCTTCGCGAAGCGCTCGCGGATCTGGGCGATCACCGGCATCTCCCGCGCGGCCCACTGAATGCGCTGCACGCCGGCGCGGGCGAGCGAGGGGTCGGCGATGTCGAACGGCGCCGCCGATGAGGCGGTCGGTTGGGTGGTCATCAGGCGTCCCTTCGCGGCGGCGCGTGCCGCCCTTCGATCACTTCGATCCCCGGCCCCTCGGCCCGGCCTCGGCGGCCGGCCACACGGCGGCGCCACGCCGGCGCAAGGCCCAGCAGGTCGCGGCGACGCAGGCGCGCCTCCACGACCCGGGCGCCCGGCTCGTACCCCAGCCGCTCGTACGCCGCGACGGCCGGCGTGTTCGCCGGGTCGACCGTCAGCGTCACCTCCGCGCAGCCGAGCGCGAACAACTCGTCCGTCACGGCGGACGTCACCCGCGTCGCCAACCCCAGCCCTCGGAAGGCGCGGTCGGTAAAGACGTTGCCCACCACGGCGATGCCCAGGTTGGGGGCGACGACATGCGTACCCGCGACTGATACCAGTCTGGGGCCTTCGAACGCTCCGAAATAGACCGAGCGGTCGATCGCGTCCCGGCTGTAGTGGCTGGGGCCGCCCTCGGTGGCGTACAGCGCGTTGATGCGATGAACCTCCGTGCCGCGCAGCCGGGTCATCTGGGACGGCACCGGCGTGAACCGGTCCCGCGTCAGCGACATCCGCAGCATATGCAACGGGTCGGCCACGACGTACGCGCGCCGCAGGGCGCCGAGGTGGCCCGGCGACGCCGTCGAGAGATACGCGGCGCGTGCCCCGGGGTGGAGGGCCAGCACGGCATCGACGGCCTCGAGGGCGCCGAGCGTCACCGTGGCGTGGCCGATCGCGTTGGCGTGCATCACCAGGCCCCCACCGGCGGGACCGCTGGCGAGCCAGAAGCGGGTGCGTTCGTACAGCCCGTGCTCCAGGTGGCCCAGCGCATACGCCGCCAGCGCCCGGTCCTCCGCCATCACGCTCTCGAGCGCGCGGCGGTTCCGCTCCTCCCACACGCGGTACGCGCCTTGCGACGGCTGCTCGCTCCCCGTGCGCCGCGGCATCGTGTCCGTCACGACGCCGGGCCCCAGTAGCGTTCGAGCAGCACACCGAGCCGGCGACGCGTGGCGACGGGGACATCCGCCGGCTGCGTGATCAGC
Organism: Dehalococcoidia bacterium; assembly: GCA_009379925.1. GTDB lineage: Bacteria > Chloroflexota > Dehalococcoidia > UBA2979 > UBA2979 > WHSU01. The sequence goes on along the minus strand of WHSU01000031.1, from coordinate 19,700 downwards.
GCCGCGGCCAGCGCGTCGCCACAGTCGCAGTCGCGCGGACGCGCGGCCAGCCCCTCGACGGTGGTGGCGACGATGCGCTTCGCGTGCTCCACGTTCTGGCGCAGATTCTGCAGCACCAGGTCGGCCGTCACGTCCGCCTCCGTGGCGTGCCAGGTGTCGTAGTCCGTGACGAAGCAGAGCGCCGCGTAGCAAAGCTCGGCCTCGCGGGCGAATTTCGCCTACGGAATCGCGGTCATGCCGATGATCGACGCGCCCCACGAGCGGTAGAGCTGTGACTCGGCGCGCGTCGAGAACGCCGGCCCGTTGATCACCACCATCGAGCCGCCTGCATGCGCTGTCACGCCCGCGGCCGCCGCCGACTCCCCCAGCGCCGAGGCTAGGCACGGACAGTACGGGTCCGCGAAGGCGACGTGCGCCACCATGCCGCCCCCGAAGAACGTCGAGGACCGCCCGCTGGTGCGGTCGATGATCTGGTCCGGCACCACGGCGTGCAGCGGCGCCACCTCTTCACGGAGCGAACCCACGGCGCTCACGGCCAGCACCTGGCGCACGCCCAGCTGCTTCAGCGCGTAGATGTTCGCGTGCGATGGCACTTCCGACGGGAGCAAGCGGTGGCCTTCGTCGTGCCGTGAGATGAACGCGACCTCGCGGCCGTGCAGGACGCCGAGGGTGATCGCGGACGAGGGGTCGCCGAAGGGCGTGGGGACATGCACGCGGCGGGCGCCGGTCAGCCCGTCCATCTGGTAGAAGCCGGAGCCGCCGATGATGCCGATCTCGGCGCGCGCCTCGCCCTCGGTCGCCACGTTCCCCGCCCTCGCCCGCCGCTGATGTCAGAGGTTGCCCCTTCCGGCGCTGTCCGGCAAGGGGTACGGCGTTCGCTCCGAGGCGCTCCGTCACACGATCGAGTCGCTCTTCGCGCGGTTGCAGTCGCCGCAGAGCACCTGGATGTTCTCCGGCGCGTTCCCGCCGCCCTTCGCCACCGGGATCACGTGGTCGAACTGCAGGTCGTCCTCCGCGCCGCACTGCGTGCAGCGCCCGTCGTCACGATGCCAGACGAACGCGCGCACCTCGTCCGGGATGCGCTCGCGTCGGGCGCTGGCCAGGTCCTCTTCGCGCGCCCGCACCTTCCGAAGCCGCTCGAAGCGTGCCTCCCGCTTGCGGTCACGGTCCCACAGCGTCAGCTCGACCTCCTCCGCCGTCAGGCCGTCCGTGTCCCAGTACCACTCGCCGTCGACGTGCCACAGCGTCCGTGCGCCCTGCTCGCCGGCCCGCACCGGTGAGGTGTCCCGTAGCCGCCGCGAAGGGACACGGAAGGACGCGCCGTCCGAGGTCGTGACGTGCCACTCGGCGAAGAACCAGAAGCCCGCCCGCTCCACCTGGATGCTTGTCGCTCGCGTCAATGGCATCGCGTTGGTTAGCCCCCCGCGGTGCCCGGGACGGCGCCCGCCAGCGCCTCCGCCAGGGCCGAGGCGATCGAGGTGGCGAAGGGCGGCCGCAGCACGCCCCGCTCCGTGACGATGCCATCGATGAGCGCCGCGGGCGTCACATCGAACGCCGGGTTCCGCGCCCGCGTGCCCTCGGGCGCCACCGGGTGGCCATCGACGGCGAGCACTTCCGAGGCGTCCCGCTCCTCGATGGGGATCGCCCCGCCGCTCGGTGTCGCCGGGTCGACGGTGCTGAGAGGCGCCGCGACATAAAACGGAACGCTGTGGTAGCGCGCCGCGATGGCCGCGCCGTACGTCCCGACCTTGTTCGCCGTGTCGCCGTTCGCCGCGATGCGGTCCGCGCCGACGATCACCGCGGCCACCTCGCCGCCGGCCATCAGCGAGGCCGCGGCGCCGTCCGCGATCACCTCGTGCGGCACGCCGTGCTGCGCAAGTTCCCACGCGGTCAGCCGCGCGCCCTGCAACCGCGGGCGTGTCTCATCGACGAGCACGTGACGCACCAGTCCGCGCCGGTAGCCCTCGATGATCACGCCCAGCGCCGTGCCCAGACCGCCCGTCGCCAGCGCCCCGGTGTTGCAATGCGTAAGGACCGTCGAGCCGGGAGCGAGCAGGTTCGCGCCCGCGCCGGCCATCGCCTCATCCGCGCGTCGCTGCTCCTCGTGGATGCGCTGCGCTTCCTCAATGGCCGCCGCCACCGCCGAGGCGTCACCGGTCGCCTCCCGGACGCGAGCCGTCACGCGGTCGAGCGCCCAGCGCAGGTTCACTGCTGTCGGCCGCGTCGCACCGAGGCGCACGGCGGCGTCCTCGACGGCCCGCAGCACCGAGCCGTCCGCGCCCGGCGCCGCGAGGCAGGCGGCCAGCGCCAGCCCGTAAGCCGCCGTGATGCCGATAGCCGGCGCCCCTCGAACCCGCATCACCTCGATGGCCTCCGCCACCGCCTCGACGGTCGGGAGGTCGATGTAGCGCACCTCGTGCGGCAGCAGCGTCTGGTCGAGCAGCCGCACGCAGCGGTCGACCCAGGCGATCGGCTCGTACGGAGGCTCGTAGGGAGCAGTCATGCGGCCAATGATACGGCGGGGTAGCGGGATGTTCGTCAGGAGGTGGCATGCCCGGAGGGCCCGATGCCGCGCTACCTGCGGGCCAGCACCTGTGCGCGCTCGTCGACCTCGCGAAGCACGCGGACCACGGTCGCTAGTTCCGCCGGCTTGACCGCGCCGACGAGCGCCTCGGTGAGCTCGGCGACGAGCGCGCGGGCGCGCGCAAAGAGGGCCGCGCCGTCTTCGGTCACGGCGACGCGCGCCTCGCCCTCGGCGTCCTCGATGCGGAGGAAACCTGCGCGGAGCATGCCGTCGAGGTGCTCGTCGACCTCGGTGGCGGGCTTGCGGAGCCGGCGCGCGAGGTCGGCGATGAGCCAGGGGCGCGCCGCGGCGCCGTCGTGGTCGCCCAGCAGCGTGAAGACGACCCACGAGTCGAAGGCGGTACCCGCCTGCTCGAGCGCGCGGAGGTGGAGCGCGTCGGCGCTCCGGTACGCTTCCCCGAGCGCGCGTCCGAACGGGACCGGCCTGCTGTTAGTCTGTGTCATCTGGGTGCTCCATTTCGGTCTTCGCGGTAGTATCGACAGATACCTGTCTACTTCAGACAGGATGCGACAGTAGGCAGGTACCTGTCAATATGCCCGATGATGGTTTGACCGCCCGCCCCGTCGTCGGGCTCTTGCTGCGGCTGCTGGCCCAGCGGCACGGTCGCGATGTCGACGCCGCGCTGACGGAGGCCGGCTTCGACGACATCCGGCCGCCGCACGCCAACGTCTTCCCCTTTGTCCCGCCCGAGGGCATCCAGGTGGGCGCGCTCGCGCGCCTCGCCGGCGTCCGCAAGCAGTCCATGGCCCAGTCAGTCGCGGAACTTGAGCGCGCGGGCTACGTCGAACGCCGCCCGGACCCCACGGACCGCCGCGCGCGGCTGGTGTTCCTCACCGAGCGCGGCCGGGGAGTGCCATCGGTGGCCGTGGCGGCGGGGCGGCGCGTCGAGGCGGAGTGGGCGGACGTGCTCGGCGCCGCGGAGCTGGAGCACCTGCGCTCAAGCCTGCGCACGTTGCTCAACGGACTACAGGAACGCGAGCGGTGAGACAACGCCTCAGTGCCCTGGCAACGGCCGCGGCGCGCCTCGAAGCGTCCCGCACCCATCGATTCAGTCGAAGCGGACCAGCGACTCTACCCGGTACCCCTCGAGGTGCGCGCGGCCACCGAGGGCTGCCAGCTCAATCGCGAAGACACAGCCCGCCACTGTCCCCCCCAGCTCCTCGACCAGCCGCGCCGTCGCGGCGGCCGTGCCGCCCGTCGCCAGCAGGTCGTCGACGACCACCACGCGCCGGCCCTCGACGGACGGGTCGCGGTGTAGTTCCAGCGAGCCCTGCCCGTACTCCAGCTGGTAGAACACCGAGGCGTACGGCCCGGGCAGCTTGCCCGGCTTCCGCACCGGCACGAACGGCGCCGCCAGGCGCTCCGCCACCGGCACGCCAAAGATGAACCCCCGCGACTCGACGCCCGCCACCACCTCGGCGCCCATCTCCCGCGCGAGCCCCGCCAGGCAGTCGTTCGTCCAGCGCAACGCGGCCGGGTCGTGCAGCAGCGGCGTGATGTCGCGAAACAGCACCCGCGGCGCCGGAAAGTCCGGAATCTCCCGGATCAGCCCCCGCAACCGCGCCACATCGAAAGCCGCGTCCACCATGCGCCGATGCTCGCGAAGGGCGCGGAAGCCGTCAAGGGACTACTCGAACGTGGCCATGTCGGAGAACCAGCCCTGCCGCTCACGGTCCACCGGCCCGACGACAAGCCCCAGGATTTGAAGTTCGTCGATGTCATGACTCGGCTCGAACTCAAGGACGCCGGTCTCACCATCGAGACGTACGCGCGATGGCAATCCGGGGAGTTCAATGACTCGTTCGCGATCGGCGATCGCAACGAGATCCACTTCGATGTCAGGGCGGCAACTCTCGATCAGCGCGTAGAGCGGGCTGTCCGCATCAACGTTGACAGGTAGGCGGTGACGGTCGGTCGGTGGTGGCTCGATGAGGATGCGGATAAACCCGCAGCCTTCCCACGGCCACACACGTTCGTGCGCCGGAAGCGCCGCGGTGGGGCGCTCGGCAGGCGCACCTGCGCCGACTTCCAACGCGAACTTGGTGGACCACGGCAACGGATACCCTGCCGGTGCGCTCGGGAGGAGCAGGAGCTCGAACCGGGAGTATGAAGATGAGTCGATGTTTACCTGGAGGAATGCCGCAGTCATACCCGGAACATCGAGGTTCCACGAGGCGTGGTCCGGTGAGCAGTCGATGAGGTCGAGGTCGCCCAGACACAGTACCTGCACGTTGGGATTCGGACGCGAGGAGGTGTTCGCAACGAAAAACTCCGCGGTGACTCGATCTCCGGACTGTCGGTACAGCGTGTCATCGCTGTTCGGCACCCAGAAGTGCGCAAGAGCGACTGCGTACTCTGGAATCGTCTCCGGAACACTTGAAGCTGCACCGGCAGCGATGTCCGCCTGATGCTCGGGCAATCTTTCGAGGGCTTCGTCCCAAGGGATGTAGGTGACGCCGCGCCCTGGAGTTGCCGCCGCCGTAGGCGCTCCGATGAGGTTGGTCGTGGTCGCATCGGGCAGCCCTGCACTTGAGTCGTCCGCTTCCGTGGTGCAGCCAAACGCTAGGATAACGGAGGTAGCGAGCGTGCCTGCGGCTAGCGCGCCCCACCGAACATCTCCGTTCAACCAGCGTCCGGTTGTCATGCTTCGCTAGCTGCCTTCGTTAGGCATGGGCCTCGTGATCGGACCGCGCACGTGCTCAATCAAGGGTTTCAAGCTGTACGCAGCCTAGTCGAACTCCGTATCGCGCGGCTCACGTAGCAACAGGATGACGTCGCCCTGCTGCTCGAAAGAAATGCGCTTCCGAATCACGCCCACTCCCCAGTCAGCGTTGGCTATCGGAGCGGCCGCCCGCGTTGACCACTTACGAGGCGCGCGCCTAGCATCGCGTGTGGCCGATTCGCCCCCCGACGCCCCGTCTGACCCCTTTGCCGCTGTTGCGCCCTTCTACGACCTCGACCTCGAGGGGTACGAGGACGACATCGAGATGTACCGCCGTCTGGGCGAGGCGGCCGGGCCGCGCGTGCTGGAGTTGGGGTGCGGGACCGGCCGCGTGGCCGCCGTGCTCGCCGCCGACGGCCTCGAGGTGACAGGGGTGGACCTCAGCCCGGCGATGCTCGAGGTGGCGCGGGCACGCGCCCCGGGCATTCGCTGGCTCGAGGACGACATGCGCTCGCTCGACATCGGCGAGCGGTTCGACGCCGTGATCGTGCCGCTGGGCGGGCTACAGCACCTGGAGACCGTCGACGACGTGGTCGCGGCCTTCGAGGTGATCGCGGCGCACCTCGATGCCGGGGGCGTGGTGGTGGTCGACGTGGAGGCGACGGCTGCCGAGGACTTCACGGCGGGGCCGCAGCCGCTGGTGCAACACTGGTCGCGGTGGTGGCCGGAGGGCGACGCGCGGGTGACGAAGCTGGTCGCCGTGGAGCCATTGCCGGCCGACGGCCTGCGCGAGGTGACGTGGCATTTCGATGTGCAGCCGCGCGAGGGGCCGCTGCGGCGCGCCACGCAGCAGTTCATGCTGCGCACGTTCACGGCCGCCGAGCTGGAGCTGGCCGGCAGGCTCGCGGGCCTCGAGGTGACGGGGCTCTTCGGCGGCTACGACCTGGAGCCGTACGATGACGGCTCGGCGCGGCTGATCGTGACGTTCGAGCACACGGACGGCGATCGCGACGCGCACGAGGAGGCCGAGTGACCGTCCTGGCGCTCGATGCGATGGGCGGCGACTTCGCGCCCCAGTCGACGGTGGCCGGCGCCGTCCAGGCGGCCGCGGCCGGCGTCGAGGTGGCGCTGGTCGGCGACGCCGAGGTGCTGGGCGCGGAGCTGAACCGCCTCGGCGGGTCGCCCTCGCGCGTGCGCATCGTGCACGCGCCGGACAGCCTGGAGCAGAGCGACCGCGTGGCGCTGGAGGTGCGGCGGCGCCGTGAGTCATCGGTCTACGTGGGCATGGAGATGGTGAAGCGCGGCGAGGCGCAGGCGCTGGTGTCTCTGGGCAACACCGGGGCAGCGATGGCGACGGCGCTTGTGGTGCTCGGCCGGCTGCCCGGCGTCGAGCGCCCGGCGCTGGGGGCGGTGTTGCCCACGCCCTCGGGCCCCACGCTCGTCCTCGACGTGGGCGCGAACGCCGAGGCGCGGGCGTCCCACCTGCACCAGTTCGCGCAGATGGGCAGCGCCTTCATGCGCACGGTGCACGGCATCCCGGAGCCGCGCCTGGGCCTGCTGTCCATCGGCGAAGAGTCCTCGAAGGGCTCGACACTGGTGCAGGAGACGCACGAGCGGCTGAGCGCCGACCCCGGCATCGTCTTCGCCGGCAACGTCGAGGGCCGCGACGTGGTGCGAGGCGAGTGCCAGGTGATCGTGACGGACGGCTTCACCGGCAACGTCGTCCTGAAGACGCTCGAGGGCACGATTGCGATGATGTTCGAGCAACTCCGCGCGGTGGCCACCGGGTCGCTCCGCGCGAAGCTGGGTGGCGCGCTGCTGTTGCCCTCGCTGGCCGGCATGCGCTCGCGCTTCGACTACCGGCGCTACGGCGCGGTGCCGCTGCTGGGTGTGGACGGCGGCGTCTTCATCGGCCACGGCCGCAGTGACGCCGAGGCGGTGGCGAACGCGCTGCGCACGGCCTCCAGCGCCGTGGAGCAGGGGATGCTCGGCGCAGTGCGCGCCTCCGTCGAGGCGTAGCGAGGCGCCCGACGCACCTTCGACGCCACCGAGGCGCGGTTGCCTTCACGGGATAATCAGGGTCGACCAGTCCCGCGCGGGCAGGAGCACGCCATGTCGCCGTCATTCAAGGATCTGGGCCTGAGCAAGGAGGCCCTGCAGGCCGTCGACGCGCTGGGCTACGAGGAACCGACGCCGATCCAGGCGGAGACGATCCCGCTGCTGCTCGAGGGCAGGGACGTGCTGGCCGAGGCGCAGACGGGCACCGGCAAGACGGCCGCCTTCGCGCTACCGATCGTCGAGCGGGTGGACGTCAAGCGCCGCGCGGTCCAGGCGCTGGTACTGGCGCCCACGCGCGAGCTGGCGGTGCAGGACAGCGACCAGGTGCACGTCCTCGGGCGCACGCGTGGCATCGCGGTGCTGCCCGTCTACGGCGGGCAGGCCTACGACCACCAGCTGCGAGGGCTGCGCGCGGGCGCGCAGGTCGTCGTCGGAACGCCGGGGCGCATCATGGACCACATCCGCCGAGGCACGCTGGACCTCCAGCACGTGCGCACGGTTGTCCTCGATGAGGCCGACGAAATGCTCGACATGGGCTTCGTCGAGGACATCGAGTTCATCCTGGACCAGGTGCCGGAGGAGCGGCAGATCGCGCTCTTCTCCGCCACCGTGCCGCGACGCATCGAGGCGCTGGCCCGGCGCTACCAGCGCGACCCGGCGCGCGTCTCGATCGCCGCGGAGACGCGCACGGCGCCGCAGACGCGGCAGTTCTACCTGGAGGTGCCGCAGCGCGCGAAGGTGGAGGCGGTCACGCGCATCCTCGACCTGGAGTCGCCGCAGTCGGCGATCATCTTCTGCCGCACCAAGCGCGAGGTGGACGAACTGGCGGAGACGCTGCAGGGACGCGGCTACACGGTCAGTGCCATCCACGGCGACATCAACCAGCGTCAACGCGAGCGGTTGTTGAAGGCGTTCCGCGACGGCCGCTCCGAGTTGCTGGTGGCGACGGACGTGGCCGCCCGCGGCCTCGACATTCCGGAGGTGACGCACGTCATCAACTACGACATCCCGGACGACAGCGACGCCTACGTCCACCGCGTGGGCCGGACCGGACGCATGGGCCGCAAGGGCGAGGCGATCACGCTCGTCACGCCTCGGGAGACGCGGCAACTGAGAGCCATCGAGAAGCAGATCCGCCGCAAGCTGAAGCCGCTGCGCATGCCGACGCCAGCCGATATCGCCGCACGGCGCCGGCAACACTTCCTCGAGGCGCTACGCGCCGCGATCGACGAGGGCGTGGGCGAACCCTACGCGCTGCTCGTCGAAGAGATGGCACAGGAGCACGACGCCCTGGAGATCGCTGCCGCCGCCATCCACCTCGCCTTCGACGCCTCCACGGTCCGGCGCGACGAGGCGGTGGAGGCGGACGGCCCGACGGAAGCCGGGATGACCCGGCTCTATCTCGACGCCGGGCGGCGGCAGGGCGTGCGCCCGCAGGACATCGTCGGCTCGTTCACCGCCGAGGCGGACATCGCCGGCGCCACCATCGGGACGATCGATCTCTACGACGACTTTGCGTTCGTGGACGTACAGCCGACCGCCGCCCGCAAGGTGCTGGACCGCGCGGCGGCCCTGGTGCTGCGAGGCAACGAGGTACACGTCACGCCGGCGCGGCCCCGCGAGCGGGCGGACGGGCGGCGGCGCTAGTCTCCGGCCTCCGGGAGGGGCGAGGCCGCCCCCAGCTCGTCCGCCGCGGCGCCCATCGCGCCGGCCGAGGGGGCGAAGCGCCACCACAGGCGCATTGCGTCGCGCAGGGCGGTCACCTGCTCGTTGGCGTCGCGGCCCTCCACACAGTTGCAGAGGTGCGCGTCCAGCAGCAGGGCGCCCACGGTGTCCAGGCTGGAACGCACCGCCATCAGCTGCGTCACCACGTCCTCGCAGCTACGGTCCGCCTCCAGCATGCGGGTGATCCCCCGCACCTGGCCCTCGATGCGGCGCAGGCGGGCGCGCAGCTGCTCCTGGGAGGCGCCGTCGCGCGCCGTCACCCCCTCGACGATGGCCTCGCCGGCGACCTCCAGGGTCGTCTCGGTGGTCGATCCGGCTGCCGGCTCAGTCGTGCCCGGCTCTGTGATACGCCTTGGGTCGTCCATGGTCCGCCTCGTGGCCCCGGGGTTGCGGGTGGAGCGCGATGTCAGGTCTTGACATACCCCACCGGGGTATATACGATGCTATCCATAGAGGCGGCAGGCGTCAAGGCGGGCCTTCGGGCACGGGCGCCGTCCGCCATCGTGCATTCCGGGCGCGGGCCCCCCGCGCTGGCGTCCGGAGTGGCGACCCCGAGACACTGCTGGCCAGGGCCGGCGATCGAAGCGAAAGGAACCGCCCCTATGGCGCATCCCACCGACACGAGCGACTCGACCTTTGAGCAGGACGTCCTCAAGGACGACCTGCCGGTGCTGGTGGATTTCTGGGCACCGTGGTGTGGCCCCTGCCGCATGGTCGCGCCCGTCGTCGAGGAGCTGTCGGACGACTACGACGGCCGCGTGAAGTTCATGAAGCTGAACACCGACGAGAACCCCCAGGTCGCCGGCAAGTACGGGATCCGCTCGATCCCCACGCTGCTCATCTTCAAGGGCGGCGAGCCGGTGGGACAGATCGTGGGCTTCCGCCCCAAGAGCGACCTGTCCAAGCGCCTGGACGAAGTCCTGGCCTAGCCCGCACGACGAGGCACGGACGACGCGGGGGCTGCCGAGCGCAGCCTCCGTCTCTCCTCATGAGGCCCGCTCTCTCATGTGCGCATCGCGGCCCGAGGCGTCACGGGTCCTCGGGGGCGTCGCCCTCGGGTGGGCTGACCTCGCTGTCCGTGCCGGCGTCGGCCGCCGGCGGGTCGGGGGTGTCCGAGCGGCCCCCCTTGTGGAGCGAGCGCCCCTGCTTCTCCTCGAGACGTCCAAGGGCGCGGCCCTTCTCCGGGTGCGGGTCCTTACGGACGCCGTACGCCTCGCGCCCTTCGTGGTCCTCTGGCAGGTATTCGGTGACGGGAAGACCTTCCTCGTCGCAGAAGAGCAGTCAGTGGCAGTATTTCCACCGCTGCATTTCCTCGCAGGGACAGATCCAGAACTTCTTCTCGATCTCCTCCTGCTTGTCGGTGAAGAACATACAGGGGCACAGCGGCTTCCCGACCTCGTCGATGTTCTTGGCGAGGCCGATCACCAGGAACTCAGTGATCTCACGCTGCGGGTGCAGGTACGAGCCGCTCTTGTCGGCGAAGTTCTCGACGAACTTCCACATGCGCTCGACGTTCCTGGGCGAAGCCTGCGCTCGGTCTTCGTCGCTCGGCTGGTCGACCACGGCCGCTCCTATCGGTGCGGGCGCCATCGAGGCCTGTCCGCCACCGTCGTGGCGACGATACCCGCATGCACAGTCTCACGACTCTCCCATGCCGCGCGCAAGCCGCCGGGACCACCTCCCGAGGCGGCCCCGCGTCGAGGACGCGCGGCGATAACACGACAGGATGGCGGGCATGACGCGAATCGATGACGAAGCGCAAGGGCGGACAGCCGCGCTGGCGGATGAAGGCGCGCGCGAAGTGGTGGACGTCGCCATCATCGGCGGCGGTCCCGCCGGACTGGCGGCCGCCCTCTACGCCTCGCGTGCGCGACGGCGCACCGTGCTGTGGGAGGGCGGCATGCTCGGCGGGCAGGTGGCCACGACCGAACGCATCGAGAACTACCCCGGCTACCCGGACAGCGTCCACGGCGTCGACCTGGTGCTGGCGATGCACCGGCAGGCGGAGCAGTTCGGCACGGAGACCCGCTACGAGCGCGTCACCCGCATCGAGCATCGCGCACCCCTCTTCGTGCTCCACACGGAGCAAGGCCACGCGGTGGAGGCGAAGTCGGTCGTCGTGACCGCGGGCGCGGAGGCGAACAAGCTCGGCGTCCCCGGTGAGGCGGAGCTGGTCGGACGCGGCGTCTCCTACTGCGCCACCTGCGACGCCGCCTTCTTCACCGGCCAGCAGGTCGCGGTGGTCGGCGGTGGCGACGCGGCGCTCGACGAGGCGCTGTTCACCGCCCGCTTCGCCTCGAAGGTGACCGTAATCCACCGGCGCGACACCCTGCGTGCCTCGCGCATCCTCCAGGAGCGCGCCTTCGCCACGCCAAACATCGAGTTCCTGTGGGACTCCGTGGTGGAGACCGTCTACGGCGAGAGTGGCGTGGAGTGGCTAACGGTGCGCGATGTGCGCAGCGGCGCCACCCGCGAGCTGCCCGTCGCCGGGCTGTTCATCTTTATCGGACAGACGCCGAACACCGGCCTGCTCGAAGGCCTGGTCCCGCTGGACCGTGGTGGTCACGCGGAGGTGAACCTGTGGATGGAGACGCCGGTGCCGGGCCTCTTCGTGGCTGGCGACGTGCGCGCCGAGGCGGCCCGTCAGCTCGTCTCAGCCGCCGGCGACGGCGCCACCGCCGCGATCCGGGCCGACCACTACCTGAGCGCCAACTTCGACTAGCGTCCCAGGGTCCGGCGTAGAAGAGGGCCACCCACCCGCCAGCACACCAGCGCCGATGGCACGGCCCGCCCGATCCCCACGCGGCCTCGCCCCGAACGCCCCTCGGCGGGCGACCCCTCGTCGCGCACGGCGTCCCCCCTTCGAATCGAGCGTCGCCGGCGCCTCGGACCGCCGCTACCATCGATGTGGGAGTGGATGGTGTCCGGTGATGCCCGCGGTCTTCAAAACCGTAGCGGGGCCGCGTCGCGGTCCTGGGTGGGTTCGACCCCCACGCACTCCCGCCAATCAACATCTCGCCTGGATGCGGCCTGGCGCTCGTGGTCGCGTGAATTCGATGCACCTTCGACCACGCCGCGTGTTATAACGGGTCCGACTCCCACCCCAGCGGAGGAGAGATCCCGTGACGCGCAGAGTGATCCTGCTGGCATCGGTGCTGGTGGTGCTGATAGCGGCCGTACAGCTGCCGGCCGCCGAGGCAGCGAAGCGGACGTTCGTCGCGCACCTGGGTGGCTCGTCCGAGAACCCGCCGAACGACAGCCTTGGCCAGGGCCAGGCGATCCTGCACCTGTCAAAGGACGGGGACTCGCTCGACTACCGGCTGATCGTGGCGAACATCGACGGCGTCACGCAGGCGCACATCCACTGTGGGGGCCCGGACGACAATGGGCCGGTCGTCGCCTTCCTCTTCGGCCCCGTGACCGAGGGGGTGACGGTGAACGGGACGCTTGCGACGGGGACGATCACGAATGCGGATGTGATCCCCCGTCCCGACTCCGCCGCCTGCCCCGGTGGCGTCGCCAACTTCGATGAGATGGTCGAGAAGATCATTGAGGGCGAGGCCTACGTGAACGTCCACACGCTCGCGCTCCCCGCCGGGGAGATCCGCGGCCAGACGCACTAGCGACCGCCGTCAGGCGGTCGAGCACGCTGGTCCAGACCTGGAGCCCCTGCGCAGTGGCGGGGGCTCCAGGGCTTTGAGGGGAAGGCTGCTACTCACACCCCGGATCACGACGCGAGGGCCTGCGACGGGGCATGGCGAGTGCCTGTCCGCGACGGGACGGTCAATGGTGCGCGGGCTCCACGGCCTGGCCGACGACGTGCGTCACCGGCAACTGGAACCGCCGCTCGGCCCGATGTAGCAGGTCCATCTGCAGCCACCGGGAGACCCCTTGCGGCAGCGTGCAGACGATGAGCCCGTCGTAGTCTGGGTGAGTGCTCAGCTCCTGCGCGATCGCCTCGAGAGGGTCCGAGACGCCGACGGCCGTGCGGACGACGCGTGCGCCCGCGGTTTCGACGAGCATAGCCTTGGCCGACTCGGCCCGGTGGGCCGCTGCGTCGACGTCCTCGCCCTCCCAGGAGACATGCTCGGTCGGCAGTTCCGGTACGAGGATCGTGAACTCAGCCGCGGCATCCTCCGCCAGTACCTCACGTACGCGGGCGACGATCTCCGGGCTCGAGGCAGTCTGATGCGCGACGATGAGATATCGGGACACTCCTCCACCTCCAAACTGAACGTCACCGCGACTACGCGAACGCGACCGTCGCGGCCCAGGCTGCGCCGCCGATGGCAGCCAGGTAGGCGGCGACCGCAATCGGGCCGCGGAACCGCCTCAGCCCCATGTCGACCAGGACGTGGCGCAGCCGGTGTGCTGCATGGATAAACGTGAGAGACGCGACGCCGAAGAGCGCGAGGCGTCCAACCGGATGGCTCAGGATCGCCTCGAGACGACCGAACTCGACGCGCTCCGCAGGCACCAGGAAGCCCGTCACCAGGATCAGCGCGGGCACGAGCAACGCCGTGACCACGCCACCCGCGGAGAACAGCGACCAGAACAGCGGCTCGTTCGACCTGCGCATACCGCCTCCTGCCTCGCCCTCAGCTCAGGACGACGACGAGCACGAGCACCGTCAGCGCGAGCATCGCGACGTAGTTCGCGCCGATGAGCAGCGCCGGCGCCACGCGTTGCTCGCCGCGCCGGAGGGGGAGACCCTTCGGCACCGCCTGGAACCACGTCACGGAGTGGAGCAGTGCGAAGAGCAGCGCCACGGCATGGAAGGCGAGGTACAGCGGTGACTGGAGCGCGTCCACGTAGTCGCGGAACGCGCTGGAGCCTTCGTGGACGCGCGCCGCGAGCACGAGCAGGACGCCCATGTAGAGGGCGAGGAAGAGCGCCGACAGTTCGCGCAGCACGAAGACTCGATACGGCCAGCGTTCGAGGAACCACGCATTGGAGCGTTCTCGCGGATACGGTCTGGCCACGATGCTCGTTCCTATCCCCGCCCGAACGGCGCGAGGAACGAGCGGTACCAGCCGACTGTGCTCTCTACTTTGGCTTGCTGGATCGCGCCGGCGGGGTCGACATGCTTGGGGCAGACCGCGCTGCACTCGCCGACGAACGTGCAGTCCCAGATGCCCTCGTCCGACCAGATCAGCTCCTGCCGCTCCCCTTTCCCCTGGTCGCGCGAGTCGTGGTTATACCGTTGTGCAAGGGCAAGCACGGCAGGTCCGAGGAACTCGTCCTCGTGCTGATACACGGGACATGCCGCGTAGCACAGCATGCAGTTGATGCACATGCTGAACTGCTTGAAGTCCGCGAGCTGCGCCGGCGTCTGGCGGTACTCGCCCTCCTCCAGCGGCTGCTCGCCGTCGCGGATGATCCAGGGCTTGACCGCCTGGAACTTCTCCATGAAGTCGTCCAGCACCGTCACGAGGTCGCGCTCGACCGGGAAGTTGGCCATCGGCTCCACGCGGATGGGGCCGGGGAGGTAGTCGCGCAGGAACGCCGAGCACGTCAGCTTCGGCACCCCGTTCACCATCATTCCGCAGGAGCCGCAGATGCCCATGCGACACGACCAGCGGTACGAGAGCGTGCCGTCGATGTGGTCCTTCAGGTAGTTCAGCGCATCCAGGACCACCCACTCGTGCCGGTACGGTACGTCGTACCGCTCCAGGACCGGTCGCTCGTCCTGCTCCGGCCGGTAACGGGCGATCTCGAGCCGGATCGTGGTCGCGTCGCTCGGCGCCTGCGTCATCACGTCCCCCTCTCGGCCGCTCCCGCCTCGTGCGCGCGTCCGTAGACGCGCTCCGCCGGAGGCCAGCGCGTGATCACGACGTCCCGGTGCTCGATGCGCGGCACGCCCTCGGTGCGGTAGGCGAGCGAGTGCTTGAGGAAGCGCTCGTCGTCCCGCGTCGGGAAGTCCAGGCGCTGATGGGAGCCACGCGACTCCTCGCGCTGAAGCGCAGAGTGCACCAGCGCCTCTGCGATTTCGATCATCAGGTCGAGTTCTAGCGCCCCCGTCAGTTCCGTGTTGAACGCGAGGCTATGGTCGTCCAGCCGCATGGAGCGGAACCGCTCCCGCAGCTCCGCGATGGACTCCGCCGCCGCGCGCAGCGTCGCCTCCGTCCGGTAGATGCCACACCCTGACTCCATAGCCGCCTGCAGGTCAGCACGGATCGAAGCGATGCGCTCCGTTCCGCCATCGCCCCCGCGGAAGTCACGGATGCGCGCCTCCTCGACGTCCGCCTGCTGCTCGAGAGCGGCGCGCGACGACTCGGGGTGCTCGCGCGCCCACTCCGCCGCGCCGCGTCCCGCCCGCGCGCCGAAGACGAGCAACTCCGGGAGCGAGTTGGACCCGAGCCGGTTCGCGCCGTTGATGCTGACGCACGCGCACTCGCCGGCCGCGAAGAGGCCGGGGAGCGATGTCGCCGCTTCCAGGTCCGTGTCGATGCCGCCCATCATGTAATGCACCACCGGGCGCACGGGGATGGGCTGGTGTACCGGGTCGATCCCCACGTAGTTCTTCGCCAGTTCCCGGACGAAGGGGATCTTCTGGTCGATCGTCTTCTCGCCCAGGTGCCGGATGTCGAGGTGCACGTAGGCGCCGTCGGGCGCCTCGAAGACGTTGCCCAGCTCCTGCTCGTGCACGAATGCCTGCGACAGCCGGTCGCGTGGTCCGAGTTCCATCGTGCGGAAGAGCGGATGACGCGGGTCGCCGAGGTCGAGCGGCTCCCCGAGGTCGTAGTGACGGAGGTAGCGGTCGCCGTGCTTGTTCACCAGGATGCCGCCCTCACCGCGCGCGGCCTCGGTGATCAGGATGCCGGTGCCTGGCAGCCCAGTCGGGTGGTACTGGACGAACTCCATGTCCTTGAGCGGCACACCGGCGCGATAGGCCAGCCCGAGTCCATCGCCAGTCTTGATCGCCGCGTTCGTGGTGAAGGGGAAGATGCGGCCGAAGCCGCCCGTGCAGAGGATGACCGCCTTGCCGAGGATGCCACGCACCTCGCCCGTCCGCAGCTCGAGCGCCACCACGCCCTGGCAGCGCCCATCCTCGACGAGCAGCCGGCTCGCGAACCATTCGTCGTAGCGCGTGATGCGCGCGTACTTGAGCGATGTCTGGAACAGAGTGTGCAGCATGTGGAAGCCGGTCTTATCGGCGGCGAACCACGTGCGCTGGATACCCATACCACCGAAGGGCCGGACCGCCACGCTGCCGTCCGGCTCGCGGCTCCACGGGCAGCCCCAGTGCTCGAGCTGGGTCAGTTCCCGCGGTGCCTCCCGCACGAATGCCTCGACCGCATCCTGGTCCGCGAGCCAGTCCGAGCCGGAGATCGTGTCGCGGATGTGGTCTTCCAACGAGTCGCCCGGCTTGATCACCCCCGCCGCCCCGCCCTCGGCGGAAACCGTGTGGCTGCGCATGGGGTAGACCTTCGAGACCATCCCGACATCGAGGTCCGGGTAGGTCTCCGCCACGGCGATCGCGGCGCGCAGTCCCGCCCCGCCTCCCCCGATGATGACGATGTCATGCTGCGTGATCTCGGCCACGGCGTCACTCCAGCGGTTGCCGCCTCGCCGTCGAGGCACGCGACTACCGACAGCGCGGCGGACAACAACGTGCGTCATCGTAGCAGACGTGATAGCTCGTCGGCAGCGCTGCCGTCTCGCCCGCTGGCCGAAGTGGGATGCTGCGGGCGGCGGCCCAACGCAGCCGGATCCGTCTCTAGGTCCGTTCTTCGCCGTCTAGGGGACGAGTGCTCGCGAACCTCGATCCTCGAAGGTCACAGCCGCCGGAGGCACTCGTACTGCCTGAAAGGATCGCCGTCGTGAGCGCGCAGCGCCGCACAGCGGTTAACGACCGATCAACCTCAGAATCGGCGCGCCGAAACGCAATACATACGCCTTCCCTCGGGCGTCGAGGCCGAAGGACACGAGGGGGCCGCCCGGCGCGGCGACCTGAGAGATTCTGCCGCTCTCGGCGTCGCGGGCCCAGACGACGCCGGAGCAGAGGTCGGCGAAGAGGGAGTCGCCGGCGAGGGTGGGCACTTCGGTGCCGCGATAGACGAGGCCCCCGGTGACCGAACAGCCCTCCTCGTGCGTGTAGGTCGCGACCGGGCGCGTGGCCTCCTCGGCCACGGCGGCACAACCGCTCTTGAAGCACGAGTCGCCCTCGAACGCGCTCCAGCCGTAGTTCGCACCGCGCCGGACGACGTTCACCTCCTCAACGGCGTGCTGGCCGACATCGCCAACCCAGAGGCGACCCGTCTCAGCGTCGAACGCCATGCGCCAGGGGTTTCGTAGCCCGTATGCCCAGATCTCGGGCCGCACGTTGGGCTCGCCGACGAACGGGTTATCGGCGGGATCGAATAGGGTTCGGTCGCGGTGCTCGCCCTCACGTCGGGTCGCAGGATCGAGCCGAGCAGATCCGAGCGATCCTGCCCGGTCGCGTGCGGGTCGTTCGCGTGGCCGCCGTCGCCGACGCCGAGGTAGAGCAGTCCGTCTGGCCCGAACCGGATGGCGCCCCTTCGTCACGGTGATGCTGTACGCGGCCCTCGTGCGCGGCACTCACGTGTTCTCGGCCGGCTTCCCGCTGGGCGACGGCGGCATGTTCTATGCGATGGCACGCGACCTTCAGGCCTCGGCCTACGCGCTGCCGGACCAGATCGCCAGCCTGACCGGCGCGGGGGCGCTATCAGGCGCCTTCTGGGGGACGCTGATTGGCCTCATCTTCATGGTGCCCGTACTCGGGCTAGCGGTCGGCGCGATCAGCGGCGCGCTGTCCGGCAAGGCGATGGACCTGGGCGTCGACGACAGGTTCATCAAAGACGTGGGCGACGCGATGGTGCCCGGCACTTCGGCGCTCTTCCTGCTCGTCGTGCAGGCGACGCCGGACAAGGTGATCGCGGAGATGAAGGAGTTCGGCGGCAACATCGTGCAGACGAACCTCACCCAGGCCCGCTAGGACGCCCTGCGCGAAGCTTCACCGCCGCGTAGTCCCGCCGGCCGTAGCGCGTGCGGGCTCCGCGCCCGCACGCAATACGCCCCACGTCGCATCGAGGGGCGCGTCGCGTCAGTCCTACGGCGGCCGGTCTGCGAGCACCCCGGACGCCGGTAGCGCGGCGACCTCGCTCTCCGGGATGCCGAGGAGACCACCGACGACCGAGGCGTTGCGTTCGCCCAGCGTCGGCGGCGGGCGTCAGCTGCCGTAGCCGCGGCCGCCACTGAAGACCAGTGGCCCGGCCTACCCGGCTGGCGGTGCGACGCGGAAGATCGTCGTGTGCCGCACGCGGGCGAGCGGGTCACCGTCGGCCGAGCGGATGGTGCCGTCGTAGACCACGTAGTGGTGACCCTTGCGCTCGTACGCGTCCCTGATGACCGCCGCCACCTCCATCGGTTCGTCCACCAGGGCGGGGCGCAGGTGCTGCACCTGCGTACGTGTGTGGATCGAGGGCCCGGCGTAGTCGTACACAGCGTGGCCGTACCAGCTCATGCGCCCCGATACGCCCGCCGGGTTCGCGTAGGCGACGCCATCGAGCAGCACCCCCGCGAGCCGCTGCTTCGGCGACGCCTCGGCCGGCGGCACCGCGGGCCACGGCAACGAAGTCGCCAGTGTCGCCAGCTGCGCCCCTACCGGCGCCTCGTCGAGCCGCAACACCGGAGGCGGGTCCGGTTGCGGGACCGCGGGTACGCGCGGCGACTCGGCGAAGTCGCCGATCACGTCACGGATCCCCGGCCCGAGCGTCCCCGTCAGTGCCACCTCGTCGCCCGCGTCGCCCTCGCGGATCACCTCGAGCGACCACGCGCCGGCTTCGAGCGGCTCGACGCGGACCGTGAGCAGGTCGTCCGGGTAGACGGGCCGGCGGAAGCGAATGTCCGCCCAGCCCAGTTGGAGCCAGTCGGCGCCCAGCGCCTCGATGATGGCCGGCGTACACCAGCCGTAGACGATGGAGCCGGTGACGAGCGCGCCAGAGAAGCCGTACGCCTGCGCGCCGGCCGTCGAGTGGATGATGTTGGGCTGGTCCATGTTCGACGGGTCCTCCATGTAGGAGCGGACCTGTCATTCGATGAGCTGAGGCACGGCGGACTCCTTGCGTTCGGGTGCTGATCGCGCGCTCGACGTCCCTCCGCGCGGGTGGGGCCACGAAGGGCGTCGCGGCGATGGTAGCGCGTGCGGGCTGCGGGTTGAGCGTGTGTCGTGTTGAGGATGGGCGAGGGCATGAAGATGGACCGCCGAAGCGGCCCATCTCCAACTGTGCTCGTGCCAGACGAAGGGTGACCCTCGGTGGCACTAACTACCGGCTGACCGTCGGAGCATCGTCCTCGAGCCAGATCGAGCGAGCCTGGTCGCTCGAGTAGCAGGTGTACGACCCCATCAGGCCGTGCTGCCGGAAGTTCATCATGTAGTTCTGCCACGCGATGCGCGTCAGCGGTTCGGGCAACCAGGCCTGGTAGACCTGGTCGTGGATTCGCTCGTAGACCTGCCTCCAGACCTCCGTCTTCGCCTCCGCATCCGTCTCGGCGCGCTGGGCGACCAGCAGGGCGTCCAGGTCCGGGTCGTTGATGCTGCCGTAGTTCAGACCACCTTGCGAGTGGTAGAACGGGTAGATCCACTGGTCCATCGAGTAGCCCGGCGGGCCCCAGAGGAAGCCGATCGCCTCATCGAAGTTGCGGTCG
>WHSU01000043.1 GCA_009379925.1 Dehalococcoidia bacterium | reverse complement strand
CGCTGGTTCACCTCCAGGCTCAGGTCGATGTGGTTCTCCTTGACGGTCTCCAGGTTGCCCGGCACGAAGATCGCCGCGTTGTTGATCAAGATGTCGAGCCGGCCCCATTCAGCGACGACCTTCGCGACGGCGGCCTTGATGCTCTCAGGGTCGCGCATGTTCAGCACGACCGGTATCGCCTCGCCGCCGGCGTTCTGGACCTCCTTCGTGACGGAATGGATGGTCCCCGGCAGCCGCTGGTCCTTCACTTCCTCGGTGCGCGCCGCCACCGCAACCTTCGCGCCGGCCTTTCCGAGGTAATGCGCGATATCCGCCCCGATCCCCCGGATCGCCCCGGCGACCAGCGCCACCTGTCCATCGAGTGCCATACGACTACCCCCTCCGTCGCCCGCTCAAGTTGCTGACTGGCGGCATGGTAGCCGCCGTGCCGAGACGCTGCATGCCCCCACCCGAGCGCCGCTCCAACGTCGAGCTCGCGACCGGCTGTAGCTCACCGCAGCGCCCCGGCCGTGCGCATCCGCTCGATGGTCTGGTCGTCGACCCCTGCCTGTCGCAGCACCTCGTCCGTGTGCCAGCCGAGGGGAGGTGAGGCGCGTTCGGGCTTGATCGGCGACTCGCTCATCTGGAGTGGCGGGGCGACCATCGTCTGGGGGCCGGTCAGCTCGTGGTTGAGCGCGACCACGTAGTCGTTCTCGATCACCTGCGGGTGACGGTCCAGCTCCTCGGTGAAGAGGATGGCGCCCACCGGCACACCGGCCGCCTCCAGGTGATCGACGCACTGGTCCGTGGTGCGCCCCAGGAACATCGCTTCCACACGGGCGACGAGTGCTTCTCCGAGTTCGATGTACTTCGCGTTGCTCGGGTCGTACTCGGGGTCATCGTCGCGCGGGTCACCGTCGATGCCGAGCGCGTCGCGCATCTTCTGGCGCAGCGACGCGGACAGGCAGCCGACGGCGACGGCGCCGTCCTTCGTGAGGTAGTTGCGGTAGTAGATGTTGCCGGTCTGCCGGCCGGAGATCAGCTTGCGGCGTTGCTCGGCCGCCTCGGTGTAGGAGGCGCCGCGGGCGCGCGCCTCGTCGAGGTACTTGAGGAACGGAGTGCGCAAGGCCGCGTCGGCCGGGGGAAGAGACATAAACGGGCCGCCCTGGCTCGCCAGCGCGTTCGCCAGCAACGAGGTCTGCACGAGCTGCCCCTTGCCGGTCTGCGAGCGGTAGAACAGCGCGGCGCAGACGCCCATCGCGATGGCGTAGCCGGTCGTGATGTCCGCCGTAGGCACGCCGATCGAGGGGAGGATGGGGACACCTCGGTCGTCGAAGCGAGCGCCGCTGGCCGTGAGTCCGGAGACACCCTGGGCGACGATGTCGTAGCCGGGCTTGTCCGCCCACGGACCTCGACGCCCGAACGCCGTGCTGTCCATGTAGACCAGGTCCGGCTTGATCGCCCGCAGCGTGTCGTAGTCGATGCACAGTCGTTGGGCGACGTCCGGGCGGTAGTTGATGACCACCACGTCCATCTGCTCGACCAGCTGGTGGATCACCTGCTGCGCGTCCGGATGCGCCAGGTCGATGGCCAGCGAGCGCTTCCCCCGGTTCAGCGACTGGAACGTCTTGGACTCCAGCGGCACGAACTGCGCGAAGACGCGCCACGGCTCCCCGCCGGGCGGCTCCACCTTCACCACATCGGCGCCCATGTCCGCCAGGTGCTGGCAGCCGAACGGTCCGGCGATGATCTGCGTGAACTCGAGCACGCGGATCCCTCCGAGCGGCCCACCCATCGATGCCCTCCTCTGCTGGTCCCGCTGTCGAATCGAGCAACGATAACGCCTCCGAGGCGGAGTTGGGGGCCGGGGACTGTCGAGCACCGGGAGTCAACCGACTCTCACGTTGACGGTAGAGTTGATACGGGTCTACGTTCAGGAAGCGCCTCCACCGTTCACGAGGGCGGGCGCTCTCTCGTCCCAGGACTGGCCGCCCGACCAGCCGACTGCCCGGGGACGGCGTGAGATCACGGTGAGGGACGCAGTATGGCGAAGGCCTCCAGCCTTCCGGGTGATGCCCCATCGCATAACCAGTTGGCCTCGACCCTGCGCACGCGCGCCTCGGACGCCGCGCGCCCAGCGAGCCCACCCGATACGGCGGCCGCCGAGCAGGCGGCAGAGCGCATCGTCGTCGACCATACGGTCAGTGCTCCCGAGAAGGGTGGCATCAAGACCTTCCGCTCGCTGCGGCACCGCAACTACCGGCTCCTCTGGTTCGGGACGCTCTTCTCCTCCTCGGGGCAGTGGATCCAGCAGGCCACACTCGGCTGGCTCGTCTACGACATGACCGGCTCCGGGGTGTTGCTGGGCGCGGTCAACGGTGTGCGCTCGCTGCCGTTGCTGGCGCTCGGCCCGTTCGGGGGTGTGGCCGCGGACCGCTTCGACAAGAAGTACCTGATGCTCTCCACCCAGGTCTTCCTGATGTTGACCACGGCGCTGTTCGCGACCCTGATCGTGACCGGG
This sequence comes from Dehalococcoidia bacterium, assembly GCA_009379925.1. Lineage (GTDB taxonomy): Bacteria > Chloroflexota > Dehalococcoidia > UBA2979 > UBA2979 > WHSU01. Next base: position 26,442 of record WHSU01000043.1, on the reverse strand, counting down.
CTCATCGAGGTGTGGCACATCTTCGTGTTCAGCGCGTTCACGGGCATCGGCTGGGCATTCAACATGCCCGTGCGCCAGTCGATCGTGCCGAACGTGGTGCCGCGCGAGGACATGATGAACGCCATGGCGCTGAACTCCGCCGGCTTCAACATCACGCGAATCGTCGGGCCGGCATTGGCCGGGCTGATGATCGCCAAGATTGGTCCGGGTGAGAACTTCTACGTGCAGGCGCTGGCCTACCTCGGCGTGGCTGCCACGGTGGTGCAGTTGCGGTTGCCGGAGATCGCGAGCGCCGGCAAGAGCAGCAGCGTGCTTGCCAATCTCAGCGAAGGCGCGAAGTACGTGTGGGGCCACCCGACGCTGCGCACGCAGATGGCGCTGGCCCTGATCCCCGTGGTCATCGCGCTGCCCTACATCGCGCTGCTGCCCATCCTCGCGAAGGACACGCTGGGGCAGGGTCCCGGCGGCTTCGGCATGCTGATGGCGGCGCCGGGGCTGGGCGCCGTCGCCGCCACGCTCGTGATTGCCTCGCTGGCCAACGTCGAGCGCAAGGGACTGCTGCTGTTCGGTGCGGTCTTCCTGCTCGGGCTCTCGCTGGTCCTCGTGGGCCTGTCGAGGTCGTTCCCGCTCACGCTGTTGCTGCTCGTGCTGGTCGGCGCCACGCAGATGGCCTACATGACCACGAACCAGACTGTGCTGCAGCTCACAACGCCGGACGTCTATCGAGGCCGCGTGATGGGCATCTACATGCTGAACCAGGGCCTGCTACCGCTCGGTGCGCTGTTCGCCGGCGGGCTGGCGGACCTGTTCAGCGCCCCTGTCGCCTTCTGCGTGATGGGCGCGACGGTCTCGATCCTCGCCGTCGTGTTCTTCGTGCGCGCGCCGTCGATCCGGCAGATCGCGGTCTAACCGGCTGCGGCCCCTGAGGCCTCCGCCACGCGCCGGGCCAGCTCGCCGGTTCGAACGGCTTGCCGACGAAGCAACGTGCACCGATCTCGCGCGTGCAGTCAGCACGATGACACGCGCCGGACTCGCCGGCGTCGCGGCGCGCACCCTACGCGGTCTTGTCTGCTCGATGGTGACCGAGTCCCGTCACTCTTTGCTTAGCGTGGGATCTGACGTCGCCTGGGTGAACCATGGTCGTCGTTCCGTGGCTGAGGTGGCCGGGCGGGCGCCGACCGCGCGGCTTCGTAGCAGTCGGCGCACAGCTCGCGCTCCTCGAATACGAAGACGGCGGGTGCGGCCTGGCACTTCGTGCAGTCGGATCGAAACATCGGCAGCCTTTCCGGGTGTCCTGCCACCTTAGCGGGTCACCCCTCCCGAACGCGTACCTATCGCCGCGCCTGTCATCGCTATCCCATCGCGAGGGTCAGCGTCCGGTTGCTCCTCGGGCGCGCGAGGCGCTGCGGGCCGCACCCGCGGGAACACACGACACGGGCGCACGGGCCTGCGCGCCTGGGCTACCCTCGGAGGGCTTGGGCGAACGCCGGGGGTCGCTGTGCTGAAGGTCGTGACGTGGAACGTGAACTCCGTCCGGGCGCGAAGCGCACGGCTGGACGCCTTCCTCGCCCGGCATCAGCCAGACCTCGTGTGCCTGCAGGAGACCAAGGTGCTGGACGACCAGTTTCCGGCGCCGGCGGTCGAGGGCTACCGCTACTGGTCGCACGGGCAGGCAGGCCGCAACGGCGTCGCGCTCGTCTCGCGGCACGAACTGGCGGATGTCCAGCGGGGCTTCCCGGGCGATCCCTCACCGGACAGCGCGAGGGTCATTTCGGCCTCCCTCGGCGACGTGCGAGTGATCGGCATCTATGTCGTGAATGGACAGTCCGTCGGCAGCGCGGAGTACGAGCTGAAACTGCAGTGGCTGGACGCCCTCGGACGATGGGTGCGAGAGGCGCACTCGCCCGTCGAGCCGTTGCTGGTCGCCGGTGACTTCAACATCGCCCCGACCGACGACGACATCTACGACCCCGCTGCGTGGGAGGGCCAGAACCTGGCCAGTGGACCCGAACGGGAGCGGCTGGGTTCGCTCCTGCGGTGGGGCCTGACCGACCTCATGCGGCTGCATCACCAGGGTCCCGGGCCGTACACCTTCTGGGACTACCGTGCCGGCGCGTTTCATCGAGGCTGGGGGCTGCGCATCGACCTCGCGCTCGCCACGCAGCCGCTGGCGTCGCGTAGCACGGCCGTCGAGGTGGAACGCGACGAGCGCAAGCCGACGTTCGGCGAGGGCAAGCCGAGCGACCACGCACCGCTCATCCTGACGTTCGAGTAGGCCACTGCCCGACGAGCTGAGCAGGAAATTCCGAAAATCTCGCCTCGGGGGGCTTGACGCCACCCCTTGTCCGGCGCATATTCAACCTAACGGTTGGTAAACCGCATGGTTGAGAAGTGACATGGCAGTCGACCAACTCAGCAGCACCTTCGCCGCCCTCGCTGACCCCACGCGCCGGGCGATCCTCGCTCGTCTCGCTCGGGGAGAGGCGTCGGTCACGGAGCTCGCGGAACCGTTCTCGATGAGCCTCCAGGCCGTCTCCAAGCATCTGAAGGTGCTGGAACAGTCCGGGCTGATCGAGCGGAGCCGGAACGCACAGTGGCGCCCCTGCCGGCTGCAGGCCGCCCCGCTCGAGCAGGTTGCGGACTGGGTGGAAGGTTACCGACGCTTCTGGGAGGCGAGGTTCGGGCGACTGGACGAGTACCTACATGACATCCAACAGCAGGACGAAACGCAGAGCAGCAGGTCTGACGCCGGGCAGGAGTAGCGCAATGGCCCTCGCCACCCACATCGAGTGTCCGGCGTGAGCCCCACCGGCTGGGTGTTGCTCCAGAGGCGAATCTGGGAGCAGCGGCTTAACCGGCTGGCCGCGTACCTACCGCGATTGCAAGCGAAGGAGAAGGAAGATGACCGGAGCAACTAGCATCACCCAGGTCGGCGAGCGCGAACTCGTCGTGACCCGCACCTTCAACGCGCCGCGTGCGCTCGTCTGGAAGGCCTGGACGGAGCCGGAGCGGATCAAGCAGTGGTGGGGTCCGGACGGTTTCACCACCATCGTCCCCACCATCGACGTCCGCCCGGGCGGCGTCTGGCACTACTGCATGCAGTCCTCGGAGTGGGGAGACGCCTGGGGCAAGGCGACCTACCGCGAGGTCGTCGAGCCGGAGCGGCTCGTCTACATCGACGCCTTCTCGGACGAGGCCGGCAACACAGCCGAGGGCATGCCAGTGTCCGAGGTGACCCTAACCTTCGAGGAGCAGGACGGCCGGACCCTGATGACGTCGCGCACGCTCTTCGCATCCGCCGAGGAGCGGCAGAAGGTCATCGAGATGGGCATGGAGCAGGGGCTGTCCCAGACCCTGGACCACCTGGAGGAGTTCCTGGCGCAGAACAACTCCTGACAGGCAGTCGCGGGGTGTAGGGCCGAGGCTTCGTCACGACGAATGCACCGAGCCAACCTTCGGACGCGTGGGGCACTCCACCCCACGCGTCCGTTCGTGTCCGCGCCCCTGGTCGCACCGATGCCGAGGCTGGGACTCCTCGGGACGGCTCCCGCGTAGGCCTGCGGTACTATCTCGTCCTCAACGCCGACCCGTCGGAGGGCAGGACACCGAAGACATGCCCCACAACCGCATCAACCCGTCCGCCGTATCGACCCCCCGCGGCTACAGCCACGTCGTCGAGGCGACCGGGTCGCGCCTCATCTTCATCTCCGGCCAGGTCGCTGCCGACGCGACGGGCGCCATCGCCGGTGAGGGCGACCTCGCCGCGCAGGCGACCAAGGTCTTTGAGAACCTCAGCGCATGCCTCGCCGCCGCCGGCGCGAGCTTCGCCGACGTGACGAAGATCACGACGTTCGTCGTCAACTATCAGCCGGAGCACCGCGCGGTCATCGCCGAAGCCCGCGAGCGCCATCTCCCCGCTGATGAGCCGCCCGCCAGCACCCTCGTCGGCGTCCAGGCCCTCGCCAGACCGGAGTTCCTGATCGAGATCGAAGCCACCGTGGTCGTGTAGGACGGTCCGGCATCGAGTCCTACGGCGAGTCCTGTCCGGCGGCGGCCGCGCGCTCGAGGAGTAGCTCACGCTCACGGGCGTTGCGGGTGAGCGAGGCCGCGCGCTCGAACTCCTCGCGTGCCTCCTCGAAGCGGTCGAGCTTCGCGAGGAAGTCCCCTCGCACGCTCGGGAGCAGGTGATAGCCCTCGAGCGTCGGCTCGGAAGTCAGCGCATCCACGATGTCCAGGCCGGCCTGGGGCCCAAACGCCATGCCGACCGCGACCGCTCGGTTCAACTCGACCACCGGCGAGGGCGTGAGGGCGGACAGCGTCTCGTAGAGCGCCGCGATGCGCGGCCAGTCGGTGTCTTCCGCCGTGTGCGCCCGTGCGTGACAGGCGGAGATCGCCGCCTGCAGCGCGTACGAACCCCTCGCGCCACCGAGTTGTTCGGCGCGCTCCAGCGCCGCCAGCCCTCGACGGATCAGCAGGCGGTCCCAGCGCGTGCGGTCCTGGTCGAGCAGGAGGATCGGCTCACCCGTGGGACCGCTGCGGGCCCTGAAACGTGACGCCTGGATCTCCATCAGCGCGACCAGGCCGTGCACTTCGGGCTCCTCCGGGACGAGCCCAACGAGGATGCGCCCCAGGCGGAGCGCGTCCTCGCACAGCGCGGGGCGCATCCAGTCGTCGCCCGCGGTGGCGGAGTAGCCCTCGTTGAAGATGAGGTAGATGACCTCCAGCACGGAGGACAGCCGCTCCGCCCGCTCCGCGCCGGCCGGCGTCTCGAAGGGCACGTTCGCCTTCGCCAGCTTGCGCTTGGCCCGCACGATGCGCTGGGCGACCGTTGGCTCGGATACGAGGAACGCGCGCGCGATCTCCTCGGTCTTCAGGCCGCCGAGGATGCGCAGAGTCAGGGCTACGCGCGCCTCGGTGGAGAGCACCGGGTGGCAGGCCGTGAACACCAGGCGCAGCAGGTCGTCGCCGATGTCGTCGTCGAGCGCGGCGGCGATGTCGGTGGTCTCGCCCTCGCCGTCGATGGCGAGTTCGTGCCCCATCTGCTCCATCTTGCGCTGCAGGCTGGCGTTGCGGCGGAAGTGGTCAATCGCCCGTCGCTTCGCGGTGGTCATGAGCCACGCGGCGGGATTGTCCGGGACGCCGGACCGAGGCCACTGCTCGAGGGCCGCCACCAGGGCATCCTGGGCGAAGTCCTCCGCCAGCCCGACATCGCGCACCATCCGCGCCAGGCCGGCGATCAGCCGGGGCGACTCGATCCGCCAGACGGCGTCGATGGCGCGTTGCGTGTCGGAAGCCATGGCCTCCGATTAGAGCACCGCCATCCCGGCCAGCACAAGACAATGGCGCGGCCGCCTAGCGGGCACGGCCCTCGCTGAGCATCGCGACCGACTTGTCGATGCGGCGCTGCCGCGTCTCGTCGGTCTTCGCGCCCTCGACCTGGAGCACGTGCCACCGCTTCAGGCTGTACGACAGCGCCTCGAAGAAGCGCTTCGCGTCAGCGTTCTGGCCGAGCGCGGCCGCCATGTCCTCTGGCACGTCGACCTCGCGCGGCTCGGTGTCGAGTTCGAGTTCAACGTCCACCTCGTCGCCGGCAGCCAACCCCGCCGCCTCGCGGTGTTCCGCGCTCACTGGGACCATGTACACGCCGCCCATCCGCGCAACCGTGCTGCGGTAGGCGTACGTCCCCAGCGTGACCCGGACGGCGGGCCGCTTGCTCGACCCGAGGCCCTCGACGACCTCGTCCGGGACCTCGATCCCGGTCGCCGTCTTGCCGCCGAGCAGGAGCGTTGTGCGGAATTTCATGCGGTCTTCTCCTTCGCGCCGGACGGCCTACTGGTTCTGCTCTGCCAGCTCATCGCGCAGCCGGTAATGGCGGTCGACCGCCTCGCCCTCGCCGAAGTCGGATAATTCGAAGACCTGGCGGATCTCGATTTCAACGTTGCCACCACCGTCGAGTACTGGCCACCGCTTCACCCACTCGATCGCCTCCTCCTTCGATCGCACCTCGATCATGGTGAAGCCGGCGATCAGCTCCTTCGCCTCGGTGAACGGGCCGTCGGTCACGGTGGGCTTGCCGTCCGTGAACTTGACGCGCGCCCCCTTCGAGGTGGGCTGGAGCCCGTCGCCCTCCAGCATCACGCCGGCCCTCACCAGTTGCTCGTTGTACCTGCCCATCGCGTCGAGCAGCGCCTCGTTAGGCGGGACGCCTGCCTCCGTCTCCTCGTCCGCCTTGCGGATGATCATGAACCGCATCGACACCTCCGTTCGCGAAGCGACTACTCGACCTCCATGGCGCCGTAGGTGGGCTTGCCAGCTGACTGGTACGTGCTGATGACCACGCCGGTGCTCGTGGTCTTCGTGTCGGTCATGCTCAGGGCCGCCGGGTCGACCCCGTCCTGGAAGAGCCGCTTGCCGCGCCCCAGAATGACCGGGAACACCAGCAGGTGGTACTCGTCGATGAGGTCGTGCTTCATCAACGTCTGGGCAAGGGTGCCACTCCCGTGGACCTGGATCTCGCCGCCGGGCTCGTTCTTCAGCCTGGCGACCGCCTCCGCTACGTCCCCTTCGATGAGCCTTGAGTTGTGCCATTCGACCGCGTGCAGGGAGCGGGAAGCCACGTACTTGGGGAGCGTGTTGAGCGTCGACGCGATCGGGTCGGCCGGGTCAGTCGCCTTCGGCCAGGACGCCGCGAAGATCTCGTACGTGTGCCGCCCAAGCAGAAACGCCCCCGCCGAATCGACTACGTCTGCCATGACCTGCCCCAGGTCGTCGTTGAAGTAGGGGACCAGCCATCCGCCGTGTTCGAAGCTACCGCTGGTGTCCTCGTCGGGTCCGCCGGGGCCTGCATGACGCCATCCAGCGTCAGGAACGTGGTGATCCGTAGCTTTCGCATCGCTCATCCTCCGTGTTTGGCCCTCAGCCACCCTGGGCGCGACGCCGGTTGATTTCTGGCTCTACAGCTACGTCGAACGCCCGACCGAGAAATCGACACGCATCACGGGGCCGCCCGGACATTTCTTGGGATGCCGGGCGCCGAGGCGTGAGCGTGGCGACATCGCACCATTGGTTGACGGGGTGCCCGGTGGTTGGTAGCACCTCTACAGCCACGTCTCCGACTGACTGCGCAGTGAGGAAGCCACGATGAGCGAGTCCGAGAACATCCTCTACGAGGTGCGGGACAGCGTTGCCCACATCACGATGAACTCCCCCGAAACCCTGAACACCCTGACCGCCGACATGATCGGGGACATCGACGACGCGATGAAGCGTGCCGACCGCGACCCCGAGGTGCGCGTGGTCATCTTCACGGGCGCGGGCCGCGGCTTCTCCGCTGGGCACGACCTCTCTGGGCGGCCTCGGAAGGAGCCCCCGCCGGGCTCGCCGCCGAAGGGCAGCGTGGAGCACCGCCTGGACTTCGAGGAGGAGTACTACCTCAACGCGAACCTGACGATCCGCAACCTGCGCAAGCCGACCATCGCCGGCCTGCGCGGTCACGTGGTGCTGGGTGGCCTGATGACGGCGCTCATGTGCGACCTGGTGGTCGCCGAGGAGAGCACGAACCTCTGGAACCCGTCGATCCGCCACGCCGGCACCGGCGGCGAGATCATGGTGCTCCCGTGGGAGATCGGCGTTCGCAAGACGAAGGAGATGCTCTGGACGGGCGACCCGCTGGACGTCCACGAGGCGGAGCGCCTGGGGATGGTCAACCGGGTCGTACCGGACGGGACGCTCGAGGCCGAGTGCCAGCGCCTCGCGGACCGTGTCGCGCTCATGCCGCCGCGCATGCTGCAGCTCACGAAGCGGTCGCTCAACAAGACGCAGGAGATCCAGGGCATGCTCCTCGCCTACGAGCACCACTTCCTGGCGCACCAGCTCGGCCACGCCTCGCATGAGGCCGCCGAGTGGAACGAGCGCGCTGCCGAGGCCCGAGGCGACGGTGGCTTCAAGGCGTGGCTCGAGTACCGGGACGGCCCCTTCCGCGAGCAGGCCGAGCGCGACTACGCCTAAGCGGCCACGGCGGGACCACGGAGCGCGGCGGCGGTCACCTCGACCAGGGGTACCGCCGAGCGCGACGCTAGCCGGACGACAGACGCATGGGGCGAGAGGGCGGGCGCAGCCATGGCAGGCACCTACGAGAGCACGGGGCCGCTGAGCGGCATCCGCGTGTTGGAGTTCTCGCAGATCGTGGCCGGCCCGGTCGCCGGACTGAACCTCGCCGACCTCGGCGCCGATGTCATCAAGGTCGAGCCGCCGGCCGGCGACTCGCACCGCTTCGTCGGCACCACCGTGCCGGGCGAGGCGAAGATGTTCCAGGGCAACAATCGAGGGAAGCGCGGCCTGGTCCTCGACCTCCACGACCCTCGAGGGCGTGCGCTCATCCACCGCCTGGTGCCCACCATCGATGTGGTGCTGATCAACTACCGGCCGGGCGTGCCGGAGCGGCTGCAGATCGACTACGAGACCCTGTGTGCGCTGCGGCCGGACCTGATCTACGCCTCGATCACGGGGTTTGGCGAGCAGGGACCGTGGGCCGCGCGGGCGGGTTCGGACATCGTCGCGCAGGCGCACTCCGGGCTGATGGCGCTCGACGGCAAGATGGACGAGGACGGCTCGCCCCAGGTGATCTCGCTGCCCGTCTCGGACTACACGGCGGGCTTCGCCATCGCCATGGCGGTGTGCGCCGCGCTGCACCACCGCGACCGCACCGGCGAGGGGCAGCGCATCTCCACCTCGTTGCTCCGCATCGGCCTGTACCTGCAGAACCGCATTGTGATGCGGGAGCCCGTGAGCGACGCGACCGTCCGCGACCCCATGGTCGAGCAGATCCGCGAGGCCCGCGCGGCGGGCGCGGCGTTCCCGGATTTGCTACAGATCCGCCAGCCTCGCCAGCGGCTGGCCTCGCCGTTCACGCTCTACTACCGCGGCTACCAGGCAAAGGACGGCTCGGTCATCCTCGGCGCGCTCACGCCGCAGAACCGCGCGGCCATTCGCGCCGTGCTCGGGATCACCGATGAGCACTCAGACGACGCCGGCTTCGACGCCCGTGCCCCGGAGAACATTCAGCGCACGAACGAGTGGAAGGCGTGGATCGGGCAGCAGATGCTGACGCGCAGCGTGGCCGAGTGGGTGGAGGCCTTCGAGGCGGCCGGCGTCCCGGTCGCCGGGGTGAACTTCCCGGAGGAGATGGCCGACGACGAGCAGGCGAACGCGGACGGCATGATCTGGGACCTCGAACACACTGTCACCGGCCCCCAGCGCGTGGTCGGCCCCGCCGTCACCATGTCCGCGACGCCCACCGGTAGCCGCCGGCCCGCGCCCGCGCTCGGCGAGCACACCCGCGAGGTGCTGCGCGAGGCTGGCGTGACGGACGACGAGATCGCGTCGCTGGCTCACGACGGCGTCGTGCGCTCCTTCGAGTGACCGAGGGACGCACGACACGGCCGCAGACGGCTCCCCTGGCCGCTATCCGCTCGGCTCCCCCTACGCGGACTCGCTCGGCCGGCCATCGTTGATGGCCGGCCAGCCGTCGTCGCCCCAGGTGACGCGGTCGAGCAGGCACTGGCGTATGTCGCGGAACTGCTCACCCTCCCACGCGTGGTAGAGGATGTAGTCGTTGCCCTCGAGGGTGACGAGGGAGCCGTGGCCGGGGCCCTTCCAGCGCGAGCCCCGGCGCAGGACTGGGTCACCCCGCTTCTGGAAGCCGCCGATGGGCGAGTCGGACCGCGCGACGCCGAGGGCGTACGAGGGCGTGTCGTATGTCCCGCCGCTGTAGAAGAGGTAGTACATACCTCGCCGCTTCACGATCCACGGCGCCTCGATCAGCCGCCCCTCCCAGCCGCGGTTGTTGCGTGCGACCTCGGACCGTGTGCCGAGTAGCTCCAGGCCGTCGGACGACAGCTCCTGCACGCAGAGCGGTCCGCTGGGGCTGCTCGGGGAGGCGTCAGCCTTCCAGTAGAGGTACGGTTGGCCGTCGTCGTCGCGGAAGAACGTGGGGTCGAGGACCGCAACCTGGTCCGAGATCAGCGGCTCGCCCATGTCTCGATAGGGACCGCCTGGCGATGGCGCCACCGCCGCGCCGATGCAGAGGCGGTTGGTCCGCAGGTGGCGGGCGGTGTAGTAGGCGATGTACCGGTCGCCGACTCGATGTAGTTCTGGCGCCCAGAAGTGGTCGTCCGCCCACACCGGCTTGTTCTCCGCCGTGAACACGAACGAACCCGTGTGCGTCCAGTTCACGAGGTCGGTCGAGGTGCGGATGGGAAACGCGGGGAGGACGTGGGTGGTCGACACCATGTAGTAGGTGCCGCCATCGAGGAGGACGCCCGGATCCGGGCAGTTCTCCGCGACAACCGGGTTCTGGTAGGCCACCGCTCGACTACCGCCTACGCCCGACGAATACCACGTGCCGCTTGCCCTTCTGGCCGTGCGCCGCAACTCGATGCATCGACGCATCGAGGCCGGCGGCCCGCAGCCGCCGCTCGAAGGTCGCTTCCTGCTGCACGGACCAGACCGCCACGGCGCCCCTCGGCCGCAGCGCGCGGTGAATGGCCGCCAGCCCTCGCGGCGTGTACAGCCAGGAGTTTCCGCGCTGCGTGAAGGCATCCGGGCCGTTGTCGACATCGAGCAGGATCGCGTCAAAGCAGTCCTCGCTCTTGCGGATCACGTCGGTGACGTCGCCGGTGACCAGCTCGGTGCGCGGGTCGTTCAGGGGATGCGCCGCGAGCGGCCCAAGCGGGCCGCGGTTCCACTCGACGACCTTCGGCACCAGTTCTCCCACGACCGCGCAGCCATCAGCGGGCAGCATGTCGAGCGCGGCGCGCAGGGTGTAGCCCATCCCCAGGCCACCGACGAGCACGCGCGCACCCCTGGGCGGGTGCGGGCACGCGAGGGCCATCATCGACTCTTCGGAGCCGTGCATGCGGCTGACCATCAGGTCGTAGCCGTCGGCACGGATGACGTAGTCCGTGTCGTGCCGGTAGAGGTCCAGCGTGGTGCCGTCCGGTGTGACGGCAGAGTCGAGCTTCTCCCACGGCTTCATGTCACTCAACCCTAGCGGGCGGCGGCCAGTCAGCCGAGCAGGTCATCGAGGACGGAGCCGAAGTCGTCGAGGTAGAACAGGCCGCCCACGCCCGGGCGCCAGTGCATCACGGACCGCGGGATGGTCGCTTCCAGGTAGCGGCCCATGGCCGGCGGGTGTGACTTGTCGAACTCGCCCTGCCAGAGGTGAAAGGGGATGTCGAGGCATTCGAGCTGGAAGGGCCACTCCTCCAGGTATCGCTGCCCCTCGTCCTGTGCCGCCCTCATGCCCTGTCGCGCGGACTCCGACAGGTCCTCGATGCGCGCTTGCTGCTGTTCCGGACGCCCGAGCAGTTCCTGGTCGCACTCGTGGAGCAGCCGCATCTGCCGCTTCGCCACACGCGCCGGGTCCGAGCGCCCGAAGGAGGACAGCCAGACCCGTGCGGCCCGGTGGTGGCGGAGTCCAAGCTCGTAGACCACGCGCATGCGCGGGTCGATGCCTGTCAGTACGCCCGGAGCGCCCAGGGGTCCCATCGCACTCACTACGCCCACCCGGTGGATCCGGTCCGGGATGGCGTGTGCGGCGGCCGCGACGTACTGGAAGCCACCGGAGACGCCCAGCACGGAGAACTTCCCCAGGCCCAGCTCGGTGGCAATCGCGCACACATCGTGCGGCCAGTCCGTGACGCAGCGGTCAGGGGCGGGGTCGGAGTAGCCGTACCCGGGGCGGTCCGGCGCGATCAGTTGCACGCCGCGCGACGCCGCCTGCCGGTCGAGCACGCAGGCGCCCAGCCGGCTACTGGGAATGCCGTGGAACCAGAACACCGGGACGCCATCCGGCTGTCCGTACAGTTCGAGCGCGATCGAGCGTCCGTCCGGGGTCCGGATGGTCCTCACGCGGTCATCGCTCCTGGAGGCTGGCGGCGGGCTAGCCCACCGGTCGCTGGCGTGGCGGACCTGACTGCGGGCCGCGCTCCCGCCGCTGGTCGGCCACGCTCTCCACAGAGGGGGCCCGTCCTCCGACGTCCAACTGGTCGCCGTGTACGACGCAGGTCTTCGCGCTTCCCATCAGGACTCGGCCGCATCGTGCGCATTTCAGGAGGGATGCCTTTCTGGTGGCTCCCGGGCAAGCCTCGTCCTGCGTCCGCCGGAGGGTTGTCCCCTGCACCTCGACGGCGCGGGGGATGTGAAGCGCGTCAGGGAAGAGAGGGGGCCGGGCAGGCGCCCGGCCCTCTTCGCTCACTTATCGAGGGCCCGCTGGTGGCGCGGGTGGGCCTAGCGCCGGCCGTAGCCGCCGCCACCGCCCTGGCGTCCGCCACCGCCGCCGCTGTAGCCGCCGCCTCCACCACCGCCACCGTAGCCGCCGCCACCACCACCGCCGCGATAGCCACCGCCACCGCCTCGGCTGTCCTCACGCGGGCGCGCCACGTTGACGTTCAGCGCGCGCCCGCCGAAGTCACGCTCGTTCAGCGCCGCAATCGCCTTGTTCGCGTCCTCAGTGGACATCTCGATGAACCCGAAGCCGCGAGGGCGGCCCGTCTCACGGTCGGTGGGAAGGGCCACCGACAGCACCTCGCCGTACTGGGCGAACAGCTCTTCCAACTCGCCCTCGCTGGTCGAGAAGGGGAGGTTCCCTACGTAGATCTTCTGCGCCAAAACTGACCTTCGATTCCCGTCGGCGGATGCCAACACTAGCCGGCCCCCTCGGATGTGGGGCTGTGCACTGGAGGCTCAGGCGCGACGTGGAAGCGTTGGGCCGGTACCCGAGGGTGACCGGAGGCGACCAGGAGGCGATCTGAGGCGGCGCTCTCACGAGAGCCTGTGATGAGCCTATCACCGTTCGAGCCGACAAGCGCCATCGCGCGGAGGGTTCCGCGCTGTTACGCTCGATCCGCGGGCCTGCTGTCGAAGCGCTGCCTTCAGTGCTCCATCACGCCCCCGCGCCACTCCCCGGGTCGATCCCCTCGTCCGACCCTCTCGACCCTCGATCCGCCACTCCTGTGAGCGGTCCGACGTCCGAGCAAGTGCGCCAGACCCGGCGAGGATTGCCGCGACCGATGCGGCGCTGGAGCACTATGCCCCCTTCCTTCCTCGACCTCGGTGTCGCGCCCGTGCTGGTGGACGAACTGGCGCATGGCGGCATCACCGACCCCTCGCCGGTGCAGGCGGCCACGATCCCGGACGCCCTCGCCGGCCGCGATGTCTGCGGCCGCGCGCCTACCGGGTCCGGCAAGACGCTCGCCTATGGCTTGCCCCTGTTGCAACGGACCCGCCTGTCGCGCCAGCGGCCTCGTTCGCTGGTGCTCGTGCCCACTCGGGAGCTGGCGAACCAGATCGCGGACGACCTCGCACCGCTGGCGGAAGCGAGCGGGCTCTGGATCACGGCGATCTACGGCGGCGTCTCGATGAACCGCCAGATCCAGGCCCTCCGCGAGGGCGTCGACATCGTGATCGCCACGCCCGGTCGCCTCAACGACCTGCTCGAGCGGCGTGAGCTGTCCGTGGCTCACGTTGAGGTCGTGGTGCTCGACGAGGCCGACCAGATGGCGGACATGGGCTTCCTACCGCAGGTCGAGCGCATCCTCCGCCAGATCGAGGGCGACCCGCAGACCCTGCTGTTCTCGGCCACCCTCGATGGCGCGGTCGGCAAACTGGTGCGCACCTACCTCAAGGACCCGGTCCACCACACGGTGGACGCGGCGCCCGAGGCGCCCGGGCGCCTGGAGCAGCGCTTCATTGGCGTGGGCCCCGGCGACAAGGTCGCGGTGGCGGCGCAGGTGTGTGCGGGTGTCTCTCGCGCGCTCGTCTTCGTGCGCACGACCTATGGCGCGGACCGCGTGGTGAAGCAACTCGGCCGCGAGGGCTTGCCGGCCAGCGCGATCCACGGACGCCAGTCGCAGAACAAGCGCGAGCGCACCCTGGGCGCCTTCGCCGACGGCTCGGTGGCGGTGCTGGTCGCCACCAACGTCGCCGCCCGTGGCATCCACGTGGACCACGTCGATGTGGTCCTGCACTTCGACCCGCCCGAGGACCCCAAGACCTACCTGCACCGTTCCGGCCGCACGGCCCGCGCCGGCGAGGGCGGGCTGGTCGTCACGCTGGTGCTCCCCGAAGAGGAGCGTGGCATCGCGCAGATCCAGCGCGCCACCGGCCTCGATGTGGCAGTGATGCCGATGCGGCCCGGTGACCCGAGGCTGGGTGACCTCTCAAACTGGGAGCCGCCGGTGCGTGCCGCGGAGAGCGCCCGAGAGGGCGTCCCCACCGCCGCCCGCCCCGGCCGTCGAGGTGCGTCGAGCGCCCCGTCCAGCGGCCGCCGCGTGCCGGTCCGTGCTCGTGGGCGCGGCCGCTAGGGTGCCCGGAGCCCCTCGCGGGCGCACAGTTCCTCGTCGAAGTCGATGTGCCCGGTGTAGCCCGGTGGCTGCTGCTCGCAGATCCAGACCGCGGCCATGCCCATCTCGTGCGCGACCTGGAACTCGAGGTCATCGAGGGGCGTGTCTCGATTCGTCCAGAACATCGAGCCGGGCGTGTTGATGCGGCCCATGGGAGACAGCGCGTTCACCGCGATGCTCGCGTCCTCCAGCTCGGCGGCCAGGGCCTGCGTGTAGCGCTCGAGGCCGGCCTTCAGCATGGCGTAGAACGAGCCGCGCACGATAGCGCCCGCCGGTGCGCGGCGTTGGTAGGGGCCAGGGCCGGGGGAGGACGCCGCCCTCGATGAGATATTGATGAGGTGGCCGCCGCCGGCGGCGCGGAGGTGCGGCAGGGCCTCCCGGATCAGCAGCAGCGGGCCCAGCAGGTCGACCTCCCACATCAGCGAGAGGTGCCGGGGGTCCACGGACTCGATGGTGCCCGGCACCTGCACCGCCGCGTTGTTCACGACGATGTCCAGGCGGCCGAACTCCTCGACCGTGCGAGCCACCGCGACGGGGATCTGGTCGTGTTCGCGCATGTTCAGCCGCACACCGATCGCCCGCCCGCCCGCCGCGCGGATCTCGTCCGCGACGGAGTGGACCGTGCCCGGCAGCCGCGGGTCGCCCTCCACCTCGCTGCGCGCGGTCACGGCCACCGCCGCGCCCGCGCGTCCGAGGTAGCGCGCGATGTCCGCGCCGATGCCCCGACTGGCCCCTGTGACGAGCGCGACGCGCCCCTCGAGTCCCATCAGTCACCTCCTCGATCAGACTCCACGAGCACGTCGAACGCTGCGGCCTCGGCCAGCCGCCACGCGCGGCCGAGCTCCTCCGCGGCCGGCGGGTCGTCGAAGCTGAGGTCGAGCTGGCCCCACAGTTCAAGGCCGTGGGCCCGCGCGACCGTCAGGCAGCGGCTGCGCACCCATCCGGGCGCCGCGAGGCGCGGCTCATCGAGGTCCACGAAGTAGTGCGCGCCAGGGTCGTCCCGGAAGTCCACGAGCAGGTCGGCAGCGGCGTACCAGATCCCGGTGAGCCGGCCGTCGAGCGCGTCGCGCAGTGCCTCGACGATCGGTTCCGCGTGGTGGAGCGCCGCGCCCCCTCGTAGCCTCGCCACCACCCGGGCGTGCGGCGGCACCCGGTCGGCGAGTGCGGCCGCCTGCGATGCGTCCCGCAGCCGGTCGAGCGCGACGGTCTGCGCGCCCTCGGCGACACGGCGCCACCACGGCGCCTCGTCGGGAGGCAGCAGCGGAATGACGCTGCCACGGGTAGCCTCGGGAAGCGACGCGATGGCCTCGGCGGCCCGCGCGGCAGCGAGGGGGTGTGCGTACTCGCTGAGGTCAACGACACTGACGATGCCCGGACCGAGCGTGGCGAGGTCCTCGGGCAGCATCCACCGCACGGAGCGCACTAGCGGGCCCTCGGAAGCAGGCCGGCTACGAGTTCCGCGCGGGCGTCGGCCGCTTCCGCGATGGCGACCATCCCCTCAGCCATCGCCACGAAGGGGAGGTCGATCATCCGGCCGTCCAGGCTGATCGCGCCCAGGCCCTGCGCCGTCGCCTGCTCCATCGCCTCGATGATCCGCCGGCACCGCGCGCGCTGCTCCTCGTCGGGGACATAGCCGGCATTGGCCGTGCGCACCTCGTCCCATGTGTCACAGAGCGCGCCGCGGAAGCCGAGGGCGAACGAGAATTGCTCCGCCGAACGAGCCCCGGCCGTGCCTCGATGGTGCCCGGCGGGTTCGAACCGGCCGATCGGCGTACGGCCGGCGGTGAGCGCGCCCAGCAGCACCTCGCCGCGCGGGAAGGAGAGTGCGTCGACCTCGGTCGTGTGGGCGACCTGCAGGGACTCCGCTAGCGCTGGCGGGTCGGCCATGAGCGCGCGCACACGAGGGTGCGCGGCCGCCAGTTCCCGTGCGCGCAGGCTCGACCGTGCCGTGCCGACCAGCACATCGATCCGTGTGCGGCCGGCCCCGAGCCCCGCTTCGCGCTCTGCGGCATCGAGGCGGGTGGCCGCCCGCTCGATGTCCGCGACGGATTCAGCCGGCACGACAACCGACGTCACGCGGCCGAGCCAGCCCGCATCCGGCTGCCCCAGCAGCATCACCTCCACGTGACCCAGCGCGAGCGCGTCCAGCACCTCCCGCGGTGGCGGCGTTTCGGCGGCTTCGAGCAGGACCGCGTCCGGCCAGGACTCGACATCGGGTGGCGGCCAGTCGAACGCGGCGCCCGGCGCGCGGAGGATGGAGCGAAGCAGCATCTACCTCACCCGCCTGCGCAGCGCCTCGACGGCCTCGGCGTAGCCGGCGTCGCTGTCCGTGACCACGCGCCGGGCGAGCGCTATCTCGACGTTGAGCGGTCGAGGGCGTGGTGCGGCGCCGGCCACCGGCTCCGTCCCGGTGACGCCGAGCCGCGCGAGTGACTCGATCTTGGCCAGGGGCAGCCCGGCCAGGTCACGCAGGACGGCGGCGTTGTGCTCACCGAGCCGCGGGTGGTCGGCCGGCGCCTCGGGCGACCCGCTCGAGGATGAGCCGAAGGGAATGGCCGGGTAGGGACGGACGTAGTCGCCTGCGGTGCGGCGCGTGCGTACCCAGTCGAACGCGCCACGCTCGTGCAGGTGCGGCTCCAGGAGCACGTCGCGCGAGTCACGCACCACCGAGGCAGCTACATCGGCTCGCGTGAGGGCCGCCTCCAACTCGAAGGCATTCCTGCGCCGTACGATCGCCTTCAGGCTCGGGCCTACTGGCTCCGTCGCCAGGACTTCGTCGCAGCCGAGCGCGCGCGCGAGGCGGGACCGGTCGTCGTGGTCGCGCAGCGTCAGCGCGATCAGCCGCCCGTCCGCCGTTTCGAAGATCTCCTGCGCGTCTGCGTCGGGGTCGCCGTTCCCGCGCCGGCGGGGCGCATCCCCGCCCAACTGCCGCTCGGCGAGTGCGACGGCCACGGTCGAGACCCCGGCCTCGTACATCGAGTGGTCGATCGTCGGCCCGCGGCCGGTGCGCTCTCGCTCCACGAGCCCGAGGACGGTGGCGAGCGCGATGTTCCACGCGGACACCGTGTCCATGAACGACGGGTTGGCGCGCTGGGGCGGGCCGTCCACGTAGCCGGTGAGGTCCGTGAGTCCCGACATCGCGTCGATGGTGCGGGCGAAGGCGCCCATCGAGCGGTACGGGCCGGTCTGACCGTACCCGCTGGAGCGCAGCAGCAGGGCGCCCGGGTTGGCCTCGCGGATCACGTCGGGCCCCAGGCCCAGCCGTTCCAGCACGCCCGGACGGAAGTTCTCCAGGACGGCGTCGACATGCGGCAGGATCCGCCGGATGGCGCTCACGCCATCCGAGCTCGCGAGGTCGACGGCCAGGCTCTCCTTGCGGCGGTAGAGGTGCGCGTGGTTCGCTCCCTCGTTCCAGTACTCCTCCGACGGTTGATTGTCGGGAAAGACGCCCCAGTGCCGCGACTGCAATCGCGAGCGCGACTCAACGCGGACCACCCGGGCGCCGAGACGCGCCATCTGCACGGTGGCCCACGGCAGCGCGATCACGTCCTCGAATGACAGCATCGTGAGCCCCGCCAGAGGCGCGTCCGGCGAACCGTGCTGGCGACGCGGCGCCGGTCGATGCGATGCCAGCGCCGACAGTGCCCCGGCGACATCGATCGTCCGAGGAGGCACGGATGGAGACAGCAGTCCCTCGGCGGCGAACCCGGCCCCGGGCAGCCGCATGCCGTCGGCGTCCGTCGCTAGTGCTCCGCGCTTCGCGAGCTGCGAGCATGCCAGCAGGTCGTCGACCGTCTGGACCATGCCCGCCACGATGTTCAGGGACATCGCACGTTCAAAGAGCTCGCGCTTCGCGCGGCCCGCCGCCGCGGTGTGTACCGCCGCCTCGAGGGCTGCTCGATGCTGCGCTCGGCCGTCGGGCGTCGCGAAGCGCTCGTCGACCAGCGACTCGTCGTCGAACAGTGCCGCGAACATCTCGTGGGGCGTGTTCCCGGTCGCGAACGTGACATACCCGTCCTCGGTTGGGACGTGCTGACCATCGAGGGGCGCCTCGACGGCCGGGCCGCGCCCGGCGATCGCGCCGGCATGGGTGTACTGCTGGATGTGGAAGGGCGGGATGCTGGCTGCCACCTCGGCGAGCCCGACATCGAAGCGGACCGCCCGCCCGCCGTAGAGTCCGGCGACCGCGAGGAACGCCGCGACCCTTCCGCCGAGGAGGTGTACCTGGTCGAGTGCGGCCTTCACCGGCTCGCGCTCGGGGTGCCCGGAGAGCCAGAGGAAGCCGCCGTACGCCTGTAGCGTCAGGTCCGAGGCCGGGCGCCCCGCGAGCGGTCCCGTCCGGCCGAAGGGCGTGACCCTGACGTGGACACCCGAGGGTGAAGATGACGGCGCCGCCTCGGCCCCGTCGCGGCTGTCGATGACCACGTCGGCGTATTCGAGGGCGGCGCGTAGCAGCGGCTCGAACTCCGCTGGATGTTCGTAGCGCACGGTCTCGACGCCGGCGTCGTAAGCTCGATGCTCTGCTCGGCGCCTCAGGCTGTCCTCCTCCTGCCCGTGGGGCGCGATGCGGATGACCCGCGCGCCGCCGGCCGCGAGGAGCCGCGCGGCGAAGCGGCTGGCGGGCGAGCCGCCCACCTCGACCGCCAGTACGCCCTCCAGCGCGGTCACGATTGCTCCTCCGCCTCGCGCACCAGGCGCGCCTTCCGTGCGTCGGCCTCCCGGCATGCCGCGGCGAACTCGAGGAACTCGCGGATGGCCTCGGCATGACGGTAGGGGATCCGCCGCCCGCGGACGGCGGCCCTGCCGTGCCCGGCTTGCCAGGCGGCCTCCAGCGCCGTCAGCGTTACCGTGGCCTCCGCGACTGCGGCTTCGCTCGGGGTGTAGCCGCGGTTGAAGGCATCGACCACGGAGGGATGGATGCCGGCGCTGCCGCGACTGCCATCGCGGCCGGCGGCGGCCGCCGACATCGCGCGCCGGTCGTCCGCATCGCCGTACTCGGTGATCGCCTGACCGCTGCGCCAGCGGCCGCCGCCCCGACCACCGAGGGAGCGCGTGAGCAGGTCCAGCTCGCCGCGCGCCGGCTCGAGCTGGTCGAGCGAGGCGTCCAGCTCGACGTGCAGGTCCGTCGCGAAGTCTACGGCGGCCGGCCCACCCACGCCCGTCACCCGTGGGGCGGCCCCCGCGATCGCCACCGCGTTGCGCAGGCCCTCCAGCGTCTCGATGGCAGGCGAAAGACTGATCGCGCCGGGCTCGATGCCCCGCTCACCTTCCAGCCGCCCGATGAGCTCAGCCGCCGCCCGCAGCTCGTCCGCCGACTCCGCCTTGGGGAAGCCGATGCCGGAGACACCCGGCCATACGGACGCCTCGATGTCTTCGCGCCAGCTGTCGTGGTTGATGCGCACCGTCACCGCGGCGCCGCCCCGGGCCGCCACGGGGACCGCGTCGCGGACCGCGGCGCGCGCCTCCGCCTTGGCGGACGGCGCCACGGAGTCCTCGAGGTCGAGCATGATCACGTCGGCGCCGCGCTGCCACGAGCGCTGCACGAAGCGCTCGACGTGTACCGGGAGGATCAGCGTCGAGCGGCGGACCCGCGGGGTGCTGTGTGGGGACGTCACGAGGAGCGGCAGGGCGGCCCTGCGGCCGCCCCGCCGTGTCCAGACGCTAGGTCGCGAACCAGAGGTACGGTCGCGTCTCCACGCCGTCGCCGTAGCCGCGTGTGGACCGGATCCCGCGCACCTCCGGCTGGTAGGCGGACCACCCCGTCCCCGCCCCTGCCTGGTTGGGGATGTAGTACATGTGCAGGGCGTTGATGCGCTGCACCTCGTGGAGCAGCTCGCGCCGGGCGTCGACGTCCAGCTCGCGGGACTGCCGTCGCGACAGGTCCAGGATTTCCTGGTCGACGACCCGCGTCCGGTTCTTCTCGATCGCCTCACCGTCCACCACGCCAAACGGGCGGTCGGCGTATGTGCCGGCTTCCGCGAAGGGCGTCTCGTAGCCGAACGCCAGGCCCTCGAAGAACCCGCTTGATGTCTGCGTGATGTACACCGAGTTGTAGTCCTGCACCTCCGTCTGCGGTCTGAAGCCCACCTCCGTCAGGTATCCGATGTTCGCCTCCGCAACGGAGTTGAACGTCTGGCCATAGCGGTTGTCCGTGTACTGGTACTTCAGGTCCAGCCCGCCCGGCGACGCGGAGTCCAGCAGCTTCGCCGCCTCCTCCGCGTTGTAGACGAAGTACTGGGCGGACGGGCCCTGCGCCTCGGACTGCGGGTCCAGCCACCAGCGCGTGTGCCCCACGGGGATCAGGTTGTTCCACGCGGTGCTGACCTCGAGGCCGGCTTCCTGCAGCGCCTTGATGTTGTACGCCAGGTCCATGAGCGCGTCGCGGTCGATGGCCATCGAGACGGCCTGCCGGATGCGCTCATCCGACCAGGGCTGGTTCGGGTCCGAGATGTTGTTGAAGTAGAAGATGCTCGTGAGCGCACTGACCTCGCCGCGCCACTGCACGTCCTCGCGTTGCGAGCGCAGGTCCAGCACATCATTCGCGTTGATGCCCAGCGCATGGACGTTCCCGGCCTGGAACTGCGCGAGCCGGTTGGCGTACTCCGGAATGATGGACTCTTCGAGCCCATCCACGAGCGGGACGTCGCCGTAGAAGTCTGGGTTCGCCTTCCAGACCATGATCTGGGAGATGTCGTAGCGGTCCAGGATCCACGGTCCCGAGCCGATCGCCTTCTCCGCCAGGTTGAAGCCGCCGTCGGACTCCTTGGGCAGGATGTAGAGCAGGTTGCCGTCCGCGATCGTGTCCAGGAAGACGGCACTCGGGGCGTCCAGCGTGAACGAGACGGTGGTCGCGTCGACGGCCTGTACGTCCGTCACGAACGCGAATGACTCGCGGTTCACGTTCGTCGGGTCCCGGAAGTCCTGCCAGGTGAGCAGGACATCTTCCGCGTCTACCTCGCGGCCGTTGACCGGCTCCACGTTGTGAAACTTGGCGCCCGGCCTCAGCCTCACCACCCAGTGCTGGCCGTCGTCTGTCTCGGCGGACTCCGCCAGGTCCGGCACAGGCGCCGCTTCGCCGCCGGTGATGTCCGGGCCGGTGCCCAGCTTGTAGAGCCGGCTGTAGGCGTGCGCCGCGAACTCCTTGGTGGAGACGCTGGTGTTGCCGAATGGGTCGATGGTCGGTGGGTCGTTCAGCAAGGACAGGCGCAACGTCCCGCCCCGCTGCACGCCCTCGGGCGTCGTGGTGGCGGACGCCGAGGTCCCGTCCGGCGTGCCGGTGCTCGTCGCGCCGCCTCCGCCGGGCGTACCGGTTGGATCCGGATCGTCGTCGTCGCTGCCGCAGCCGATCAGGGCCGCGCCCGCCAGCCCGAAGCCGGCCACGCCGGCGCCGCGCAGCGCGCTCCGACGTGAGAAGCGGCGCCTCGCCACTCTCCCCCAGTAATCGTTCCGGTCGTCCATCTGTTCCCTCCGGTACGTCGTCGAGCCAGGCGTGGCCCGACCACTTGATGCCGACACTGTCCTCGTGGGACAACGTTTTCCAAAACCCGCCAACGTATGTATCATGCCCGCCGTCGCCCTCGCAAGAGTACGAATGCGATAGCAGTATTCAGGGTCAGCGAGCGGTCCGCCGCAGGAGGTGTCCCTTGTCCGCCACGCAGTCCGTCGTCGACTTCATCCACGACACCCCCGCCGGCAAGATCCCCGCCGAGGCGCGCGAGAACGGCCGTCGGGCGTTGCTCGACACCATCGGCGTCACGCTCGCCGGCGTGGACGAGCCCAGTGCCCGAGTCGTGCGCTCCCTCGTGGAGCGTGAGGGCGGCGAGGGAGTCGCGACGCTCCTCGGCACGAACGTGCGAGCGCCCCTGGCCGCCGCGGCGCTCGCAAACGGCACCGCGGGCCACGCGCTCGACTACGACGATGTGACGGCCAACGTGACGGGGCACCCCTCGATCCCGCTGATGCCGGCCGTGCTCGCCGTGGGCGAGTCCGTGGGCGCCAGCGGCGCGGACGTGGTCGCCGCCTTCCTCGTGGGGTTCGAGGTCGAGTGCAAAGTTGGCCGCGCGATGGGGCGTTCCCACTACGCGCGCGGCTTCCACTCGACGACCACGCTGGGCGCGCTCGGATCGGCCGCGGCGGCGGTCCGGCTGCTCAGGCTGGACCGGGGCCAGACGGGAAACGCGCTCGGCATCGCTTCCTCGATGGCCGGCGGCCTGCGCGCGAACTTCGGTTCGATGACCAAGCCACTGCAGGCCGGGAATGCAGCCCGCGCCGGGGTGGTCGCGGCGCTGCTCGCACAGGAGGGGTTCACCGGCGGGGACGACATCCTCGACGGCCCGTTCGGCTTCGTGCGCGCCTTCTCACCCGCGGAGGACGGTGACATCGAGCAGGTGGGCGGCTTCGGTGACCCCTGGGAGGTGGTGAGCCCGGGCATCTCCGTGAAGAAGTATCCGTGCTGCTTCGTCTCCCACCGCGCCGCAGATGCGACGCTCGCGCTGATCTCGGAGCACGGCATCGGGGCGGAGCAGGTCGAGCGGGTCGAGGTACACCTGCCGAACGGCCAGGTGAGCGCCACGGGCGGCGTGGGGCCGATGATCCACCCGCGCCCGCAGACAGGCCTCGAAGGCAAGTTCAGCATGCAGTACGTGGTCGCCTCGGCGCTGCTCGACGGCGAGGTCAAGTTCCCGAACTTCGATGACCGCGCCGTTGCCCGCCCCGCGGCGCAGGCCCTGCTGCGGCGCGTGGAGCCGATGAACGACACCCAGCGTCACCCTGCGGCCACCACGGACCAGTACACCGCGGTCGACATCCACACCACGGACGACCGCGTCCTCTCGCGCGCCGTCACCGAGGCGCGCGGCGGTCCGGCGGACCCGCTGAGTTGGGACGAGTTGCTGGACAAGTACCGCGACTGTGCGGCGCGCGCCCTGCCTGCCGAGCAGGTCGAGCGCTCCGCCCAGATGTTGCGCGACCTGGAGGCGGTCGCCGACATCCGCGAGCTGACCGCCACGCTGGCGACCGGGACGGCTGTCGCCCCGGTATGACGACCGCCGACAGCGCCGCGCTGACGCCCGGCGCCCTCGATGACCTCCGAGTGCTGGATCTCACGGGCAGACTGGGGCAGTACTGCGGGCGCCTGCTTGCCTCGCTGGGTGCGGACGTGATCCGTGTGGAGCCGCCGGGCGGCGGCGTGCCACGTCGCGCCCATCCGCTCGCGGACGGACTGCCGGAGGCGGACGCCAGCCTCGACTTCTGGTTTCACAACCTACGCAAGCGGTCCGTGGTGGCCGACCTGGACACGGACGACGGCCGGGCGCTCGTCGCGCGCCTGGCGGCCGGGGCGGACATCCTGCTGGAGTCTGAGACGCCCGGCGTCATGGCGGCACGCGGTCTGGACTACGCGACGCTCGCGAAGGCGAACCCCGCGCTCATTTACGCTTCCATCACTCCGTTCGGGCAGACGGGGCCGTACGCGCGGTTCGCGGCCAGCGACATCACGCTGATGGCCGTCGGCGGACAGATGTGGCTCTGTGGCTACCCAGATGCGCCCCCGGCACGCCTCGCGGGGCAGCAGGCGTACATGCAGGCAGGGCTCCACGCCTCGTACGCGACGCTGATCGCGCTGCGGCACCGTGACCTCACCAGCCAGGGCCAGCACATCGACCTCTCGACGCAGGACTGCATCGCGACGGCGATGGAGACCGCGATGCAGTTCTGGGACCTGCGACGCGAGTTGCGCGTGCGTACGGGCGCCGAGCGTCGATCACCGGGTGCCGGGCCCTACCCCTGCGCGGACGGCGTGGTCCAGTGGATGGCGCCCGCGACGGCCAACGGTTGGGCGAACCTCTGTGCCTGGCTGCGCGAGGAGGGCGTGGAGGGCGACTATGACGGCCCCGAGTGGTCCGAGCCCACGTACCGCGTCGCGCACCTCGAGGAGTTCGACCGCTGGTTCATCCCGTGGGTCATGACAAAGGCCAAGTCCGAACTGGCGGCCGGCGCGCGGCGCCACCACCTCACGATCGGGCCAGTGCGCAACGTCGACGAGATCCTTGCCGACGACCACATCGAGGCTCGCGGCTACTGGACGGCCGTCGAGTCGCCGGACGGCCGCGTGCGCAGCCGCGCGCCGGGTGTGCCGTTGATCATGTCGGAGACCCCGCTGCGGGCGGGCGGGCGGGCGCCCTGCCTCGGTGAGCACACCGAGGAGGTGGCCGATGAGCCCCCGCGCGAGCCGGTTGCCCGGATCGCCGAGGACCGCCGCTCGAACCCGGAGGACGCTCTGGACGGCGTCCGCGTCGTGGACTTCTCGTGGTTTGGCGCCGGGCCGATGGGGACCATGGTGCTCGCCGACCACGGCGCCGAGGTGATCCGCATCGAGTCCGAGTACCGGCTCGATGGCCTGCGGCGCGCGGGACCCAAGCGGGACGGGGAGACCGGGCCGAACCACTCCGGCTACTACAACAACCACAACTCCTCGAAGCTCTCGGTCCGCCTCAACATGAACACCCCCGGCGGGCGGGCGCTCGTGGGGCGCCTCATCAAGACGGCAGACGTGGTGATCGACAACCTCAATACCGGCGTCATGCAGAAATGGGGGCTGGGCTACGAGGAGCTGCGGGCACTGAAGCCGGACCTCATCGTCGTGAACATGCCGATGATGGGGCTCACCGGACCTCGCAAGGACGAGATCGGCTTCGGCGCCACCCTCACGGGCATCTGCGGCCTCAACGCCTTGACCGGCTTCCCGAACCAGATGCCCGTCGGCGTCGGCACGAACTTCCCGGACTACTCGTGCAACCCGTACCACGCGATGAGCGCGGTCCTGGCGGCGCTGCACTACCGCGAGCGCACGGGCCTCGGTCAACACATCGAGCTGTCCCAGGTCGAGTCGACACTGCAACTGCTGGGGCCGGCCTTCCTCGAGTACACCGTGACCGGCCAGCTTCCCGAACGGCAGGGCAATCTCGACCCGCTGGCTGCCCCGCACGGCGCCTACCGCGCCGCCGGACCGCCCACCAGCGCCGGTGAGGACGACCGCTGGATAGCGTTCGGCTGCTTCACGGACGCCCACTGGCAGGCGCTCACCGAGGAGATGGGCTCGCCGGCGTGGGCCGCCGAGGAGCGCTTTGCCACGCTCGAGGGCCGGCGCGCGCAGCAGAAGCACCTCGACGGGCTCGTCGGGGAGTGGGTGCGCACGCAGGACGCGTACGAGCTGATGCAGCGGCTGCAGGGGCGCGGGATCCCCTCGGGCGTGGTGCAGGACGCGGGCGACACGCTGGACCGCGACCCGCAGCTGCGCGCTCGGGAGCACTTCCAGTTGCTGCACCATCCCGAGGCCGGCGAGGCGTGGTACGACGCGCCACCGGTGAAGCTCTCGAGGACGCCCGGCCGGCTGCACGCGCCCGCGCCGTGCCTCGGGCAACACAACGACTACATCTTCCGGGACGTGCTGGGACTCGGCGACAGCGAGTACGACGAGTACGACCGGCAGGGCGTGTTCTTCTAGGCGAGACAATGGTCAGGGGACGCTGATGATCGAAGTGAAACTCGACGAAGCGGATCAGATGATCCGCGATGTCACCCGCCGGTTCGTAGACGATGAGTTGATCCCGCTGGAGCAACAGATCCTCCGCGCCGAGGCGGAGGACAACTGGTACGAGGGAGACGATGGCCGCCGCTCCGCGCTCTCCTCGGAGCAGCGGGACGCGATCCAGGGCAAGGCGCGGGAGATCGGGCTGTACAACCTCGACCTGTCCGTCGAGCAGGGCGGCCCCGGCCTGACCGAGATGCAGAAGGTGATCGTCTACGAGGAGCTGGCGCGCACCATCACGCCGCTGGCCCTCAGCTTCGACGCTCCGAACATCCGTATGCTCGAGGAGCTGGCCACCGAGTACCAGCAGGAGCACTACCTGATGCCGCTCAAGCGCGGCGAAAAGACCTCGTGCTTCATGCTCACGGAGCCCGAGGCGGGGGGCGACGCCCGAGGCATCCGGATGCCCGCCACGCGCGACGGCGACAACTGGGTCCTCAACGGCACGAAGCT
>WHSU01000034.1 GCA_009379925.1 Dehalococcoidia bacterium | reverse complement strand
TCGACGCGCACGACCGCGCCGGGGACGTCTGGCCGCAGCCGCGCGGCCTCGGCCAGCGCCGCCGGTCCGGGCGGGCGGTTCGCCTTGCGCCGGCAGGGCGGCTGCGTGCTGAAGGCGTCGAGCACGGCGCGCTCCAGCGCGTGGGCATGCTCGGTGCTGCGCACGAGCTGGCCGCTGCCCGGCGCGGCGAGGCGGTGCTCGGCGACCACGACCCCCTCGGCGCTCAGCACCCGGACCAGGCCGTCGCCCAGGCGCTGGCGCAGCGTGACGCGTGCACCGGCGAGCCCCGGTAGCACCGAGTAGCGGTTGCCGCGAAAGGCGACGAGCGCCGATGCGCCGACCAGCCGCTCGACCTCGAGCGTGGCGGGATAGGGCTCGCCGGGGAGCGCCCGCAGCGGCTCGGCCGCCGCGCGTGCGGCCACCGTCTGCTCCCCCCGCCGGCGCGCGTCGCCGGTGTTGGCGAGGAAGCGGTCGAGCGCGGCCTGCGCCTCGCCCACCGTGCGCACCTGCGCGGTGCGCCACCAGCGTCGCTGGATGAAGCGGTTTGCGGCCTCGACGACACCCTTGCGATTGCCCGCGCGCGGCGGACAGACGTCGACCGCCACGCCGTAGTACTTCGCCACCGCCGCGAAGCTCGCGAGCACCGCGCCCGTGCGCGTGTCGACGGCGCCGGCCATGCGGTCGAAGCGCCAGCGCCGCGCCGTCCCGCCGAAGCGGCGCAACACCGCGTCCAGCGCCTCGACGATGTGCGCCTGGTCCTGCCCGTCCGCGAAGACGGCCCGCGCCCGGCCCGAGGCCGAGAGCGTGCCGACCAGCAGCAGCGCCGGTTCGCCCCACGGCGCGGGGCCGAGCTCGAGCCAGTCCCACTGGATCTCCTCGCCCGGCGGGTGCGCGATCTCGATCGTCACCCGCCCCTTCACCCCGCTGCAGGCCGCGCACGGCGGGCGCAGGCCCCGCTTCCGCAGCGTCCGCGTGAACGACGGGTAGGAGCGCGCGTAGCCGAGCGCGACCGCCTCGTCGTAGAGCACGCTCGCCCACAGATGCGGGTCCTCGCGCAGCCGCTCCCCGACGTAGCCGGCGAAGCGCTCGAAGGCGTCGTCGCCCGCGCTGCGGCGCTGCCCCGGCTCCCGCTCGCCTCGCAGGTACGCGCGCACCGTCTTGCGGTCCCGTTCGAGGTGCCGCGCGATCGCCGAGATCGTCCAGCCCCTTCGACGCAGGGCGTGTGCTTCCACGTCTTCCTCCCATCGCAGCATGGTCCTCGGCTCCTCGCTGCCCGCCGCTGCGTCAGCATGTCGGAGCTCTCGTCGGTGACCACACCGCCCAGGAGGGTGGGGAATTTCAGTGAGCAGGTCTGGGGAGAATCAGATGAGTACCGTCAATGTGGTCTTCGCGCGTCACGACCGCGAGTCACATCAGGATGTAGACAGCCGCGCACTCGGACGCCCGGAGCTGGGCGCGTGCGATTACCGCGATGAGTCGCGCAGCGCTCAACGCCGCTCCGAAGCGACTGTGGGTGTACCCCAACAGCGGTCTTTCGATCAACACACGTGCTCAACGAAGAGCACGTGAGTGCCGGTCCGCCCGACGAGCGGGTTCCGCTGAACTTCGGGCGATTATTGGAGCGCGTGCACTCGCGGGCGGCCGGCGAGCACGTCGGCGGTTGAGACTGTCGCGCCACAGTGATCGCGAGGGCGTGCGCGAATTCATCGACCCCAAGCACTCTGCAGCCGGGCAGTCCGATCGAGGCGAAGGCTGAGGGCTTGCGGGGGGTGTCCTCGTGAGCTTGTCAAGCTGAGGGTGGTGCGGGCGTCGACGCGGGTGGTGCCGATGTCAAGATCGTGAGCTCACACACGGTCCTCGGAGCCACACGCGGCTCAGCTCAACCGGGTGATAGCACTCTGCCGCCGGCCACAACGAGCCGCACGCGGTCGAGCGCACCGAGGTCCTCCAGCGGGTCGCCTTCGACGACCAACAGGTCGGCGCGCCGCCCCTGCTCCAGCGTGCCGCGGTCGAGGAGCCCGAGTAGCGTGGCAGAGGTGCTGGTGGCCAGGCGAAGCGCCTTGATCGGCGCGAGGCCCGCCAGGCGAGCCATCACCGCCAACGCGCCTCCCAGAGCGGCGTGTGGGTTATTCGGGATGCCAGAGTCTGTGCTCATGAGGACACGCGCCCCGGCAGCGAAGAGCGCGCGCACGACCTCGGAGCGGCGCTCCCAGCGCTCGGTGCCCTCCCAGCGGGCGAAGCCAACGGAGACCGTGGGCGACACGATGATGCCCTTGCGGGCGATCTCCGCGATCACGATGTCGTCCTTCGCGTGGCCCTCGGGCGTCTGGAAGGAGCAGTGCTCCACCATGTCGACACCCGCCTCGACGGCCGCACGGATGCCCTCCGCGCCGTGGGCGTGCGCGGCGACGCGCCGGTCGAGGCGATGCGCCTCCTCGACGAGCGCGCGGAGTTCGTCGACGGTGTACTGGGGCGCGTAGACGTTCGTGTCCGGCGTCATGTTGCCACCGGAGGCCATGACCTTGATCCAGTCCACGCCTGCCCTCACGCGCTCCCGGACGGCCACGCGGACGCCCAGTTCGCCGTCGGCCTCGCCACCGAGGAACCAGCAGTGGCCTCCGGTGACCGTGACCGGCGCCCCGGCGACCAGCAAATCGGGCCCCTCGACGACTCCGTTCCGGATGGCGTCCCGGAGCGCTACCGCGAGGTGCGTCGGGGCGCCCAGGTCGCGGACGGTGGTGATGCCGGCGGCGAGCATCGAGCGAGCGTTGCCGGCCATGCGGAGCAGGCGTGCGGCGTCATCTTCGGCGTCGTACACCTGCCGCCAGTCCGGCGCGGCGTTCCAGCAGAGGTGCGTATGGCCCTCGATGAGGCCCGGGATGATGGTGCAGCCCGTGATGTCGATGCCGCGCGCGGCGTCTTCGGCGGGCCGGGCCAGCACACCGCCGGTGACGGCGACGGGGCGCTGCTCGGCGGTGTCCGCCAGGCCATCCCACGCGCGTCCTCCGTGGAGCAGCAGGTCAGGCATCGAGCAGCTCCCTCCGCGGTCGGCGGGAGCATAACAGAGGCCGCGAAGGGGCCGATCGGACAATCCGGCCGGCGGCAGCACCTCGCGCGGGGTGGCCGGCCACGCGACCCGGATCGTGTGGCCGGTCCTGGGACGAGGGCGAACATCGAGGGTGGCCGGACGTGGCGTAGACTCGTGGTACGGCGCGGACGGGACGCTGGAGGAGTACGGGTGACAGAGGCCAGGCAGCGCGACGAGGCGACGCACGGCGCACCCTCCACGGCTGCGCGGAGCATCCTGCCGAGCGACATGATCTCGGTCGAGGAGGCGCGGGCGCGCATCCTCGAGCACTTTTCGCCTCTGGAAGCGGTCGCCACACCGCTCCTCGACGCGCTGGGCCAGGTACTGGCGGAGGACGTCCACGCCGGCTTCGATATCCCGCCGCTGCCGAACACGGCGATGGACGGCTACGCCGTGCGGGCGGAGGACACGCGCGGGGCGGCCTACGAGGCGCCCCTGCACCTGCGCGTGACCGGCTATCTGCGTGCGGGACAGGTGTTCGAGGGCCACGTCGGACCGGGCGAGGCCGTGCGCATCATGACCGGCGCCCCGCTGCCGGCGGGCGCCGACTCGGTCGTCCCGTTCGAGGAGACCGACGAACAGGACGATGTCGCCGGCGCCGGGCATGGCAACCGACCCGGCGCCGAGGCATGGCGCGGCCGCGAGCGGGTACGCATCGACGTGGAGGCGCAGCCGGGCGCCAACATCCGCGTCGCCGGCGAGGACGTGCGCGCCGGGGAACTCGTGCTGCCTCGAGGGACGGTGGTACAGGCGGCGCACGTGGGCGTGCTGGCCTCGCTGGGCCTCGACCGCGTCGCGGTGCATCGGCGACCGGTCATCGCGATCCTCTCGACGGGCGACGAGCTGTTGCGGCCCGGCCAGCCGATGACCCCCGGCAAGATCTACGACTCAAACGCCTTCTCGCTCGCGGCGCAGGTGCAGGCCTTCGGCGGGGTGCCGCGCATCCTCGATGTCGCACCCGACACCGTCGAGGCGCTGACGGCCCGCATCCGCGAGGGGCTGTCGGGAGCGGACCTGCTGGTGACGTCGGCGGGCGTCTCGCGCGGTGACTTCGATGTGGTTAAGACGGTGCTCGCCAACGAAGGAGAGGTCGGCTTCTGGACGGTCCGCATGAAGCCGGGCAAACCGCTGGCCTTCGGCCGCTTCGAGGGGCCACGGGGTCCCGTGCCGCACCTGGGACTGCCGGGG
This sequence comes from Dehalococcoidia bacterium, assembly GCA_009379925.1. Taxonomy (GTDB): domain Bacteria; phylum Chloroflexota; class Dehalococcoidia; order UBA2979; family UBA2979; genus WHSU01. The sequence continues at coordinate 33,232 of WHSU01000034.1, read as the reverse complement.
AACCCCGTCAGCGCCCTGATGACGTTCGAGCTGTTCGGACGCCCCGCGCTGTTCACGATGCTCGGCAAGCCCGAGGCGTGGCCGCGCCCAACGGTGCGCGCGGTCGCACTCGACCGCATCCACAACTCTGACGGCCGCCGCTTCTACGCGCGCTGTGTGGTCACGCAGGGCGAGGACGGCCGCTGGCTGGCCCGCCTGACGGGGCCGCAGGGCTCCGGCGTGCTCACCTCGATGGCGCTGGCGAACGGGTACGCCGTGTGTCCGGAGGACATCGAGTCAATCGAGCCGGGCGAGGAGTGCGAGGTTATGCTCGTCGACCGGGAGGCGCCCGTACCTCCGATGCTGGCGAGCTTCAGCCGAGGTGGCGCGTAGTGGTACCGGTGCTGCGGGTCGTCGGGCCACCCGGGTCCGGCAAGACACTGCTCATCGTCTCCCTTGTGGAAGCGCTGCGTTCGCGCGGCTTCCGCATCGCCACGGTCGTGCGCCGCGAGGCGATCGAGTCGGCGCTGCTCGACCATGACGCCGCTCGCCAGCTCGATGCCGGGGCCGCGACGACCGTGATCGTGCTCTCCAGCGGGGGGCGCATCACGATGGAGCGGGCGATGGCGCTGCCGGGACTCCGCGAGGTCGTCGCTTCCCTCGATCCGAGTATCGACCTGCTGCTTGCGGAGGGCTTCGAGGACGCGGGCTATCCCGCCGTGGAACTCTCGCCCCCGGGCGGCGCGGCGCTGGTCACGGACAGCGATGACCTGCTGGCGGTGGTGTCCTCGGACGAGATTGCTGGCGCCTTCGAGCGCTTCGGACCGGGCGAGACGAACGGCCTGGCGGACCTGGTCGAGCGCGAGGTCCTGGGCGGCGAGCCCGACGTTTCGATGGGCCTCGAGGTCGACGGCGACCCAGTCGAGGCGGTCGGGTTCGTGCGGGACGTCATCGCGAAGCCGGTGTTCACGATGGTGGAGCAACTCAAGGGCGTGGGTGCGCCTCGGTCGATCCGGCTCAGCCTGCGACGCCGCGGCAAGGGCAAGGGCTAGCGGCGGCCCTCCAGGACGACCAGCGGACCGGCCTCTCGGCCGGTCCGCCTGCTCCAGGGCGGGCGCCTGGGAGCCTGTTTCGCAAGACGGCCCCCACCGCCGGGCCGTCGTCTCGTCAGTCCGTGCCTGCACCGGCAAAGGAGCCGGCGCACCGGATACGCTAGGCGCGCGCCTCTTGCAACGGCGCGACGCGGTCGTCCGGCCCGTTGCATTGGCATGCCAGTTATGTGCCGCCGAGATCAGCGTGCAGAGTGCCCGTCGAGGGGAGGGAGGCCGAGTTCGCGGATGGCCCACGGGAGTGAGGTGCGAAGTTGGGCCAACTGCACGCCACGCACCCTGGGGGCGCCCTCGGGGTAGGGGAGTCCGGCGTTCGCCGCGAAGTAGCCGGACAGCAGCGCCGAGAACCCGCCACTGTCGGGCATTAGCTCCCACGGAGGCGGACCGCCCTCGGACTGGAGGCTCGGGAGCCACGCCGCGAGGTCCAGGAGCGCGTTCCCACGGGCGGTGTTGTTCCAGTCCACCAGGACCGTCCGCCGACCGACGAAACACAGGTTGTCGCTGCGGACATCCAAATGGACTAGCGCGTCACCGTCGAGGACCGCCGAAGCCTCGGCGTCGACCAGCCGGGCCAACGCGACCTGCAGCCACGCAGCCGTTGCGAGTCCAAGGCGGAGGAACGGTGCCGGGTCGGACTGCACACGAGTCCACCCGGCAAGATGCGCTCTACGCTCTTCGATCGATGGCGCCCAGTCCGGCGCGTTGGTCGCGGCCACCCGCTCTAGCATCACACACACGCGCTCGATTCGCTCGGCGGTCCACGGTGGTGGCCAGTCACCCGCACTCAGATCCTCCAGCAGGACGAGCGGGCGTTCACGGTGCGGATCCCAGCCGAGCAGCCTCGGGGCAAACTCGAATCCACCGAGTGACTCCGCGTGCTCGTAGAACCCATGCTCGGCAACCAGCCAGCCGGCGGTCAGCGGCGTTGTGCCCATCTTCGCAAAGACCGACGAGCGGTCCTCGAACGTCAGCGCCCAGCGTTCGGCCGGCGTGTAGCCACCGTCCTGCCGCCGAGCATCGACGACCCGGCTCCCGAGGACCCGTTGGGCGCGAGCGATGAGCTCGGTGGGGGCGCCAGATTCACGACGCAGGAACGCTAGTCGCTCTTGTGGCAAGGAGCGGGAGGGCACTCGTCTCGATACTCGTCAGGTCGATCGTCTTCGATGCATGTTCGATGTCGAACGCGACCACATTGCCGTCAACGTCGAAGTCGGCGACGACGTCGGGGGCGATCTCCTCCGACTCGACACTCTGCCGCTCAGCGAGCCAGATGTGCAGCGTATCGGTTTCCGCGAAGTACTGGATTCTCACGTTGGACTCCACGACGTGTTCGGGGCGATTGTACCGCGACACCCTGAGGCGGCTATCTGGTTGCGCCTCGCTACGAAGGGGAGCCGAGGACGCGGTCGATGCTGGAGCCTCGATGAACGGGCGATCCGGACGCACGCGTCTCACAAGTCATGCGGTGGCCGCCTAGATGATCGCCTCGAAGCCGGCGAACGTGCCGGTTGGGTCCTCCCAGCGGTAGGTGACCTCGTCGACGCGGGAGTACGGAGGGCCTTCGCGGAGGCGCTCGACGAACTGGCGGAGCGTGGGTTCGTCGCCTTCGGCGATCACCTCGACTCTCCCGTCCGGGAGGTTGCGCGCCTGGCCTTCGACGTTCAGGCGCATGGCGGTGTCCGCGCAGAAGGCGCGGTAGCCCACGCCTTGCACGCGGCCCTTCGCGATGGCGACTACCTGGCGTTGGCGCCCCGGCACTCCGGGCTACTCGCGCACGAGGTCCGCGACGGCGCGCTGGACCACGTCGTCTGGGACATCGTTGCGGACGACGGCGCGGCCCGCCCCTCCGAGTAGGACGAAGCTGCGGCGACCCTGGGCGACCTTCTTGTCGAGCCGCATGGCCTCGAGGACAGCGCGGCCTCGGACGCCCGGCGCGCGCAGGGGCAGGTCGAAGGCGCGCAGCAGGTCGGCCTGGCGGGCGAGCAGTTCGCGCTCCATGGTGCCCAACTCGGCGCCGATCTGGGCCGCGCCCATCATGCCGACGGCTACCGCCTCGCCGTGCAGGTACTGCTCGTACCCCGTCGCGGTCTCGATGCCATGGCCGATGGTGTGGCCATAGTTGAGGATGGCGCGCAGGCCTCGTTCGGTCGGGTCGCTGGAGACGATGAGCGCCTTCAGCCGCGAGGAGCGAGCCACCACCCCGGCCACGAGGTCAAGGTCGGGCTGCGAGGTGGTGAGGGCGCCTGCCTCCCGCTCCAGCAGGCTCAGCAGCGCCGGGTCGAGGATCAACGCGTGCTTGAGTACTTCCGCCCAGCCCTCGGTGTAGGAGCGGCGCGGCAGCGTGCGCAGGGTCTCGACGTCGGATAGCACGGCGGCCGGCTGGCGGAACGCGCCGACGAGGTTCTTGCCTGCCGGGAGGTCGACGGCGGACTTTCCGCCGATCGCGGCATCGTTCATCGCCAGTAGGGAGGTCGGGATCTGGATCAGGGGCATGCCTCGGAGGTAGGTGGCCGCCACGAACCCCGCGAGGTCGCCGACGACCCCGCCACCGAGCCCGACGATGAGGTCGCGGCGCTCGGCGCGCTGCTCGGCCAGCCAGCGGTAGACCTCGCCGGCGACGCGGAGCGTCTTCGAGGCTTCGCCGGACGGCACGATGTAGGAGGCGCCCGCGATGCCGGCGGAGTCCAGGGTCTCGGCCACGCCACGGCCATGGTGTTCCATGACGTTGGCGTCCGAAATCACGAAGATGCGCCGGTTATCGAGTTCCAGTTGCCGCAGGCGGTCCGGTAAGCGGCCAATCTCGCCCGGACCCACCCAGACCGGGTAGCGTTCCGCCCCCGTGTCCACCACGGCCGCGGGGACACGAGGTGGCTCCACAGCCGCGAAACGGTCGAGGCGGCGCGGCTGTGCGACCAACCGGGCGCCCTCGGTGGCCCAGCTGTGCAGGATGCGGGCCGCGGCGGCCTCCCCTGCCGCCTGGGCCGCGACCTTCGGGCCTTCGCCATGCGGCGCGGACAGGCCCTGCACCGGCACCCAGAGGTCGGCGTTGTTGTAGAAGGGACGGCGTTCGCGGTCCAACTCGTGCAGCCGCGCCTCGATGTCTTCGCCGAGCAGCGGCCGCTTCACGTCCGGGTCGTCGTCGTCGATGCGCCGGGCAATCTCGGCGGGCGTGGCATCGAGGTAGCAGATCAGTCCCCGCTCCCCGAGCGCGCGTCGTGAGCGCGGGTTGAGGAAGGCGCCGCCACCGGTGGAGATGACGGCGGGCGACTGCTTCGCCGCCTCTGCGACCACCGCGGCCTCGATCTCACGGAACGCCAGCTCGCCGTCCGACTCCAAAATGTCGGCCGGTGTGCGGCCGTGCCGGCTCGTGATCACATCGTCCGTGTCGACGAAGGGCCAGCCGAGGCGCTCCGCGATCATCCGACCGACCGTCGTCTTGCCGACGCCGGAGAGGCCGATGAGGACGATCTGACGCGGGAACTGGCTGCGTTCCTCGGCGCTCACTCGGCGCGACCTCCCATCGAGCGCGGACGCTCACTGGGGCCGACGGTGGCCATGAAGGCGGCGCAATTGCGCCGGATTTCGTCCACGTGGTCGCCTCCGAACTTCTCCAGGATGGCATCAGCGAGCACGATCGCCACCATCGCCTCGCCAATAACGCCAGCCGCCGGGACAACCGCCACGTCCGAGCGCTCGTAGAACGAGGTCGTCTCCTCGCCGGTCAGCAGGTCCGCCGTCGGCAGGCGTCGAGGCACGGTCGAAATCGGCTTGATGAAACCGCGTACGACGACGTCCTCGCCGTTTGTCATACCCCCCTCGAGGCCTCCAGCACGGTTCGTGGCGCGCTCCCACGGACGGCGCTCCCAGGCATCGACGGGGAGGATGACGTCCTGCACCTCGGAACCGGGCAGCGAGGCGCCGGCGATACCGTCCCCGACCTCGACGGCCTTCACGGCGTTGATCGAGAGGATCGCCTGCCCCAGACGCCCGTCCAGCTTGCGGTCCCAGTGGACGTGGCTGCCGAGACCGAACGGGAGGCCCGAGGCGCGCACCTCGAAGACCCCGCCGACGGTGTCGAGCGCCTCCTTCGTGCGGTCGACTTCGTCGACCATCGCCTGCTCGACGGCGCGGTCGGCGACACGCACGGGCGAGGCGTCAACCGCGGCCCAGTCGATGCGCTCGGGCACTGTCGCGCGCACCGAGCCGATGGCGATGGTGTGCGAGCGGACCTCGATGCCTAGCTGCGCGGCCAGCGCGCGGGCGATGGCGCCGACGGCCACGCGGGCGGCCGTCTCGCGCGCGCTGGAGCGCTCCAGGATCGGGCGGACGTCGTCGAAGCCGTACTTCTGGGTGCCGGCCAGGTCGGCGTGGCCGGGGCGGAGCAGCGTGACGCGCTCGACCTCCTCGTCGACGGGCTCGGTGGCCATGCGGACACGCCAGTTCGCGTTCTCGTGGTCGCGATTGGGCATCGAGAGAGCGATCGGCGAACCGATGCTGAGGCCGTGGCGGACGCCGGAGATGATCTCCGCGCGGTCCTGCTCGATCTGCTGGCGCTTGCCGCGCCCGTAGCCGCCCTGGCGACGCGATAGGTCGGCCGCGATCAGGTCCTCCGTGATGGGAATGCCGGCCGGGACGCCCTCGACGACGGCGACAAGGCCTTTGCCGTGCGACTCACCGGCCGTCAGGAAGCGGAAGTGGCTCACGAGCGGCTGCCGTTCTGCTGCCTAGCGTCCTGCTGTCCGGCCTCGCGTTCCGCGCGTAGCCGGGCGACATCGTCCGGGTGGATGAGCGCATGCAGGTCCGGGTCCAGCCCGGCGGCGTCCGCGGCCTCCCGCGTGCGCCACTCCGCGAGGGTAGCGGGCGCATCGATGTGCTCCCAGTCCGCGAAGGAGGCCCGCTCGCGGGTGACGCGGGTGGTGAGCAGCGTCACCAGCCGTGAACCGCCCTCAGGGTCGCGGTAGTCGGTCTGGACATCCACCTGCACCTCGTCGAAATGGATGTGCGGCACCTCGTAGAAGAGCCGTTCCACCATGCGGACCGCGGCGCGGCGCGCCACGTCGCGGTCGCTGCCCACCTGGGTGCGACGGCCGTCCACGACGCGGACATCCGGGTCGACGAGGAGCGAGACGCGCGCACGGTCGCGGTCGGCGGCGATGAGTGCAGCCGTGTGCAGCGCGCGCCAGTCGGCCGGCGGCGTGCCCTTCGGCGGCCGGCTACCGCGCCACCCCTCGAAGGTCTGGTCCAGCATCTCCTCCAGGGCGTCCTGGTCACCCTCCGCGATCACCTGGCGCCACTTACGGGCGGCGAACATGGCCTGCACGACCATGAAGCCGAGCACGAGCCCGAAGAACACGATCAAGACGATGGCGAGTCCAAGACCCACGGCCACCCAACCCCTCGGTCCCCCCGCGCGTCGGGCGCGGGAGACGACGGACACAGTTTCGTCCGGGCATCATCTCACGTCGAGCCTGAGCGCTCCGCCGCCTACTCGACGTCACCCGTGCGCGCCTCGAGCGCCCTGCGGGCCGCCGCGAACATCACGTCAACCGGGGCATCGAGGCCGGTCCAGAGCCGAAACGACTCAACCCCCTGGTGTACGAGCATGTCCAGGCCGAGCACGGCGTGCGCGCCGGCTGCCTCCGCGTCACGCAGGAAGGGCGTGCGCTCCGGGATGTAAACGAGGTCGAAGGCGTACTGGCCGCGCTGGAAGAAGTCCGGCGGGACCGGACTGGCGTCCTCGTCGGGGCCGTGCAGCATCCCTAGCGAGGTCGCCTGCACGACGACGTGCGCCATCCTCATGGCGTGCCGCAGCGCCTCCGAGGCGGCGTCCAGCGGCACGACGCGCACCTCCAGGTCGCCCCCGCCGACCTCCACGAGCGCGCGGGCGGCCTCCTCCGTACGGTTGGCCACGGTGAGACGGCGAGCCCGCGCCTGGCGCATGGCGGTGACCACCGCGCGCGCGGCGCCGCCGGCACCAATCAGGACGACCGAGGCGTCCACAAGCTCCGCTCCGGCGCCGTGGAGGGCCGCGAGGATGCCCGTCACATCGGTGTTCGTCGCGTGGAGCTGTGCGTCGCGGCGGTAGATCGTGTTGATCGCGCCCACGCGCTCGGTGAGCGCGTCCGGACGATCCACGAAGCGCATGGCCTCCACCTTGTGCGGGATGGTGACGTTGGCCCCCAGCATGGAGCCGGAGCGGAGACGCTCGATGGCGATCGGCAGGTCGGCCTGACGTGTGTCCCACGCCTCGTAGCTGGCGTCCACGCCCATCGCGTCTAGCGCGGCCTGCTGGAAAGCGGGCGAGATCGAGTGCGCCACGGGATGCCCGAGCAGGGCGATGGTCTTTGGCATGGTGGTCAGCCTACTGACCGCAGGGGGAGTTCCGGAAGGCCTCAACGTTGACGTTATGTTCGGCGTCCGTCGTCGCGAACAGGTGCGAGCCATCGCACTCGGGCGCGGCGACGAAGTAGATCGCGTCCGTCTCGGCGGGCCGGATGACCGCCTCGATGGCGTCGAGGCCAGGGTTGGCGATGGGGCCGGGGGGCATCCCGGCATAGAGGTAGGTGTTGTACGGCGAATCCAACGCCAGGTCGTCGACGGTCAGCTCCTGCTTCCACCAGCCAAACTCGTCCACGCTCTCCTCGGTGGCGACGGCGAACTGGACCGTGGGGTCGGCCCCGAAGGCAATCCCCTGCTCCAGCCGGTTGAGGAAGACGCCGGCGATGAGTTCGCGCTCTTCGTCGACCACCGCCTCCCGCTCGACGATCGCCGCGAGCGTCAGCACCTCGTGCAGCGTCAGACCGCTGGCCTCCGCCTCCGCGATCAGGTCGGCGTCCACCTGCTCGGCGAAGGCGTCGAGCATCGCGCGCACCACGTCCTCGGCGTTGGCGTCGTCGCCGAAGGGGAACGATGCGGGCAGCAGATAGCCGTTGAGGGAAGCACCCTCCGGGAGCCCCTCGAGCACCGGGTGGTCGCGCACGGATTCCAGCGCGGCCTCCCACTCCTCGACGGTGGTGATCGAAGCGGCGGCGACCAGCTCGCCGACCTCCTCGACCCGTAGACCCTCCGGTACGGCGAGCAGGACATCCGAGGTCAGCCCCTCGCGGAGGCGTCGGATCACCTCGGTCGCGGGTAGGTTCGCTGGCAACTCGTATTGACCGGCCTGCAACAGGGGGCCGGCGCCGCTGTAGGTCAGCAGCGTCTCGAAGGCGCCCGCGTCGCCCAGCACGCCACGGCGCACCAGCAGGTCCGCGATGCCCTCGGCGGACAACCCCGGCTCGATCGTGATCTCGATGCCATCGCGCGACGGCTGAGGGACCGTGCGGGCCTCGGTGGCGCGGAACTCGTCCGCGAGCTTGTCGGGCGCCGCCAGCAGGCGGTCGGCGGCCACGAGGGCCACCACGGCGGCCCAGACGACGAACAATAGGGAGGCGATGGTCAGCGGGTCACGCGCACGCATCAGGGCCGCGATCCTCCTGGTCGGTGCGGCCGCCAGCGGCGCGCCTTCGGTCGATGAACTGCTGCAACAGGATAGCGGCGGCCAGGTCGTCGCTCGGCCGGTCACGTCCGGCCAGCCGTTCCGCCTCCGACGTTGTGTGCCGCTCGTCCTCGTATTCTAGCGGGACGGCCAGTTGGCGGACTATCCGCGCCCCGAGGCGGCGGGCCATGCGCACCGCCTCCCCCTCGTCGCCCCGCAGCGTCAGCGGCAACCCCATGACGATACCCTCGATGCCTTCGCGCGCGACGATCGAGCGGATCGCGGGGAACGCGGCGTCGGCCGGCACAATCTCCAGGGGGACGGCGACGCGCTCGTCCGGGTCGCAGACGGCGAGGCCAACGCGTCGCTCGCCGGGGTCAACGGCGAGCCACCTCACGCGGCAGGTGACGCGGCGGAGGCCGACGCGGGGGCCTCGAGGCCGGGCGCGAGCCATCGAGCGGCTGCGTCCGGTGTGGGCGTGGCCTCACCGTCGGGGGTGGCCGTGGGCGTCGCGGTGCCGTCCTCTTCCTCCAGGTCCTCCTCGGTCACACCGCCCGGTGCGGCCAGCTGTATCTCGATCTGGCTCGCGCGGCGCGGCAGCCAGCGCCACGGCACAAAGCTGGGCTCGAGCGAAATGACAGGCGGCTCCTGGAGCTCCAGCGTCTCCGCGAGGCGGTCGACAGCCTCCTGCGGGCGCGCCCCGGTGACCGCGTCCGCGACAGCCTGCGAGTCGAACACCGTGGCGACCTGGCCCGTAGCGACGACCTCCACCGTGACCTGCCCGGCGCGGATCTGCGGGCCACCGACGGTGGACGCCTCGACGGTCCCGGGGAGCAGGGCCTCGCCCTCCGGGAGGGTGGCGCGCAGCATCAACTCGCCAAAGTCCGTGATTTGCTGCTCCAGCAGGACGATCGCGGTGACGACGGCCGTGTACTCCATCATGAAGACGTCGCCGGGGTCACCTGGATTCGACAGCGGGATCTCACTGATCACCGCGACCGAGATCGTCTCCGGGAAGACCGTGCCCTCCTCGACCATGTCCTCGACCGCGCGCGAGCCGGTCAGGCGCAGCACCTCGTTCGCGAGGCTCCGCACCTGCTCGACGTCCTCCTCGGCCACGGCGGGGACCGTCACGTTCGTGCCGCCCTCGCCGGCAGCCGCGTTGGTCACCGTGACGCCCTCGGGCACGTCCTCCGGCAGCGTCAGCGTGCCGGGAGACACGTTCCCGAGGATGCCGGGCTCCTCCGCCGTCGCGCCGACGCTCGCCGTCTCCAACGTCGGGAGGACGACTTCCGCGTCGGTGAGGAAGGTGATGCCCTCCTCCGTCGCGACCCGCGTCCCCGCGGCGAGCGTGACCTCGCTGTTCGCGCCGTTGGTGATGGTCAGGGTGACTGTGGCGGGCGCGTCCCCGACCTCGGCCTGGCCCGTGGTCCGCGTGGGGATCACTGCCACGATCTCGCGGCGGACGCTGCTGGCCGGCACGATCGCGTTCTCCACATCGCCCACGTCGACGATGGGATTCAGGGTCGCCACCATGCTCTCCGTTACTTCCTCGGACCGCGGCACCAGCACGATCGTGGCGGAGGGGATCGTGTAGCAGGCGGTGAAGAAGATCCCGAAGAGCATCACGCCGAACAGGCCGGCCCGCAGCGCCGTGCGTACGGGCTGGCCGGGCACGGCAAACTCGCGTTCGCCGACCGCGACACGGTGCGTGCGCGAGCGCCGGAGGCCGCGCAGCGATGTGGCGGCGGGGACGCCGTTCGCGCGCGCGAATGCTCGGATGTCGCCTCGCGGCGACGCGACGCGCAGGACAATGCCGCGCCGCCGCACGTGGGCCGCGATGTGCGGCCAGACCGTGGCGTCCCGGAGCGCCCGCACCGAGCGCGGCACCATGAGGACGACGTCGACATCGGCGGCGGTATCGATGCGCCCGGTGATCGAGGCCAGGTCGTCGCGCCGGTCCGCGATGATGACGGCGAACTCGTCCGTGACCGGCGGCGCCAGGCGGCGGGAGGAAATGGGGTCCGCTGGCTCCAACTCTGCGCGGGCAGCCCGAGCCTGAGCGCGGGATTCCTGCTGTAGGCGATACCATTCGCGGAATTCCGCCCACTTCTGGGCGAGGAAGTCGTCAGACCGGTGCCACCAGTCGACCGCGACCTCTCGGGCGCGGAGCGACCATCGACGGAGTTGCTCGCGATATTCGTCCACAGCCCACCTAGTTTGCCCTACATGGGCTCGCGGCGCGTCCCCAGCTGTCCACGCACGGCGCTCCGGGCCGCTTCGAGCGCCTCGTCCAGGCGAGACACGTCGCGCCCGCCCGCCTGTGCCAGTTGCGGGCGCCCTCCACCACCACCGCCGGTGAGCTGCGCCGCCGCACGGACGATCTCGTCCGCACGCAACCCACGTTCCACCAGGTCATCCGTAGCAGCCGCGATGAAGACCGGCCGCCCGTCCACTTCCGCGCCCAACGTAATGAACGCGCTGCCGAGCTTCGAACGTAGACGGTCCACCATCGGGCGTAGCGCGTCTGCCGAGCCGACCGTGACGCGCGCGACCAGCAGGTGCGCGCCGTCGATCGCCTCCGCCCGGTCGGCCAGCTCTTCGGCGGCCCCGGCGGTGGCGCGCGTCGCCGCTTCCTCCGCGCGCCGGCGCTCGGTGGCGAGTTGCTCCTCGAGGGTCTCCACGCGCTGCAACACCTGCATCGGCGGCACCTTGAAGCGCTGCGAGAGCGCGCTCAGCACCTCTAGCCGCTCCTCCACGTAGTGCTCCGCCTCCGCGCCCGTGAGCGCCTCGATGCGGCGGAGGCCGGCGCCGATGCTGGAGTCCGACACGATCTGGAGGACGCCCACCTGACCCGTGGAGTGGAGATGCGTGCCGCCGCACAGTTCGCGGCTGTAGCACTCGGACGTGTGGTGGTGGCCGGGCGCACGGGATTCGCAGTACTCCACGACCCGCACATCGGCCGAGTAGCGGTCCTCGAAGAAGGCGATGGCGCCCCGCTCCATCGCCTCCTCGTACGGCATGACCAGGGTCTCCCGAGGGATGTCCTGCCGGACCTTCTCGTTCACCAACCGCTGGATCTCGCGCAGTTGCTCCGGCTTCGGCGACTCCGGGTGCGTGTAGTCGAACCTCAGGCGGTCTGGCCCGACGTAGGACCCCGCCTGTCGCACGTGCGTTCCCAGCACCTGCCGCAGCGCGGCGTGCAGCAGGTGCGTCGCCGTGTGGTTGCGCGCCGAGCCAGTGCGGAAACGAGGGTCGACGCGCGCCTCGGCGGGTTCGCCTGTGGCGACCGCGCCCTCGGTCACCCGACCGACGTGCACGATGGCATCCGCGAAGCGGTGGGTGTCCGTGACGGCGAAGCGACCGCCCGGCGTGACGACCTCGCCCTGGTCGCCGACCTGGCCGCCGCCCTCCGGATAGAACGAGGTGGCCAGGAGCACCAGTTCACCCTCGGCGCCCGCCTCCAGGCGTTCGGCCTGGCGCTCGCCCGACCAGAGGTAGGTCACCGTCGAGGTGGTCTCCACCGCTTCGTAGCCGAGGAACTCCGACTCGAGCCCGAGCGCGGCGTACCGCTGCGCGCGGTCGTCGTCGGCGTTGCCGAAGCGCTCTTCGCCGCGCGAGCGCTCGCGCTGAGCCTCCATCTCCGCCTCGAAGCCCGCCTCGTCCACCTCGTAGCCCTGGAACGCGGCGACCTCGCGGGTCAACTCCGGCGGGAGGCCGTGCGTGTCGTAGAGGGCGAACATGTCGCGGCCGGGGACCCGCTTCGACTCGTGCTCGCGCAGCAGCACTTCGTCCAGCAGTTCGAGGCCGCGTTGCAGCGTCGCCTGGAAGCGCGCTTCCTCGACGCTCGCGATGCGGCGGATGAACTCGCGCTGCTCGTCGAGGTCGGCGTTCGCGTTCGTGGAGGCGTCGATCGCGGCGTCCACGACGCGCTCGAAGAACGGCTCGCGGATACCGATGCGGTGACCGAAGTAAATGGCTCGCCGCAGCACGCGGCGCAGCACGTAGCCGCGGCCCTCGTTGCTGGGCAGCACGCCGTCGTTGACCAGGAAGGCGAAGGCCCGGGCGTGCTCGGTCATCGAGCGGAGGGCGCGGGCCACTTCCGGGTTCTCCTGCGGGTCGTAGGTGCGCCCGGACACGTCCTCGGAGGCCTGGACGACGGTGCGTAGCTCGTCCGTCTCGTAGACGCTCTCGGCCTGCTGCAGCACAGACGCGAGGCGCTCGAGGCCCGCGCCGGTGTCGATGTTCGCGGCGGGCAGCGGGGTGCGCGTGCCGTCCTCGGCCTGGTCGTAGGTCATGAAGACCAGGTTCCAGATCTCCAGAAAGCGGCCACAGCCAACATCGGGGTGGCAGTCACCCACGCGACACGGCTCGCACCCGGCCGTCTCGCCCCAGTCGTAATGCATCTCCGAGGAGGGCCCACAGGGGCCGCTGTCACCCGGCGGGCCCCACCAGTTCCCCTGCTCCGCGGTGTAGCGGAGGATGCGCTCCGGCGGGACGCCTCGGGCTTTCCACAGGTCGTCGGCGTCGTCGTCGTCGATGTACACGGTGGCCCAGAGGCGGTCCGAGGGGATCGCGAGCACGCCGGTGAGGAACTCCCATGCCCACTCGATGGCCTCGGGCTTGAAGTAGTCGCCCACGGAGAAGTTGCCCAGCATCTCGAACAGCGTGAGGTGCGTGGCGTCGCCTACCTCCTAGACGTCGGTGGTGCGGAAGCAGCGCTGGATCGAGGTGAGCCTAGCGGCGGGCGGCTCCTCGAGGCCCATGAAGTAGGGCTTGAACTGCACCATGCCGGCGTTCGTGAAGAGCAGGGTGGGGTCGCCGTGGGGGACCAGCGAGGACGAGGGGATCAGCCGGTGCCCGCGCGCCTGGAAGAAGGCCAGAAAGGCATGGCGGAGTTCGTCGACGGTCACGGCGGGGGGCCGGTCCTCTGGGATGGGCGCGTCCTTCGCGACGCGGGCAACGCGTCCGACAGCGCGCGGGACGGGTAGAGCATCGGTGCGACGGGAGTGTAGAATGGGGGCGATTCGCCGGTCAATTTGAGTCGCCTCCGGGCCTCCACGCTACGCGCGGGAGCGCGCCCGGACCCGAGTAGGACCACCGAGATCGACGGCCCTCCGACCCCCGCTCTCAGATCGAGCGCCGCTGGCAGCGTGAGCGCATGAGCACCGACGGCCAACCGAGGCATACCCCGCACCCGGTGCTCGACGGCTGGACCGCGGTAATCCTCGCGGGCGGCCGCGGCACCCGCATGCGCTCCGCCCTGCCGAAGGTGCTGCACCCGGTCGCCGGCGTGCCCATGGTGCGCCTGGTCTGCGACACGGTGTACGAGGCCGGCTTCCGGCACATCGTGGTCGTCGCCGGCGACGCCGAGGCGGCGATCATCGAGGCCGTCGGTAATGACGCGCGCGTCGTTCGGCAACAGGAGCCGCTGGGGACCGGGCACGCGGCGGCCACCGCGCGCGAGGCAGCCGGTGAGGCGCCCCAGGTGATGATCCTGAACGCCGACCTCCCGCTGCTCACCGTGCGCACGCTGCGCGAGATGGCCTCACGGCACGCGAAGAGCGACTCCGTCCTTACATTCCTAACGGCCTACCTCGACGACCCCACCGGCTACGGCCGCGTGCTGCGCCGCAACGGGCGCATCCAGGGGATCGTCGAGGAGACCGAGGTGGACGCGGCGCGGCGCGGCGATCCGGAGGTCAACGGCGGCCTGTACGCCGCCCGCGCGGCCTGGCTCTGGCCGACGCTGGAGGCGCTCCCACCGGGTCCTCGAGGCGAGCGCTACCTCACCGATGTGATCGCCCGGGGCGTGCTCGAGCCGGGCGGCGTGCAGGCCTACCAGATCACCGAGGCTGCCGAGGTGCAGCAGGTGAACACGCGCGTCGACCTCTCGAAGGCTGAGTCGATGCTGCGCGACCGCATCCGGCGGCGCCTGATGGAGTCTGGCGTGACGCTGGTCGACCCGTCGTCGACGTACGTCGATGCGCGCGTGACTGTGGCGCCGGACACGACGCTGCTGCCCGGGGTACACCTGCTCGGCGACACACGCATCGGAGGCGGCTGCCGCATCGGGCCGAACGCCGTGCTGCGTGACATGACGGTCGGCGAGCGCTGCACCATCGGCGGCTCCACCCTGGAGGGTTCGACGCTCGGCGACGACATCGAGGTGGGGCCGTACTGCCACCTGCGCCTGGGGTGCGTGCTCGCGAGCGACGTGCACCTCGGGAACTACGCGGAGCTGAAGGCGTCCCGCATCGGCGCGGGTACAAGGATCGGGCATTTCTCCTACGTCGGTGACGCCGAAGTGGGCGATGATGTGAACATTGGCGCGGGCACGATCACCGCGAACTACGATGAAGCCACGAAGGTGAAGAACCGCACCCGGATCGGGCGCGGGGCATCGATCGGTAGCGACACGATCCTGGTCGCGCCGGTAGAGGTCGGGGTAGGGGCGCGGACCGCCGCGGGAGCGGTGGTCACGCACGACGTGCCAGACGGCGCGATGGTCATGGGCCATCCCGCTCGGGTACGCTCCGACGAAGGGGGTCACCAGGCCGGGTCAGTCAGCCCCGACTCGAGCCCATCCGCTCTTGGGTAGTACGACGTTCATCCTAACCACCGTCATCCTGATCCTGTCAGCAGCGCTGCTGGTGCTGATCGCCGCGGCCGAGGCCGGCGTCACCGCGCTGAGCCGCAGCCGCGTCCGCAGCGGCCAATCGAACGGCCTGGGCACGCTGATCCGCAACTACGTCCGCCAGCGGCAGCGCGTGCTGCGCACGCTCGGGGCCGGCTCGACGATCGCGATCGTGGCCTGGACGGCCGCGCTCACCTTCGCCCTCCTCGACAACACGGAGGTCACGCCGGCGGGACTCGCGGTCGCGGCGGGCGCCTCCGCGTTGGGCGCCGCGCTGCTGCGGCAGACCGCCCGAGCGGTCGTGCTGCTGAACCCGGAGGCGGCCGGACCACGCCTCGCGCGGATGATCCAGGTGCTCCAGCTCGCGTTCACCCCCTTCGCGTGGGTCGCGAACGCGCCCGTGGACCTGCTGCTCCGAGCCATCGGCGGGCAGTCCGCGGAAGAGGTGGACACCAGCGAGGAACTGGCGGCGCTGCTCGATGTGGCAGGCGACGAGGACGAGGCATCCCTGGCGGAGGAGCGCCGCATGATGCGCGGCGTGCTCGACCTGTCGCAGCAGACCGTGCGCGAGCTGATGACGCCTCGGACGGACCTCACGGCCGTCTCCACGGAATCCTCGGTGGGTGACGTCATGCGGGTGATCACGCAGTCCGGCTTCAGCCGCATTCCGCTCTACGAGGACTCGCTGGACCGCATCATCGGCGTGGTCTACGCGAAGGACCTGCTCGCCTTCTTCCAGTCCGGAAACGTGCGCCCCGAACTGACCCAGATCGCACGCCCGCCCTATTTCGTCCCGGAGACGAAGCGCGCCAACGAACTGCTGGCCGACATGCGCCGCGAGCAGGTACACATGGCGGTCGCCGTGGACGAGTACGGCGGCACCGCGGGCGTCGTGACCGTCGAGGACCTGCTCGAGGAGATCGTGGGTGAGATCACCGATGAGTACGACGTGGACGAGGTGGACGTGCAGCGCATCTCCGACGACGAGGCCATCGTCGACGCGCGTATGACCATCGACGAGTTGAACGACCTCTTCGCCAGCGAGATCCACTCGGACGACTTCGACACCGTCGGCGGCCTGATCTTCACGCTGCTCGGCCGCCTCGCCGTCCCCGGCGACGAGGTGCGCACGAGCGACAACGAGGACCACGACGACGACGAGGCGCTGGAGCTACGGGTGCTCTCGATCCTCGGCCGCCGCATCAAGAAGGTGCGCGTGATCCGCGCCCGCGAAGAAGCCCGCATCGAGCGCGTGGACGAGCCGGCGGAGGCACTGTAAGCGCGCAGGTCCTCTGCTGGTCGGATGATCCTGTGCCCCTCGACGAGCGCGCCCAGCGTGCTGACCTGCCTCCTCGCGTGGCGGGACGCAGCGAGGCCTCGTCGTCTAGAGGGTCACGGCTCGAGTCCATCGGTGCGATCGTGATTGTCCCGGCCCCTCGACGTTGCTATAACGTGACGAATTCGCTTCACGGCCGGACAGTGCCGCGCCCCTGTCCGGTCCGCGTGGGACGACCTTCGCTGATCCATGGAGGGAACTATCGATGACTCAGAGTGCGATGGACCGGATACGCCGAGAGCGCTACACGCGGCGGCGCTTCTTGAGGACTGGTGCTGTCGCCGTCGGCGGCCTGGCCGGCGCCGCGCTCGTCGGCTGCGGCTCCGATGAGGAGGAGCCCGAGGCAACCACCACCACGACGCCGGGCGGCGCCGCGGCCACGCCGAGCGCGACCGGAACAGCGGCTGGTGGCGCCTCGGGGGAGATCAAGACCGGCGGCGTCTATCGCTCCGCGATCACCGGCGACCCGCCGTCGATCCACCCCTACGTGAATCACAGCTTCTCCACAAAGGGGTTTGCGGCCCACGTCTATAGCCGCCTGTACAAGATCGGTGCAGAGCCAGACCTGGACCCCGCGGACGTCCTGCCGGCCCCGGATCTGGCTGAAAGCGCCGAGAGCGCCGATGGCGTCGAGTGGACGGTGAAGCTGCGACAGGGGGTGCAGTTCCACGACATCGATCCCGTCTCCGGCCGTGAGTTGACTACCGAGGACGTGATGTACTCCTGGGGACTGCTCACCGCGCCCGAGTCGGTCCTCGCGCCTGAGGTCGAGCACGTCACCGACATACAGGCAGTCGACGACTACACCCTGCGGTTCACCCTGGCGCAACCGTCCCCGACGTTCCTGGAGCTGCTCGCGGACGGGAATCTGCTGTGGGTCATGCCGACGGAGTCGGACGGCGGGTTCGACCCGCAGCAGCGGCCGATCGGCTCCGGCCCATGGATCATGGACGCGTACGAGATCAGCACCCGGTTCTCGTTCGTCAAGCATCCCGACTACTTCGTAGAGGGCATCCCGTACCTGGACGGCGTCGAGCAGGCAATCATCCCGGAGTACGCCAACTCACTGGCGCAGTTCGAGGCGGGGAACCTGGACGTGCTGGGTGTGAACTCGGACGACGTCATCGGGCTGCGCGAGCGTAGGACCGACCTCCAGTGGCTGGGCTACACCCCGATCGGCCTTTACAACATGTATTTCTCGGGCCCCGATCGGGCCCCGGATGCCGCATGGCGTGACCCGCGCTTCCGGCAGGCCGTTTCGATGTCCATCGACCGCGGCGGCCTGATGGAACTCGGCTACAACCTGGCGGCGCTGGCGGACGCCGGACTGGACGTCACCGAGCAGTGGAACAACATCGTCCCCGTCGGATATGGCTCGCGCTGGTGGATCGACCCACGGTCCGCGGACCAGGGCGAGACGTCGCGGCTATTCGAGTCGAACCCCGCGGAGGCAGCGAAGCTCCTGCAGGCCTCGAACGGCACGGCGGCGGAGACCAAGTACCAGTGGGCCGTGAACCGCTACGGCACGACGTTCGAGCGGCTGTCGGAAGCGATCGCGAACATGCTGATCGAGGCGGGACTGTCGCTGACGACGGAGACGCAGGACTACAACTCCGTCTACATCACCCAGACGGTGCAGGGGAACTTCGACGGTATCGCGATCGGACCGATGACCCCCTACCCGGAGGTGGGGAGCCACCTGCACAAGCTCCTCGTGCGGCAACCCTACACACAGGGCGGGCTGGGCGACCAGGCCCTGGCCGACATGGTTGAGGCATCGCTGGTGGAGATGGATCCGGAGGCGCGCTCGGAGCAGGTCAAGGAGATCCAGCGTAAGCACGCGGAACAGATGCATTACGTGCCAACCTCGGGAGGCGCCGGCTACGCGTGGACCGCGTACGCTCCGGCCGTGCGTGGGATCCGTCGCACCCGAGGCTACGGCGGCCCGACCGAGCAGTTGGCGCACTACTGGCTCGACACCTAGGGCGCCTCGAGCCGTACGCCGGGCGGGCTGGAACGCGCGTACTCACGGCTACATCAGGCCGCTCCCCGATACGAGGGGGTTGCGCGCGTGCCGTACGCTAACGCCTCGTGGACGCGACGCGAACAAATGATCTGCCGTTCTGGGTGGCGCTGCACCGGGTGCATCGCCTGGGGAGCGTGCGCTTCGGCATCCTCGAGCGGGCGTTCCCGACGCTGGAGGAGGCGTGGCGTGCACCTATCGAGGCGCTGACCTCGGCGGGGTTGGACTCGCGGTCGGCGTGGGCGGTGGTGCGGGCGCGCGAGGAAACGGACCCCGAGGCGGAGATGGAGCGCCTGGAGCGCGCCGGGGTCACCCCGCTCGCCCGCTTCGACCCGGCGTATCCATCGAGGCTGCGCGAGATCGATGACGCACCGCCGGTGCTGTACGTGCGTGGGACCTGGACCGCCGACGACGACTGGAGCGTCGCCGTGGTGGGGACGCGCCGCGCGACGGCGTATGGGCGGCAGGCCACCGCCGAGCTGACACGCGGGCTTTCGGCGAACCGCGTGACCGTGGTCTCCGGACTCGCGCGCGGCGTCGACACCATCGCGCACTCGACGGCCCTCGGGGCGGGCGGGCGGACCGTGGCGGTGTTCGCGAGCGGGCTAGACACGATCTACCCGCCGGAGAACCGGCGACTGGCGGAGGACATCGCCGCCAACGGGGCGTTGGTGAGCGACTACCCGCTCGGGACGAAGCCACGCGCCGAGTTCTTTCCTCGACGCAACCGCATCCTCTCGGGATTGAGTCTGGGGACGCTGGTCATCGAGGGTGACTACACCTCGGGCGCGATGATCACGGCACGGTTCGCGGGGGAGCAGAACCGCGATGTCTTCGTGGTGCCAGGCTCTATCTTCTCGCCGCAGTCTCGAGGACCGCTGTCGCTGTTGAAGGACGGCGCGACGCCGGTCATGGAGGCCGGGGACATCCTGGAAGCGCTCAACCTGACGATGATCGGGGCGCAGCTGGACTTTGGCCGGGCGGCGCCGCCCGCGAACGCCGAGGAGCAGGCCCTGATGGCCGCGTTGACCCGCGAGCCGAGGCATATCGACGAAGTGGTACGACAGAGCGGTTTGGCCGCATCGACAGTCTCGGCTACGCTCGTGATGTTGGAATTGAAGGGCCTGGTGCGCGAAGTCGGCGGCACGCAGTACGTTCGAGTACGCGAGGAAGCCGCCGGGTACGGTCCGGCGACCTCGACCGATGCGCCCGCCGCCGATCACCGCTCGGACGCACCCACTCCCACCGCCACCACCGTTGAACGGGCCGCGCGAGCGTCCGACGAGGAGAGCGAGACGCTGGTTTGACCACGGACACCGCATCCCCAGAACGCGGGCGCGCAGCGTCCTCAGGGCGGCGCGAGCGCGCAGGGGCCGGCGACGGCAAGCGCCGCCTGGTCATCGTGGAGTCGCCCGCGAAGGCGCGGACCATCGCGCAGTACCTGGGCCCGGACTACATCGTCGAGTCGTCGATCGGCCACATCCGTGACCTCCCGTCGACGGCGGCCGAGATCCCGGCGAAGTACAAGAAGGAACCGTGGGCCCGCCTGGGGGTCAACGTGGAGGCGGACTTCGAGCCGCTGTACATCGTGCCCGCCCAGAAGAAGCAGCAAGTCACCAAGCTCAAGCAGCTGCTGAAGGAGGTGGACGAGGTCTACCTCGCGACAGACGAGGACCGCGAGGGCGAGGCCATCGCCTGGCACCTCCGCGAAGTGCTCGACCCGAAGGTGCCCGTCCTCCGCATGGTGTTCCACGAGATCACCCGGCAGGCGATCGAAGACGCCCTCGCCAACCCTCGGGAGGTGGACTCGCAGCTCGTGGAAGCGCAGGAGGCCCGGCGCATCCTGGACCGGCTGTTCGGCTACGAGGTCTCGCCGGTGCTGTGGCGGAAGGTGAAGCCGCGCCTCTCCGCGGGCCGCGTGCAGTCCGTGGCCGTGCGCCTGATCGTCGACCGCGAGCGCGCGCGCATGCGCTTCCGCAGCGCCGGCTACTGGGACGTCGAGGCGAACCTGGACACCGGGGAGCGCACCCAGCCGCAGGTCTTCTCGCGCATGGTCGAGCTGGCCGGCAAGCGCCTGGCTTCCGGCCGCGACTTCGACCCGGCGAGCGGGGAGCTGTCGAAGCCCACGGAGGTCACGCTGCTGGACGAGGCGCGCTCGACCGCCGTGGCGGAGACGCTGCACGGGCGCCCGTTCACCGTCACCGAGGTCAACGAGCGCCCGTACACGCAGAAGTCGCCGGCGCCGTTCATCACCTCGTCGCTGACGCAGGAGGCGGGCCGCAAGCTGCGCTACACCGCGCAACGCACGATGCAGGTGGCGCAGCGTCTCTACGAGAACGGCTACATCACCTACATGCGCACCGACTCGACGAACCTGTCCGAGCAGGCGGTCGGCGCCGCGCGCCGCCAGGTGGCGAGCCTCTACGGCGACGAGTACCTGCCCGAGTCACCTCGACGCTACGCCTCGACGACGAAGGGCGCACAGGAGGCGCACGAGGCGATCCGCCCCGCGGGCGACGTCTTCCGCACGCCAGACAGCCTGTCGCGCGAGCTGGATGGCGATGCGCTTCGGCTATACGACCTGATCTGGAAGCGCACGGTCGCCTCCCAGATGCGGGACGCCACGGGACTGCGTACGCAGGTACGCCTGCAGGCGGACGCCGGCGAACACGGTACGGCCGTGTTCCAGGCCTCCGGCAAGGTCATCACGTTCCCCGGCTTCCTCCGCGCCTACGTGGAGGGCTCGGACGACCCGGACGCCGAGCTGGAGGACCAGGAGCGGCTGCTCCCTCCGCTGCGCCAGAGCCAGAGCCTGACGGCCACCTCGACCGAGGCGAAGGGCCACGAGACACAGCCGCCCCAGCGCTGGACCGAGGCGAGCCTGATCCGCGAACTGGAGGAGCGCGGCGTGGGCCGCCCGTCCACGTACGCCTCGATCATCCAGACGATCCAGGACCGTGGTTATGTCTGGAAGAAGGGCACGGCGCTCGTCCCGACCTTTGTGGCGTTCGCCGTCGTGAACCTGCTAGAGCAGCATTTCCCGGACCTGGTTGACCTGGACTTCACGGCGCGCATGGAGGAGGACCTGGACGAGATCGCCGAGGGCCAGCTGGCCGCGAAGCCATGGCTGCACCACTTCTACTTCGGCGACCCGGGGACCGGCGGCGCGTCGTCCGCGAGCTCCCTTGCGCGGTCCGGGCTGAAGGAGACGATCGGCGAGGGGTGGGAGTCCATCGATGCCCGCGGCGTCTCGACGATCCCGATCGGCATGGACGACGATGGCAACCTGGTGGCGGTGCGCGTGGGGCGCTACGGCGCGTACATCCAGGCCGGCGACGGCGACCTGCGTGCTGACCTGCCGGACGACATCGCCCCCGACGAAATCGACATGGCGTTGGCCCTCAAGCTGCTCGAACGCGAGGAGCTGGGCGACCGCGTGCTCGGACACGACCCCACGACGAACGAGCCGGTCTACATCAAAACCGGCCGCTACGGACCTTATGTCCAGCTGGGTGAGACGCCACCCCCCGCCAAGGGCAAGGCTGCGAAAGACCAGCCGAAGCCGAAGCGCTCAAGCCTGTGGCCCTCGATGTCCATGGAGTCGATCACGGTCGACGACGCGCTCATGCTGCTGTCGTTTCCACGAGTGGTGGGGCAACACCCGGAGACCGGGGAGGACGTCACGGCGCAGGACGGGCCGCTGGGCCCCTACATCCGCATGGGCACCGAGAGCCGCAGCCTGCAGGACCACGAGCACATGCGCGACATCGCGCTCGACGAGGCGGTCGCGCTGCTGAAGGAGCCCCGACAGGGGCGGGGCCGCGGCCAGCCCTCGCAACAGACGATCGCGGAGCTGGGCGCGCACCCCCAGTCCGGCGAGCCGCTGGTGATCAAGACCGGGCGCTTCGGCCCGTATGTCACCGATGGCACCGTCAACGCCTCGATCCCGAAGGGGCGCGACCCGAAGTCGGTCAGCCTCGACGACGCGGTCGACTTGATCGCACAGCGCGAGGAGCGCCTGCGCTCACAGGGCAAGGACCCGAGGGCCAAGAAGCCCCCCAGGGCGCGCGGCACCTCGACGCGCCGGCGGCGCTCGGCATAGGCGGACTCTTCGAAACCAGGCGGGCGCATCTCAAGGGAGGCGCTCGTGAGCCTTCTCGACGACCTGCTCGAGCTGGAACGCGGCTTCTGGGCCGCGGCCGGCGACGCCGACTACTACCGCGACCACATGGCCGACGGCGGCAGGATCGTGCTGCCGTTCCACGGCGGGATCCTTGGCAAGCCGCAGACTATGGAGGTCGTAGACGCCTCCGACCAGTGGGCGTCGTTCGAACTCGACGACGTACGACTGACGGAACTGACATCCGATTGCGTGGCGCTCGTGTACCTCGGGACCGGGGCGCGCCTCGGCGCGCCGCGCTACTGGGCGGCGATCAGCAGCGTGTACGTGCGGCAAGATGATGCGTGGCGCCTCGCGTTGCACCAGCAGACACCCCTCGAGGGGTAGGGCGGGTGGACTCGGCTCGCTTCGGCTAGACTGCCGCGGAACCCGCGTCGCAGGACCGGGCCATCAGTCGAGAGGGGCCGCATGATTCGCTTCAGGCACTACACCGTCGCCGTCCACGACCTGGACGACGCGGTCTCCAACTACGAGTCGCGCTTCGGGATGCAGAAGGTCGGCGAACGCGCCTTCAACCGCATCGGGAACTTCGACTTCCAACCGATGGGCTACGACGGCCAGACGATGCTGCACCTCATCCAGCCGGTCAGCGAGGAGAGCCCGATCTCGAAGCTGATGAAGGAGCGGGTGAACCCCTTCAACCCCCACGGTGAGGGCATCTACCTGCTGGGCTACGACTGCGACGACGTGGACGCGTTCTGCAAGCAGATCGAGGAGAACGGCGGCCGGGTGAACCGCGCCCCGAACTCTACGAACGCGTGGGTACACCCGACGGCTTCGAACTTCGTGCTGATGGAGTTGTTCCAGACGAAGTAGGAGCGGAGCCCGACCCTCAGCCCCCTCCACATCACGTGGAGAGGGGCCTCGGAGGGGACGTCACCCACCGGGCGCCGCGTCCGCCTCGACAGCGAGCCGGCCGTCGGATGCGGCCGGCCGGTAGCGCTCGATGAGCCTCGAAGGGGTCGTGGCCGCCAGCACGACGGGGACGCCGACCGCGACGACGGCGGCCGAGACGTACCAGCCGATGGTGTACTCGCCGGTGGCGTCGACGATGAGTCCAATCACCCAGGGGCCAATGGCGCCGCCCGTTGTCATGACCAGCGCCATGATGCCGTTGAGGGTGCCGAAGCTCTTCGTGCCGTAGTAGTCGGCGAGCATGGCGGGCCGGACCGGAATGGTACCGCCGAAGCCAGGGGCGATCAGCACGATCGCCGCCATCGCCATCCACACGCTCGTCGCGAACGCGAGCAGCAGCAGGCCCGCGGCGGTCAGGGCCATCGATACCCCCAACATCACCCGCTTCGAATAGCGGTCGGCGAGAAAGCCGAAGCCGAGCCGCCCCACGATCGAGGTGAGCGTGAAGACGGCGACCGTCGCCCCCGCCGCGGCCTTCGAGAGCCCCATGGAGCGCTCGAGGTACGGGATCTGGTGGACGACGACCGCGGTGGTGCCGAAGTTGTTCAGGACGAGGGAGAGGGACAGCAGCAGGAAGGGCGGGGACGTCAACACCTGCTTGACCGGCACGCCCCAGTCCCACGCCTCGGCGTCCGCGTCGTCGTCGCCGGCGCGCCAGTCGGCGCGCTGGAGGCCATCCATCGGCTGATGGTGGCCGCGAGGGCGGGCGCGCACCTGGAGCGCAGCCAGCATCCCGAGGGTCAGCATGGCCAGCGCGAGCAGGCGCAGCGCCCAGCGCCAACCGTACACATCGACGAGCGTGGCGACCGCGACGACCAGCAGGCCGCCGATCCCGCCGCCCAGGGTCATGACGGACATCGCTCGGGCGCGCCGTGCGCGGAACCACGTCGCGATCGCCGTCAGCCCGACCTGACCGCCGGCCGATGAGCTTCCGACCGCGATCACGAGCATCGCGGCATAGAACTGCCAGAGGTTCTGGATGTACGACAGCATCAGAACGCCGGCGACGGCGACCAGGATGCCGATGAGCAGCACTCGCCCCGGCCCGAAGCGGTCGATCACCATCCCGACGAATGGGGCGGCGATGCCTCCCACCTCGGAGCGGAGGGAGAACGCGAGCGACGTTGCGGCGACCGACCAGCCGAACTCGTCGATGACCTCGTTGAAGATGGTGCCGAAACCGTAGAAGAAGACCGAGGCGATCAGGAGGACGACGAAGGCGGAGGCGCCGACGACGATCCAGCCCTCGTAGAGATCCGGGAACAGTCGGCGCAGCATGCGTACTCCCGAGTGGTAGCCATGCTACCGGCGCCCACCTTAGGCGCACGGCGACCGCGGTCCGCCCGGGTAATGGCGTCCTGCTGCCGGAGAGCGACCGTGCGGGGATGGGCCGCCGACGCGACGCGCCCGGTAACGAGTCGCCTCGAGGGCCGCGGCCGGCTCAGCTGGTCAGTGTGCCCTTCAGGCGCCACGCGCCGAGCAGCACCGGGTCCCAGACGCCCGAGAACGGCGGCGCGTACGAGAGGTCGACCATCGACACATCGTCGACGCGCATCTCGTTCCACAGCGCCATCGCTACCGTGTCGATGCGTTTGCCGGCGCCCGGGCCGCCCACGATCTGGGCACCCAGCAGGCGGCCCGAACCGCGTTCGGCGAGCACCTTCATCCGCATCCGCTCCGCGTCCGGCCAGTAGCCGGACGTCGTGGTGGTGCTGAAGGTGTCGGTGACGTAGTCGAGTCCGGCGGTGCGTGCTTCGGCCTCCGTGAGGCCTGTGCGCGCGACCTCCAGGTCGCAGAGCCGCGTGATGGCCGTGCCCAGCACCCCTGGGAAGCGGATGTCGCCGCCACCGATGTTGATGCCGGCCACGCGGCCCTGCTTGTTTGCGATGGTGCCGAGGTGGTAGTTCACCGGCTGGCCCGTGAGGCGGTGGGTCGCCTCCGCGCAGTCACCCGCGGCCCAGACGCCGTCCACCCTCGTGCGCTGGCGGTCGTCGACCCAGACCGCGCCGCTCTCGCCCAACGGGATGCCCGAGTCCTGAGCCAGTTCAACCACGGGCCGCGACCCGAGGCCGAGGACCACGACGACGTCCCCTACGAACTCGCGCTGCCCGTCCCCCGCATCGGCGTCCGCCTCGGCGGCGCACCCCACCCCCGTCACGTGGCCGTCCTCGCCGTGCAGCGTCTCGACCTGACGGCCCGTGTGCACCTCGATGCCCATGTTGCGCGCGGCCTGCAGCACGAGGTCGCCCATGTCGGGGTCGAACTGCGGCTCGAGCAGCGAAGAGCTGGCGGTGACGATGGTGGTCGGGATGCCCGAGCGGTGGAACGCCTCCGCCATCTCTACCCCGATGTAGCCACCTCCGACGACGACCGCGCGACGCGCACCCGCCTCGACCAGCCGCCGCACGGCGAGCGCGTCGTTCAACGTACGCATCTCGTGGACGCCCGCCAGGTCCATGCCCTCGATGGGCGGCCGGAAGGTGGTCGCGCCCGTGGCGTAGACCAGCGTGTCGTAGCCCACCCGCTCCTCGCGGCCAGCATCGAGGTCGCGCACGGTCACCTCGCCGCGCTGCGTGTCGATCGCGAGCACCTCGTGGCGCGTGTGGACCGCGATGTCGCGGGCGGCGAACTCGGCGGGTGTGCGGGCGACGAGGTCGTCGATGCGCGATACGTAGCCGCCGACGTAATAGGGTTCGCCGCAAGCCGAGTAGGAGACGTACGAGGAGCGCTCGAAGGCGACGATCTCCAGCGCGGAGGCGTCACGCATGCGCCTCGCCTGGCTGGCCGCCGACATGCCGGCCGCGACACCACCGACCACCACCATGCGCTCAGGCATCGATCGCCTCCCGGGCTGACAGGTCTTCGGACGCCGCGTCTCCCTCGACGCTCGGAGCGGGGAGATCGGGCGCGATCCACCGTGACACGGCGAGCAGCGCCGTGTCGATGAGCGTGAGCGCGCCGCCGAGCAGGGCGCCAACCAGGAACGCGACCGTGCCACCCACGAGACCGAAGAAGAGCGTGACGCCTAGGGCCTGCGCTCGCTCGTCGAAGCCGCCATCGACAAGGAACGGCGAGACCAGCGCACCGACGGCCGCGACCGTCACGACGAGCAGCGCGCCGCCCACCCCTGCGGTCCACATCCCCTCGCGTACGAAGTCGACGAAGCCGCTGCTCGTCCCGCGTGGGAGGCGCACAATCGCGGCGTAGGTGATCACGCCGACGACGGCCCAGATCAGCGCGAAGACGGCGAGGCCCGCCGCGGTGCCGATGTCCGAGAGCGCCCCACCCAGCCCGCCGCCGCGGAAACCGATGAAGACGAAGAGCCACACGAGCAGCAACGCGTGAAACGTCCCGAGCGCGAACGCGCCGAGCCACGTCGGAGGCCGGCTCGCGGTGCCGTTAGCCATGCGCGAGCACCTCGGCGGCCACGACGACGAGCAGGGCGCCAGCGGCGGTGGCGGCGTAGAGGTGATGCATCGCCGCCAGACCGGGAACCGCGCGGCCCTCGAGGAGCCGGACAAGCGTGAGCGTGCGCACGACGGAGCCGGCGAGCAGTACCAGCACAGCGCCCAGCTTCACGAGCAGCGTGCCGCCCCACTCGCTGTCGGGGGCGGGGAGCCCCTCACCGAAGGCTCCGAGGTTGCCGACGCCGGTGGCCACGATCGCGGCCGCCGATGCCCAGAAGACCCACTCGTAGCGCTCGGCAGCGAATAGCACGGCCTCCGCCTGTGCCCGTGACGCCTCGGCGCTCGTCCGCACCGCCAGCAGCCAGACGATGGCGGCGCCGCCCAGGATCAGCGTCGCTGCGACCACATGGACGGCGCGGATCGGGAGGTGCAGGTCGAGCGTATCCACGGCTCACGCCCCCTCTCAGTCGGTCGAGGCGTGTCACGGACCGAAGGCGACGGTAGCAGGGTTGGTGGCTCGGAGCCCTGAGACACCGTCGCCCGGCGGGGTAGCACTACAGCTTTCGAATTTCCACGCTGTCGCGCGCCTCTGGAAGGAATGGACCGATCCTGTGCCCGCGCGCTCGGCTCGACGGCATATCGTGTCGCCATCGGCGGCTCTCAGCGCGGGTCAAGCGGCTGGCTGCGGGGGAGGCGTAGTGCGCAATGACCAGGTATGTGATCGGTCCTGACGTAGCGCTTCGGCTGGCCCGCGACCAGGCGACGATTCGCGAGACCGACCAGCTCGTAGCTCCGACGCTGATCCGGTCGCAGATGCTGTCGGTGCTCTACCAGGCCGTGCGTCAGGGCGAGTTCACCAGGGAGGACGCGCAGCGCCAGCTCGACTACGTGCGCGGACTCCGGATCCGGCTACTCGGGCCGCGTACTTCAGAGCGTCGCCTGGAAGGTCGCGGAGCAGTTTGGGTGGGCCGACACCTTCACCGCCGAGTACGTCGCCCTCACCCAGCTTCAAGCCGACGCCCTGATCACGCTCGATGGGCAACTCGCGAGCGCGGTGAAGGACCCGGTGACCGTCGCCCCGCTCGAGGCGCTGAGGTGACCGGGCGACCGAGGGCAAGAGGGACGTGGAAAGTCGGGCCGAGGTCAGGTCAGGCCGGGACGAGACGACTCTGATACCGCAACGCTGGGAGGGCGGCGCCACCGTAGTCGTCGACCGTCCGGGCGCCGTCCGCCTGCCAGCCGTGACGTTCGTAAAACGCTCGGGCGCGGGTATTCTCCTCCAGTACCCAGAGCACCGCCGCCTCGAAGCGATCCTCCAGCAGTGCGTCCTGGCAGGCGGTCATCAGCGCGTGACCGAGCCCGTGTCCCCAGTGCTCCGGATGCACGTACATGAGAAAGAGCAACCCACGTGAATCATCCTCCAGGTCCGCGCCGGTCACGGCCACTCCACCGATAGCCCCCGCTACCTCTCCAACGAGTATGCGGCGACGCCGCGAGGCGGCTCGATGGATGCTGCCCGCCCAGCGAGCCGTCTCGTCCTGCTCTGAGAGGGCGGAGAGGTACGCCTGTGGCATCAGGTCGCTGTATGCCTCACGCCATGAAGCGACGTGGCGTCAGCGATGCGCGCCGCGTCCTCTACCTGCGCCGTCCGGACCGTCACGGGCCTCGGACTACCGCACGCCGATAGCGGCCGCGTCCGCCTGTTCGCCGGCGTGGTACGAGCTGCGGACCAGCGGGCCCGACTCGACGTGGCGGAAGCCGAGGGCAAGCGCGTAGTCGCGAAGGTGGGCGAACTCGTCCGGGTGCACGTAGCGCTCGACCGGCAGGTGCTTTGCGGTGGGCCGGAGGTACTGGCCGATGGTGAGCAGGTCGACCTCGTGCGCGCGGAGGTCGGCGATGGTCTGCTCCAGCTCCTCGATGGTCTCGCCCAGGCCGACCATGAGGCCGGACTTCGCCGGCATCGTCGGGTCGATGTCCTTCACGGCGCGCAGCAGGTCCAGGCTCCGCTGGTAGCGGGCCTTCGGGCGGACGCGTGGGTAGAGGCGCGGCACCGTCTCGGTGTTGTGGTTGAGGACGACCGGTCCGGCCTCGACGACCGTGCGGAGGGCTTCCCGGTCGCCCTCGAAGTCCGGGACCAGCACTTCCACGCGACAGTCCGGCAGGCGGTGGCGGACGGCGCGGATGCAGGCGGCGAAGACGCCGGCGCCCCCATCCGCCAGGTCGTCGCGGTTCACCGAGGTGATGACGGCGTACTCGAGGCCCAGCGTCTCGACGGTACGCGCGAGGCGGAGCGGCTCCAGCAGGTCGAGCCCGTCCGGGCGGCCGGAGTTGACGGCGCAGAAGCCGCACGCCCGCGTGCAGGTGTCGCCGAGGATCATGAACGTGGCGGTACCGGCGTTGAAGCACTCGCCGATGTTCGGGCAGCGTGCCTCCTCGCAGACCGTGTGCAGGTCGTGCTCGCGCATCAGGTCCTTGATGTGGCCGTAGCGCTCTCCCGCAGGGAAGCGTGCCTTGAACCAGGGCGGCTTGCGGTCGCGCTGGTAGGGAGCGCGCTGCGCCGTCATGCGGGGACCTCGATCCGCGGGCGCACGCCCTCACCCCCGGCCCCGGCCCCTCCCCCGGGCGGTGGGAGAAGGGAGTCGGAAAGGGAGGGCTCCACCAGGACCGCGTCGAACACGCGCTCGAAGGCGGCGCTGAACGCCTTGAGGACTCGATCGACGTCGGGCGGCGCATCGAGGACGCGCGCCATCGAGGTGACCGGGGCGCCGGCAATGCCGCACGGGACGATGGCGTCGAACCAGGCGAGGTCGGTGGTGACGTTGAGGGCGAGCCCGTGGCGTGAGACTCCCCGCTGGATGCGCACGCCGACGGCCGCGACCTTCGCATCGAGGCCTCGGTCGTCGACCCAGACACCGGGGTAGCCGGGACGGCGACTGCCCTCGATGCCGAACGGGGCGAGCGAGTCGATCACGCATTGCTCCAGCGCACGGACGTAGTCTGCGGCGCGCAGACCTCGCGCGTTCAGGTCCAGGATGGGGTAGGCCACCAGTTGCCCGGGACCATGGAACGTGATGTCGCCGCCGCGGTCGGTGTCCACGACGCGCGCGCCGCGCGCCTGGAGGGCTGCCGGGGCTGCGAGGAGGTGCCGGCGGCCGCCTCGGGCGCCCATGGTGTAGACGGGCGTGTGCTCGACGAGCGCGAGCGCTTCCGGCGCCGGTACACCTCGGTGTCGGGCATCGAGCACGGCCTGCCAGGCCGCGTGCTGCCACGCTCGGCCCGCGTCATAGTCGACGGCGGTGGCGCGGTGGAGGGTGACCTCGGTGGCTCCGTGTGGCATCGAGTCGAGTGTAGCGCGGACGGCTCAGGCGTCGCCCTGCCGCGCCTCTTCGGCCCGCTGCCACGCCACGACCGCGTCGTAGGGGACGTCTCCGCCGAAGATGTCGAGCGCGCTACCGATCGTGAGGTCGACGCGGCCGCCGCCCAGGTCGCGGACCAGGTCGAGGTCCTCGATGCTGCTGGCGCCCCCGGCGTAGGTCGTCGGGAGCGGCGATGCCTCGCCCAGCAGGCGGACCAGGTCCTGGTCGACGCCGCTCCGCTGCCCCTCGACGGCGACGGCGTGCACCAGGAACTCGTCGCAAGACCCGGCGAGGCGTTCGAGGTTCGCCGCGTCGACCGTGAGGTCCGTGAGGCGCTGCCAGCGGTCGGTGGCGACGTAGTAGAGGCCGTCGCGAGGCAGACAACTGAGGTCGAGCACCAGTCGCTCGCGTCCGACGGCGTCGACCACTCGCTTCAGGTTGTCGTAGTCGACGCGTCCCTCGCTGAAGACGTAGGACGTGACGATGACGTGGCTGGCGCCCGCCCGCAGGTAGTCCAGCGCGTTCTCGGGCGTGACACCCCCGCCCACCTGCATCCCGCCGGGATACGCCTCCAGGGCAGAGCGTGCGGCCTCCGCGTTGCCGGGGCCAAGCATGATCACGTGCCCGCCGGCCAGCCCATCGCGCTGGTAGAGGCGGGCGAAGTCCGCTGCGGCGCGGTCCGTCTCGAAGTTCGTGACAGGCGCGGCGGCGCCCTCGCCGAGCGTCGCGCCGACGATCTGCTTCACCTTGCCCTCATGCAGGTCGATGCACGGACGGAAACGCACGGCGGCTCCCCTCGATGGCTGTGGTGACATTGTGCGACGTCAGGCGATGACGCTCACGCTTCGACGCCGTTGAAGGCGATCTCGGCCGACGAGAGCATGTGATCGCAGGGCCGACCACAGTCGCGTTCCCGGCCAGCGGGCATATGGTCTAGGCTGGTTTGAGCGTGGGCTGACGGCGCACGAGAGGACCTCAAGGGCGGATGAGCACGGACACACGGCCGGCGGCCGGCGAGACGGATGTCGCTGCCCCGGACACGACGGAGTGGCTGGAGACACAGGACTGGCTGGACTCGCTGCGCGACGTGGTGCGCGGGCGGGGGGTGGGGCGGGCGAGCCGGTTGTTGCAGGCGTTGCAGATCGAGGCGCAGCGCACGGGGGTGGCGCTGCCGGTCACCTCGAAGACCCCGTACGTCAACACCATCTCGGCCGAGCGGCAGCCGGAGTTCCCGGGCGACCGCGAGCTGGAGCGGCGCATCAAGAGCATCATCCGCTGGAACGCGATGGCGATGGTGTCCGAGGCGAACACCAAGTCGCACGGCATCGGCGGGCACATCTCGACCTACGCCTCGGCGGCGACGCTCTACGAGGTCGGCTTCAACCACTTCTTCCGTGGCCCGGAGCACCCGGACGGCCCGGACCTGCTCTACATCCAGGGCCACGCCTCGCCGGGGATCTACGCGCGCGCCTACCTCGAGGGGCGGCTGCCGCCTCGGGCGCTGCACCACTTTCGGCGCGAGTTCGCCGATGAGGGGATCGCGTCCTACCCCCACCCCTGGCTGATGCCGGACTTCTGGCAGTTCCCCACGGTCTCGATGGGGTTGGGGCCGATCCTCGCCATCTACCAGGCGCGCTTCATGCGCTACCTGGAGGACCGCGGGCTGAAGAAGCCGGGCGGCCAGAAGGTGTGGTGCTTCCTCGGCGATGGGGAGACGGACGAGCCGGAGTCGCTGGGGGCGATCTCGCTGGCGGCGCGCGAGGGCCTCGACAACCTGATCTTCGTCATCAACTGCAACCTGCAGCGCCTCGACGGGCCGGTGCGCGGCAACGGGCAGATCGTGCAGGAGCTGGAGGCGGTGTTCCGCGGCGTGGGCTGGAACGTGCTCAAGGTGCTGTGGGGCAGCGAGTGGGACGCGCTGCTCGCGCGCGACGACGAGGGGCTGCTCACCCGCCGCATGGGCGAGGTGGTGGACGGGGAGTACCAGAAGTACACCGTGGCCGGCGGCGCCTACATCCGCGAGAACTTCTACGGCGTCGACGAGCGCCTGCTGCAAATGGTGTCGCACCTGAGCGACGACCAGCTGTGGCGCATGCGCGTCGGCGGGCACGACCCGGACAAAGTGCATGCCGCCTACAAGGCCGCCAGCGAGCACCAGGGCTCCCCGACCGTGATCCTCGCGCGCACCATCAAGGGCTACGGGCTCGGCGAGGCCGGCGAGGGCAAGAACATCACGCACCAGCAGAAGCAGCTCAACGACGAGGAGCTGCTGGCCTTCCGCGACCGCTTCGACATCCCGCTCTCGGACGCCGAGGTGAGCGGGGCGCCGCTCTACCGCCCGGGGCCGGACAGCCCGGAGGCGCACTACCTGCACGCGCGACGGCGGGCGCTCGGCGGCTACCTGCCGGTGCGTACCTCGACGCCGAGCCCGCTGCGGGCGCCGGCGGACGACATCTTCGCCGAGTTCTACACCGGGAGCGGGGACCGCGAGGCGAGCACAACGATGGTGTTCGTGCGCATGCTCTCGGCGCTGCTGCGCGACGAGGCGCTGGGCAAGCACGTGGTGCCGATCATCCCGGACGAGGCGCGCACGTTCGGCATGGAGCCGCTCTTCCGCTCCTTCGGCATCTACTCCTCGCACGGCCAGCTCTACGAGCCGGTGGATTCGGGCAGCCTGCTCTACTACCGGGAGATGACCTCGGGCCAGATCCTCGAGGAGGGGATCACCGAGGCCGGCTCGATGTCGTCGTTTATCGCGTCCGGCACCTCGCACGCCAACTACGGCGTGGCGACGCTGCCGTTCTTCATCTTCT
>WHSU01000048.1 GCA_009379925.1 Dehalococcoidia bacterium | reverse complement strand
GGCCCATCAGTCGACGCGACGGTAGCGGCGCCGCGCGCCGCCCCGCTGCTTCGCCGGAGGAGGCGCGCCATCGCGCGGTGGCGTCGGCTCCGCCGGCGCGGGCGGGGGGAGCGGGAGGCCGCCCGCGTGGAGCGACTCCACCATCGCCGCGGCACGCGCGTGCGGCGAATCACCGGCCGCCTCGCGCTCTTCGCGGTCGATCTCATCGAGGCAGCGCTGGCAGTAGAAGTGCACGCCCAGGGTCTCGCCCAGGATGGCGTCCCCGCAGTCGATGCCCTCGCGGTTCGAGTACGGGTTGAGGTGGAACATCGAGCCGCACCCGTAGCACGGGCTCAGCAGCGCCGCGTTGTGCTCCGTGCGCTGGCAGATCGCGCAGACGGTCCCGGTCGTCATCGGTGGGTCATCCCTGAGTCATGCCTCGGGCTCCCGAGCTTCCGGTGTGCCCTCCGCCCTCGCGCACCATGTGACGCGCCTCGGCGGCCGTCCTCAGCGTGCCGACATAGCGAGCGCGACGCAAGCGTCGCAGCCACACCCCCACCTCCGGCCCCTCCGGGACGCCCAGGGCCAGCAGCGCGCCGCCGTCCAGCGGAGGGCGCGTGCGCTCCCAGCGGCGCAGCGCTTGATGGCGCGCCCGCGCGGCTCGCCGCTCAGCGGGGACTGCGAGCCACTCCGCGGCCGTACGGGCAGCCGCCGGCGTCCCTTCGTGCCGTTCGAGCCACTCGAACGACGGCGGGGCGCTGCCCGGCGCCATCAACCGCACCGCCGCAGCCACCGTCCGCCTCGCCTCGGGAGGCGCGGCGAGGCGCCCCAGGATCGCGGCCCGGTCGTCGAGCGGGGCGAGCAGCAGCGCGGCAAGCAACTCCGGCGAGAGCCGCCGCCGGGCGCGCGCCAGCGCCGAAGCGGAAGAGGCCGGCAGCGACCACGCCGCGTGCGTGCCTCGTAGCACGCCCCAGGCGTCGAGCAGGGCGACTGTGCGGTAGACATAAGTCCGAGGGGCCGTCAGCCGGACCTCCGTCCACAGCCGTTCCCCGGCGGTGGTTGCCAGCCATCGCGCGCCGTCCTCGATCAGCGCGGCCGTGGCGGGCTCCGGACGCAGTCGGTGTTGCGCGGCCACGCGCGCGCCGCGCCAGAGGCGTGTCGCGTCGTCCGTGAACGAGCCGTCATGCAGGACCCGCAGTCGCCCCGCCGCCAGGTCATCGAGGCCCCCCGTCGGGTCGACGACCTCGCCCGCACGCTGGCCCGCGAGGCCCAGCGCGACGGCGCTGACGGTGAAGTCGCGGCGGCGGAGGTCCGTCTCGATGTCGACGCCAAGCGTGACGGTGGGCATCGCGCCGGGGTGGGCGTAGCGCTCGCCGCGCAGCGGGGCGAGGTCGAGCCGACCATGCGGGCCAACCACAGCGGCCGTCCCCAGCTCGGGAGCGCGCACCGACACCTCAGCACCGGCGCGCGACGCCACCGCCTCGGCCAGCCTGCGCACGTCCCCGCCGGTCGCGAGGTCGATGTCGCGCACCGGCAACCCGGCGGCGCAGTCGCGCACGGCGCCGCCCACAGCCCAGAGGTCGCCGCCGGCGGCTTCCGCTTCCGCTATCGCCGCGTCGATCAGCGCGCGCAGTGGCGGCGGCAGGGAGCCGCGGAGCGCGTTGACGGAGAGGCGCGTAAGCGGATGATCGTTTCTTGACACTGTGGAGCGTGCTACCTACGATCCCGCGACCGGGAAGGCGATCCCCAGAGTCGCCGTCCGACCGGGCCAGGACATCGTACGCGTGGGTGGGGTGCGTGCGCTGGGAAGGGCTTCGGTGTGACTTCCGGATCCTCGGACCCCACCGCGGGCGGCCAAGGCGACCCGCCTGGGACTGACACGCCTGCTCCGGACATCGCCGTGCTCGAGGCGAGCATCGGGTTCACGTTTCGTGAGCCGGCGCTGCTCGCGACCGCGCTGACACATTCTTCTTTCGCGAACGAACACCCCGACGACCCGCTGCCGCCCAACGAGCGGCTCGAGTTCCTGGGCGACGCCGTGCTCGGCATGATCGTGGCGGAGGCGCTGTACACACGCTTCCCCGAGATCCAGGAGGGCCGTCTCACCGAGTGGCGCGCGCAGCTGGTCTGCGGGCCGACGCTCGCGCGGGTCGCGGCCGACCGGCTCGACCTCGGCGCCTGGCTCCGCCTCGGGCGGGGCGAGGAGGCGACCGGCGGGCGCGAGCGCGAGGGCAACCTGGAGCGCGCCCTGGAGGCGGTGGTCGGGGCGGTCTACCTGGACCGCGACCTGGATGCCACGCGCGATTTCGTGGACCGCATGCTGCGGGACGACTTCGAGGCGCTGGAGGGCGGCGGCGACCAGCTCAACCCAAAGGGCGCGCTGCAACAGCTCACGCAGGGCGTCTTCGGGCGGCCCGACTACAGTCTGCTGGCGGCCGAGGGGCCCGAGCACGACCGGCGCTTCCGTGTGCAGGTACGCGTCGACGGCGTGGTCGTCGGCGAGGGCGAGGGCACCAGCAAGCAACAGGCGGAGAAGGAAGCGGCGCGCGAGGCGCTGGCGACATTGCGGCGGGGAGAGCAAGCGGGCGCGGTCGAGGGCTCGGACGCGGGGGCGTCCACGGAGTCATCGACGGCGGAACACGGAAAAGGGGCCTAGTTGTACCTGCGACGGCTGGAGGTCCACGGCTTCAAGGCATTCGCTGAACGCCAGCGCTTCGAGTTCGGGCCGGGCATGACGGTGGTGGTCGGGCCCAACGGCTCCGGGAAGTCCAACGTGGCGGACGCGATCCGCTGGGCGCTGGGCGAGCAGTCCGCGCGTCAGATCCGCGCGCGCAAGACGGAGGACGTCATCTTCTCCGGCTCCGACAAGCGCCGGCCCCTGGGCATGGCGGAAGTCACGCTGGTGCTCGACAACTCGGGCGGCTGGATGCCGATCGAGTTCTCGGAGGTTTCCGTCACCCGTCGCGCGCACCGCTCGGGCGAGAACGAGTACCTGATCAACGGCCAGAACGTGCGTCTCTCGGACGTGTTGGACCTCTTCCGGCGCGCGCAGGTGGGCCAGAACTCCTACGCCCACATGTCACAGGGCCTCGTCGACGAGGTGCTGGCGCTGCGTCCTTCGGAGCGCCGCGAGTTGATCGAGGAGGCGGCCGACGTCCGCCGGCACCGCCATCAGCTCACGCTGTCGGAACGGCGGCTGGTGGAGACGCGCGACAACCTGGGCCATGTGCGCATGTTGATCCGGGAGGTCGAGCCGCGGTTGCGCCAGCTCGCGCGGCAGTCGCGCAAGGCGGCCGAGTACAAGCGCCTCTCGGCCGAACTGTCGGAGGCGCTCCAGGTGTACCTGGAGGCGGAGCTACGCACGGCCCGCGACGCGCACACGGCCGCGCAGTCCGGGCATGACCAGCGCTCGGAGCGCTTCTCGGAAGCGCAGCGGGAGATGCAGCGGCTGGAGAGGCGGCTGCGCGACCTGGAGGCGGCGGTGCAGCACCGCCGCGCCGAGCTGGAGCGGCTGCAGGCGCGCGAGCGCGAGCTGGCCGAGGAGACCCTGCGGCTGGAGCAGTCGGTGGCGCTGGCCCAGCAGCGCACGGAGCTCCTGGGCGTGCGCCGCCTCGAACTGGACCAGGCGATCGCGAACGCACGCGTGGGCGACGAGGGCGATGACGCGCCGGTCGCCGAACGTCTGACCGAACTGGAGACGCAGGTCGCCGCCGCGCGGACGACGCTGGCGCGCGAGCGCGAGGCCCTGACCTCCGCCGACGAAGCGACGCGCACGGTACTACGGCAGCTGTCCGAGGCCGAGGCGCGTCGCGCCCGCCTCGAAGCCGAGCGGGACGACGCCACGCGGCGCATCGCCGAGCACCAGGAGCGCCTGGCGCGCCAAGAACGCGCGCGCGCCGAGGCCACCGAGCGCTGTACGGAGCTGCTCGAGGAGCTGCGTGCGCTCGGGCAGAGCGCGCTCGAGCACCATCGTGCGGGCGCCTCACTCGCGGAAGCGGCGTCGCAGGCGCGCCGGCGGCGGGAGAGCGTGGAACGACGGCTGGAGGACGAACAGCGTGCCGAGCAGGACGCACAGCAGGCGGTGCGCGCCGCCGAGTCCGCCGCCGCGCAGCTCGAGGAGCGCGGGCGCTTGCTCGAACTGCTCTCGGAGAGCGTGCCGTCGGCGCACGCCGGCGCTCGCGCGCTGCTGGAGGCGTCCCGCGCCCCCTCCGACCCGGGGCCGGACGGCGACCTCGCCGAACCGCCGCTGGAGGGCATCGTGGACGCCGTCAGCCGGCTGATCCGCGTCCCGGCCGGGCTGGAGACCGCCATCGAGGCAGCCCTCGCGGAGCATCTCTCCGCCGTCGCCGTGGAGTCGGACGAGGCGGCGTACGCCGCCATCGACTGGTTGCGCGAGCAGCGCGCCGGGACGGTGACGCTCTATCCGCTCGATGGCACCGAGCACGTCTATCCGCTGAACCTCTTCAACGAGCGGGGCGTCGTGGGCATCGCGGCGAAGCTCGTGCGCACGGAGCAGCGCTACCGGCCGCTCGTGGACACGCTCCTCGGCCGCGTGATCGTCGTCGAGGACCTGCGCACCGCGCAGCAGATGGTGAAGCGCGGCCTTGGCTCGGTGGTGACGAAGGACGGCGTGCTGCTTCGGCCGGGCGGCGCGCTGTTCGGCGGCAAGACCGGCGCGGCCGCCGAGCAGTTCGGCATGCAGCGCGAGCTGGACGAGTTGCCGGAGCTGCTCGACCAGGCGCGCGCCCAGCTCGGGCCCGCGCGACAGCGCCTCGAGCACCACCGCGCCAGCGTCGCCGACGCCCGCGATGCCGTCACGGCGGCCCGAGAGGCGGTGGACGTCGCCGAGGAGCGCCGCCGCTCGCACGAACAGGAACTGGCCGGGCTACGCCGGCGACAGTCGGAGCTACGCTCGCAGATGCGGGCCGTGCGCAGCGTCCTGGGCGCCGCCGAGGAGGCCGCGGACGCCGGCGCGGAGTTGCGCCAGCGACGCGATGAGACGCAACAGGCGCTGGTCGCCGTGATCGCGGAGATAGCCACGCTGCGCGACCGCTCGGAGGCCGTGGGCACGGAGCGCGACGCCGTCGCGGAGCGGCTGACCGTCGCCACGCAGGCGCTGGCCGGGGAGGAGGCGGAGCAGCGCTCGTTGCAGGCCCAGCGCGCCGAACGGGAGGAGGCGCGGCGGCTGGCGCGGCAGCAACTCCAGGAGCAGCGCGCCCAGTTCGAGCGCCTCGTGCAGGAGCAGGAAGACCTCGAACTCTCGCTCCGCGAGCGCCGGGAGGCGCTGGCCAACGTGCGCACGGCGCGCACGGACGCGCAGGCGGCGGTGGGGCCGGCGCACGCGGCGCTGGCAGAGCTGCTCACCGAGGAACGCGAGCTGAACAGCACCCGTCACGACACGCAGCAGACGCTACTGGCCGCGGAACGGTTGCTGCTGGAGGGCGAGAACGCCCTGCGCCAGCACGCGAGCCGGGTGCAGCAACTGCTCGAACAGGTGGCCGACGAGGGCATGCTCGTGCTCGACGACGGCAGCGTGCGCCCGCCCGCGCCGATCGCGGCGCCGGCGGAGGGAGCCGAGGCGGACAGCGAGTCACTCGACGGCTTGGAGGCGGCCGTCTCGGAGTTCGACGACGGTGACGCGGACGGCGAGGAGCTGGTGGAGGCCTACCCCCGCGCGATCCGCGGTGGTGCGGACGTCGATGCGGAGGCGCTGCGCCAGCACATCTCGGAGCTACGCCAGGGCATCCGAGCGCTGGGCCCCGTG
The DNA here is from genome assembly GCA_009379925.1 of Dehalococcoidia bacterium. Classification (GTDB taxonomy): domain Bacteria; phylum Chloroflexota; class Dehalococcoidia; order UBA2979; family UBA2979; genus WHSU01. The sequence goes on along the minus strand of WHSU01000048.1, from coordinate 12,366 downwards.
AACGTCGAGGCCATCGAGGACCTCTCGGAGGAGCAGGAGCGGCACGAGTTCCTGACGAAGCAGGTCGAGGACCTGGAGGCAGCCGAAGAGGAGTTGCGCCTCGCCATCCGCGAACTGCGCCAGCTGATTCGGACCCGCTTCGTGGAGACGTTCCACGTGGTGAACGAGCGCTTCGGCGAGTTCTTCACCCACTTCTTCGGCGGTGGGCAGGCCGAACTGCGCCTGATCGAGGAAGAGGGCGAGGATACCGAGCCCGGCGTCGACATCTTTGCCCAGCCCCCCGGCAAGCGGATCTCAAACATGAACGTGCTCTCCGGTGGCGAGCGCTCGATGACCTCGGTAGCGCTGCTGTTCTCGCTCCTGTCGGTCAACCCGGCGCCGATGGTGGTGCTGGACGAGGTGGACGCGGCGCTGGACGAGGCGAACGTGGGGCGCTTCGTGGACACGTTGCGCGACCTGCGCGACCGCTCTCAGTTCATCGTGATCTCGCACAACCGGCGCACCATCGAGTCGGGCGACGCGCTGTACGGCGTTTCGATGGGAGACGACTCGACGTCGCAGGTGCTGTCGCTGCGCCTCGGGGACCTCGCGGCGGCCTCGTAGCGCACGGGGCGGTGCGGCGCCGGGCGGCGTGCCGTAGGATCGTGTGGGTCCGCCACCCCACCCACGACGCGCACGAGCCGCCGCACACCCACCCTGGGGGCGCGGTGGCTCCCGACGAGCCAGAGAGACGCCGATGAGACTGTTCGGACGCAGCAAGGAGAGCGACGCCGCCACGGACGAGGCGCTCGAGAAGACGCGCCGCTCGTTTCTCGGGCGCTTCGGGGAGATCTTCGCCGCGAGCGACGTCACCGAGGAGTTGTGGGAGTCGCTGGAGGAGGTGCTGATCGGCGCCGACGCGGGTGTCGGCACCACCATGGAGGTGCTCGACCGAGTGCGCGAGGCGGACCCGAAGCGCTCGGACGAGCTGCGGGCGCTCCTGCGGCAGGAACTCGTCGGCATCCTACGGGAACCGGCGCGGGAACCGAAGGGTCGCCTCTGGGGCCTGCCGGATGACGCTCCACCGCCTCCCAGGCCGGGCATCGTGCTGGTCGTCGGCGTGAACGGCAGCGGCAAGACCACCGGGATCGCGCGCCTCGCCTACGCTTACCACCAGGAGGGCAAACGCGTGGCCTGCGCGGCGGGAGACACCTTCCGCGCGGCGGCCATCGAGCAGTTGCAGGAGTGGGGCAAGCGGCTGGACTTCGATGTCTTCGCGCACAAGACCGGGGCGGACCCGGCGGCGGTCGCCTACGACGCCATCGAGGCGGCACAGGCGCGCGGCCACGACATCGTGCTGATCGACACCGCCGGGCGGCTGCAGAACAAGAAGAACCTGATGGACGAGCTGACGAAGGTGCGGCGGGTGATCCAGCGCCACGCGGAGCGCGGGCCGGACGAGGTGCTGCTGGTGCTGGACGCCACCACCGGGCAGAACGGGCTCTCGCAGGCGCGCGCCTTCACGGAGTCGGTGGAGGTCACCGGGGTCATGCTCACGAAGCTGGACGGCACCGCAAAGGGCGGCATTGTCTTCGCGATCGCGCGCGAGTTCGGCCTCCCGGTACGCTTCGTGGGCACCGGTGGGAGCGCCGAGGCCCTCGCGCCGTTCGACCCGGAGGCGTTCGTGGACGCGCTGCTGGGCGACCCCGCGCCAGCCGCCGCAGACCGCTAGGCGGCGGGCGCGCGCCGGCCGATGGACGACGCGCTCCGCTGGTACCTGGCGCTGATGCTGGTGGGGGCCGCCGGACTGCTGCCGGCGGCGCTGCTCTTCGGCCGTCTGCGCTCCGCGGGGGTGCTCTTCGCCCGGCCGCTGGCGCTCTTCGCCATCGCCTACGTGGCGTGGACCGCGTCCGCGCTGGGGCTCGCGCCCTACGGCACCGCCCTGGTGATCGCCTGCCTGCTCGGGCTGTTCGCGTGGAGCGCGTGGATCGCTTGGCGGCGCCCGGCGCTCGTCTCCGCCCTGCGCGGTCGGGCCTCGCTGCTCGCCGCCGGCGAGGTGCTCTTCCTGGCGCTCTTCGCGCTGGTGCTGCTTGCCCGCGCGCAGGCGCCGGCCGCGGCCAACACCGAGAAGCCGATGGACCTGCTGATGCTCACCGCGGTGCACCAGGCGGGACAGATGCCGCCGCCGGACCCGTGGCTGGCCGGCCACGACATCTCCTACTACCACCTGGGTCACGTCGCGGTAGACGTGGTGGGGCAGCTCTCCGACAACCCGCCCCCAATCGCCTTCAACCTGGGCGTCGCCACCGCCGGTGGGCTCGCCGGGGCGGCTGCGTTCGCCGTCGCCGGCGACCTGCTGGCGCTCGGTGGCGTGCGCCGGCGTGCCGGCGCCTGGGTCGCCGGTGGCCTCGCGGTCGCGAGCCTGCTGTGGCTCGCCACACTCGAGGGCGCGGTGGACCTCGCGGCGTCGAACGGGCTCGGAGGCGAGGGGCTGTGGGGCCGCCTGGGCGTGGAGGGCCTGCCGGGCCCGGTGGAGACGACGCACGCGGTGCCGGACCAGTTCTGGTGGTGGTGGCGGGCCACGCGGGTGATCCCGGACACCATCTCCGAGTTTCCCGCCTTCTCGTTGCTCCTCGGCGACCTGCACGCGCACCTGCTGGCGCTCCCGCTGGGTCTCGTCACGCTGGGGCTGGCGGTGGCGGCCTTTCAGGGCGGCGAGCCGCTGACCTGGCGGCGCTGGTTCACCGACCCGGCGCGGTTGGTGCTCGCCGGCGGCCTGTTCGCGACCCTCGGCATGACGAACTCGTGGGACGTGCTCACCTTCGGCGGGGTCTGGGGGCTGGCCGCCGTCGCCTCCTTCCTGCGCGTCGGCTGGTCGCCGCTGCCGGCGCTGATCGGCGCCGTGCGCTATCTCGCGCCACCGGCGGGCGTGGCGCTGCTCCTCGGAGCGCCGTTCCTCTCCACGCTGGACCGGCCGCCGCTGGGCATCGCCGCGGTCACGGGCGAAGGCTCCGACCCGGCCCGCTTCCTGCTCGTCTGGCTCACGCCCGCCCTGCCGCTGATCGTCGCGGCGCTATTGCTCCGCCCGCGCCTCGATCGCCGCTCCGCCAGCATCGCGCTCGGCGTGGCGGTCGTGCCCCTGGTGGCGTGGGTGCTCACCGTGCTTCGGGCGGAACCCGGCGAGCTGGTCGACCGAGGCGCGGGCTGGCTGGTGATCGTGACGCTCACCCTGGCGCTGGCGGGCGCGTGGGGCGCCGCCACCAGCGCCGACCGTCGAGGTGACCGCGCGCTCGCGGCGGCCTTCGGGCTGGCGGGCGTGGCACTCGCCATCCTGCTGGCGGCCGAGCTGTTCAGGATCGACGACGCGTTCCCGGGTAGGCTGAATACCGTGTTCAAGTTCTGGTTCCACGCCTGGGTCCTGCTGGCCGTCTCCGGCGCCGCCGCGCTCGCGCTGGCGCTCGACCGCGCGCCGATCCAGGCGCCGGCCTGGCCCGGGGCGCAGGCCGTGACGCTGGGCGCGCTCGCGCTAGCCGGCGGCCTCTACCTGGCCTCGATGCTCTACGCACCGGCGATGGCCGTGAGCCGGGCGCGCGAGGGCCAGACACGCGGTATCGATGCGCTGGCGTACATCGAGCGGGAGGACTCGGGCTTGCGCGCCGCGATCTCGTGGGCGCTCGTAGAGCTTGACCCACGCGACGACGTGATCGTGCAGGCGGTCTCGGAGAGCTACCGGGGTGGCGGGATGCTGTCGGCGGCGACCGGCGTGCCCACGCTGCTCTCGTGGCCGAACCACCAGTTACAGTGGCGCGGCCCGGAGGTCCCCTTCGGCCCGCGCACCGAGACGGTAGACGCGATCTACGCCGGCGGCGTCGCGGCCGCCGAGGTGGCGCGCGAGTCCGGTGTGACGCACGTCTACGTGGGCCGGCAGGAACGTGAGGCCTATGGCGCGGACGTCGGCGCCCGGTTCGCGGGGTGGCGCGTGGCGTTCGAGGCGGAGGAGGCGGTGGTGCTCGAGGTGCCGACGGTGGGTGCGCTGACCGGTGCGGCGGTGCGATGAGCACGACGACCGCGATACTCGCGGCGCCGTCCGCCCGGGAGCCCGAGGCGCCCGCGCGCCCCTGGTGGCGCGACCCGGTGGTCCTGATGGTGATCGCCGCGGCCGCCGCGGCCCTGGTGCTGCGTATCGTGGACCTCGATGTGCGCGCGATGCACCACGACGAGTCGCTGCATGCGCAGTTCTCCTGGTACTTCGCGGAGGGCCGCGGGTACGAGCACAACCCGTTGATGCACGGCCCGCTCCAGTTCCACCTGATCGCGGGGTTCTTCGTGCTCTTCGGTGACGGCGACGTCATGGCCCGGCTGCCCGCGGCGCTGTTCGGTACGGCCCTGGTGGCGACACCGCTGCTCTTCCGCCGCTCGCTAGGCGAGACGGGCGTTGTGGTGGCCGCCGTGCTGCTCGCCCTGTCGCCTGCCTTGCTCTACTACTCGCGCTTCGCCCGCAACGACCTCTTGATGGCGGTGTTCGCGGTGGTGCTCGTGGCGGGCATCTGGCGCTACCGCCAGGATGGCCGTCTGCGCTGGCTGCTGGCGATCTCGGCCGCGCTCGCGCTCTCCTTTTCGAGCAAGGAGACCGCCTACCTCACGGCGGGTGTCTTCCTGATGTACGTCGCGGGGGTGCTCGCGGCCGCGCTGCTCGCGCAATGGCGCGTAGCGCACCCGGAGGTGCCTCGCTCGCTCCGCTGGCTGCTCGGCGCCGCGCTGCTGGCCGGCGGATGGCTGATCGCGGCGCTGTGGCCGCTGCTGGGCGCTCTGCGCGCCCGCCTGGGGCTGCACGAGCGCCCGCGCGAGGCCGACCTGATGGTCGTCATCGGCACCCTGGTGGCCACGCAACTGGCCGCCTTCGTGCAGGTGCCGCTGACGGCGTTGGGGGCGGACGTGAGCGGGGACACCGAGCGGCAGGTGGGGATCCTCACGGTTGCCTCGCTGCTACTGGGGAGCGCGGCGGTGGGCGTGCTGTGGGACCCGCGCCGCTGGCTGCTGGTGGCCGCACTCTTCCTCGCCATCGAAGTGCCGCTCTACGCCACGTTCTTCACGCACCCGGAAGGCATCGCGGGCGCCTTCTGGACATCGCTCGACTACTGGATCGCGCAGCACGACGTCCAGCGCGGCGCACAGCCCTGGTACTACTACCTGATGTTGCTCCCCATCTACGAGCTGTGGCTGTTGGTGCCCGTGCTCGCGGGTGGGGTCTGGCTGCTGCTGCGCCGCGACGGGTTCGCGTTGCTCCTCGGTTGGTGGTTCCTGGGCACGCTCGTGGGGCTGTCCGTGGCCGGGGAGAAGATGCCGTGGCTGGTCACGCACCTCGCGCTGCCGCTGGCGTTCTTCGCCGCCTACGTGCTGGGGCTGATCCTGCCGGCCGTAGCCACCGAATTGCGCGCGTGGCGCTCGTCCGCCGGCCCGTGGATCGCGAGTGGCGCGGGGCTCGTGCTCGCGGCGCTGTTGCTCGTGTTCACCCTGCGCACGGGCTTCGGTGTCTCCTTCCGCCACCCGGACACCCCGGTCGAGCCCCTGATCTACACGCAGACCTCGCCGGACGTGCCGGTGCTGGCGCGGCAGGTGCGCGACGCCATCGAAAGTGGCACGGCCAGTGCGGTGCTGGTGGACCAGACGGCGTCGCTGACCTGGCCCTGGGCGTGGTACCTGCGCGACATGCCGGTGAGCTACGCCAACGCGGACTTCGTCCGCACCGGTGACGTGCAGGCGGGGACCATCGTGATCGCGGAGGGCAGCACGGTGCCGGCGCAGCACGACCTGCGGGACGGTGCGACCGTGGTGGAGTTCCGCCACCGCTGGTGGTTCCCGGAGACGGGGTACAAGGATCTGACGTGGAGGCGGTTCGCGGACGGCCTCGCGTCCGGCTCGTTGCTTGAGGACTGGCTGACGTTCGCGGTGCGGCGCGTGGACGAGTCTGCGCTCGGGACACTGAACGGGGAGGTGCTCTTCCCACCTGAAGGCGTCCCGCCGAGTGCCTCTTCGCGGTCTGCCCGCTGGCGGTCACGTGACTCCATGCGCCAGACTTGATCGGTCGGGGGAACTGACCCGCGCTCGGGAAAGGACTTCCATGCTGCGCAGCCGGCGCATCTGGCTGGGCCTGGTGGTCAGCGCCGTATTCCTGGCGCTGCTCTTCCGCCAGGTGGACGGCGGCGAACTGCTCGAGGCGTTGCGTGGCGTGCAGCCGGGTTGGATCCTGGCCGCCGCCCCGGTCTACGCCGCCGCCCTCTGGGTGCGGGCGCTACGCTGGCGCATCGTGCTACGGCCCGCCGTGGAACTGGGACAGGCGGAGGCGACCTCCACCGTCGTCATCGGCTACGCCGCGAACAACGTGCTGCCGGTACGGGCCGGCGAGCTGGTGCGGGCGGTGCTCGTGCAGCGCCGCCACGGCGCGTCGCGACTCACGGTGCTGGGCACGATCGTCGTGGAGCGCGTCTTCGACGGGCTCGTGCTGGCCGCCTTCCTCGCCGTCACGATCGCGCTCTTCGGCGGGAGCGGCGTGCTCCGCGGCCTCGCGGCGCTCGGGGGCCTTGGCTTTCTGGCGATCACGCTGCTCCTGGCGCTGCTGGCGGCGCGACCGGCGTGGAGCGCCGCGAGACTGATGGCGCTGCTCGGCCTGGCGCCCGCGCGCGTACGGCCGACGCTGCGGCTCTGGACCGGGTCGTTCCTGGACGGCCTGGCGCAGTTGCGCGGGCTCGGCCAGTGGGCGGCCGCGCTCGCCACCACCACCGCGTCGTGGGGGCTGGAGGCGGCGTCCTACTGGCTCGTCGGCCTCGCTTTCGGGCTGTCGCTCGACCCGTGGCTCTACCTGGGCGTGGCGGGCGCGGCCAACCTGGCGATCAGCGCGCCGAGCACGGCCGGCGGCATCGGGCCGTACGAGTTCTTCGCGCGCGAGGTCGTCGTGCGCTTCGGCGTCTCCAGCGCCGCGGGTACGGCCTACGCGCTGGCGCTGCACGCGCTGATCCTGGTGCCGGTGGTGCTGGCGGGACTCGCGCTGCTGTGGCGGCAGCACCTGGGGCTCTCGCTGCTCACCGGCCCGGCGGCGGACGGCCCGCCGGCCGCCGAGCAGCCTGGGACCCCGCCCGACGGCCATCCGGACACGGCCACCGAGGGCGCACCGGCGGCGGTCGCACCCGTCCAGGCAGACGATACCCGCGAAGCGAGAGTAGGCACGCGATGAAGGTGGTCGTGATCGGTGGCGGGGTCGCGGGCCTCGGGGCCGCGTTTGAGCTGGTGCGGGACGGCCATGAGGTCTCGCTGTACGAGGCGGGCCCCGCGTGGGGCGGCCAGGTGCGCACGATCGAGGTCGGCGGGGGCCGCCTCGAGATCTTCTACCACCACCTGTTCCGCTCCGACTACTCCGTGATCGAGGTGCTGGAGGAGTTGGGACTCGAGGAGGACCTGCTCTGGATCGACTCCAACGTGGGACTGCACGCGGAGGGCCGGAACTACCCGTTCGTCGGCGCCGGCGACCTGCTGCGCTTCGACCGGGTCTCGCTGCTGACGCGCGTGCGGCTGGGGCTCACCGCCCTCTGGCTGCGCCGCATCGCGGACTACCCGCGTTACGAGGGGACACGCGCCGCCGCCTGGATCCGCTCCCGCGTGGGGGACGAGGGGTATGAGCGCGTGTGGGGGCCGCTGCTGCGCGCCAAGTTCGGCGAACACGCGGAGAACATCTCCATGGTCTGGTTCTGGGGCAAGATCTATCTCCGCTTCGCCTCCCGCAAGGCGGAGGGTGGCGGCCCGCTGGGCGGGCTGCTGGCGAAGGAGCAGCTGGGGTACCTGCGCGGCTCCTTCGGTCGGCTCGTGGACGGCATGGTGGCGGACGCCGAGCGGCACGGCGCGCGGCTGGCGACCGGCATGCCCGTGGAACGCATCGAGGTGGAGGACGGCCGGGTGCGCGGCGTCCGGCTCCCGGACGGACGCGTCGAGGCGGCGGACGTGGTGATCGCGACGACCCCGTCCGCGATCTTCGCGAAGATGCTGCCGCAATTGCCGGAACTCGACCCCGACTTCGACCGGCGGCTGCATTCCGTGCAGTATCAGTGGGCGACCGTGCTGATGCTGGCGCTGGACCGCCCGCTGTCCGACATCTACTGGCTCACGATGACGGACGACGACTGCCCGTTCGTGGTCGCGGTGGAACAGACGAACTTCACGCCCGCCTCCGACTACGGCGGGAAGCACGTGGTGTACTTCTCCAACTACGTCGACCCGCACGACCCGATTGTGGACCTGGACGTGGAGCAAGTGCTGGAGCGCTACGAGCCCTGGATCCGCCGTGTCAACCCGGACTTCGACCGCTCCTGGATCCTCGAGCAGTGGCTGTGGAAGGACCGCGCCGGACAGCCGGTGGTGGACGTGCAGTACCACGAGCGCCTGGTGCCGCACCGCACCCCCGTGCCGGGGCTGTACCTGGCGAACACCACGCAGATCTACCCGGAGGACCGCGGCCAGAACTACTCGATCCGCATGGGGCGGCGCGTCGCGCGCCTCGCGGCGGCCGACTGGGTCGAGGGTCTGGCGTCGCCCTCGTTGACCCCGGCGGCCGAGACGGCCGGGTAGCGGCGACCCCCGGCGGCAACGTCCGCGCGCCGATTCTTGACCGGCTGACGGGGCGCGCCTATCGTGGCGTCGTACGTGACGCCGCGCACAAGCCGCGCGCGTCGCCGCCGTCCGTCATAGGAGCCGCCGAGGGGTCGCCGATGCCGCTCGAGACCGAGGCCAGGGCGCAGGTCCGCGCGCTGATTGCCGACCTGAAGCCGAACGACGGCGACCTGCTGATCGCCCTCCATCGCGTGCAGCACCGCTACGGCTACATCTCCCGCGAGGCGATGGAGGTGGTAGCCGAACAGCTCGACCTCTTCGCCGCCGAGGTCTACGGCGCGACCACGTTCTACTCGGAGTTCCGCCTGGAGCCGCCGGCCGCGACGACCGTGCGCTGGTGCAGCGGGCCGGCCTGCCGGTTGCGCAACGGCACCGGCATCCGCGACGCGATGCTGGCGACGCTCGGGCTGCAGACACTCGGCGAGCAGACGGCGGACGGGCGCGTCGGCCTGACGGTGGGGCAGTGCAACGGGACCTGCGAACTGGCGCCCCAGGTGTGGGTGGACCGGACCGAGGACCATTCGAGCCGCGTGGTCGGCCAGCTGACGGCGGCGAGGGCCGTGCGCCTGGCGCGCGCGCTGCGGGACGGGACGGACGCCGATGACGTCTAGCACGACGGGCGTCGTGGCCGGCGAGCGCTTCGCGGCGCTGCGTGAGCACGCCGAGGCGGTCTACGCCGCCTGGCGTCACCCGGAGCGGCCGCGCATCGACGTCGCCATCGACACCTCGTCGCTCGCGAGCGGCGCCGGGGCCACCCGTGCCGCGCTGGAGCGCGTGGCGGCCGACCGCAACGCCGCCGTTGACCTGGGCCGCAACCACGGGTACGGCATGCAGTGGTTGCAGCCGCTCGTCACCATCACCTGGCCGGACGGCACCAGCGTGCTCTACGGCCCCGTCCGGCCCGAAGACGCTCCATCGATCGTGGACGAGGCCACCGGCCGCGTGGGCGCCGCCGCCGCCCTGGCGAGCGGCGTGCTGGCGGGCGACCGCCCCGGCATCCCGTCGGTGCGCGAGCATCCCTTCTTCGCCAACGAGCCGCGCGAGCGGCGGCTGCTCCGCAACATCGGCCTGACCGACCCGGAGTCGCTCGAGCACTACATCGGGAGCGGCGGCTACCGCGCAGTGGGGCGCATGCTGGAACGGCACCAACAGCCGGAGCAGGTGCGGCAGCTCCTGATCGACGCGGCGCTGACCGGCCGCGGTGGGGCGTACTTCCCCACCGGTGTGAAGTGGAACTTCCTGGCCGGCGCGCCCACGGACGAGCGCTACCTGGTCTGCAACGCGGACGAGGGCGACCCCGGCGCCTGGGTGAACCGCGTGATCCTGGAGGGCGACCCGCACCTGCTGATCGAAGGCATGGTGTTCGGCGGATTCGCCACCGGCGCACGCCACGGCTTCATCTACATCCGTGACGAGTACCCGCTGGCCGTGGAGCGCGTGGACCAGGCGATCCGGCAAGCCGAGGCCGCCGGATTGCTGGGGGAGGACATCCTGGGCAGCGGCTTCCGCTTCACCCTGGAAGTGATCCGGGGCGCCGGCGCCTACGTCTGCGGCGACGAGACGGGCCTGCTCTCCTCGATCTCGGACATGCGCGGGCAACCGCGCATCAAGCCGCCCTTCCCCGCGGTGTCCGGTGTCTTCTTCAAACCCACCAACGTCAACAACGTGGAGTCGTACTCGAACGCGCCCTTCGTGCTGCGCAATGGCCCCGAGTGGTACCAGGCCGAGGGCACGGAGGAGATGCACGGCACGCGGCTCTTCACGTTCTCCGGGGACATCCCGCGCGCCGGCTTCATGGAGGTGCCGTTCGGCACGCCGCTGCCGGCGCTACTGGAGGCGTGCGGCGGCATCTCCGGCGGCCGTGGGCTGGGCGCGCTGCAGTCCGGCGGGCCGCTGGGGTCGCTGCTGCCGGGCGCGGTGCTGCCGACGCTGGACACCACGCTCAACGCCTTCCGCGCGCACGGCGGCTCGCTGGGGTCCGGCGGGATGATCTTTATGTCGGACGAGACCTGCCCCGTGCACTTCAATGAGTTCATCGCGGACTTCGTGGAGGAGGAGTCGTGCGGACGCTGCACGACCTGCCACCACGGCAACCAGCGCATGACGGAGGTGTTCCGCCGCATCATCGACGGCGGGGGGCGGCGCGAGGACCGGCACAACCTGGAGATGATCGACACGACGATCCAGAACTCGAACTGCCAGCACGGGCAGTTGAGCCCCACCGTGATGCGGAACACGCTGCGCCACTTCGCACCGACGTACGATGCGCACGTGGCCGGCCATGCCTGCCCCACCCTGACCTGCGAGGGCCTGACGCGCTTCCGCGTGGTGGACCAGTCCGACCCGCGCCTGCCGGAGGCGGTGGACATCTGCCCGGTGGACGCGTTCCGCGGCGCGGAGGGCGACTGGGAGATCCTGGACGACCGCTGCATCCGCTGCGGCGCCTGCACGGACGTGGCGCCACGCGGCGTCGCCCGCGAGCCGGTGCCGGCGCGTCCCGCGCTCGTGCCGGTCGGCTGACGCCTGGAGGACCTCATCCGCCTCGTGCCGTCGCTCGCCACCCCGTTGTTCGCGCTGCTGGCGCTCACGGCCGCACTCGCCTTCGCGGGCTGCGCCCTGGGCGTCGTGGACTGCGCCACCGGGAAGCCGGTCGGGCTGCTCGCCGCCCTCGGCGGCGCGCTTGTGGCCTTCCTCGAGGCCACGCCGGCGGCGACCGACGCGTAACGCGGCCGCCCTCCCGGCGCGGCGCTCGCCGGGCGGCGGGACCAATGTCCGGCACGTCACCGGCGAGCGCCCGCTACACCGAGCTGAGGGCGACCATCCTGGCGCGCCAGGGCTACCCGCCGGGCCTTGCGACGCCCGGCCTCGACCTGGACCCCGAGCGCCAGCGGTTCTGGATGGGGCTGATCGAGGAGGAACACGAGGAGTTGCGGGCGGCACTGACCCAGCGCGACCTCGTGGCCTTCGCGGACGCGCTCGGCGACCTCATATGGGTGCTCTTCGGCACGGCAGCCACGCACGGCATCGACCTCGACGCCGTGCTGCTGGCGATCCACCGCTCGAACCTGACGAAGTCCCCGCACACCGCCGAGCACCCAAAGCCGTCAAGGGTGAACGCTACGAGCCACCGGACATTCGGGGCGCGCTCGGGACCTGAGCCGAACTGGCGCTGCGGGTTGTGGATATCTCTTGAGGCGCGGCCCGGCGGGCGCATACACTGAGGCGTCTCCCCAAGGGACGAGCGAGATCCTGGCCACCGTCACACCGGCCCGGCGGCAGTACCTGGAGCTGAAAGCGCAGCACCCGGAGGCGGTGCTGCTCTTCCGCATGGGCGACTTCTACGAGACCTTCGACGGCGACGCCGAACTCGCCGCGGGCGTGCTCGGGATCGCGCTCACCTCACGCCCCATGGGCAAGGGCGAGGGCCGCATCCCGCTGGCCGGCATCCCCTACCACCAGCTCGACCGCTACCTCGACCAGCTCGTGGCCGCCGGCCACCGCGTGGCGATCGTGGACCAGGTGAGCACGCCGCCCTCGCAGGGCGGCCCCGCCGGGCTCGTCGAGCGGCGTGTGGTGCGCGTGGTCACGCCCGGCACCGTGGACGCCGGCGCGTTGCTGGCGGACGGCGGGCACAACTGGCTGGTCGCCGCCGCGCCGGCCGCGGACACCGCGGGCGCGGCGCCCGAGGACGCCCGCTGGGGGCTGTCCGCGTGCGACGTCACCACCGGC
>WHSU01000056.1 GCA_009379925.1 Dehalococcoidia bacterium | reverse complement strand
TGCAGGCGACGCTGAGCAAGCCTGTCGAGGGGTAGGCCTGCAGGGCCGCCACCCAACGACGGGCTCGGCGCTGGTAGGCTTGTGGTGTTTCGAAGACCCCCACCCCAACCCTCCCCCGTAAAGGGGGAGGGGGTAAGAGTGTTTGGGTGGCGCTTCGAAGGCCCCTACCCCCAACCCTCTCCCGTAAAGGGGGAGGGGCCGGAGTTCGAGGGGGTGGGAGTCCGACTATCGCGTAGCAGGGCAGGGAGCGGATGACGACCGACGCCGTCCTCGACACGACCGAGGCGACCTTCGAGCAGGACGTGCTGGTGCGCTCGCGGGACGTGCCGGTGATCGTGGACTTCTGGGCGCCGTGGTGCGGGCCCTGCCGCACGCTGGGCCCGACGCTCGAGGGGCTGGCCGCGGAGTACTCGGGGCGCCTGCAGCTGGTGAAGCTGAACACGGACGAGAACCAGCGGCTGGCGGGCGCGTTCAAGATCGAGAGCATCCCTCGGGTGATGGCCTTCCGCGACGGCAAGGTCGTGGACCAGTTCGTGGGCGCGCTGCCGGAGCCCGAGGTGCGGGCGTTCGTCGAGCGGCTGTTACCCTCGGCGGCTGACGGCGAGGCGGGGGCGGGGCTGCGGGCGCTGCAGGCGGGGCAGCTCGACCTGGCGGGCGAGCACCTGCAGGCCGCGCTGGGCGCAGACCCGAAGCACCGCACGGCGAGCCTGGTGCTGGCGCGGCTGAAGCTGGAGCAGGGCGCGCTGGACGAGGCCGCTGAGCTGGCGTTGCGCTGGCCGGGCGAGCCGGAGTCGAAGCAGATCCTCGCGCGCATCAACCTGCGGCGCACGGTGGGGAGCGCCAGCCGCGAGGAACTGGAGGCGCGCCTGGCGGCGGACGAGGGCGACGCGGAGGCGCACTACCGCCTTGGCTGCCTGCTGGCGCTGGAGGGCGCGGCGGAGCCGGCGGTGGACCACCTGCTGGAGACGGTGGCCCTCGACCGCAAGCTAGACGAGGACGGCGGCCGCCTGCGCCTGTTCGACGTGTTCACGCTGCTGGGCGACAAGCACGACCTGGTGCAGGACGCGCGCCTCCGCCTGGCGAACGTGCTGTTCTAGGCAGGCGGCACCTCGTCGCCTACCATCGCGGCTTCATCGCGAGGAGGGGGCGGCATGGTGGGGAGCACTTCGGGCATCGCGTTCAAGCAGGTGGATGTCTTCACGGACCGGCCGTTTGCCGGCAACCCGGTCGCGGTAGTCCTCGACGGCAGTGGCATCGATGACGCGACGATGCAGCGGATCGCGGCGTGGACGAACCTCTCCGAGACGACGTTCGTGCTGCCCTCGGAGCGGGCGGACTACCGCCTGCGCATCTTCACCCCCGCCGCCGAGCTGCCGTTCGCCGGGCACCCCACGGTCGGTTCCGCGCACGCGGTGATCGAGGCGGGCATCGCCGCGCCTCGGGACGGGTCGCTGACGCAAGAGTGCCTGGCCGGCGTAATCCCGCTGCGCGCCGGCGATGACGGCCGCATCGCCGCTCGGGTGCCCACGCCGAAGGTGGCGCGCGAGGGGTACGAGGCGGACGCGGTGGCGTCACTCCTCGGCGCCCCGCTGGCGGAGGGACCGGCGCCGCTCGCCATCGACGTGGGGCCGGTGTGGCTGGTCGCGCAGGCAGAGTCGCCGGAGGCGCTGGGCGAGGCGCGGCCGGACCTGGCGGGCATCGATGCGTTGAGCCGCGCCGGTGGGCTGGCGGGGGTCACGGCCTTCGCGCTGGTGGCCGGTGGCGCCTCGGGGGTGCGGTTGACGGTGCGCTCGTTCGCGCCGGCGCACGGGATCGCGGAGGACCCGGTGTGCGGCAGCGGGAACGCGGCGGTGGGCGCTTACCTCGGTGTGACGAAGCTGCTGTCGCGCACGGGCGCGGCGTACGTGGCGTCGCAGGGCCGCGAGGTGGGCCGCGACGGCCGGGTGGAGGTGCGGGTGGCGGGCCGCGAGGTGGAGATCGGCGGCGCGGCGGTCACGGTCATCGATGGTGTGATCAGGATAGGGTAGGAGCCCCCCACCCCAACCCTCCCCGCAACAGCGGCAACTTACCTGATTCAGTACCATGATCAGCCAACACTTGCCACGCGAGCCGGGCGCCTTGTATGGCCAATTTACTTCGGGCTCGTAAGCCCAAGGGAGACCGTGGCGGCATGACCGATTTGGACAAATGGCCGACCGACAGGATCATCCTTGGCCCTGTGGCAAACGCGCTCTACGCGATCGGTAGGCTCGAGAGGGGGGATTTGAGTGCGACGGATGTGATCGGCGTCTCCTTCTTCTTGACGAATGCAGCCGACAGCCTTGAGGTGTCGGGTTTCGCCAGAACCGTGAGCGCGTTTCGCGATCTCGCACAGCTCATCGAAGATCACGTCGTGCAGGGGCGGACGCCGCTCTACGGCCCCGCGTCGGTTCCCACGTTCGCGACACTCGCGCGTCAGTCACTGATGCACGACCTGGAGGCGCGTGTACTAGTGCCTATCGCACCAGACCACGCGCGCTACTACCTCGAACCGAGGCGTGATTGGGAGGCAGTTATCGGCCGCTTCCCAGAAACGACTGTGGACATCGAGGAAGCCGGTAAGTGCTTCGCGCTCGGGCGAAATGGAGCGGCGGTCTTTCATTGCATGCAGGTGATGGAGCATGGCCTGATCGCGCTCGGCGAGTTCATGCAGATTTCCGATCCGAAGTCCGGATTCACGACTGTATCGAATGCCCTGCGCCGCATCAAGGAACGGAAGTACTCGGACTTGACTGAATTCGAGAAGGAGCACTTCGCCTTCTTCGAACAAACGCACGGCTCGGTTCAGGCAGTCAAGGATGCGTGGCGCAACAAGATCAACCACGCTCAAGGAGCACCCAGGCTCTTGACAGCAGACTTTAGTGAGGCTGTCGCCATGGAAATTTACATCGCGACACGTGGCTTCATGCGGCGACTCGCCACAGAGATGCCAACGAAGCGGCGGCGGCGATAACTCCTCGGACCGCCTTCTTTTCCTTGGGAACACCAACGATGTGCTTCCCCACGCCCAAGTGTCTGGAATGGGTTCATCGGCTAGGGGCGGAAGTCGCGGCTAGTAGCCCGGCTCTGCCTGGGTGTCGCCGCTGGCGGGGGTGGCCTGTAGGACTTGTTCGACGGCGGTGCGGACTTCTTCGGCTTCGATGATGCCTTCGAACTTTGCGGCTACTTTGCCCTCGGCGTCGACGACGAAGACGAAGGGCTCGGAGAGCAGGCCCCACTCCTGGGTGGCGGGCACGGGCTGCATCTGGCCCTGGCGCGCCTGCTCCAGGTCGAAGGGCTCGATGTGCAGGACGGGCAGGCGGTCGCCGAACTCTTCCCAGACGGGGGTCACGACCTGTTCCATCACGGGGCCGCAGAATCTGCTCTGGCAGAAGGCGGGGGTCACGAAGGCGACGAGGAACGGCTGCCCGTTGGCCAGCGCTTCCGCGACGGTCATCTGGTGCATGTCCGCATTGGGTTCGACCGAGGAGTCGATGAGGGTGAGGTCGTCGACGTCGCCCGACGTCATTTGCTCGGAGGGCGGCACCGGATCGCCGATGCTCGGCTCCGAGGTGTCGTCCTGCACGTAGAAGGTGACCTGCACCCCCTTGTGCTCGTCGCCCTCGGCGGTCTCCACGTCGGCGGAGAGGCCCCACCAGCCCTCGGTGTCGAAGGTGACATCGGCGACGTACATGGTCGCCTCGTCACCGTCGTGCTTGTGGACGGTGCCGTCGCCGTGGACGTGGTCGCTGGAGGGGACGAGCGACCGCGCCTGGAGGGGCATCTCGGCGACGAGTTCCGCGACGTCCGGCTGCTCCTCCGGCTTCTCGGCCAGGCGGTAGAAGCGCGCCTGCACGGTGGCGCCGCCGATGGGCACCTGCGCGTCGTTGAGGAGGCCGAGCGCGAACCGGGTCTGGCCGACGCCCAGGTTGGAGTTGACGTTGATCGGCGTCAACGCCATGCCCTCCTGCGACGCGGCGATGTCGCGCGCGCTCCAGGAGGGGTCGCTGGCCTGCTGGGGTAATGCTTCGCCGCCGCCACCGCCGTTGCCACCGCCATTCGCTTCGTCGTCGCCGCCGCAAGCGGCCAGCAGGAGCGCGGACACGGCGGCCAGGACCAGCCACGGAAGGGCGATTCGACGTCGCACGGTATGTGACCCTTCGCAACCGCCAGCGCGCCGCGCTCGGCGCGAGCGGCCCGGTCAATCTGGGTGGGAGGGTCTATCCAGCATCCGCCCCCGGCCCAGCACTCGCAAGGGCCGGCGCGGGCCGGCGCGTCACTCGACGCCGGCGCGCCAGGAGTGGCGCGCCTCGACGCGGACGATGCGGCCGAAGCCCGGCGCGGGCAGGTGGGCGGCGCCCACCAGCGACCGCTCGGTCGCGAGGCGGTCGAGCATGGCACGGCGGGTCGCTTCCGCGACGGCGTGGTCGCCATCGAAGGGGCTCGTCCACTCGGGGTGCTCGATGTCGATGGGCGTGAGCATGACGTCGCCGAGGATGCACGCGCGCTCGCCGGCGGACTCGACGAGGACGCTGAGGTGGCCGGGGGTGTGTCCCGGCGTGTGCAGGGTGACGAGCGATGGCGTCAGCGTGTGATCGCCCTCGACGAGGTCCATGCAGCCGAGCGTCTCGAGGGGCGCCACGTCTCGGACGAACGAGCGGCCGGCGGGCTCCCGGCCGCGGTAGTGGTCCCAGTCGCCGCGCGGGACGAGGTAGCGAGCGCGCGGGAAGAGCGGCTGGCCGCTCGCACGGTCGAGGTTCCAGCCGGTGTGGTCGCCGTGCAGGTGGGTGAAGATGACCTGGTCGACCTCGTCCGGCCGCACGCCCGCCTCGGACAGCTCGGTCATAAGTTGCCCGTCCGACTCGGGTCCCATGCCGGTGTCGACGAGTACGGTGCGGCCGTCGGCGCGGAGGAGGAAGCTGTTGCACGGCATGAGGACCTGGCCGTCGGTATCGAGGTAGTGCGGGTAGGCGGCGACCTGGTCCGCCGCACCGGGGTAGACGCCCTCCGGCTTGAAGGTGTACGTGAAGTCCAGCAGGGACACCACCTCGACGTTGCCCACTCGCGTTCGCTGCATCGCTCGTCCCTCCCTCGGGTGTCCGCTCGCGCGGAGCATAGCCCCTCTCCCCCCAACCCCCTCTCCCGATTCCCGGGAGAGGGGGAGCGGGAAGGGGGACCGTGGCGTGGTGTACGGCCCCGGCTACGCGCGCGTGCGCATGGTCTGGATGACTTCCTCCAGGCGGTCCATGCTCTGGTCGGCGCCGTCTTCCATGCCCGACTCGATGACCATGTCGCGGACTTCCCTGGACTCGTAGACGCAGGTCTGGGTCAGGGTCGTCTGGCCGTCGCGCTCTTCGAAGGTGTTGGTGATGAGGGACCCGTTGTCCGGGAACATCTCGAAGACCTCGGTGTTCACGATGCGCGTGGGGGCGTCGATCTCCTGGTACTCGCCGTTGAAGGCGACCTCCGTGCCGTCGCTCTCGCGTGTGACGTAGCGCCAGCGGCCGCCGACGCGCAGGTCGATCTCGCAGACGACCATCTGGGAGTTGCGGAGGCCCCACCAGTTGCGCACGTGCTCCGGCGTGGTCCACGCCTCGAAGACCACGGCCGCGGGGGCGGCGAAGGTGCGAGTGAGGACGATCTCGGTGTCGCTCGGGGTCGAGACGACGAGCTTTCCACTACCTTTGTCGGCCATTGCTGGCTCCTTTCTTCTCCTGCATCACCTGCAGGTACTCATCCAGCCGGTCGAAGCTTTCTTCCCAGAACTCGCGGTACTTCTCGGTCCAGTCCGCCACATCGCGGAGCGGGGACGCGCGGAGGCGGCAGGGCCGCCACTGCGCGTGGCGGTGGCGCTCGATGAGGCCGGCCCGCTCCAGCACCTTGAGGTGCTTGGAGACGGCGGGCAGGGTCATCTTGAAGGGCTCGGCGAGCTCGGTGACGGACGTCTCCCCCTGCGCGAGGCGCGCAAGGATGGCGCGTCGTGTGGGGTCGGCGAGCGCTGAGAAGGTGGTGCTGAGTTGATCGACGGGCATGGCTCTGCGTTTCACTGACTTTGGTGGTGCACTTCACCGGTTGGTTAATTAACCTTCGGGTACAGTACGGATCCGTGTGTGGGGTGTCAAGACCGGGGGAGCCTCACCCCCGGCCCCTCTCCACGTCGCGTGGAGAGGGGAGTCGGAGGAGTCGGAGTTGGGGTTGGCGTTTGGGGGCTTGGGGCTTGGTCAGCCCCCGCGCGGTGGGCCCTCACCCCCGGCCCCTCTCCCGCGCTGCGGGAGAGGGGAGTTGGAAAGGGGTGTTGTTGGCCGTTCCGCGCGGTGGGGACCCTTCCCCCAACCTCTCCCGACTCCCGGGAGAGGGGGAGCAGGAATTCTGACCGGGCGTGGGACGAGGGGCCGGCTACAGCTCGGTGCGGAGGTAGGCGGTGGCGAGGGCGTCTGCGTATTCGTTCCAGCGGGAGCCGTCGTGGGCGCGGATCCAGCGGATGTGGGCCTTCGGGCGTTCCTTTGCGAGCTGGTAGGCGCGCTGGACGAGGTCGAGGTTCTTCACCTCGCCGTCGCGGCGGCGCCAGTTGTTGCGCTCCCAGCCGGCGGCCCACTTGGTGACGGTGTCTACGACGAGGCGGCTGTCCGAGTAGACATCGACGTCCTCGTTGGGGCCGAGCATTTCGAGGCCGGCGATCATGGCCGTCAGTTCCATGCGGTTGTTGGTGGTGTGGGGCTCGGCGCCGTAGTCCTGTGCCAGCACCTGGCCATCGAGGACGTAGACGACGCCCCAGCCGCCGGGGCCGGGGTTGCCGGAGCACGAGCCGTCCGTGAAGACGCCGCTCTGGGGGCCTCCGGTGTAGCGCTCCAGCACCTGGCGGGTGGTGTGGACCACGCCGCGGGTACTGCCGGCCGAGGGGCCGCCGCGACTGGCGCCCGCGCCCCCTCGAGCGCCGCGTGCGCTGCTGCGCGCGCCGTAGCGTCGGTTGGTCACTCGAGGCTCACGCCGTTGTAGAGCATCACGGGATCGCCGCTGAACACGTCGCTCTCGAGGTTGGCGACGACCACCACGGGGCGGTCGGCGACGACGACGGCGCTGCCGACGAACTCGTCGGGGAGGAGGCGGCTCTCCCACTGGCGGAAGGTGGCCTGGCCGTCCACGCGCACGGAGCCGGTGCTGCGCCCGCCGGGGAACTGCTTGCCGTAGTAGACAACGGTCACGTGCGCGACCGAGCCGTCGAAGGTGAGGACGCGGAACCAGGAGTTCCAGCCGCCGTTGCCGTTCCACTGTCCGTAGTTCTTGTTCACGACGGGCAACACGACCTGCGTCGAGGCTTCCTCGGCGGTGAAGCCTCGGTAGTCGGCCAGGGAACCGTCGCCGGAGATGCGCTGGGCCACGACGGCGATGGGGTCCACGGACTGCATGCGGACGGTGCCTCGGAACGTGGAGGGGAGGGTCTCGCCGCCGGGCAGGCAGGCGGCCGCGCCGGCGAGGCGCTGGTCGCAGGTGCGGGAGCCGTTGACGGTGACCGTGTGCTCGACCTCGACGCGGCTTCCGGCGGCGTCCACGCCGTCGAAGAGCAGGGTCACCTCGTTGGGCACGCTGGGTGTGGCGTTGGTGATGCGGAAGCGGTTGGACCAGGTGGAGCCGCCTTCGCTGGCGTTGCGGTCGGCCAGCGGCAGCACGACCACCCGGCTCACCTCGTCCTGGCCGATCCCTCGGTACGTCGCGAGGCCGGCGCCTGCTCTGGAGCGCGTGTCCACGGTGACGGCGAGTTGCTGCGCGTCGGCGGACAGGCCGCCGTCCACGGGGTATGTGCGGATCACGGCGCTACCGTCGAAGCCGAGGCCGACCGGGAGGTTGTGTTCGTCCCTGAGCAGCGTGGCGCGCGGCCCGACGCGCTCGCCGCCCTGCGAGCAGCCGGACGAGGGCGAGGCCGGGTCGACGGCGGCGGGGTCGAGCTGGCCGTCGCCGTAGTAGGTGATCTCGACGCAGGCGGCGTCGACGTCGCTGACGTTCTCGACGGAGATGCGCGAGGCGTACCCCTCTGTGTTCTGGACGATCGGGGCGAGGAGGCGGGAGGTGCCGCTGGCGAGCCTGAGGGTGTCGCCGGCGATGCGGAAGCTGCCGTCCGAGCGGCGGACGTCGCGCGCCAGCAACGCCACGAAGGGCTGGTCGACGGTGACGAAGCCGGAGCCTCGATAGCCACGGGCGAGGTCCGTGTTCGTCTGCTGGAAGAACGACCAGCCGGAGCCAGGCGGGACGGCGTCACAGCCGGCGGCGGGGCACTCCTCGGTGGCGACGAGCTGACCGGCGGTGTCGTAGAAGTCGATCTCGACGGCGCCGCCGGAGGTGCCGACGTTCTGGATGCGGATCCAGGAGTTCTCCTCGCCCAGGTCGATCCCCTGCCCCTCGCCGGGGAGGGGATCGATGACGAGGGCGAGCACGGCGAAGAGGACGGCGGCGGCAGCGAGGAGCATGCGGACACGCGGAGCGAGGAGGGGTAGTCCGCGCACTGGCCTCAACCTCTCCCCCCGCCGGCGGCGATCATAAGGCATCGCGCCCTCGGCGGCTCGCCGGGCAGCGGGGGCGGCTCGGCGCCGGCGCTCCGTCGCATGGCAGCAGCGGAGGGCAGGTGCTAGGATCGACGGGTCACCGGGCCCTGTCGAGCGGGCTCCCCGGGGTGTAGCTCAGCTTGGCAGAGCGCTTCGTTCGGGACGAAGAGGCCCCCAGTTCAAATCTGGGCACCCCGACCACATCATCCCACTCGCACGCCCACATCGATGCCATGCGCCGCGCCTTCGGCCGCCATCGCGCCGGCGATATGTCAACCGGCGGTTCCGCCTTGCGGGGAAGATCGGTATTCTCCCCAACGGTCAAGAGGCGCCCCGGTCATCACGATCTCCGTGCAGCGCGACGACCACGAATTGCAAAGCTGTCAAACCGCCGGCGCGGCGGGAAACCTTTTTCGGCTGGGCGGCGTTCTGAGGGCAAGTGAGTCCGGCCGGTGGCTTATCGACGAGGACCGGCGCGGGCAGTAGCGAACGGGTACAACGGGCAGTCCCGGACAGGATTCAGGAACCATACATGGTGCAGAACGCGGAAGCGCGCCCCTTCGCGCCCCTGATGGGGCGTAACCGGAAGCAGCGGACGGACGCGGCCATCGCGGCCGCGCTCGCGGGCAACTGGAAGGCCGCCGCCGAGGAGAATAAGGGACTCCTCGACGATGACTCTCGTGATGTCGAGGCGGCGAACCGCCTGGGCAAGGCGCTCACGGAACTCGGCAAGACCAAGCAGGCGGTGGAGGCGTACCGGCACGCGCTGACGGTACAGCCCGGCAACGCGATCGCCCGCAAGAACCTCCAGCGGCTGGAGACGGCGAAGCCGGCGCCGAAGGCCAGGCGTGCCAGCGCGGCCGACGGGCCTCGGAAGACTGTGACGCTGCTGGAGTCGTCCGACCGGGCGGCGGAGTTCGTGTTGCAGCGGACCGACCGTGCGGTGCTGGAGACGCTGGACGCCGGCGACCACGTACAGGTGGAGGCGGACCCGCGCGGGGCGGTGGTGAAGACCCTCGATGGCCGCGCGCTCGGCCACATCGAGCCTCGGGCGGGCCTGCGGCTGAAGCGCATGATCGAGGGCGGCAACCGCTACGAGGTCTTCGTGCGCACGCTGACGGACGACGGAAGCGCGGTGATACACATCCGCGAGACGTACAAGCACCCGTCGATGGTGGGGCAGGCGTCCTTCCTCCCGTCGCCGGCGCAGAAGCGCCGCGTGGTGCGCGCCTACACGAAGCAGTCGGTGGTGCACCGCGACCGCGACGACGGCTTCGATACCGAGGACGAGGACAGCGAGGGCCCCTCGGCGGACGACTGGCGGCCGCGTGGCCGCGCTGCGTCCGGCACGGACGACGACGCACTGCAGGACTCGGGCTTCTCCGCCGAGGACATCGATGACGACGGCGACGAGGACTTCTCGGGCGACGATGACGAGGCGGACACCGAGACGGAGAACGAGGAGTCCGAGGACTAGGCTGCTCTCTCGGCTCGACGAGGACGGACGGCCGGGCTCACGCCCGGTCGTCTTCGTGTCCGGCACGACTCCCGGGCTACCATGCGGGCATGAGTGACCAGGCAGACATCGGTGGCCCGCGCATCCTCATCACCCGCGCTGAGGACGTGACGGGCGAACGCTGGGACGACTACGCGGACTGCGTGGGTCGGGCGGGTGGCGACCCGGCGGCGGTCGACCTCGCAGGGTTTGCGGGCGTCGAGGGGTTGCCGGCGTTCGGCGGGCTGCTGATCACGGCGGGCGTCGATGTGGACCCGGCGCGGTACGGAGAGGAGCGCTCGGAGCGCGTGGCTGAGGTGGACCCGGCGCGCGACGCCTTCGAGGAGGCACTGCTGTCGGAGGCCACGCGGCGCGGCCTGCCGGTCTTCGCGATCTGCCGCGGCGTCCAGTTGCTGAACACGGCACGAGGCGGTTCGCTGCTCCAGCACCTCGAAGAGCGGGAGCCGCACCGCGCGAGGCGCGGCGAGGATGGGGTCACCATCGAGTCCGGCTGTCACGAGGTGAGCGTCGCGCCGGGCTCCCTGCTTGAACGCATCGCGGGCGCGCGCCTGCTGCGGGTCAACTCGCGTCACCACCAGGCGGTGCTTCCCTCGGGCGTCGCGCCGGGCCTGCGGGCCGTCGCATCGGCGCCGGACGGGGTGGTGGAGGCGCTGGAGGCGTTGGACCTGGCGCACCCGTGGTTGCTCGGCGTGCAGTGGCATCCGGAGCGCGTGGAGATGACGGGCGACCCGGAACTGGCAGCGGGGAGCACTCGATTGTTCGAGGCGTTCGTGGCGGCTTGCTCGTGAGCCCTCACCCCCGGCCCCTCTCCCGCGCTGCGGGAGAGGGGAGTAGGAACGAGTTGGGGGGATGGGAGCGGGGCACCTCGGGACTCGCGGGCGCTCTCCCCATTCGCGGAGCCCTCTCCTGCTCCCCTCTCCCCATTTCCGGGGAGACGGGAGCAGGAGGGGCATCGATGTGCGTGGGGCGGCCTTCGAGTGGCTTCCCGTGGGGGAAGGCCTCACCCCCGGCCCCTCGGCCCTCACCCCCGGCCCCTCTCCCACGCGGTGGGAGAGGGGAGTAGGACGGGAGTTGGAGGGGTGGCAGCGGGGCACCTCGGAAGTCACGGGCGCTCTCCCCATTCGCGGAGCCCCTCCCCATTCCGGGGAGAGGGGAGGAGGAGGGTCGGAGGGGGAGGGATAGGGCGGTTGGGGCTTACCGCATGTTGCGCAGGCGCTCGATGCGGGCGTCGAGCGGGGGGTGGGTGGCGAAGAGGCCGGTGATGCCGCCCTTGAGCGGGTTCACGATGAAGAGGTGCGCGGTGGACTCGGGCACGTTCATGGGCACGCGCCTGGCGCCGGACTCGAGCTTGGCGAGCGCGGAGGCGAGGGCCTCCGGGTCACCGACCACGCGGGCGCCGTCGGTGTCTGCCTGGTACTCGCGTGAGCGGCTGATGCCTGCCTGGATCAGCATGGCGGCGATCGGCGCGATGAGCGCGGCGATCAGACTGCCGGCGCCGTCGCGGCGTCCGCCGAAGAAGAAGCTCATCCACGCGATCATGGAGATGGCGGAGGCGATGGTGGCGACGACCGAGGAGGTGAGGATGTCCCGGTTCTTGACGTGGGCCATCTCGTGGCCGAGCACGCCTCGGAGTTCGCGTTCGGTGAGGAGCTGGCGGATGCCGGTGGTGACGGCGACGGCAGCGTGCTTCGGGCTGCGGCCGGTGGCGAAGGCGTTGGGCTGCGGCGAGTCCATGATGTAGACACGCGGCATCGGCATGCCGGCGCGGGCCGCCACGTCCTCGATCATCGCGAACAGCTTGGGGTCCTGGCTGCGCTCGATTTCGTGCGCACCGGACGTGCGGAGCACGAGGTCCGCGGAGAACCAGTAGGACCCGATGTTCATGACGGCTGCGAACCCGGTGGCGAGAATGACCCCGCTGAGGCCGCCGACGGCCCCACCAATCGCGATGAGCAAGCCGCTGATCCCGGCCAGCAACACCACAGTCTTCAGGTTCTGCATTGGTCCTCATACTCCTACACGGTGGGAACACCGCTTCGCGGTGTGTATCTCATGATATCCCACATTCGGCGCGACCGGCGCGCCGGATAACGCGTCTCCTCGCGCCGGGGCGATGCACGGGCGCGCTACGCTGGAGGTGAGGAGAGCCTGCGATGCGTGACGGCGTGGAACGCGGTGAGCGGCGCGACCACAAGCGGCAGCGGCGGTGGGAGGTCCATGGCCGCTCGCTGCAGCATGTGCTGAACGCCATCCGCCAGCGGGGCAAGGCGGCGAGGCGCGCCGAGCCCTCCGACGACGGCGCGCAGGCCCGCCGCGAGGCGCTGCGCGAGCGCACGAGGCGGCGACGCCGCTAGCCGGTGCGGTGCCGCCGGTGCGGCCCGTAGCCGTGACCGCCCACCCGCGCGGGCTGGACGGGGGACACGGATGACCGCCCACTTCGCCCGCGCGAGCGTGGCCGCGACGGTACTGCTCCTGGCGGTGCTGGCCACGGGCCTCGATGCGCGCGCGCAGACACCCGGCATTGCCGGCGAGTTGCCCTCGGACGGTGGGGTGGCCCTGGTCGTCTGGGGCGGGGGGCCGCTGGGCGCGTTGACGGCGGAAGCGGCCAGCGCGGGCTGTCCGGTGATCTCCGTGTGGGCGACGTCGGGCGGTGTATTCATCGGCTACATCGCCGGCGCGCCGGCCTTCGTCAACGCGGACTGGACGGCGCTGTTCGACCCCAGCATCCCGGAGGCGACGCCGCTGGCGCTGTTCTGCACGCCCGGCGTGCCGCCTCCACCGCCCTCGCCTACCGCGACGGCGTCGCCGACCACCACCCCGAGCGCAACCGCATCGCCAACCGCAACCGGGACACCGTCGACTGACCTGCGTGACTGCACGGACTTCGCGACGCAGCCGGAGGCGCAGGCGTTCTTCGAGGCGGAGGGCGGCCCGGCTCAGGACCCGCACGGGCTGGACTTCGATGGCAACGGGGTGGCGTGCGAGGACCTGCCGGGCGCTCCGTAGGCGCGGCGGACGGGACGCGCGCAGCTCAGCGCTTCCGGATGATGGTGTAGGTGGCGCGCCCGACGGCCACGGCTCCGCCGTCCGTATCGTGCACCTCGACACCGACGAAGACGAGCGACCGGCCGCCGCGCAGCACGCGTCCCTCCGCGATCACGTCGCCGGTGGCGGCGTTGAGGAAGGTCACGTTGAGGTCGGTGGTCGCCTGGCCGGCCCACGTGTCGTCGTCCTCGCGGCGGGTGGAGGCGGTGGCGGCGCCCGCCGCGGCATCGATGAGTGACGCGATGGCCCCGCCGTGCATCACGTCCGGCCGGCGCGTGCCGAGCGTCTCCCGCATGGGCAGGCGCAGGCGCACGTGGCCGGCCTCGGCGGACTCGACGGTGATGCCGAGCATGCGCCAGTAAGGGACGCCGTCCGCATCGATGAGGTCGAGCAGGCGCTGGTCGGTCATGCGGACGGCGGCTCGCGCCGCTCCTCGGTCGATGCCTGTCGCTGCCCCTCGGCGGGGTCCGCGCCCCAGGAGGGGGGACGGGAGGGGCCGGGCTCACCACCGG
>WHSU01000035.1 GCA_009379925.1 Dehalococcoidia bacterium | reverse complement strand
TGTCGCCATGGAGTCGATGGGCTTCAAGACGTTCGGCTTCGGCTTCGGACGGGAGGACATTTGGGAGCCCGAGGAGATCTTCTGGGGCACTGAGGACACGTGGCTCGGCGACGAGCGCTACAGCGGCGACCGCGAACTCGCCGGTCCCTTCGGCGCCGTCCAGATGGGCCTGATCTACGTCAATCCCGAGGGGCCCAACGGCGAGCCGGATCCGCTGGCCGCCGCGAAGGACATTCGAGAGACCTTCTCTCGTATGGCGATGAACGACGAGGAGACCCTTGCGCTCATCATCGGCGGCCACACGTTCGGCAAGACCCACGGTGCGGTCGGCCCGGAGCACGTCGGTCCGGAACCCGAGGGTGCGCCCCTGGAGGAGCAAGGGCTGGGGTGGAAGGTCAGCGCCGGCAGCGGCCGGGGCGCCGATACGCTCACCAGCGGGCTGGAGGGCGCGTGGACCAACGAGCCGACGAAGTGGGACCACGGGTTCCTCGACAACCTGTTCAGGTACGACTGGGAACTGACGACGAGCCCCGCCGGTGCGAAGCAGTGGACTCCCACGGATCCCGCGGCGCAGGGCACGGTGCCCGACGCTCACGATCCCTCGAAGCGGCACGCCCCGGTGATGCTGACGACGGACCTGGCACTGAAGGTGGACCCGACCTACGAGCCGATCGCCAGGCGCTTTCACGAGCATCCGGACCAGCTGGCAGAGGCGTTCGCGAAGGCGTGGTACAAGCTGTTGCACCGCGACATGGGGCCCGTCTCGCGATATCTCGGCCCGTGGGTCGCGGAGCCGCAGCTGTGGCAAGACCCTGTCCCCGAGGTCGATCACGAACTCATCTCGGACGAGGACAGCGCGGCCCTCAAGGGCACCATCCTCGCATCGGGGCTGTCGGTCTCCGATCTGGTCTCGACCGCCTGGGCTGCCGCAGCCAGCTTCCGCGGCACCGACATGCGTGGTGGGGCGGATGGAGCGCGAATCCGCCTCGCGCCGCAGAAGGACTGGGAGGTGAACCAGCCGGCCGAACTGGCCAGGGTGCTCCGGACCCTCGAGGGAATCCAGCAGGACTTCAACAGCTCACAGTCGGGCGGCAAGAAGGTCTCGCTCGCTGACCTGATCGTCCTGGGCGGGTGCGCAGCCGTCGAGCAAGCGGCGAAGAGCGCCGGACTCGATGTCGTGGTCCCGTTCGCGCCGGGGCGCACGGACGCCTCGCAGGAGCAGACCGACGTAGATTCATTCGCCGTGCTCGAGCCGACCGCGGATGGGTTCCGCAACTACCTCCAGGCCGGAGCAGAGTTGTCCCCGGAGACGCTGCTGCTGGACCGCGCCAACCTCCTGACGCTGACGGCGCCTGAGATGACGGTCCTGATCGGTGGCATGCGTGCCCTCAACGCCAACTTCGGGCAGTCGCGCCACGGTGTCTTCACCGACCGGCCCGAGACGCTGACCAACGACTTCTTCGTGAACCTGCTCGACATGAGCACGGAGTGGCAGGCGTCCGGCTCGTCCCCGTACCTGTACGAAGGCCGGGACCGTGCGACGGGCGAGGTCAAGTGGACCGGAAGCGCCGTCGACCTTGTCTTCGGCTCGAACTCGCAGCTCCGAGCCATCTCGGAGGTTTATGCGTGTGAGGATGCACAGGAGAAGTTCGTGCGTGACTTCGCAGCCGCGTGGGACAAGGTGATGAGTCTTGACCGCTTTGACCTTGCCTGATCGGGGAGGTGCTCCGGACCGCCGGCCCGTCACGTCGCACGAGGGTACGAAGGAGGCCTGAGGGCGGGATCTGGCGCCGGGCCGGGTCAGGCGTTCGTGGCGGCGCCGGCTCGTGCGCCTTCGAACGCCTCGCGGACGCGGTCCGCGGAGTAGGTGAACGAGAACCCATCGTTGTGGAACCCGCCGACGACGTGGAGGTCGAGGCGACCCGAGCACAGTTCGGCGAAGCCTAGCGTCGTGTCGTCCCACCAACCCTCGAGGGCCATCGTGCTCCCCTCGAACGTACCGGTACGGAGATAGAGGACATCGCCGTCCCATGTCCGGGAGCGATGCCGCAGCGCGGCGGCCCGCAGGGTGGTGGCGCAGTAGCGCTGGCGCCGGGCCATGGGGACGGGGCGACCGAGCTGTACTCGCAGGCCGATGCGCGACCAGTCGCGCACGCTTCTCCAGAGGCGGGTGAGGTACGGCACCCGCATCACCATCGACCTCAGGCCGCCGCCACCCGGCTGGCGGTCCGCTGCCGGCGCCGCCGGCTCGGCGTCCCTCGACCCGCGCCAGTCGCCGGTGCGGAGCGGGGCCGGGACCATCGACAGGATCTCATCGGCCCGCTGCTCGAACCGGCGCTCTGACTGCGGGGAGCTGTGCGGGTCGTCCCGCCGGTACGAGCCGGCTGCCAGGTTGGGCGTGTCGGAGACGATGAGCGGTCCGTCGATCTCCGCGCCGCCGGCGACGAGGAGGTGGGCGAGCTCGATGGCGATCAGCCCGCCGATGCAGTGGCCGCCGATTCGGTACGGGCCGACGGGGGCCTCGCGCAGCAGCTCCTCCTTATAGGCGGCAGCCATCTCCGGGATTGTGCGTTCGCCACGACCGCCGTCCCATCCCGACCACTGGAATGCGTAGACCCGCTGATCGGGTGCGAGGTTCGCGGCGAACTCCCCGAAGACCAGCACGTTGCCCTGACCGCCGTGCACGAGGAACAGCGGTGGGACGTCGTCCGGGCCGCCCTGGAGGAGCTGGAGCGACCGGTGGCCTTTGCCCTCGAGGGCCGCGCGCTCGTCGATGCGGCGGGCGAGGCTGGTGATCGTGGGGGTCTGGGTGAGCGCGGCGAGCGGGAGTTCGTAGTCGAACTCCTCGCTGATGCGGAGGAAGAGCGTGACCGCGTCCAAGGAGTCGCCTCCGAGGTCGAAGAAGTTGGCGTCCGCGGGGATGCGGGGGAAGTTGAGCACCTCGTTCCAGATCGCCGCGAGGCGTCGCTCGGTGTCGGTGCCGTAGACGGGGGCGTCGAGCACCGCGGAGGTCCGGGGGTCGGGCAGCGAGCGAAGGTCGGCCTTGCCGCTGGGTCCGAGGTCGATGTGGTCGAGCTCGATCACGAACGAGGGCACCATGTAGTCGGGGAGGTGGGCGTGCAGGTGCTCGCGGACCTGCTCGACGCCGATGGCCGCGCCTGCCTGCCTCGTGAAGTAGGTGACGAGGTATGGCGCGCCGTCCGGACGGTGGAACGTCTGGGTGAGGCACTGGGCGACGCCCTGGAGCCGGCTCGCCACGGCGTTGATCTCGCCCGGTTCGACTCGGTGGCCGCGGATCTTCACCTGGTGGTCGACGCGCCCCTGGTAGTGGATGTCGCCGTGCTGGTCGACGATCGCGAGGTCGCCGGTACGGTAGAGCCGCCGCGGGCCGTCGCCCGCGTCGTGGACGACGAACGCCTGGTCGGTGAGGTCGTCGCGGCGGAAGTACCCGTGCGCGAGATTGACGCCGCCGAGGTAGATCTCGCCGACCTCGCCCTCGGCGACCGGGCGCCGGTCTTCGCCCAGCACGTCGGCCGTGCAGCCGGTCAGCGCCCGTCCGATGGGCGGGAGGTCAGGCCATGAGCGCGGGTCGCCATCGAGCAGATGCGCCGTGATGACGTGCGTCTCGGAGGGCCCGTACTGGTTGTCGAGTGTGAGCCCCGGGGAGCGACCGAACACGTCGCGCATCACATCGTCGACCCGGAGTTGTTCGCCCGCGGTGATGATCTCGGTCAGTGCGGGCGGGAACCCTTCGGACTGCACGGCGACCTCGACGAGGCTGCGCAGGGCGACGAACGGGAGGAACAGGCGCTGGACGTGCTGCTCTCGGAGGACCTTCAGCAACACTCTCGGGTCGCGCCGGTCGCTGTCGCGCACCATGAGGAGGTGACCGCCAGACGCGAGCGTGGTCGCGACCTCCTGGAACGAGACATCGAAGCTGATGCTGGAGTACTGCAGCACCCGGGCGCGCGGACGGAACGTCGACCGCTCGAGTTGCCACGCGATCAGGTTGGCGAGCGCCCGGTGGGGCATCTCGATGCCCTTGGGCCGGCCCGTGGAGCCGGAGGTGAAGATGATGTAGGCGTCGTCCTCGGGTTGTGGCTGTACGGCGAGGGGTGTGGCCGGCAGTGCGTCGAGCCGGGCGGAGACCGTCTCCCACGAGTGGACGGCGCCGGCATCGGGGCCGTCGCCTCCGATCCACCCAGCGTGGGCTTCGCTCGCGAGGATGAGGCGCAGGTCCGCATCCTCGCGCATCATCGTGAGACGCTCCGGCGGATAGGTCGGGTCGAGCGGCACGTAGGCCGCGCCGCTCTTCAGGATGCCGACGAGGCAGGCGACGAGTTCGACCGAGCGGTCGAGGCAGAGTCCGACGCGGTCGCCGCGGCCGACTCCGTAGTCGACGAGGTAATGGGCGATCCGGTTGCTGAGAGCGTCGAGTTCGGCGTGCGACAGCCGCTCGCGCCCGAATTCGAGCGCTGGCGCGTCGGGGCCCAGTTCGGCGCCCCGCTGGAGCCACTCGGTGACGGTGCCGGCCTGCCGCGCCGCGGCGCGCCCGGCCGCGGCGATACCGCCGCCCACCCCGATCAGATCCTCCCCCATGCCTGTCGCTCCCATCGCGCGGGGTGACTCCACCAATGAACGAACTCCCCTGCCCCGCCTCGAGGACGGGGCGGGTTACTCGTTATCGGGGTGCGGGGCGGGGCCGCGCCTGCCGGCGCGCACCGCCTGGACCCACCGGAGGGATTTCGACTCAGACAGATTGACACGGAACAGGGATCTCACGTGTCAAAAAAGCATATATTTACTGCGTCTCTGTCACGGCGAGTCGATTTATCAGTCGTTCCTCAGGTTCGCCGAGGGGAACACATCCAGATCTCGGGTCGGGCGTGCGGCCTTAGCCGGCGAACTCCCGCACCGGGAGACCGGCGATACCCACAGCGGCGCTGAACAGCGCACCGGCGAGGGGGTCGTTGCCGGGCTCGATGTTCTCGCGCGATGTGGTGATGAAGAGCCGGTCGAGCCCTCGACCGCCGAACGTGCAGGCGGTGACCTTGCTCGCGGGCACCTCGACGACCTCGTCCAGGACGCCGGCCGAGGTGTAGCGGTGGACGGCGCCGCCGCCGGCAAGGGCGACCCAGACGCCGCCGTCCGCGTCGACGGTGAGGCCGTCCGGGCGGCCGGCCTCCGGTGGGATCTCGACGAACGGCCGGCGGTGTGTCAGTCCGGAGACGGTGTCGTAGTCGAACACGTCGGTGCGGCCCGTCGGCGTGTCGTTGAAGTAGGCGTGTGCGCCGTCGGGGCTCCACTCGAGGCCGTTTGAGATCGTGAGGCCCTCCAGCACGACATGCACGGTGGCATCCGGGTCGAGCCGGTACAGTGTGCCGGCGCCGGGTTCTCGGTCGCGGGCCATGGTGCCGCAGTAGAAGCGTCCGTCCGGGTCGCAGCCGCCCTCGTTCATGCGTATGCGCTCGTCGCTCCAGAGGTCGCCGAGGTAGGTCAACGTGCCATCCGGGTCCTCGAGCGCGAACCCGCGCTCGACGCCGATTACGGCGCCGCCCTGGCGTCGAGGCCGGAGTGCGGCGGCGACGGTACCGACGTGGCGACGGGTGACTGCGCCACCGGGCAGCAGGGAGAGGATGTCGCCGGCCAGCATGTCGACCCACTGGAGGCCGCCCCAGCGCTCCGACCAGACCGGTCCCTCGCCGTGGTACGCCACGGGCTCGGTGATCTGCTCGGCTCGCACGGCGGTCCTCCGACCCTCGACGTCGCACCTGCAGATGATCGTACGCGGGGACGGACGCGTCGGCTGCGGTAGCCTCGACTGGTGAGCGCCGAACGTCCAGCCACGGCCCAGACGCTGCTCATCCTCGGGGCGAGCGGCGACCTAGTGTCTCGCTACCTGCTGCCGGGGCTGGGCGCGCTGCTCGCGAGCGGCCGGGGCGCGGGGCTGGAGGTGGCCGGCAGCGCTCGGACAGCCTGGGACGATGAGCGCTGGCGCGACGTCCTCCGCGGGGCGTTCGCCTCCGGGGAGAACCGAGGCGCGGCGATCGAGGGCGTCGTACGGCGCTCGCGGTACTCCCAGGCGGACGCCACCTCGGAGGAGGACCTGCGGCGGCTGCTGGCGGCGTGCACGGGGCGGGTGCTGGTCTACTTCGCGCTGCCACCGCCGGCGACGGCGAAGGCGTGCGAGGCGCTGGCCCGGATCGGGCTGCCCGAGGACACGTGGCTGGTCATGGAAAAGCCGTTCGGCACGGACGCCGGGAGCGCGCGTGCCCTGAACGACCTCGCTGCCCGGTTGGTGCCCGAGGAGCGCGTGTTCCGGGTCGACCACTTCCTCGCCCTGGCGTCGGTGCGGAACATCATCGGGCTACGGTCCGCGAACCGCGTCCTGGAGCCGCTGCTGACGGCCGAGCACGTCCAGAGCGTGGACGTGGTGTTCGACGAGCGGCTGGCGCTGGAGGGCCGCGCGGGCTTCTACGACGGTGCGGGTGCGCTCATCGATGTGACGCAGAGCCACCTGCTGCAGGTGCTGGCGACGCTGGCCATGGACCCGCCGAGCACCCTGGACGCGCGCGACCTGCATGCCGCCCGGGAGCGCGTGCTGCGAGCGACGCGCGTCTGGGCGGACGACCCCGTGCGGTCCAGCCGGCGGGCTCGGTACACGGCCGGCGTGCTGGAGGATGGGCGCCGCGTCCCGTCTTATGTCGATGAGGACGGCGTCGACGCCGCGCGCGAGACGGAGACGTTCGCGGACGTGGTGTTGGCGGTGGACACGCGGCGCTGGGCCGGAGTGCCGTTCCGGTTGAGGACGGGAAAGGCGCTTAGTCCCCAGGTTACGGAGGTCAACGTCACGTTCAAGGCGCCGCCGGCGGCGCCTCGGGGGCTGACGGGCCCCGTCCGGCCCAACCGGCTACGGTTCGGCCTCGACCGCTCGTGGCTGAGGCTCGAGCTGAACGCCAGCGGTGCCGGCAGCCCGTCCGCGATCGACCCGGTCACGCTGGAGGCGACACTGCCGGCGGGCGAGCTGCCCGAGTACGGCGAGGTGCTGCGCGCCGTCATCGAGGGCGACCGGACGCTGTCTGTGAGCGCCGAAGCGGCTGTGGAGAGCTGGCGGATCATCGAGCCGGTGGTCGCGGCGTGGCAGAACGGGGAGCTACCCCTGCTGGACTACGCGGCCGGGAGTGCGGGGCCGACAGGGTGGCCACCTGGAGGGCTGCCGGGGGCGTGAGCAGGCGCGTTGTGCGGCCTCGTACACTGCCGTCGACGCCGCCGCCGCTGCGAGGCGAACGGCGCGGAAGCTGGAGGCACGCTTGACCGTCCCTGAGCGCATGAAGTTCGGCATCTTCCTGGCCCCGTTCCACGCACTGGGCGAGAACCCGACACTCGCGATCCATCGAGACCTGGAGCTCATCGAGTGGCTGGACCACCTGGGGTACGACGAGGCGTGGGTCGGCGAGCATCACAGCGCGGGGTGGGAGCTGATCGCGTCGCCGGAGGTCTTCATCGCGGCAGCGGCGGAGCGGACGAAGCACATCAATCTGGGGACGGGCGTGTCGTCGCTGCCGTACCACCACCCGCTGATACTGGCGGACCGCATCGTGCTGCTGGACCACCTGACACGCGGGCGCGTGATGTTCGGTGTTGGGCCGGGCGCCCTGTCGTCGGACGCGCTGATGATGGGCATCGAGCCGGCGACGCAGCGGCCGCGCATGGAAGAGGCGCTCGACGCCATCCTGCAGCTGTTCACCCAGACCGACCCGCTGAGCATGGAGACGGACTGGTTCGTGCTGCGAGAGGCGCGCCTGCAACTGCGCCCGTACACGCCGCCGCATCCGAAGATCGCGGTCGCGGCGGTGCAGTCACCGGCGGGCATGCGGCTCGCGGGCAAGCACGGCGCGGCGGTCCTCACGCTGGCGCTGCCGCGAGGCGAGCGGCGCGACTCGGCGCTGCGGGACTACTGGGGCGTCGCCGAGGAGTCGGCCGCGAGGCACGGCCGGGTGATGGACCGGAGTGAGTGGCGCATCGTGATCCACTGCCACCTGGCGGAGACGCGCGAGGAGGCGATCGCTCAGACGCGCGTGAAGGCGGGCGAGTACCAGCGGGGCTACTTCACGGAGACGCTCTCGCACGATGACCCGGCCGCCGACCTTTCGAGGGACGACATCCTGCCGGAGCTGGTAGGACGCGGCTCGTGGTGCGTGGGCACGCCGGACGACCTGATCGCGTTCATCGAGATGCTCCAGGAGCGGAGCGGGGGCTTCGGTGGACTGATGGTGCAGGCGGT
Source organism: Dehalococcoidia bacterium (assembly GCA_009379925.1). Lineage (GTDB taxonomy): Bacteria > Chloroflexota > Dehalococcoidia > UBA2979 > UBA2979 > WHSU01. Next base: position 26,763 of record WHSU01000035.1, on the reverse strand, counting down.
GGAGTGGGCCGACCGCGAGGCGGTGCGCAAGAGCTACGAGCTGCTCGCGCGCTACGTGATGCCTCGATTCCAGGGTTCGCTCGCGGGGCTCGAGGCGTCGCAGCGCGCCGTCGCGGCCAACTCGAAGGCGGTGCGCCAGCTGCAGATCGACGCGGTGGAGCGCGCGAAGCAGGCACCCGCGCGCTAGGCGCCGGCGGGCGGCGCCTCGGCGGATCTGCGTGGTCGGCAAGGCCGCGACGGGGAGGAGTAGCGTCGCGCGGGCCCTCGCCGCCTGCCTCGGCTGCGGTACATCGACCGCGACCCATGGTCTGGGAACGGAACTGGGCGCCGATGTCGCGCGAGGCGGCGTTCGACGAGGCGACGCGCGACGGTGGGTGGACCTATGACGGCCACCTCCGGGCGGACCGCGACTACGAGCAGCTCGTGTTGAGTCTCTGCGACCTGGTCGCATGGCTCGACCTGCCTCGGTGGGTCGTCATGCGGGAGGTGACCCAACCGGACGCTGCGGCGGTTGATCCGCCGCGAACGCCTCTGGCAGGCAACGTGGAGACGTGGCGGGTGCTGCTGTCGCGCGAGTTCAACGTCGGCTGGGCGTGGCGGTCGCACGCCTTGCTGCGGTGCGAGTACCTGTCGCTTATGGTGCGCGACGACGCACCAGCCGTGCTCCGGCTCTGCAGCCGCCGCGAGGTGCGCGAGTGGGTCGCGGCAGTGTGTAGCGGCGGAGACGAGTTCCCCGGTAGGACGCCAAGCGGGCCGCCAAGCGACGCGAGCCCTTCCGGACTGTCCGATCCGGCCCCCGCCGTTCGTCTCATGATCGAAGGCGCCCCGACGGGCGTCGCGGCGAGAGGAGCGCTCGATGAAGTACATGTTCCTGCTGTTCAACGAGGCGAGTGGCGTGGACGCGCCACCCGAGGAGATGGCCGCCGAGATGCAGAAGTGGGTGAAGTTCCAGGAGGACGCGGAGAAGCGTGCCACCCTTGTCTCGGGGGAAGCGCTCGAACCGCCTCCGACGGCCACGACCGTAAGCGTGCGCGGCGGGGAGCTGATCCTGACGGACGGCCCGTTCATCGACACGAAGGAGCAGCTCGGCGGGTTCTACGTCTTCGACTGCACGGACCTCGACCAGGCGATCGGGATCGCGCGCATGATCCCCTGGGCGCCCACCGGCCACATCGAGGTGCGGCCGGTCTGGAACCCGCCCGGGATGGAGTAGGCCGCCGGCCATGACGGCGGCGGCCGGGGCGCACGGCCTCGACGTGCACGAGACGGCGCGGGAGGCAGTGGCGGGCGTGGCTGCCCGCCACTGGGCTCGCGTCGTCGCCAGCGTGGCCCGCACCGCCGACGGCGACTTCGACGTCGCCGAGGACGCCGTCCAGGAAGCCCTCGAGGCGGCGCTGGTCCGCTGGCCTCGGGACGGCGTCCCGAGTCACCCCGACGCCTGGGTGATCACAACGGCGCGCCGCCGCGTGATCGACCGGCTCCGCCGCGCCCGCAACCTCGAGCGCAAGGTGCGCGTCCTGGGGCGGGAGGCGAGCGGGAACGCGGCGCCGGCGCCGGACGCAAGCGTGGGCGCGGACGGCGAGGCGTGGCCAGACGACCGACTGCGCCTGGTGTTCACCTGCTGTCACCCCGCGCTGTCGCTCGAGGCGCGCATCGCGCTCACCTTGCGGCTCGTCGCGGGACTGTCGGCGGCCGAGATCGCGCGCGCCTTCCTCGTGCCGGAGCCCACGCTGGCGCGGCGGCTCACTCGAGCGAAGGCGAAGATCCGCAACGCTCGCATCCCCTACCGCGTCCCCGACGCCGCCGAGCTGCCGGAGCGCCTCGAGGGCGTCATGCGCGTCGTCTACCTCGTCTTCAACGAGGGCTACATGGCCACGGGCGGTGACCGCCTCTCGCGGCCCGAACTGTGCGCGGAGGCGATTCGCCTGGCGGAGATGCTGTTCGAGCTGATGCCGGAGCCGGAGGTCGCGGGCCTCCTCGCACTGCTCGTGCTGATCGACTCGCGCCGGGACGCCCGGGCGGACGGGGACGGCACGCTCATCGTGCTCGAGGAGCAGGACCGCTCGCTCTGGGATCGCAACGCGATCGCGCATGGCGTGCGGTTGATCGACGAGGCCGCGCGAGCGGGCCCGCCAGGCCCGTACCAGGTGCAGGCCGCGATCGCGGCGCTCCACGCCACCGCCGCATCGCCCGAGGCGGTAGATTGGCGCCAGATCCTCGCCCTCTACGACGAGCTGTTGCGTCTCTCCCCGACGCCCATCGTCGCGCTGAACCGCGCCGCAGCGCTCGGCATGGCCGCCGGCCCGCGCGCCGGCCTCGAGGCGATCGACGCGCTCGCCGGCGACCCAAGGCTCGAGCGCTACCATCTGCACGCAGCGCGCGCGGACCTGCTCCGTCGCGCGGGCCGCCCCGAGGCCGCGGAGGCGTACCGGCGCGCCATCGACCTCTGCGCGAACGACGGCGAGCGTCGCTACCTCGAGCGCCGGCTCGTCGAAGTTGCGAACCAGAGGGAGCGAACATGACAACCGAACGCGCCACGCTCGAGGACTGCACCGCCCGCTACGAGCGCCTCGCGCGCCGCCTCCTCGCCAAGCCGGGCGTCGAGCGCGGCACGATGATGGGCTTCCCGTGCCTGCGGTGCGAGGGGCGGTTCTTCGCGTCGCTCGAGCCTCGGACCGGCCGGCTCATCGTGAAGCTGCCGGCGGATCGCGTCGCCACGCTCGTCGAGCGTGGCGCGGCCGAGCCGTTCGCCCCGAACGGCCGCACGTTCCGCGAGTGGGCCGCCCTCCCCGACCCGGCGTCGTGGTCACGCCTCGCGAACGAGGCGCTCGAGTTCGCATCGGAGGCGTGACGGGCCGATGCTCCTCTAGTCGCCGGCGGGCGTCGCCGGCGACTCGAATCGCGTCAGGAGGCCCAGAGCGGCGATGAGGCCTTCATGAAGCGGAGCATCATCACCATCTGGGCGACATCGGCGCCCTGGTCGTGCAGGGTGCTCCGGTACCAGATGTACTCCGACTTCGGCGTCTCACCGACGGCCAGCAACTCGCCCGAGCACAGGTAGTCACGGTCGGCCATGATCGGGCCGGCGAGGTGCCGGATCTCGATCGCGCCGAAGAGGCCGACGACGCCTTCGCGGTTCAGGTTGAAGCCTTGCTCCGGGCCGCGGAACAGGCCGACGGCCATGCCGGGGTTGACGACCGGACCACCCCAGGGGGTGGGGCCGTCGTACCAGTCGAGGCGCTCGGTCATCGCCTCGAGCTGGCGCTCACGGCGGACGGGGTCCACGGAGCGGACCGGGAGGGCTTCGGTGCGGGTCCCGGGCTCGGCGGCGGCGAGGATGCGGGTCTCGCCGCGGGGGGGGGGAGGTTCTGCAGGCGCTCCTCGATGTACGTGGGCACACCGGGTTGCCCGACGGACCCGGTGCCTTCGAGCACGAGGCTGCCGTCGTCGCGCTTGCTCCATATCTCGGTCTGCGCGTCCGTCCGTGCAGCCGGCACCGTTGCGAAGGTCTGGACGGCCTCGCCGTGCATCGTGGCGTTACGGAAATACGTGGAGATGGGTGCCGGTCTCGAACCATTCGGGGCCGAAGGCGCGCACGAGCACGGGCGGGAACTGCTGCATGTGCACAGAACCGGCGACGGTGCCGCCTCGGAAGCCGAGCTTCTGCGCGGTCTTGTCGTCGTGGATGCTGCCGGCGGCGTCAGCCGCGAGGTTGGCGGGCGCCTTCAGGGGACCGCGCATGACGCCGTCTTGCTCTTCGATGGCCGCTACGGCCGAGTCAATGTCCATGGTCGCCACCCCTCCTGTATCGCCGCACGATAGGGGATTCGATTCGCCTTCGCGAGATCGCGCCGCATCGCGTGTCGATTCGTTCTGGCTATTCCTAGCGTAGACGCTGAGGACGGGCGGGCGTCGCGTACGTGCGGTACCGGTCAGGTCGGCCGGCGCTCGGCGGGGCCGCCGGGGGCGGCGAGGTTGCGGGCGGTGTTCACCAGGCCGACGTGGGAGAAGGCCTGTGGGAAGTTGCCCACCTGGCGCCGCGCGACGACATCGAACTCCTCGGCCAGCAGTCCCACGTCGTTGGCCACGCCGAGCACACGCCGGAAGATCTCCCTCGCCGCGGGCTTGTCGCCCAGCAGGATGAGGTTGTCGGCGAGCCACAGGGTACAGGCGAGGAAGGCGCCTTCGCCGGCGGGGAGGCCGTCCACACCGGACTCCGTGCGGTAGCGATAGACGAAGCCGTCGCGCGTGAGGTCGCGCTGGATCGCCTCGATGGTGCGACGCATGCGGCTGTCCGTCGCGGGGAGGAAGCCGACGAGCGGGATCAACAGCAGGCTCGCGTCGAGTTCGGTGCTGTCGTAAGACTGGGTGAAGGTGCCGGTGGCGGGGTTGTAGCCGCGCTCGCACACCTCCTGGTGCACCTGGTCGCGGAGGGTCCGCCAGCGGTCGACGGGACCGTCGAGGCCGTGCAGCTCACAGGCTTTGACGGCGCGGTCGAAGGCGACCCAGGCCATCACCTTCGAGTAGGTAAAGTGGCGCGGCTTGCCTCGGACTTCCCAGATGCCGTAGTCGGGCTGCCGCCAGATGCGCTCCAGGTAGTCCATGAGGGCTCGCTGGAGGTGCCATGCGTCGTCGCTGTGTCCCAGTCCGGCTTGCCGCGCTGTGTGCAGGGAGTCCATCACCTCGCCGAAGACATCGAGCTGTCGCTGCGCGTAGGCGGCGTTGCCGATGCGCACCGGTTGGGAGCCCTCGTATCCGGGCAGCCACGGCGCCTCGTACTCCGTGAGCATGCGTTCGCCGGCGAGGCCATACATGATGGCGACCTGCGAGGGTGCCCCGGCGACGGCGCGAAGCAGCCAGTCTTCCCACGCGCGCATCTCTTCGAAGTAGCCGCCGGTGACCAGTGCGTACAACGCGAACGTGGCGTCGCGGAGCCAGCAGTAGCGGTAGTCCCAGTTGCGCGCGCCTCCGATCTGCTCGGGCAGCGAGGTGGTGGGTGCGGCGACGATGCCGCCGGTGGGCGCGTAGGTGAGGGCCTTCAGCGTGATGAACGAACGGATGACGGGGCCGCGCCATGGGCCGTGATACCCACAGCGGGCGCCCCACTCCTGCCACCAACGCTCTGTCTCCTGGAGGGACGTGGCGACATCGAGCGCGGGCGGCGGCGATTCGTTCGAGGGAAACCACGACAGGACGAACGGCACCTCGGCGCCCTCCTCGACGACGAAGCGCGCGACGGTGCGCAGCCCCTCGCCGTGGGTGCCGACGGGCGTGCGCAGGAGGAGCGCATCGGGACCGGCTACGGCGAGTAGCCCTTCGTCGACGCGATGGACCCAGGGCACGGCGGAGCCGTAGACGAAGCGGATGCTCAGGTCCATCGCCATCTCGACGCGCCCACGCACGCCCACCACGAGGCGGTTTACCGACAGGAGCCCGTCACGGACGGGCATCCAGTCAACGAGACGGACGGCGCCTTCGGGAGTGGTGAACTCGGTCTCGAGGACCAGCGTGTCGCCACGGTACTGGCGGCGGACCTCGGTGACCTCGCCGACGGGGCGGAGGCGCCAGAAGCCGTGGTCCTCGGTGCCGAGCAGCGCGGCGAAGCAGGCGTGCGAATCGAACCGGGGCACGGGGAGCCAGTCGATCGAGCCGTCGCGGCTGACGAGCGCCGCGGTCTCGCAGTCGCCGATGAGCGCGTAGTCCTCGATCGGCGCCGACACGCGCTGCCTCGTGATCCGCGGCGCCGGCGCTCAGCCGGCCGGCGTGTGGCGGCGGAGGAAGTCGAGGATCGCGGCCTCGCCCTCCGGCGTGTTGCTGGCGGCGCCGTGTTCGAGGCCCTCGAAGAGACGTACCTCGATGTTGGGGTTGCCCTCGGCGAGCGTGGCCCAGGGGACATCCGGGTACACGGTGTCGCCGGTGCCGTAGACGATGAGGACGGGCATCTTGAGCTCGGCGAAGCGTGACGTGGCGTCGAAGTCGAGGTGGGCGGCGTAGGTGCGCAGTTCGGCCCCGTACTTGGCGACGCGCTCCTCGCGCGGGACCTGGGCGAGCTGGCCCTGAATGGCGGCCCGGCGCTGGTCGCGGGCGCGCTGCTCCTCCTCCGTCTCCGCGGGGCGGGTGGCGGCGAAGAGGTTGAGGCCGACCGTGCCGCCTTCGCGGCGGGCGTCGTATGCCGCCTGCGCACCGCTGGTGGTAAGCACCTCGATGCGCCCGCGCAGACGCCCAAGGAGGTCCGGATCCTGGGAGAGCCACGGAGCCGTCTCGGCGATCACCAGGCCGGCGGCGGCGTCCGGGTGCTCGAGGCCGAAGGTGGTGGCGATGGGGCCTCCGGCGGAGGTGCCCCAGACGAAGGCGCGGTCGTGGCCCAGATGACGGAGCAACTCTCGGATGTCGCTGGCGAAGAGGGACATGGTGTGGGGGACGTCCGGGAAGCCGGAACGGCCGGACGAGCGGCGGTCCGGGAGGATGACCTGCAGGTGCTCGCTGAAGCGCTCGACCCAGGCGGGTACGTTGCCACCGGCGCCGGTGCCGAGACCTCCGAATCCGCCGTGGGCGAAGACGAGCGGGAAGCCGCTGCCGTGCGTCTCGTAGTAGATCTCGGTGCCGTTGATGGCGGCGGTCGGCATCGTGGATGTCCCTCCCGTGCGAGCGGTGTGCTGGGAGCCATTATGCGTGGCGTGCCAAGTCCACGGGTGCTTGTTGCGGCCTCGCTGGTGCTCGTACCGGCCTCGGCGACGGGGCGATCGGAGTCGGGTAGAGTCGGGCGGCACGAAGGAGGCAGGGCGTGGGGATCGTCTACGAGACGCGGGACGGGCTGGCCTACATCACCATCGACAACCCCGACCGGGCGAATGTGCTCGACCGCGCCACGGCGCGCGAGCTGTCCGAGGCGTGGGAGGAGGCATGGGAGGACCGCGACGTCCGCGTGGTGCTGATCACGGGTACGGGCGAGCGGCACTTCTGCGCGGGACACAACCTGGTGCCTCCGGAGCACCTGTCACCGGAGGGACGCGAGCAGCTGCGCACGGAGCGGCTTTTCTGGCCGCCGTCGGGGAGCGTGCATGGCACTCGCACGGGCGTGGACGGACGGATGGGCGACCACTACCCGCGCATCTGGAAGCCGGTGGTGGCGGCGGTCAATGGCTGGGCAGCGGGCGCCGGGCTGTACCTGCTGCTGGCATCGACGGACATCCGGATCGCGTGCGCGGAGCACGCGCAGTTCAAGTTCGCGTTGCTCTCGCAGGGGTGGCTGGGCACGGGACCCGGGGCGACGCTGCTCGCTCGGCAGCTCCGGTACGCCGACGCGATGCGTGTACTGCTGACGGATGACCCGCTGGACGCCGAGGAGGCGCTGCGTGTCGGGCTGATCAATGAGGTGGCGCCTCACGCCGAGTTGATGTCGCGCACCGAAGCGATCGCGCAGCGCATCGCGCAGATGCCGCCGGTCGCCCTCCGCATGATGAAGGAGTTCGTGGTGCGATACCGCGAGGCGCCGGAGGACGAGGCGTGGCACGTCCAGCACCTGATGAACACGCTGCTGCTTCAGTTGACCGCGGACGCGGAGGAGGGGCCGCGCGCGTTCAACGAAAAGCGCGCGCCTGACTTCACCGGGAAGCTGCGGCGGCGCGGCGAGGTGTTCCCGGAGCTGAGCGCGGACGACCAGGCGTACCTGGACGAGGTACGTCGAAGCGGCGACTACTAGAAGCGGCGGGAGCCCTCGGGCTCGCGTCTCGCCAAGACTGGCCGTGCCCTGGGGACACGGCGCGGTCCTCAATGCGCAGTTGACATGACACTATTTGGTTTCCTATAGTCCCGACGTGGAGCTGGTGTTCAAGGCGATGGCCGACCCGACGCGCAGGGCGCTGCTCGATGCGCTCTTCGTCGAAGACGGTCAGTCCCTGTCGACGCTGGAGGCGCGCTTCGACATGACGCGCGTCGCCGTGGCCAAGCACCTCGGGATCCTGGAGGCCGCGGGGCTGGTCGTGAGCAAGCGTCGGGGGCGGGAGAAGCTGCACTTCTTGAACCCGGTCCCAATCCGGCTCGTCCACGACCGCTGGGTGAGCAAGTACACCGAGGACTGGGCCGCCGGCCTCGTCGGCCTGAAGCGCGAATTGGAGGACAGCGTGGAGAAGGTCTTCGAGATCTACGTCCGCACCACTCCAGAGCGGTTGTGGGACGCGATCACCAATCCCGACATCCGAGCCAAGTACCACTTCGGCACGAAGGTCGAGTCGGAGTGGACACCAGGATCGGCCTTTCGGAGGGTGCATCCCGCCGCGGACGGCGCGCTGGAGGAGGGCGAGAACCTGGAGGTCGAGCGACCTCGGCGGCTGGTGCTGTCGATGCGGGCGTTGTGGAGTCCCGAGGCGACGGCGGAAGGTACCACGCGTGTGACGTGGGAGATCGAGCGGGTGGGGGACTCGTGCCGGCTGACGGTCACCCACGACCAGCTCCGCGACGGCGCCAGCGAGGAACTCTACGGCGGCTGGCCAATGATCCTGTCTGGCCTCAAGACCTGGCTCGAAACCGGGGAACAGCTGACGACCCCCGGATCGCTCATGTACGGAGTGGACCCGTGAGCGCAATCGACAAGACCTTCTCCGCCACTCTGAAACGGCGCGAGGTGAAGGGTGGCTGGACCTGCATCGTGACGGACTGGACCGCCGCCTACTTTGGCACCCGTGGCCTGGTCAAGGTGTCGGGCACCGTCGATGGGCACCCGTTCGCCAGCTCGCTCATGGCGCTTGGTGACGGCACGCACATGCTCCCGATCAGAGCCGAACTCCGCGCCGCCATCGGCAAGGCGGCGGGCGATAGCGTCACCGTGCACCTCACCGAGGCGCGGACCAGGCGCCGTGCCTGACTTCGATGTCCCGCAGACTGAGGGGAGCGGATGATGGCGCTGTCCGAGCCGCGGGTCCTGCTCGATGGTCTGGCTTATGTCGAGTCGCCACGCTGGCATGACAGCCGGCTGTGGTTCGCCCACTGGGGCCGCGAGGAGGTCCTGGCCGTCGACCTTGCCGGTGAGTGCGAGGTGGCTGCGCCGGGCCGCCCGGGCATGGGCTGGTGCATCGATTGGCTGCCCGATGGACACCTGCTCGTGACGGGCGAAACGCTGTTGCGGCGCGAGGTGGATGGCTCGTCCGTCGTGCACGCCGACCTGGGCGGAGTCTTCGCGAAGGGCTGCGACGAGGTGGTCGTCGATGGCCGCGGCCACATTTACTTGAACAGCATCGAGTTCGACTTCCTCGGTGGCGGCGATCCGAGCGGTGGCATCATCGCGCTGGTCACGCCGGACGGCCGCGTGCGACAGGTGGCCGGCGACCTCGCTTTTCCCAACGGTATGGCGGTCACTCCGGACAACGGCACCCTGATCGTCGCCGAGTCGTTCGGACGACGCCTCACCGCGTTCGACATCGCGGACGACGGCGGCCTGTCGAACCGCCGGGTGTGGGCCGACCTGGGTGACGGCGCGCCCGATGGGATCTGCGTCGATGCCGAGGGCGCGGCCTGGTACGGGGATGTGCCTAACCAACGCGCGGTGCGCGTACGGGAAGGCGGCGCGGTCCTCGATACCGTCGACCTCGACCGTGGCTGCTTTGCGTGCATGCTGGGCGGCCCTGACCGCCGGACGTTGTTCATGCTGACGGCGGAGTGGTCCGGCACCGAGGACGTCGATGCACAGCTCGCCCGCCGCACGGGACGGATCTACGTTGCCGACGTCGAGGTCCCCGGCGCGGGTTGGCCTTAGGCCCGCGCGGTCATTCGCCGAAGGCGCGGACGGAGCGGAGCGCCTCGACCTCTGTCTCCGTGAGCCCCGCGATGTCGCGAAGCACCGCCTCGTTGTCGGCGCCGAAGGCGGGCGCGGCCTCAACGCGGGGTAGCGGGCCGCCGGGCGTGCGCCACGGGAGGGCGGACAGGCGGAGCACGCCATCGGGCGTGTCGACGAGGCGGTAGAAGTCTCGCTGCTCCAGGTGTGTGTCCTCGAAGAGCTGTTGCGAGTCGAGGGAGGCGGTCGCGGGGACGCCGGCCCGCTGCAGGGCATCCGCGGCATCGCGGGCGTCACGCCGCGCGGCCCAGGCGGTGAGCGCCGCGTCGACCTCGGCGGCGCGGGCGGTGCGGCCCTCCAGGTCGAGGCCGGCGAGCGGGCCAAGGTCCGGGACGACACCGCAGAGCGCCCGCCACTCCTCATCCGATGTCGCAGCGACCGCGAGCCAGGCGTCGTCACCTGAGGCCTGATAGACCTCGTGGGGGGACATCGTCGTCGAACGGTTGCCGTGCGGGCCGGCGTCGCGCCCGGCGGCTTCCCGCTGCCAGCCGACGAGTGCACCCGGCATGGTCCACAGCAGCGCCTCCGACATCGAGAAGTCGATGTGGCAACCGCGGCCGGTGCGCCTGCGCTCACGGAGCGCCGCGATCAACGCGGTGGTCATCATGAGGGCGCTCAGCGGGTCAGCCCACGCGAAGCCGGGTGTGATGGCGCGTCCCGGATAGCCGTTGAGCGCCGAGAAGCCCGTGTAGCACTGCAGTAGCGTCCCGTAGGCCACGCTATCGGCGAGCGGGCCGGTACGGCCGACGCCCGAGGCGGAGACCATGATCAGGTCGTCCCGCTGCGCCGAGAGCGCGGGGTAGTCGAGCCCGAGCCGGCCCATCACCCCGGTCGCAAAGTTCTCGACGACGACATCGCTCGCCGCGATCAGCCGCCGGACGGCGTCGGTGGCGCCGGGCGCGCGGAGGTCGATGGCGAGGCTTCGCTTCGAGAGTCCAAGCACGCTGTGCAGCTCGGAGGTACGCCCCGGGTCCGGCCGGGCCGGCGACTCGACCTTGATCACCTCGGCGCCCAACGCGGCCAGGAAGCGGGTGCAGGTGGGACCGGCGATGACCCAGCTGAAGTCGATGACCCGGATGCCCTCCAGCGGGAGGCGGTCGAGCGCGTGGCGCTCGCCAGGCTCGGTCGCGGCTGGACGGGGAGCGCGCGGTGACGCCTCGGAGGTGGATGGGGTGGGGGGCTGCTCCGCTCGGTAGGCTCGGTAGGGACGGCTCGGCACGCGGACCGGGCCGACCGCCGGCAGCGTGGCGTCGACGAAGAAGCCGCGGTGCGCCAGTTGCGGGTCGTCGAGCACCTCGCCGGGGGCGTTCACGGGGAAGCAGGGGACGTGCGCGTCCTGCGCGAGGGCGAACAGCTCCGCGCGGCTGTGACGGCGACTCCACGGCGAGATGTGCGCCAGGAGGCGGTCGCCGTGGCGCATCCGGCTGGGGCGGTCGAGCATCTGCGGCTCCTCGGCCCAGGCCGGCGTCCCCATGACCCTCAGCCACGCCGCCCACTGGTGGGGTTCGCGCGGCGAGATCGCGACGTGCCCGTCGCTCGCGGGGATGACATAGGTCAGGCCGAGCTGTCCGGCGGTACGGTGGCGGGCGGGGACCCCTCCGAATGCGGGGAGGGCGAGTTCACGGGCCGGCATCGCCGCGAGCGCCTCCTGCACCGACACGTCGTAGACGCCGGCGCGCCCCGTGGCGTCGCGGTCGTAGAGGGCGGACATGGCGGCGAGGGCGGCGGTCAGGCCACCGATGAACGCCGACTGCTCGCCGGCGGCGCGGACGGGTGGGTCCGCCTCGGGGTCCTCGACCGCGCCGAGCAGCACGCGGGCGAGGCCGCTGGCGTGGAACGAGATGAGGTCGCTCGCGCGGTCGTCGCGACGCGGGCCCTCGAAGCCGAACGGGGTCACGGTCACGATAGGGGCGTCCGGATTGCGGCGGCGGAGAGCATCGGGCGCGAGGCCGGCCGCCTCGATAGCCGCCGGGGCGCCGGCCACGAGCAACAGGCCGGCGTCCGCGACCAGTGCGTCGAGCGGGGCGCCCTCGAGGCCCGGGCCGAGCAGGCGCTTCGGCAGGTCGAGCGTGGCCCGGGTGTACGGGTCTTCGTCTGCCGTCTGACCGAGGTCGAGGTCGACGGCGTCCACGTGCGCGCCGGCATCGGCGAGCGCGCGGCCGCAGACGGCGCCGGCGAGCAGTCCGCGCAATTCGAGCACCCGCACGCCGGTGAGAAGCGGCTCCATGTTGGTGGCAGAGTAGCGCCCCCCAGTGCTCGTTGCTCGCGCGGCGCTCAGCCTCGGCGCCCCCTCCCCAACCCTCCCCCGTCCGACACCCGCAAGGGGGAGGAACGGAGGCGGACTGACGGGCGGCCGCGGGTTGCACGGGCGTTGTATGCTCGCGCTCGGGGGGAGGGACAACGATGTCCCAGGACGCAGCCGATGTCACAACGAGCCGGGGGCGGCTGCGCGGGGCGCGGGAGCGCGGGCTCTTCGTCTTTCGCGGGGTCCCGTATGCAGCGGCGCCGGCCGGAGAGCGGCGCTTTCGCGGGCCCGTCCCGGTGGAGCGGTGGCGAGGGGTCCGGAAGGCGCTGACGTTCGGGCAGGCGGCGCCGCAGCCGCCTCGGCAGCAGCGGGCCTCGATCTTCGACGGGGCCTTCAGCGCGGGCGACCTGGAGGTGGGCGAGGACTGCCTCAACCTGAACATCTGGACGCCCGGCCTGGATGACGCAGCGCGGCCAGTCATGGTCTGGATCCACGGCGGCGGCTTTCGCACTGGCACCGGCGCGTCCCCGATGTATGACGGACGGACGCTGGCCCGGCGCGGCGACGTGGTGGTCGTCTCGATCAACTACCGGCTGGGGCCGGTGGGGTTCCTGTTCGACGACGCGCTGGAGGGCGCGAACTTCGGGCTGCTGGACCAGGTGGCGGCGCTGCGCTGGGTGCGGGAGGAGATCCGCGCGTTCGGCGGCGACCCAGAGCAGGTCACGATCTTCGGTGAGTCGGCGGGCGGCAAGAGCGTGGAGACGCTGCTCGCGACACCGGCCGCGGAGGGGCTGTTCCAGCGGGCGATCGCGCAGAGCAGCTACGACCCACCGATGTCGGTAGAGCATGCGAGGCGTGCGGCGCAGCAGTTCTTCGAGCACCTCGGGATGTCGGACGTGGACGAGGACCGGCTGCGGTCGCTGCCGCTGGCCGACTTGATCGAGGCACAGACGCGGCTGTCGGAGGCCGCGATGGCGGCGGCCGCTTCGGGACCGGGCGAGGCGGTCTCGTTCGTGCCCGTGGTCGATGGGGATGTGCTGCCGGTACACCCTCGAGAGGCGGTTGCCTCCGGCGCCTCGGCGGGCGTGCCGCTGTTGATCGGCACCAACCTGGACGAGTCGCGCCTCTTCGGGGCAGCCGCGCCCGAGGTGGCCGGGATGGACCGAGCCACCGCGATCGCGCGCATCGCGGCGGCGGTGACGGGCGGCGACGAGGCACGCGCGACGGCGACGTACGAGGCGTACGAGGCGGCTCGGTCGAAGCGCGCAGAGCGGCGCGCGCCCGCCGACGTGTGGTTCGCGGTGCAGACGGACCGGACGTTCCGGTACCACTCGATGCTGGTCGCGGAGGGGCACTCGCGCCACCAGCCGGCAACGTACATGTACCTGTTCGCCCAACCGACGCCGCTATTCGAGGGCGCCCTGGGCGCTTGCCACGCGCTGGAGGTGCCGTTCGTGTTCGGCACGCACGGGGGCGGCCTGAGCCGTCTGACGGGGAAGGGCGCGGTGGTGGAGACGCTGGCGGAAGCGATGCAGGACGCGTGGATCGCGTTCGCTCGGACGGGCGACCCGAACCACAAGGGGCTGCCGATGTGGCCCGCCTTCACGGACGACCGGCGCACGACGATGGTGTTTGGCCCTCGACAGGAACTGGCGTACGGACCGCTGGAGGCGGAGCGGCGCGCGATGGCGGAGGCGCTGGGCGACGGCGCGGGTTAAGCCGTCGGCGGACGGTCGTCGCCGGCGACGCCACCGGCGGCGGTGAGCAGGTCCGCGAGGTGCATCTCCCACTCGAGCGCCTCGCGGCGGCGGGCGGGCGTGTCCGCGAGTTCCTCGTAGATCGCCTGGCCCCAGCGCAGGTGTTCCTCTTCGTCGACGAGGATGTGGTTGAGGATGCGGACCGTCGGACCGTCGCAGACGGGGTCGGTGACGGCGGCGTGGTAGCGGTAATTGACGGCGAGATGGGTCTTGAGGACGCGGTAGAGGCCGGTCACGCGCATCAGTTCGTCGCCGGCGGACTGCATCTCGCGCACGAAGGCGACGAAGTCCTCGTTGGGGGGCTGGAAGGTGGCGGAACCGCGAAGGGTGGGCGGCTGCGAGTAGTCGGCGCCCTCGAGCACGCGCAGTTCGGGGAGGCGCTTGCCCAGTTCGAGCTGGTGGACAGAGTCGTCGTAGGCGAACTCCGGGAGGCGCCACTTCACCTTGATGGTGGGGCAGGTGGGCGCCCAGCCGGCGCCGGTCTTCATGCAGATATCCTCGGCGTAGCGGTAGTTCATCAGGCGGCGCGCGTTCTCATCTACGCCGAACAGGCCGCCGATGCGCCGCTGGTCGACCGCGTACTCGGTCATGCTCCACCACCCTCCATGTCCGAGCCGCCGGCGCGCGCGCTGCGACGACGCTCCAGCACCGGCGTGATCGAGGTATAGACGCTGGCGCGAATCTGGCGGCCCTGCCGGGCGAACTGGCCAGCGCGGTCGAGTGCGGCGGCACGTTGAGCCTCGGGTGGCTGGACGTCCGGATGGGATGTGATGCAGTCGACGGGGCAGACCTGCCGGCAGATGTCGCAGTCGATGCACCAGTCCTCGGCGACGACGTGGAGGCGTCGACCCGTGGAGAAGTACTTGATGGCGCCCGTGGGGCAGGAGAGGCGGCAGAGGCCACAGTTGATGCAAGGTGCTGCGTCGATGCGGTAAGTCATGCGGCCGCGTGGGCTCCCCTCGAACTCTCCGGGCGCTAGCGGTCCGGCTCGTAGCCGTCCGAGAGCGGACCGACCAGCACGGAGGAGGCGCGGTCGGTTTCGCCCTCCATGAACTCGCGGACCTCGAGCTTGACCTGCGCGGAGACGTTGCGGCGCTGGTTGTCGCGGCCGGTCTCGGTCATGCCCTGGACGCGGAGCGCGACCTGCTCCGTCTCCGGCTGGTCTTCGGCGAGCTTCTTGAGGAACCAATCGCCGATAGAGACGTGGACGACCTCGTCGGCCCAGTTGTAGTCGTAGACGAGCCGCATCATGTCGTCGCCGACGCGCTCACCGAGGCGGCTGACGCCGGAGAAGAGGCGCAACGCGGCGCCCTCGATGGCGACGTTGACGGAGGAGAGGGACATCACCGGGTTCAGCTGGCGGATGCGCATCGCGCGGCGCTCCTCCTCGGTCTGGAGGTCGGCGTCGGAGCTGCCGGCAAGCGTGTCCGGGTAGTCGCCGAGCGTGCCGCCGTAGTGCTCGAGTAGCTCGGTGCCGAGGCGGGCGTGGCGGACCTCGTCCCAGGTCTGGCGGACCATGGCGTGGATCAGGCCGTCCGGGACCGCCTGGTCCTCCCACCTGGCGACGTTGCGCCCGAAGGCGTCGATGCCCGCGTACTCGGCGCTGACGATGGCGGAGGCGAGCGCGCGCTTGTACTCCTGGTCCTCCGGGTCTTCGAGGATCAACTGCTGCAGGACGTCGCTGGCGTAGTTCTCGGCGCCGCCGATGCGCTCGTCCAGGCGGGCGCGCTCGTCCGCATCGATGCGCGCGAGGGGGCGGTAGGGCGGGTTGCGGACGGCCGCGTGGTCATCGAGGTAGTCGGCCATGACGCCCATTGCTGTGTCCTCTCGTCGGCTGTCCGCAGTCGACCGGGCGCTACGCGCCCCTCGCGACGGCGGATTCCAGCGTGTACTCGTAGTAGGTGATCGCCTCGCTGACGGCGAAGCGTTCGCGGACGAACTCGATCTGCGGGCGCTTCTGTGTGACGGAATCCAACGTGAGGTTGGCGCCGAGCATCGGCCAGCGCATGACCGCGAACATCTTGCGTCCCGGCCGTGGCTCGATGGTCTCGTCGAGCATCTCCGGGTACTTGTTCAGCAGGTAGAGGTAGGCGTCCGAGAGTACCTTCACGGCCTCGGTGCCGTTGCCGGAGCGCATGGCGGCGTACGCCTTCTCGATCTGCGCTCGCAGGTCCGTGTCCTTCACCTGATCTGGCTTCGCCATGGTGGCTCCTCCGGCGGGTGTCGCGGTGGGACGCCGTCCGACCGTCAGATCGAAGAGTTGATCGGGAACTCGACGCCCTGGAGTTGCTCCTGCCGCCACTTGCGGTGGGTCTTCTCGTGCCGCTCCTTGAACTCCGGCAGGAGTTGCCGGCCGAACGTGTCGATGGACTCCATGATGTCCTCGTGCTTGCGGTCGCCCGCCTGGGCGACGAACACCATGACATCCAGGTGCTGGTCTTCGTACATCTTGAGGGTCTTGCGCAAGCGGTCGACCGTGCCGATGGCGTTTCCGGAGCGCGCGGCACGGTAGAGGGCGCGCTGCACTTCCTCTTCCGGCTCGCCCTGGCGGATCTCGTCTTCGGCGAGGAAGCCCGAGCGTTGCTGGCGCTCCTGCGCCTGCGCCTCGCCGGACTCGTCCCGGTACTTGCGGTAGACATTAGCGGCGCCGACGGGGTGCTTACCGCCGGTCGCGGGGTTGTAGTAGTAGCCGAGCGAGTATGAGAAGAAGCCCGGGCCGTTGGCGCTCCTGCGCAGGGCTTCCTCGTCCGTGGGGCCCATCATGAAGGTGTTGAGGACGGCGAGTCCGGGGTTGATCGCGTGCCCGATGGGCATGCACTCCTCGCGGACGAGGCGGTAGTACTCGTTTGCCCGTTCGCCCAGCTCCTCGGGCGTCTCGAAGCCGAAGCCGAGCGACCCCATGCCTAGGCGCGCGGCGACCATGGTGGTCTCGCGGCGGGAGGCGGCGACCCAGAGCGGGGGGTGCGGCTTCTGGCGGGGCTTGGGCACGACGTTGCGTGCCGGCATCGAGAAGAATTCGCCCTCGAAGCCGGCGTACGGCGTGGCGGTCATCATGTTGGTGACCTCGCGCGTGGCCTCTTCCCACATCGCCTTCTTCAGGCCGCGCTCGACCTCGAAGCCGCCGAGTTCCATATCGGAGGCGGACTCACCGGAGCCGAACTCGACGCGGCCGTTGGAGAGGATGTCGAGCGCGGCGATGCGCTCCGCGACCCGGGCGGGGTGGTTGTAGGCGGGCGGCGTGAGGACGATGCCGTGGCCGAGCCGGATGTTCTTGGTGCGCTGGGACAGCGCCGCCATCATCAGCTCGGGCGCCGAGGAGTGCGAGTACTCCTCCAGGAAGTGGTGTTCGACCTCGAACACGTAGTCGAAGCCGAGCTGGTCGGCCAGCTCTACCTGGTCCAGCATGTTGTGGTAGATGCGGAGCTCGTCGTCCTCCGACCACTGGTCCTGGTCGTACGGCTTGGGCAACTGGAGTTCGTAGAACAGACCGAATTTCACTGAGTCCTCCAGTGGGCTGCGCCGGATAACGTTATCCCGTCCGGCGGGTCATCCTTGCACCGGCACTCGGGACATGTCAAATGACATCGCGGTGTGCGGGCCGTCACGTGGCGGTGTCCCCGGCGCCCCTGGCGGGCATCGCCACCGCGCCCAGCGCGGCCTCGGGTGACGGCAAGGGCGGCGGGGGGCTGCCGTCCAGGATGGCGCGCATCCGCTCCTCGACGCGCGCCCGGTAGGCGGGGTGCGTGAGGATGTAGAAGCGGCGCTCGCGGACGGCCTCCAGCACGATCTCGGCCACCTCCTCCGGCGGCATGCCATCGCGCGCCCAGTGCTCGACGGATGCGCGGCGACGCTGCTGCATCTCCTCGGTGGGCTGAACGTCGTCGCGCAGGGCGGGCGGGCGGTTGCGGTCCGCCTCGATGATGCGGGTCGCGATCAGGCCGGGGCAGAGTACGGAGACACCGAGGTTGGCGCCGGCCGCCTGGAGGTCGTAGTAGAGCCCCTCGGTGAGGCGGGTGACGGCGTGCTTGGTGACGCCGTAGACAGAGCCGCCGCCGGTGCCGAGGCCCAGTACGGAGGAGGTGTTGACGATGTGGCCTTCTTCGCCGTGATCGAGCATGGCGGGGATGAAGGACTGGATGCCGTGGACGACGCCCATGAGGTTGACGTCCACGACCCATTTCCAGTCGTTGGGCGTGGCCGTCCAGAGCGGTCCGCCACCACCACCCGCGACCCCGGCGTTGTTGCAGAGCACGTGGACGCGCCCGAAGTGCTCGATGGCGGCGTCGCGCAAGGCGTCGACGGACTCGCGGCTGGCGACATCGGTCTCGACGGCGAGGACGTCGGCGCCCTGCTGCTCGAGTTCAGCGGCAGCGAGGACGAGCGCCTCTTTCTCGACGTCGGCGAGGACGACCTTCATGCCTTCGGCGGCGAAGCGCGCGGCGAGGCCTCGGCCGATCCCGCTCGCGGCGCCGGTGACCACCGCCACCCTGCCGTGGAAGTCTCGCATCGGTCCCCCTTGCCAGCGGTGAAGAAAGTCTTTATTGAGTGTGCCGGGACGGTAACACAACCGTGCTGGGATCGGGTAACGTTGTCCCGCCGCCGGGGAATCGCCCGCAGGCGGCTGCAGGGGCGCGAGGGGCGCCTCCGCTGGGCGGTACGCGCGTGGCGCCGTCCATGTAGACCCAGAGGGGGACTTATGTCTGAGCACAACTACTGGACGAGGCCGCAACGGGTTTCCCGGCGGTCGTTGTTGCGCGGCGCGGGCGTAGGCGTCGCGGGGCTCGCCGGGGCGGCACTGATCGGCTGCGGTGGTGACGACGACGAGCCGGACACCGGCGACGGGGGGACGACGGCGACGGCGGGGCCGGGCGGGGGCTCCGCGACCGCGACCGGATCCCCTGCAGCCGGCGCGGTGAAGACGGGTGGGATCTACCGCGACTCGACGATCACGGTGGCACCGCACTTCTCGCCGTTCCATCCCGGCGCGGACCCGTCCTACGTGAACACGTTCCGGCGCTTCGGGTACTACGACCCGCTGTGGGAGGTACGGCAGACGGCGGACCCGGAGCGGCTGATCAAACTCAGCCTGGCTGAGTCCGTCGAGTTCGGCGACGACACGACTGTGGTTGTGAAGATGCACGAGGCGCACTTCCACGACCAGCCGGCGAGCAACTCCAACAGCAAGGTGAACGCTCGGATGCTCACGGCCGAGGACGTGGTGGCGCGGATCGAGTACCTGAAGACCGACCACGAGGCCTCCAGCAACCCGTTCATCACGGACCAGGTGACCGCGACTGCCGTGGACGACCTGACGGTGCAGTTCACGATGCCGGCGCCGTTTGCGTTCTTCTACGAGAACGACGGCCTGGGCAACAACTCGGCCGGCGGACGCAATTACGAACTACCGCAGGAGATGCTGGACGAGACCACGCTGAGGGAAGACATCCCGATCGGCACGGGACCGTACATGTACAAGTCCCACCAGCTGGGGTCCCGCGAAGAGGTCGTGAAGAACCCGAACTACTGGCGCCCCGACGTCCCGTATCTGGACGGCCGCACGCTGACGTTCATCGCGGACTCGGCGGCGGAGGAAGCGGCGTTCCGCGCCGGACAGGTGGAGGACATCGACTTCAGCGACCTGCGCCAGCGCGACTCGGTGGTGGGCGACCTGGGCGACGAGGTGCGCGCCCTGGAGTACCCGTCGACGAGCGGGATGGCGCTGATCGCGAACGTGCGGCGCCCACCGTGGAACGATGAGCGTGTGCGTCGTGCGTTGCACCGCAGCATCAACTTCGAGCGCATCAACAACGTGGTCTACTTCGGATCCGCGACGCCCGCCTGGTACTTCTCGGAGGCGCGTCCCGAGCGCTTCCCGCTGGGCCGCGAGCCGGTGATGGACCTGGTGGGGTACAACCCGGCGGAGGCGAAGGCGCTGCTGGATGCGGCGAAGTCGGCCGGGGCCTACGACGACCGGGAGATCGCGCTCATGCTCCCCGTGGAGGCGCAGACCTGGGTGGACTCGGGGGCGCTGATCGCCGAGGACATGCAGGATGTCGGCTTCAATGTCCGCACGTTCACGGAAGTACGGAACGTGTACCTGCAACTGGCCGGGCCGAAGGACCTGGAGGACATGACCAAGCCCTCGGACTTCGACCTGACGATGAGCGTCTTCCTGGACTACGTCTACCAGAAGGCGGACTCCGGTTCGTTCTGGAACAACGCCTCGCTGGAGGACCAGGAGATTGAGGCTCTGGTCACCCAGATCGAAGGGACGCTGGACGCCACAGAACGGGCGGAACTCTCGAATCAGTTCGAGACGCTGCTGGCGGAGAAGGCGTCGAACTTCGTCCCGATCCTCTCGGGGACGCTGTACCACGGGTACCAGTCCTATGTGCAGGGCGTGGACCACGAACTCTCGCAGAGCGGCAAGGGCGGCGCGCAGCTGGAGTACTGGCTGGACGTGTAGGCGAGAATGGCGCGGGGACCAGCTAAGCCGGTCCCCGCGCCATCGTTGGGGCCGCTGACATCGGCGGGTCCATGGGGAGGACTGTCTGTGCGCCGCTACGCGCTACGCCGTCTCGCCTTCTTCGTCCCGGTACTGATCATCACCAGCATGGTGACGTTCCTGGCCGTCAACATCGTGCCAGGGGATCCGGCCGTGATTGTCATGGGCCTGGAGGCGGACCGTGACGCCCTGGAGCGGTTCCGGGAGGCGAACGGGCTGAATGACCCGCTGTGGAAGCGGTACGCGGAGTGGGGCGCGGGGATGCTGACGGGGGACCCCGGGCGATCGCTGTTCGGCGGCAACATCCAGGCAGAACTGAAGGCTCGGTTCCCGGTCACCGCCCTGCTGATGGCGTTCTCGTTCGGGTTCACGGTGCTGTTCGGGGTGCTGTTCGGGTTGCTCTCGGCAGTGTTCCAGGACCGGCCGGCGGACTACTTCGTACGCACCTTCAGCGTCTTCGGGCAGTCCGTGCCGGACTTCTATACGTTGACGCTCTTGCTGATCATCCCATCGATCCTCTGGCGCTACTCCCCGCCGTTCGGGTGGGTCCCGTTCTGGGATGACCCGCTGCGCGCGGCGCAGCAGGTGATCCCGCCGACGCTCATCCTGTCGATCGGCGCGGCGTCGATCCTGATGCGGGTCACTCGGTCGGCCATGCTGGAAGTGCTACGACAGGACTACATCCGGACGGCGCGCGCGAAGGGGTTACGCGAGCGTGTGGTGTTGCAACGGCACGCCATCAAGAACGCGGTCATCCCCGTGCTGACCGTGTCCGGGACGCTGATCGCGGCGCTACTCGGCGGCTCGGTCATCCTCGAGCAGATCACGGCGCTGCCGGGACTGGGTGTGTACACGTTCCAGGCGGTGCTGCAGCGTGACCTGACCGTGGTGATGACCATGACGATGTACGCCGCGGTCGTCGTGTTGACGACGAACCTGCTGGTCGACTTGCTGTACGGGTTCGTGGACCCGCGGATCCGCTACCAGTGACGGCCCTGGAGGCGCCGGGCCTGGAACGGCAGGCGGAACGCGCGCGCCGCCGGGTGGTGTTGCCGTTCCGTCGGGCAGGGGCGTTCGCGTACCGCTACCCGCTGGGCGCGTTGGGCGCCTCCATCATCGTGGTATTCATGGTGCTCGCGCTCTTCGCGCCGATCCTGGCGCCCTACGACGCCAGGCGGAGCATCGCGCTTCCGCTGCTCGCGCCGAGCACCGACCACCTGCTGGGTACGGACGCGAACGGGCGCGACGTGCTGAGCCGCGTGCTGGTGGGCAGCCAGATCTCGCTGGCCGTCGGGTTCTCGGTCGTGCTCATCAACGTCACGCTGAGCACGCTGCTGGGTCTGATGGCGGGGTACTACCAGGGTGTCACCGACTACATCATCCAGCGCAGCGGGGAGATCTGGTCCGCGTTCCCGGGGCTGATCGCGTTGCTGCTGATCGTCTCGATCCTCGGTGCGCCGGCCACCGAGGGCGGCAACCTGCTCACCATCGCATGGGACATGCGCAACCTGATCTTCGCCTTCTCGCTGGGGGCGGTGTTCGGCGGGTCACGGCTCGTGCGAGGGGTGACGCTGTCGCTGAAGAACCAGGACTACGTGCTGGCGGCCCGGTCGCTCGGCGCTACCGGGCCACACATCGTGCGCCGGCATCTGCTGCCGAACGTCATGCCCTATGTGATCGTGTCGGCGACGGCCGGGCTGGGCGTGGTCATCCTGGCGGAGGCGGCACTGTCCTTCCTGGGCCTGGGCGTGGCGCCCGGCACGCCCTCCTGGGGGCAGGACCTGTCCGGCCGGAACCGGCAGTTCTTCGACGAGGCGCTGTGGGTGGCGCTGGCGCCGGGCACGGCGATCACGCTGACGGTGCTCGGCTTCAACCTCTTCGGCGACGCGCTGCGCGACATGCTCGACCCGCGGATGCGGGGTTCGGGCCGGCGGCGGATACGGTCAGACGTCGCGGACGGCTAGTGGGTGGGCGCGGGTCCCACCGAGGGGCGCTCGATCCATCGAGCGATCGGGAGCCGGGTGAGGTCCGGAGGCGGCTGTCCGCCGAGCCAGTCCGTCATCATGCGCGCGGCCGCTACGCCCAGTTCCGCGACATCGATGTGGACCGCGGCGAGCGGCGGCGTCATGAGTTCGTCCAGCCAGCGGGAGTCGAGGTAGCTCGCGAGCGAGATGTGTCGGGGAAACTCCAGTTCCCAGGAGCGCAGCACCTCGATCACGGCCGGCATGAAGCGTTGGTCGCAGATCAGGGCGGTGGCGGGCGGGTCGGCCTCGCGTTGCGCGCGCAGCGCGACGGCGATGTCCGCGGGCGACGCATTGCCTTCGAGGTGTTCGACGCGCATGAGTGCCCCGTCCCGCAACTCCCTGGGGCGCGGCGGTCCCAGGCCGTAGCCCTCGGTCAGGAGGGCGATGGCACGGTGGCCGTAGCGCAGGAGGCAGCGGAACGCGTCGTTGAACGCGGGGACGAGGTCGACGTTCACGAGCGGGAGGTGGTCCGCCCCTTCGCCCTTCGCGATCAGGGCGAGCACGGGGGTGCCCTGGCGTTCGAACTCCGCCAGCTCTTCGCCGATGCCCTGCGGGCGGCTGATGAGAAGGCCATCGACCCGCCGCTGAAGCATGTGACGCAGCGCGTCCCGGTGCCGCTCGGGGTCGCCTCGGGAGCTGGTGACGAGCAGGTTGTAGCCGCCCTCGTGCGCGCCGGCGCCCAGGCCGTCGATCAGGTCGAGGGCGGCAGGCGTGTCCAGGCTGGTGAAGACCAGTCCGAGGTCCATGGTGCGGGAGGTGCGAAGCGACCGTGCGGCGTGGTTCGGCTGGTAGCCGACCACCGCGGCAGCCGAGCGCACACGCTCGACGAGGTCGCGACGGACGCGGCGCTTTCCGCTGAGCGCTCGGGAGGCCGTGATCACGGAGACGCCCGCGCGTGCGGCCACGTCGCGCAGCGTCGCGCGCCCTCCGTTGCCATCCTCAGGTGGGACCATAACGACAATCGTAGTCCCGAATGCCGCTCAGGGGCGACGCCCCGCCCGCCGGCCGTCCCGCCTCGAGGGGTGCGTGGGCCGCGCGACGGTGCGCCGGATGACAGGGGAGCGTGATGGACGACCGGAGCGATGCGCTGGCGCCGGCCGTGATCGCCGGTGACCTGCTGGCCTTCCTGCGGACGCACACGGGCCTCGACGGCGTGGCGTACGCCGAGGCGCCACAGCGGCTCACGGGTGGCCGGGACACCCTGGTCTTCCGCTTCCGGCTGGCATCGGCACCCGGCCTCGACCGCCCGCTGGTCGCGCGGGTCTATCCGGTGGCACGCACGGCGGAGCGGGCGCACTTCGAGTCGGCGGTGCACCGAGCGCTGGCGTCGCAGGACTACCCGGCGCCGGCCCCGCTGGCCGTCTGCGAACGCCTGGAGGCATCCGGCGCCCCTGCGCTGCTCATGGACTTCGTGGAGGGCCGAAGCCTGCTCGGGGACCTCGAGCGGCCGCGGGCGATGCTCGGCGTGCCGCGGCTGCTGGCCGAGGCGCATCTGGCGCTGCACCGCCTGGACGCCCGGCCCGTCCTCGAGTCGCTGTCGGTGGCGGGCGTCCCGGCCGAGCAGGTGTCGGTCGACGCCGTGGTGGCGCGTATGGAGGCGCGGGCGGAGCGCTGCGGGTTACGGCTGGCGGCGGGCCTTCGATGGGTGCACGAGCACCGGCCGCCCGAAACGGAGCGCGCGGTGGTCTGCCACGGGGACTTCCACCCGGGGAACGTGCTGGTGGAGGACGGGAGCGTCACGGGCGTCGTCGACTGGCCGAACATCGTGGTGGCGGAGGCGGCGTACGACGTGGGCCACACGCGACACCTGCTGCTCGCGGCCCCAACGGGCGCGCTCCCCGCGCCCGTGCGGCCGCTGGTCGCGTTGCTCCGGCGGGTCGTCGCGCGACGCTATACGTCGACGTACCTCGGGCGTGCGCCCCTCGATGAAACGCGGGTGCGGTACTTCGAGGCGCTGGCGGCGCTGAACCGCCTGGTGGAGGGGACGATGGCGCGACGCTTCCCGGATGAACTCGGAAGTGGGTGGCGGGACCTAGAGGCCAGCCGCCGGACGGCGCAGCACTTCACGCGGCTCACGGGTATCGCACTACCGGAGGTGACTGCTTAGGGAGGGCACCGTCCTTGTCTGATCGATATCTGACATCGGACTTCACGCGATCTGATATAACTGCGGCGGGCTATCGTCGACGGGCGGTGCGGACGGCACGGAAACAGGGCCAGCGGGCGCTCACGGACAGCAGCAGGAGGAGGGGGCAGGGATGGCGACTGACATGCGGGCGGCGGTGTTGCGCGGCCCGGAACCGATCACGATCGAGCAGGTCAACCTCGACCAGCCGGACGCGGGCGAGGTGCTGGTACGCGTGGTGGCCTGCGGGGTGTGCCATTCCGACCTGCACACGATCAACCGCGCGAAGGGCGGTCCGCTGCCGGTGCCGGTGATCCTGGGCCACGAGGTGGGCGGGATCGTGGAGGAGGTGGGGCCGGGCGTGGTGTCCGTGAAGCCGGGCGACCACGTGGTCGTGGCGTTCCGGCCGAACTGCGGCCTCTGCTACTACTGCATTCGGGGCATGCACCAGCTCTGCGAGCGACCCGACAACACCGCGCGGTCGGCGACGGGGGAGCGGCCGCGGCTGCGGATGGGTGAGCAGCCGGTCCAGCAGGGCATCGGTGTGGCGGGCTATGCGGAGTACACGGTGATGCCGGAGCGGGGCGTCGTGAAGGTGCGCGAGGACGCTCCGCTGGAGACGATCTGCCTGGTGGGTTGTGGCGTGACGACGGGCGTGGGCGCCGCGATCAACACGGCGAAGGTGCAGGCGGGTTCCGACGTGGCCGTGATCGGCCTCGGCGGGGTGGGGCTCAACGTGGTCCAGGGCGCGAAGCTGGCCGGTGCGCGCAAGATCATCGCGGTCGACATCAGCGACTCGAAGCTGGAGACGGCGGCGACCTTCGGCGCGACGGACTTCGTGAACGCGAGCCAGGAGGACCCGGTGGCGCGCGTCCAGGAGATCGCCGGGGGCTACCTGGACTACGCCTTCGAGGCGATCGGCCTCGGCGCGACGGTGCGACAGGCGTTCGACATGGTGCGCGCGGGCGGCATGGCGGTGGTGGTGGGCGTGGTAGCGCAGGAAGTGACTATCCCGGGCATCGCCTTCCTGCGCGAGAAGCAGCTGGTCGGCTCGTTCTTCGGGTCTGCGCAGTTGCAGTACGACATCCCTCGGCTGGTCGACCTCTACATGGACGGCAAGTTGCTGATCGACGAGCTGGTCTCGAAGCGCCGCCCGCTGGGCGAGATCAACGAGGCGTTCGCCGACATGGAGGCGGGCGCGGTGGCGCGCTCGGTGATGGACCCGAGCAAGTAGGCGATGGGTGACGGTGGGAACCCCTCGGTCTGACGCAGCAGGCCGAGGGGCGCGCCCGAGGGCATCACGAGGGCGCCCTTCGAACCAGGAGGAGGGGCGGCGTGACGTTGCGATCCTCGTCAGGTCAAGCCGCCTGACGACGACGGCGCGCTCAGCTAGGCGGGCGCGGCGGCCAGATCGAATTCGTACTCCAGCTTCGACGCATTGTCGAAGAAGCGCTGCAGCGACGGGTTGTACATGAAGAACATGTCGGCCCGGTAGCCGTCCTCCATGAGGTTCTTGTGGATCGGCTCATCGAAGCGCAGATCGAGTGTGTTCAGTGTCCACTCGCCAGTGGCGTGACCGTGCTGCTGGATGTCCTGAAGCATCTCCCTCCAGTGCTCCGGCTCCAGCTCCACGACGAAGTCCGCGCCGCGGGCGAACTCCTGGTCGACTTCCTTGACGTCATGGATGTTCAGCACGTCGAAGTTCACGCTGAACTGGCGGTCGCCGACCTTGAAGACGGCGACGGCGTTCAGGCGGCCGAACTTGCGGTAGCCCTCGTCCTGGGTCGCCGAGTCGGCGAGCGCCTGAAACCACTCGACGGAGGGGAACGTCAGCTTTGCCATGTCTCGTCTCTCGCTCTCATCCGCCGGTTACGGCGCTGCTTCACCCAGCATCTGCTGGAAGGGTGGGATCAGACCGGCGGTGCGGTCGACGTTGGCGGCCTTCGTGCGGCGCAGGTAGGCACGGACGAAGTCGCGCTGGAGGCGCTTCACCACCTGCATGCCCTCGTCCATCTGCTGCACGCCGCCGCCGAAGATGACCGCCAGCGCCTCCCACAGGGCGGGGTCCGCGAACTCGCGCGCCTGCGCGAACTCGGACTGGCCCAGCCACATCTGCAGCCCCGCCTGCTGGTCCGGGCGCTTGGCCGTGGCGAAGTGGATGTGGTCCGTGGCGTAGGCGGACATACGCATCCGGTCCGGGACCAGGCGCGCCGCCAGGACGCGGTCCGCCTCGGTCGGCCCGTAGGCGGCGAGGTAGCGCAGCACGGTGGTCTGGAGC
>WHSU01000007.1 GCA_009379925.1 Dehalococcoidia bacterium | reverse complement strand
GCTCCAGACCACCGTGCTGCGCTACCTCGCCGCCTACGGGCCGACCGAGGCGGACCGCGTCCTGGCGGCGCGCCTGGTCCCGGACCGGATGCGTATGTCCGCCTACGCCACGGACCACATCCACTTCGCCACGGCCAAGCGGCCGGACCAGCAGGCCGGCTTCGCGATGTGGCTCGGGCAGTCGGAGTTCGCGCAGGCGCGCGAGTTCGCGGACCCGGTGCTGTGGGAGGCGCTGGCGGTCATCTTCGGCGGCGGCGTGCAGCAGATGGACGAGGGCATGCAGGTGGTCAAGCGCCTCCAGCGAGACTTCGTCCGCGCCTACCTCCGCCGCACGAAGGCCGCCAACGTCGACCGCACCGCCGCCCTGATCCCACCCTTCCAGCAGATGCTGGCCCAGGAAGCCTCGTAGGCGCCCGCGCTTATCGAGAGGACAAGCCATGCCGCTCCACACATATCAGTGCAACGACTGCCAGTCGGTCTTCGAGGTGCTCGTCCGGCCCCCCCGCCGGCAAGGCCCGGAGAAGTGCGAGTTCTGCGGCAAGAACAATCTGACGAAGAAGCCGTCCGCGTTCGCCGTCACGCACAACGAACTGGACGCGTTGCGCTCACTCGACCCAACGTATAAGCGAATGGTCGAGGACCAGATGGCGAAGACACCCGAGGCAGAGCCGATGCGGCACCTGAACAAGCTCACGCCGTTCAGCGCGGCCTCGGACCCCGGCGACCCAATCGATTTCTAGGGAGGCGACCGATGGCTAACCTGACGTTCCCATCGACTGAGTGGTTCGAGAAGCTGGCCGCGATCACCCGCGAGGACGAGGCGTACCGGAAGTTCGGCCGCCTGAACGCCGTGGTGGTCTTCAAGATCGGCGAGAAGCACATCAAGGCCAACTTTGACGTGCTGAACATTCACGAGATCGCGGAGGTCGACCCGGAGTTCTCGCGCGACGCCGACTTCGTGATCGAACTCGAGCCGGGGCAGTGGCGCGAGATGCTGGACGACATCAAACAGAACGGCCACGCGTCGCAGGAGTGGACGCTCAACACGCTCGACCTGCGCCTCGATGACCCGATCCACACGAACCTGATGGAAGACGGCTTCAAGGCGGACATGTTCTTCCGCTACAACCCGTCCCTCCAACGCTTCTTCGACAACGCGTCGCAGCTGGAGTACGTCTTCGACATGGAGGCGGCCACCGCCTAGCGACGAATGCCGCGACCAATGTGCTAGCAGCCGCCGTCATGGCGGCTGCTTCGTGTCCGGAGCCTGCTGCTACCATCCGGCTCGACGGACGCCGGGGGCCGAGTGCGAGGAGGGGTCATGCTCCAGGGTACGCGGGTCATCGAGCTGAGCACGGACGTGGCAGGCGCGTTCACTGGCAAGCTGCTCGCCGCCTACGGCGCAGATGTCATCCTCGTCGAACCGCCGGACGGCAATCCGCTCCGCCATTTCGAACCGCGCCTCCACGGTCCCGACGGAAGCGTCCTGGCCGCCTACCTGCATGCCGGGAAGCGCAGCGTCGTACTCGACCCCCACACCGAGGGCGATCGAGAGCGCCTTCGCCGCCTGCTCGGCGGGGCGGACGTCGTGCTCGACTCCCACGCTCCGGGCGAGCTCGCCGCTCGCGGCATCGACCCAGCCGCCCTCATCAAGGAGCGTCCGTCGCTCGTCGTCACGTCGATCACACCTTTTGGGCTGACCGGACCGCGTGCCGGGTGGCGCGCGACCGCGCTGACGGCGTTCGCGGCGGGAGGCCAGATGGGAGTCTGCGGCGACCCGGACGAGCCCCCGCTCAAGACCGCCGGTCACCAGGCGCACTACCAGGCAGGCCTCCACGCGTTCGCCGCGACGATGACCGCGCTCTACGCCGCTCGTCACACAGGTGTCGGCGACCACCTCGACCTCTCGGTGCAGGAGGTGCAGGCGGTCACGCTCGAGGGCAGCGGCGCGAACGCGCTCGTGCGCGGCAGCGAGGCCGGCCGCAACGGCAACCGCACGTTTGCGCAGTGGGGCATCCATGAGTGCGCGGACGGCTACGTGGGTGTAGCGGCGATGCCTCGGCAGACTGGATCGGTTTACGAGGCGATCGGGCACCCCGAGTTCAAGGCCGACCCCGCCGTGGCCAACGGCTGGTCACCCGGCGGTGACGCGCTTATGTCCACGCTCATCCCGCAGTGGACCGCCGAGCGCACTGCCGCGCAGATCTTCGAGCGAGCGGCCGAGGTGCGCGCACCCTTCGCGATGATCCCGACGCCGCGTGAACTGCTCGAGTGGCCGGCACTCGTCGAGTCCGGCTTCTGGCGCGGAGTCGAGCACCCTGTGCTCGGCCGCCATCCGCTGCCTGCCGGGCCGCTCGAGGTCAACGGCCACGACCGCGGCGAGCACCGTCCCGCCCCCCTGCTCGGAGAACACACGGAGGAAGTGCTGGCCGAGGCCGCCGGAGCGCCTCGGACGTCCCACGCGCCCTCGGCACCTTCGGTTGACCCGCACTCGCCGCCGCCCGCGCTCGATGGTGTGCGAGTCATCGATGTGACGCAGATCTGGGCGGGCCCCTACGGGACGCGGCTACTCGGCGACATGGGCGCGGACGTGATCAAGGTGGAGGGTCCCACCTTTGCGGACAACGTCCGCACGATGGGTGGCGCGACCAGTGCTCCGGCGATCAACCTGAGCTCGTACTTCAACGACTACAACCGCAACAAGCGCGGGATCAGCCTCGACCTCCAGCACCCAGAGGGGCACGAGGCGATGCGCCGGCTGCTCGCCTCGGCGGACGTGTTCATCGAGAACTGGAGCAGCGGCGTAGCCGACCGGCTGGGGCTGGGCTACGAGGCGCTGCACGCGCTGAACCCGCGGCTGATCTACGTCACCATGCCCGGCTTCGGCCACCACGGCGGCGACTCGGCCCGCGTCGGCTTCGGGCCCACGATCGAGCAGATGGGTGGCCTCGTCGCGCTGCAAGGCTACGAGGGTGGGCCGCCGCACCGCAGCGGCATCTCCTACGGCGACCCGAACGCGGGGACGACGGCCGCAGCCGCCGTCGCGATGGCCCTGGTCAACCGCGAACGCACCGGCGAGGGCTGCCACGTCCTGGTCCCGCAGCGCGACGTCATCGTGCAGTTCGTCGGGGAGTTCGTGCTCGCGGAGGCCCTCGGCTGCCCGTTCCCGATGCGGACCGGCAGCCGCGACGCCTTCCTAGCGCCGCACAACGTCTACCGGGCGTCGGACAGCGAGACGCGGCAGATCCTCGGGCCCACCGGCAACGTGCTGCGCGAGGTCAACGACCGCTGGCTCGCCATCGCGGTCGACAGTGATGAGGCCTGGCGTGCCCTTCGAAGCGCGATCGGCGACCGCCGCCTCGATGACCCCGCCCTCGACACGGCAGCCGGCCGAAAGGCGGCCGAAGCGGACATCGACGCCGCGATCGCCGAATGGACCCGCGCGCGCGACGCGGACGAGGCCGCGGTGCTGCTGCAGTCGGCAGGCGTCGCCGCCTCGCCGGTGCTCACGCCGTGGTTGGTGGCGCGCGACGAGCACCTGGCGGTACGCGGCGCCTTCCTGGGGTACGACCACCCCGATGCCGGCCGCCAGCGTTGCACGGCGCCCGCGTGGCGCCTCGCGCGCCGTCCGGTCACCTCGGTGCGGGCCGCGCCGCAGTTCGGCCAACACACCGTCGAGGTGCTGACGGAGGCTGGCTACGCCGCCTCGCGGATCGAGGCGATGATGGAACTTGGCATCATTACCGAGGACCTGTTGTCCGTCTAGGAGCGTCTGTGGACCTTCAACTCACGGCCGTGTTTCGCAAGGTCCCCGAGGGCTTCATCGCCTACGTCGAGGAGCTGCCCGGCGCCAACACTCAGGGCGAGACGTTGGAGGAGGCCCGAGACAACCTGCGTGAGGCCGCGCTACTGGTCATCGAGGCAAACCGGGTGCTCGCCAGCGAGCGCGGCGGCGAAGACGGCGACGTGATTCGAGAGCCGTTCCAGCTCTCGGCGTGAAGCGTCGCGATCTCACGAACCACCTCGCGGAGCATGGGTGCGAACTGCTGCGCGAAGGCAGCCGGTACTCGGTATACGTGAACCGCCGAGACGGGAAGAGTTCCGCGATCCCACGGCATCGAGAGATCAGCGACATCCTGGCCGCGAAGATCTGCGCCGACCCTGGTGTCCCACGCCCGAGATGCTAGGCGGCCCACTCTCGCCTGCGCCCTGCGGCGTCTACGTCTAGTCCGCCCTTGCGCCGAGCGCCGCCTCAGCCGCGGCATAGCCGGCGGTGCGGCCGAAGACTGAGCCGGCCATCAGGCCCGTGCCGCCGGCGTAATTGTGGTAGAACAGCCCGCCCACCAATTCACCGGCCGCGTAGAGGCCCGGCATCGGGCGCTCCTCGGTGTCCAGCACCTGCCCGGTCGTCGGCACGATCTTCAGGCCGCCGAAGGTGAACGTGATGCCGCACGTCACCGCCACGCCGAAGTACGGCGGCTGGTTCAGCGGCAGCGCCCAGTTCGACTTCGGCGGGTCAATACCCTCGGTTGAGAGTCCGTCGAGGGCTGCCGGGTCGAACGTGCCCTGCTGGCAGGCGGCGTTGTACGCCTCGACGGTGCGATCGAGGCCGTCCGGATCGATGCCCAGCGCGTCGGCGAGGCCCCGGATCGTGTCCGACTCGCCCTTTGTGATCTCGCGGATACGGTACTCGTCGCGGAGCATCGAGACCGTCTGCTGGTCGAAGAGCTGGAACGCGACGCCGAACGGCTGCTTGAGGATCTCACGGCCGTACTTCGCGTAGGTGTAGTTGCGCAGGTCCGCACCCTCGTCGACGAACCGCTCGCCGTCCATGTTTACGATCACGCCGAGAGGATACGAGTGCTTCTGGTACAGGTCGCCCACGCGTCGATTCCCCGTGGGCGGTGCGTTGAGGTCCCACGCGACGGCGTGTGCGCTCGACCAGTGACCGAAGGATTGGGCGCCCATCTGCAGCGCCATCTGAATTGCGTCGCCCGTGTTATGACGCGTACCGCGTACCTTAGCCAGCTCCCATCCGGAACCCAGGTAACGCGTCCGCATCTCGGCGTTCGCCTCGAAGCCGCCCGCCGCGAGCACAACCGCCGCCGCCTCGATGTCCTCGAAGCCGTCGGGACTCTTCACGTGGACGCCGGTGACCCGCCCCGTGTGCTCGTCGCTCAACAGCCCGGCCGCCTTCGAGGAGTACCGGACCTCCACGCCGTGCTTCGTGGCCGCCTGGAACAGCTGCTCCGAGAGACCGCTACCGCCGCCGACTGCCTCCGTGATCATGCCGCCCCAGAAGCGGAGCTTTCCCTCCACCTTGTACGCCTGGCGCCCGTACATCAGCACCCACCGCAGCCCGAGATCCCGCATCCACTGCACCGTTGGGAACGCCGTCCCGACGAGCTGGTCGACAAGAGCGGGCTCCGCGAGGCCTTCCGTCACACGCACGAGGTCCGAGCGCATGTCGGCCTCGGTGTAGGCGCCCACATCGATGCCGGCGATCTCGTCGTCAGAGAGGTCCGGGATCACCGTGCGGATGTCTTCGATGCCCCGGTAGGGGAAGCGGAAGCCACCGCCGCTGAAGAACGTGTTGCCGCCACGCTCCTCCTCGCTGGCCTTCTCCAGCACGAGCACGCGCGCCCCGCGCTCCTGCGCGGCCAGCGCCGCACAGAGCGCGGCGTTCCCAGCGCCAACAACAATGACGTCGAAGCGGTCCGTCGAGGTAGTCAGCGTGGTTCCTCCAATTGCTCGTGCGACTCGCGCTCAAACTGGTAGCGCTCGTAGTTCTCCATCGCTCGCTGCACCATCGGCCGGCGCCGGCCCTCCGGGCGGGCGAGCGCGTAGCCGGGGTCGGACTCGCCGGTGATGCTCATCATGTGCAGGGCGAACGCCCCGTTGATGTGCGCGGTGAAGCCCTGGCTGTCCTGCGCCTGGTTGATCGCGAGCTTGATCATCCTCAACTGGAACGGGTCGTTCTCGGCTACCCGCCGTGCATAGGCCAGCGTCTCCTCCTCCAGCCGCTCCCGAGGGACGACGCGGTTCACGAGCTTCAGTTCCTTCGCCTCCTGCGCGTTGAGGAAGCGGCTCTCGAACAGGATCTCCTTCGCCTCCCTCGGGTGCAGATCCCAGGGGATCGTGAAGTACTGGAAGTTCGTGCCCAGGAACATCGCGTCGTCCGCGGCGAAGATGAGGTCCATCGAGGAGGCGATGATCCAGCCACCGAAGATGCAGTAGCCCTGCACCGCCGCGATCGTCGGCTTCGGCAAGTTCCGCCACCGCAGCGACTTGTCGATGTTGTTGTCCCACGAGCGGCGGTAGCGTCCGCGCAGCCCTTCCTCGGTCGGGCGCGCCTCTCGGTCCGCCAGCTCCTCCGGAGTGCCGAGGTCGTGACCAGCCGAGAAGTGGTCGCCGTCGCCCGACAGGACGATCACGCGCACCTCGTTGTCCTCGTTCGCCAGTGCCAGCACGGCGTCCAGTTCCTCCAGCAGCAGGCGGCTCTGCGCATTCCGGTACTGCGGCCGGTTGAGGATGACGCGGCCGACGTGCCCGTCGAACTCGTAGCGCACTTGCGTGAACTCGGGCGTGGCGTTGGTCATGTCGGTCCTTGCTAGTCTGGCGGCCCGACGCCGGAGACGCCGAGCCGCACCAGTGCTTCGTACTCGTCCTCGGACATCCCTAGCAGCTCCTGGAGCACCTCCAGGTTGTGCTGGCCCTGCAGCGGCGCCGGTCGTCGGACCCCGCCCGGCGTCCGGCCGAGGTGGACCGGGAAGCCCGTCTGCGGCCACCGCCCGGCCTCCGGGTGGTCCACCTCCACGATGAACCCTCGCTCCCGCAACTGGCGGTCCGCGGCCACCTCGTGCGAGTCGAGGACGGGCGCGGCGATCACCCCGGCTGCCGAGAGCCGCGCGGCGAGGTCGTCGCGGTGCTCTGTGGCGGCCCACGCCGCGATCGCTGCTTCGAGGTCGTCCTCATTGGCCTTACGCGCGGCGTTGGTGGCCCATCGGGCATCGTCGCGCCACTCGAGGTGGCCCGCCACTTCGCAGAGCGCCGCCCATTGCGCCTCGGACTCCGCGGCGAGCGCGACCCATTGTTCGTGGCCGTCCTCGACGGGGAGGGTGGCAAAGATGCCGTGCGGGGCGAAGGTCAGGTGTCGGTTGCCCAGCCGCGCACGCTGCTGGCCGGTCACCTGGTACTCCAGCGCCGCGTCACCGACGAAAGCGAGGTTCGCCTCCTGCATCGAGAGGTCGACGTACTGGCCCTGGCCGGTGCGGTCGCGGTAATGCAGGGCGGCGAGGATCGCGGCGAAGCCGTTGAGCCCTGCCACCGCGTCGGGATACATCTGCCCGGAGTTCAGCGGCGGCCCGTCCCGGTAGCCGAGCAGCGCAGACATGCCCGACGTCGGCTCGATGGTCCCGCCGATGCCGGGGACGTTCTCCCACGGGCCGCTGTGGCCGTAGGCGGAGAGGCTCGCGAGGATCACGTCGGGCTTGATCTCGCACATCTGCTCGTAGGCGATGCCGAGGTTACCGAGGACGCGCGGCGAGAAGTTCTCCGCGACGATATCGGCGTGCTCCAGCAGCCGCTTGAAGACCGCCATGCCTTCCGGGATCGCGAGGTCGAGGGTGACCGTGCGCTTGCCGAGGTTCACCGAGTTGTACAGCGCGTTGCAGTTCCACGCGTGCTTCGCCGTCGGGATCGATGTGAGCGCAGCCGGAATCGGCCCGTCGTACGAGCCGCGCCACGAGTCTAGCCGCTTGCGCACCTCGACCTGCACGATGTCGGCGCCGGCCATCGCGAGCAACGAAGTGCAGTAGGTGCCGGCCCACGCCTGGGTGAGCACGATGCCGCGGACACCCTCCAGTGGCCCGCTCACTCGTGTTCCTCCGGCCCGATCACGCCGGACTCCAGCAGACCCAGCAGGTGGTCTTCCGTGATCCCCGCGATCTCGCGTAGCACCTCGAGCGTGTGCTCGCCAGGGCGCGGCATGCGGCGGTCGAGGGACCACGGGGTCTTTCCGAGCTTGAACGCGGCGCCGGGGTACGTCGCGCCGTCGGGTGCGTTCGCCGGCTTCGTCCAGAACCCGCGCTCGCGCAGGTGCTCGTTCTCGGACAGCTCCTGCATCGTCAGTACCGGCCCCGCGACCACGCGGCGGATGGCGAGTTCTTCGAACAGGTCCATCTTGGTCCAGCCGGCCATCTTGTCCTGCACACGGTTCACGAACTCATCCCGGTGCTGCTGCCGGTACCAGCTGGTCTCGTAGCGCTTGTCCTCGGCGAGGTCCTCCAGGCCGAGCAGGTTCATCGCGTCGCGCCAGAAGTGGGCGCGGCTGATCGTCAGCGCGAAGTGGCCGTCCTTCACCGGCACCGGCCCCGAGGTCATGTCGATGCGCGGCTTGCGGGGCCGCACCTCGCCGCTGTACTGGCTGCCCAGCAGCGCGGGCGCGAAGGCCGACGCCATCACCTCCACCTCCGCAATGTCGACGTGCTGCCCCTCGCCGGGATGCGCCATCCGATGGTGGAGGGCGGCGAGGACGCCGGCGGCGCCGGCGACGCCGGCGTTGTAGGACGCCTGGAACGCGCTGCCGTTGAGGGGCTCCCGGCCGCCCAGGCCATTGATCGAGGCCCACCCGGAGCGCGCGAACGCGGTGAGGTCATTCCCGGGCGCCGCGGCGAGTTCGCCCGACTGCCCGTGCGGGGTGATCGACGCGAGAATGATGCCCTTGCGGCGCGACTCGAGCCGCGGATAGTCGATCCCCCACGCCTCCAGCGTTCCCGGCGTCGTGCTCTCCACAACGACGTCCGAGCGCCGCATGAGGTCGACGAACAGCTTGCGACCGCGTGTCGAGTCGACATCCAGCGATAGCGAGCGCTTGTTGGCGAGCGTGTACATCGCGGGGATGCTCGTGCCGTCTTCGGCCAACGGCGCCAGCGCGCGCACGGGGTACCCGGCGCGCGGCTCGATGGCGATGACATCCGCGCCGAGGTCCGCGAGGAATCGCGAACACCACGCGCCACCGACCGAGGTCGAAATGTCGAGGACGCGGATGTCGTCGAGCGCCTTCGGCGCCACGGTCTCCTGCAAGGCGCTGCCCTCCTGCCGCCTACACGCTCAACGGCCCAGCCAGTCGTGGAGTACCTCGTCGGTGTGCTCGCCCGGCGTCGCGGGCGCCGGGCGTGGCGCCTCGGGTGGGCCGTCTTCGAGCCGGAACGGGCGGCCGGGAATCCGCACCGGTGTCCCGGCCGGCCCCGGTATCTCGCGCAGCATTCTACGCGCGTCCAGCTGCGGGCACGCGAAGAGGTCGTCCACCGTCTGCACCAGCGCGAACGTCAGATGCAGCCGCTCGGCATCCTCGAACCACTCCTGCGCCGTTCGGCGCTGGAACGGCGGCACGAACAACTCCAGGTACTCGTCCCAGTTCTGCATGCGGCCCTCGGCCGTCTGGAATCGCTCCTCGGCGAGCCGCGGCTCATCGAGCAGCTGCGCCACGCCGTCCATGCGCACGCTGGCGACCGCGCCGGGCGCGCAGTACACGAAGCGGTCGCTCGCCGGCACCATGCGCAGCGCCTGCTTGATGCGCTGCTCTCGACGCGGCACCTCGCCCCGGTAGGCGTACGCGCTGGTCTGCGAATAGGTGTGCGAGGCCAGCGCCTCCACCATCGCCACATCGACGAGGCGCCGCTCGCCGTCTGCCTGGGCCGCCAGCACGGCCGCCATGGTGGCGGACGCGGCCGCGAGCGCCCCGGACATCGCCGCCGCGTACGGCGGCATCTGCATCGGCGGCTGGTCGTGCTCGCCGGTGATGAACATCAGCCCGCTCATCGCCTGCACGACGACGTCGCTGGACGCCCACCCCGCGCGCGGTCCCTCGAGGCCGAACGGGGTCACGGAGACGCTGGCATACCGCGGCGCGAGCGAGTCGAACGCCGAACGCGGGATGCCGGATGCGGCGCACCCCGCGGGGGAGAAGTCACCCACCAGGACATCGGCGGCGCTGGCCAGCGCCTCGAGCGTGGCGGCGTCCGCGACCGCGCCGCGCTTGCCGTGGTTCACGAAGGCGAACGCGCCTCCCTCGCCGCCACCCCAGCGGGAGGCCTGTCGCCTCAACGGGTCGCCTTCGGCTGGTTCGAGCTTGACAACGTCCCAGCCGACCTCGGCGAGCAGCTTCGTCGCATACGCGGCGCCGACCCCCGTCGCCACGTCGAGCGCGCGCGGTGCGCGGTCGGTCATCGGACGACCTCGCGCGCGGCGCGCCAGCCACCGAAGGTGTCATCCACGCGTGACAGCTCACCGCGCTCGATGCGCGAGCGGTACGCCTCCGCCGGCGGCCGTGGCGGGCGCGCCATCTTCGGATGCTCGCCCGCGGCGCCCGAGGCGAACAGCTCTTCGATGCGGTCATCGGACATGCCGGCCACATCGCGCAGGATGTCGCGCGTGTCCTCGCCGAGCGCGTGCGGCGGCGCCATCTCGACGGTGGCGCCGCCGCCGAAGGAGGGGCCGGCGTGTGGGTGCGCGGCGCCGTCCGCGGACAGCACACCGAAGTAGGCGCGCGCCCAGAGGTGCGGGTCGGACAGGTGGTCCGAGGCGTCAGCGACCACCGCCGCCGGCACACCCTCGCGCTGGAGTGCCTCGACGGCGGCCTCGGCCACGGACGCCGCGATCGCCTCCGCCACGCGAGCCTCGGAGGCCTCGTGGAGCCCGAGTGCGCGGGCGACCGCG
This sequence comes from Dehalococcoidia bacterium, assembly GCA_009379925.1. GTDB lineage: Bacteria > Chloroflexota > Dehalococcoidia > UBA2979 > UBA2979 > WHSU01. The sequence continues at coordinate 99,151 of WHSU01000007.1, read as the reverse complement.
GGCAGCTGCGATTCGGTCGCGGAAAGCGCCACGTTCCTGTCGTGGCCCTGTGCCGCGAAGGCGCCCTGCAGCGCGTAGTTCGCGTCGTGGTTACCGGTGCGCGCTTGCGTGGGCGCGCCGTACGCGCGCTCCGCCACTACCGGCCCCAGCTGGCTCACGGCGGTCTCGTAGAGGGAGATGTCGATGTGCTGGCCTCGGCCGGTGCGCCCGCGCTCCTCGAGGGCCGCAAGGATCGCGAAGGCGGTGTTGAGGCCACAAGTGTTGTCGGCGTATACGATCGTGCCCGGCCGGCCCGGCCATGCGTCGGGCTCACCGATCATCCAGTTATGTCCCGAAACGGCCTCGGCGCCCGGCCCGAACAGCGGACGCTCACCCCACGGTCCGGTCGTGCCGAAGCCCGTCAGCGAGACGTAGATCACACGCTCGTTCACGGCGCGCACGCCCAGGTAATCGAGGCCGAACTTGCGCATGACGCGCGGTGTGAAGTTGTGCGCCACCACGTCGCAGCCGGCGGCGATCGCCAGGAATGCCTCCGGGCCGCCCGGCGAGGCCAGGTCGAGACCCAGCCGCCGCTTGTTGCGGAAGAGGTCGGCCTCCCCGCCGCCACCGCGACGCTGGTGCGACTCCAGGCGGATCACCTCCGCGCCCAGGTCCGCGAGGTGGCGGGTCGCGAACGGGAGCGCCGCGGCCTGCTCCATGGACAGCACACGGACACCCACCAGCGGCCGGTCTCCTCGCAGCGACTTCGCCATTGGTGTCCTCCCGGCGGCACTCTAGCATCCGCCGGTAGTAGGCGGTCGAGGCCGCACCTCGGCCCGCGCGTGGCGACCACGGGTGACGTAGCGGGCCACGGCGCGGTAGTCTGTCCGCGCGGAGAAGGAGCCTCCCATGGCGATCATGGTGAACCGTGTTCGGGCAGTCACGCGGCCGGTCCGCGCCCCCGGCACTCGGGCAGCACTTCCTGCGCCGCGGAGCCCTCGCCGCTAGCCTCGTCCAGCAGACCTCCGTCACCCGGCAGGACCTCGTCCTCGAGATCGGGGCCGGCGAGGGCGCCCTGACGCGCCCGCTGGCCGCGCGCGCCGGCCGGGTGCTCGCCGTCGAGGTCGATGCTCGCTTCGCGGCGGTTCTGCGCGAACAGTTCGCTGCCGACCCGCGCGTCGAGGTGGTCGAGGCCGACTTCCTGCGGCTCGCGCTGCCTTCGGAGCCGTACAAGGTGGCCGGGAACGTGCCCTTCGCGCGGACAGCCGAGATCGTGCGGCGCCTGACCGAGGCGTGGCTCCCGCCCGAGGACGCCTACCTGGTCGTGCAACTCGAGGCCGCCCAACGCATCGCCGGCGCACCCGTCGCGGCGGAGTCGCTGGCGTCGCTGCGTCTGAAGCCGTGGTGGCACATCGAGCTCGCACGCCGCCTGGGCCGGCGCGACTTCGAGCCGCCGCCCGATGTCGACGCGGCCATGCTCTGGCTCGCGCGGCGGCCGCGGCCGCTAGTCGACCCGGAGGCCGCTCCGCTCTATCGAGACTTCATCGCCGCGGGCTTCGGGCGTCGAGGTCAGACCGTGCGAGCCTCGCTGGGCGGCGCCTTTACGCACCGTCAGCTCGCGCGGCTGGCGCACGACCTGCGCTTCCGGCTCGATGCCCGGCCGTCCGAGCTAAGCTTCGACCAGTGGCTGGGCCTGTTCCGCGCCTTCGCGCTGCTCGCTGCCCCTCGGGCGCGACAGGCCGTCCACGGCGCGACCGCGCGGCTCCCGAGGTAGCCGGGGCACCGCCCGCGCGGCGCCCGCTAGAACGTCGCGATCGGGTTGACCGGCGAGCCCGTTCCACCGAGGACGACCAGCGGCGCGACGGCCAGCATGAACTCGTAGCGGCCCGTCTCAGCACAGGTCGCGGAGAGCCGCTCGAAGTTGGCGTTGTCCAGCAACGGCAGCCCCATGTACGGGATCGCGACCTCGTGTACGGGGATGCGCGCCGGGTAGCCGTGCCCGCCCGCCTCCTGCAGGTCCCATCCCAGTAACGAGGCGCTGGTGTCGTGGAGGTATTCCAGCACCGAGACGCCGACGCCCGGCGTCCCCGGTGGGAACGTGAACTCGAAGTCCGGGTTCGCCGACCAGAAGGGGTCGCACCCAGAACGGATCAGCACGGCGTCCCCCGCTCGCGCCTCGATCCCGTGCTCACGCGCGAAGTCCTCCAGGTCCCAGCCCTCCACGGGCTGCCCCAGTTCCACGTAGTCGCAGCCGCGCAGCCTCGGGATGTCATACAGCACACCGCGAGTCACGATGCCGTCCCGCCAGTGCTCGACGGAGTTCGAACGCGCGCCCTCGTCGGTCACCAACGAGGCGGGGCGGCCGTTGTAGAGCTGCCCGCCCTCGCCCGTGAAGATGTGGCACAGCGCATCGATGTGCGTGTTCACGAAGCCGTGGTAGGAAACGCCGATGTAGTCGCCGCTGCTGGCGGGATTGACGCGCATGCGGTGGTCGGCGGGGTTCGCGTTACGCGGGCCGCTCACCACGGCCTGTGTCGCGAGCGGATTGGCGCACGAGACGGAACGGCCATCGAGGACGAGGGCGGCGGCGGCGCGGCGCGTCTCCTCCGTGATGTGATTCAGCGTGCCTAGTTGGTCATCCTCGCCCCAGCGGCCCCAGTTGCTGAAGCGCTGCTTGTACTCCAGGTACTCATCCACGGTCGGCGGTGTGCGGTTCGCAATGGTCATCCGGGCCTCCTCCTCCATCGCGGGATGATAACAATCGCGGGAGGTCCTGACGGGACGTGAGCTTTGCAGGAGTTGGGCATAGCGAGGCCGCGGCGTACGGTTCCTCTGAGTTGTGATGTCCATCACAACACGAGGGAATTTGGAGTGTCTTGCATGGTACGCGCTCTGCGCATCCCCTTCTTGTTCGGTTTGCTGCTCGGCAGCGCGCTCATCCTGGGCGCCTGTAGCGACGACCCTGAGGCCGACGCCGACGACACGAACCCGACCGCCACGACGGAAGCGACGACCGAGGCCACCACCGAAGCGACGACCGAAGCCACCACGGATGCCGATGGCGAGGCCACGACGGATGCAGGTGGCGAGGGCGGCTCTGTGTCCGTTAGCCTCACCGACTTCGCGGTGGCTGCCGATCCGTCGTCGGTCGCGGCCGGCGAGGTCACCTTTGACGTTTCCAACGACGGCGCCGTCCCGCACGAGCTCGTGGTGATCCGTGCAGCCGCATCCGAGGGGCTGCCGGTTGAGGGTGCCGTGGTCGACCTGTCGGCCGTTGAGGTCGCCGGCGAGATCGAGGAGTTCGAGGCGGGCGGTAGCGAGTCCGCGACCTTCGACCTGGAGGCCGGGGACTACACGCTCATCTGCAACGTCGCGGGCCACTACACGCTGGGCATGGTGACCGAGTTCACCGTCGAGTAGCGCCCAACCGCACTCGCTCTCGAGGAGGCGCGCCACGTGGCGCGCCTCCTTCGTCTCTCCGCCTCAGCCCGCTTCACCGCCTCGCGCCTCGTCGCCCAGCTCACCGGGCACGTAGTAGACGTTCCCCTCGACGGACGGTGGACGGTGCGTCTGTTCCGACGGCGGGACGTGGCCCGGATGGTCGTGGGCGTACTGGTAGCCGCTGCCGTAGCCCATCTGCCGCATGAGGCCCGTGGCGGCGTTGCGCAGGTGCAGCGGCACCGCGTCGTTGCGTGTGGCCTGCGCGTCCTCCAACGCGCGTCCGTATGCCGCGTACGCGGAGTTCGACTTCGGGGCGCGCGCGAGGTACACCGTCGTCTCCGCGAGCGGCAGGCGCGCCTCCGGCATCCCCAGGAAGTGCACCGCCTGCTGACAGGCGACAGCCATGGGCAGCGCTGAGGCGTCCGCCAGCCCGACATCCTCGGCGGCGAGGATCACGAGGCGCCGCGCGACGAACAGGGGGTCCTCCCCGGCTTCCAGCATGCGGGCGAGCCAGTAGAGCGCGCCGTCCGGGTCGGAGTCGCGCACGGTTTTGATGAACGCGCTGATCGTGTCGTAGTGCGCGTCGCCCTGCCGGTCGTAGAGCAGCGTCCGATGCTGCGCCGACTGCTCGAGTAGCTCGCGCGTGACCACGCGGGTGCCGCGCTCGTCCGGCTCCGCCGCGCGCACGGCGAAATCCAGGAGGTTGAGTGCTCCCCTTGCGTCGCCGGCCGCGATCCGGGCGACGGCGTGCAGCGTCTCGTCGTCCACCTCGATGGTCTCGCCGCCGAGCCCGCGATCCTCGTCCGTCAGCGCAGTGTGCAGGATCGCCTCGATCTCCTCGGGCTCGAGCAGCTCGAGGCGGAAGACGCGCGAGCGGGAGAGCAGCGGGGCGACGACGTAGAACGAGGGGTTCTCCGTGGTCGCGCCGATCAACGTGACTGTGCCCGCCTCGACGTGCGGGAGGAGGGCGTCCTGTTGCGCACGGTTGAAGCGATGTAGCTCGTCGACAAAGAGGATGGTGCGGCGGCCGGAGATGCGCTGGCGCTCGCGCGCCTCCTCGATCGCCTTGCGCATGTCCGCGACGCCCGAGTTCACAGCGGAGATCTCGGAGAAGTAGCGCTCGGTCTGGCTTGCGATGATGCTCGCGAGCGTCGTCTTGCCGGTGCCCGGCGGCCCCCAGAGGACAATCGAAGTCAGTTCGTCGCGCTCGATCATCCGACGGAGCGGCTTGCCCGGCCCGATCACCCCTTCCTGCCCCACGAACTCGTCGAGGGTGCGTGGGCGCATCCGCGCGGCCAGCGGGGCGCCCGCGGGCCGCGGCGCTCGGTCGGTGTCCGCCTGGAACATACCGGGCTGCACACCGGGTGGAAGCCCGCCGGAGCGGCGCTGCGAAGGAGGTGGCGACATGGCGGAAAGTGTAGGTGATGCGCACCGGTGCGTTATCTTCTTCACGCCGGCGGCAGCGGGCGCCCTCATCCGCCGGCAGGAGGAGGACCGTCATGGCTGACGTGACCCAGATGGATATGCACCTGCGAGTGAAGAATGTGGCGAAGTCCGCCGAGTGGTACCAGCGGATGCTGGGCATGAAGGTCGTGAGGGCGGAGCCGGACAAGAAGAAGCCGGCCTTCGCCCGCCTCCGGAACGCGAGCGGTTCCGGTCCGGCGGTCATGCTGAGTGACGGCTCGGACGTCTTTACTGGCAAGCCCGCCCCGAAGCTCACCACCGAGGCCATTGCCTCCCGCAAGGCGCAGCGCGTGGTCAGCCTCTACTTCAGCATCGATGGCGACATCAAGCGCTTCTACACCTCCGTGAAGCGCAAGGGCGCGAAGATCACCCAGGAGCTGGCGGACCAGCCCTACGGCATGACCGACTTCGCGATGCGCGACCCGGACGGCTACCAGGTAGGCGTGGGCGCCGAGACGAAGCCGGCCTAGGCCGGCCCCCGGCGGGGGGCGTCACCGGACGAGCGGCGGGACGTGCGACGCGCGGTCGAAGGGGAACGCGCCGGTGGTGGCCAGGCGCAGCACCTCGTCGCGCGCCGCCAGGGCGCCGGCCACGATGTCGTCCGGGTAGCCCATCCGCGCGCGGTGCTCCTCGAACTCGTCCTCGTCGTCGACCCAGGTGCGGTCACGGTCCTCCATGACGTCGAGGTCGAGGTCGACCCAGCGCAACACCCCACCCTCGAGGACGGCGGGGAGGCCGATGTTGGTGTAGGAGCGGCGCTGGGCTTCGCCGTAGGGTTCGTGGAAGTGCTGGGTGTTGTACCAGCGGTCGGTAAAGAACAGGGCGGTCGAGTCGTACCGCGCGAGCCCCGACCCTCGATAGCCCGTCCATGGGACACCGGCGTGGATGCGGCAAATGACGAGCGGACCGTCGCAGCCGAGCAACTCCGCCTCGTACTCGTAGTGCGGTGAGCCGTCGAACTTGGTGGAGGAGATGAGGATCGTCGAGGTGGACATGCGCGGTGCAGTGTAGGGCATGACAGGGTAGGGCCCACAACGACACAGGGGCTAAGATAAGGAGAGGCAGCCTCGCTGCCCCGGTACGCGCGTGAATGTGATGGAGCACCTCGTGACGACCGCGACACGGACCGACTACGAGGTGGTGGTGGGCGTCGAGGTCCACGTCCAGCTCAAGACCCGCTCGAAGATGTTCTGCGCGTGTCCGCGCGACTACTTCGACACCGAGCCCAACACCCACGTCTGCCCCGTCTGCCTGGGCATGCCCGGCATGCTCCCCGTGATCAACGAGCAGGCCGTCGCATTCACGATCCTTGCCGGCCTCGCCCTCGGCTGCGAGATCCCCGACTACTCGAAGTTCGACCGCAAGAACTACCCCTACCCCGACCTGATGAAGGGCTATCAGATCTCCCAGTACGACCAGCCGCTGTGCGTCGGCGGCGCGCTGGAGATCGAGGTCGCCGGCGACCATCGCACCGTCAACCTCGAGCGCATCCACCTGGAGGAAGACACTGCCCGCCTGCTTCACCGCGACGACGGCGCCGGGGGCTACTCCCTGCTCGATGTGAACCGCTCGGGCGTGCCCCTGATGGAACTGGTGACGAAGCCCGACCTGCGGTCCGGGGCAGAGACCGCGGCGTTCCTGCGCAAGCTGCGGCAGATCCTGCGCTACCTCGACATCTCCGACGCCGACATGGAGAAGGGCTCGTTCCGCTTCGATGTGAACCTCTCGTTGCGACCTCGAGGCGAGGAGCGGCTTGGGACGAAGGTCGAGCTGAAGAACATGAACTCCTTCCGCGCCGCGCAGCGCGGCATCGAGTTCGAGGTGGAACGGCAGACCGCGATCCTCGAGGCCGGCGGCACGATCACGCAGGAGACGCGCGGCTTCGTGGACGCCACCGGCGAGACCGCGTCGCAGCGTTCGAAGGAAGAGGCGCACGACTACCGCTACTTCCCGGAGCCGGACCTGCCCCCACTCCAGGTCTCGCGCGAGACCGTCGAGGAACTGCGTGCACGGCTGCCGGAACTGCCGGACGCGAAGCGCGAGCGCTTCGAGCGCGACTACGGACTGACGCACGACGAGGCGATCGCGCTCACGGAGACCCGCGAGCGGGCGGACACCTTCGAGGCGGCAGTGGACGCCTCGGGCGACCGGAAGTACGCGCGCGCGGCCGCACACTGGTTCATGGGCGACGTCACGCGGCACCTCTCGGACCTGGGTCCGGAGGCTGAGCTGTCCGACTCAAAGGTCACGCCTGCGCACGTGGGCGACCTGGCTCGGCTCGTCGAGGACGGCACGATCACCGGCAGCACCGCGAAGGACGTCCTCGACGCCGCGTTCGAGACGGGCGAGATGCCCGCGGCCATCGTCGAGGCGCGCGGCCTGCGCCAGGTGAAGGATGAGGGCGCCATCGACGAGGCCGCGCGCAAGGCCATCGAGGCGAACCCCAAGGCCGTGGCGGATTACCGGAGCGGCAAAGAGGCGGCCATCAAGTTCCTCGTAGGCCAGGTCATGCGTGAGATGCGCGGCCGCGCCGATCCGGCCGGCGCGACCGAGGCGCTACGGCGGCACCTGGACGGCGGCGCGTAGGTATGGCCGGGGGCCGATATCCGACGGACGACGCAGGCGGCGCGCCGAGCCGCTGGCGGCCGGGCGATACCGTCGTGCTGCGCTACATCACCCGCGACGGCAAGCCCGGCATGTGCTGGCCGTACACGGTGGTCGAGGACCGCGACGACCTAGTCGCCCTCTACATCCCGCGAGGCGCCGTATACAAGCGCTGGGGGCAGGATGCGGCGGGCATCCGAGCACTCGTCGACACGCCGTGGCGCAGCGACACACTGCGCCTGATGTTCCCCGGGGTCGGGCACTCCGTGTGGCTGTTCTGGGACGTTAACGAGGCCGGACGGCGCTTCTCGACGTACTACGTGAACATGGAAGAGCCGTTTCGGCGCACATCGATGGGCTTCGATACGAACGACCACATGCTCGACATCGTCGTCACGCCCGACCTGCGGTGGCAGTGGAAGGACGAGGACGTGATGGCGGACCGCGTCCGGCAGGGCGTGTATCCACGCGACTTCGCCGATGCCGTGCGGGCCGAGGGGGAGCGCGTCGTCGAGGCGATCGAGGCACGCCGCTCGCCGTTCTCGGACGGCTGGGAGCGCTGGGCGCCCGACCCCGCGTGGACCGCCCCGAGGCTCATCGAGGGTTGGGACGCGCTACCGGCGACCCTGTGGGAGCGCCGTGAGTGGGCCTACGGAGCGATCGCCCGATGAAGCATCCGAACTGTCGGCGTGTCTCAGCCGTTAAACAGGCAGTTGACCCTGACCCCACTTTAGGCGTAAATCGCTTCAGGGCGGGCAGCGAACGAGGCTGCTCTTGAGTCGTACCAGCATCACCAAGTGGCTCTACTTCGGGCTGCACATCAAACGCTGGCTCTTCCTCCTCCTGGTCGGCGTCGCCGTCATGGGGCTGGGGATCGCGTACCTCCTTCGCGAGGTCTACGTCTCGTACGTCTTCCCGGAGTGGGTGGCCTACGCGACTCTGCAGTTCATTCCGCGCTGGGCGCGCGGGATGCTGTTCATCGTGTCCGCATCGGGTATCACGCTGTTCGCCGGCTGGCGACTCAACCGCTCGCTGGCTGAGAGCCTGCTCCCGGGTGCCCCGAACGGGCAGATCGTCGACCTGGTGTACGCGCGGCGCACGCAGGAGCGCGGTCCCCGCATCGTCGCCATCGGCGGCGGCACAGGGCTCTCGAATCTGCTCCGCGGCCTTAAGCAGTACACCAGCAACCTGACGGCCATCGTCACCGTCGCCGACGACGGCGGGTCCAGCGGCCGCCTGCGCCGCGATATGCAGGTGATCCCCCCGGGCGACATCCGCAACTGCATCGCCGCCCTCGCGGACGCCGAGCCGCTGGTCACGGAACTCTTCCAGTACCGATTCGACGAGCGCGCCGGCCAGGGGATTGCCGGACACTCCTTCGGCAACCTCTTCATCGCCGCGATGGCCGAGGTGACCGGGAACATGGAGGCGGCGATCGCGGAGACCTCGCGCGTGCTCGCGGTGCGTGGCCAGATCGTCCCCTCCACCCACGAGGACATCGTGCTCGGTGCGCGTCTGGCCGACGGCCGCATCGTCCGAGGCGAGTCGGTGATCCCTAAGTCCGGTTCAGCGCCCGTGGAAGCGTTCATCGAGCCGAGAGAAGCCGCGGCGCACCCTCGTGCGGTCCGCGCGCTCCTGGACGCCGACCTCGTCCTCATCGGCCCGGGCAGCCTCTACACCTCCGTGCTCCCGAACTTGCTCGTGCCGGGCATTGGTCGCGCGCTGCTGGAGTCGAAGGCACACAAGGTCTACATCTCCAACGTCGCCACGCAGCACGGCGAGACGGACGGCTTCAGCGCCGCCGACCACTACGGCGCCATCCGCAGCCACCTGGGCGTACCCGTGGTGGACGTGGTGCTTGCCAACAGCAACCTGCCGCAGGAACCGCTCCCGGCCGAGTGGTGCTCGGAGCCGGTGCTCGCGGCGGGCGATGCGGACTACGCGGGCGCACGCCTTGTGCTCTCCGACCTCGTGGACACCGAACTGCGCTACAGCCATGACACGACGAGGCTCGCGAGCGCGGTGATGCGCCTCTACTTCGAACGTGACCTCCGAGTGCAGGCCGCCGCGCTGGCGGAGGCGTAGCGGGCCGTCGAGGCCCGCTTGCCGCCACCCCGCGGCGCGCGTAGCCTCGATCCATCTTCGCTGGAGAACTCCATGGAACTGCGTGACTTCCTCGCACTGGCCCAGATCCTGGTGTCGGCGCTGCTGATCGTGCTGGTCCTGATGCAGGTGCGCGGGACCGGCTTCGGGGCGGCCCTGGGCGGCCAGGACTACTCGTTCCGCACGCGTCGCGGTATGCAGCGCTCGCTGCACCGCCTGACGATCGTCGTCGTGATCATCTTCCTGGCCATCTCGGCCGGGAGCGTCGCCGCCTCATAGGGCGGCGGCCGCCGCCCGGCATGTCCCGCGCGCTCACCCGCCTCCTCTACCCCCTGCTCTTGCTCGGTGGCGTCGCTGCCCTCGGCGCGGCCTGGTACGCGGGCGGCTCCTCCGGCGCCGCCCCGGACGCGCGGTATGTGGAGGGGGTGGCGGGGCGTCCGAGACCCGTCAACCCGCTGCTGGCGCCGGACGAGTCGGCGGCGGCGGATCTGGTCGCCCTGCTCTTCAACGGCCTCATGCGCGTGGATGGTGACGGTACGCCTCGGCCGGACCTCGCCGAGCGCTGGGAGGCGACACCGGACGGCCTGACGTACACGTTCGTACTGCGGCCCGGTCTCGCCTGGCACGACGGCGCGCCGGTCACCGCACAGGACGTGGTGTTTACCGTGGAGATGCTGCAGGCCGAGGCCTTCCCCGGCCCGCTGGACCGCGCGACGCGCTGGCACGACGTGCGCGTCTTCGCCGTCGACGAACGCACCGTGGTGATGCACCTCCCCGCCGCAATCCCCGACTTCCTCGTCACGGCGGCGCAGCCGCTCCTGCCGCGGCACCTCCTGGCCGACGTTCCGGCCGAGGCACTTCCACAGGCCGCCTTCAACGCGGCGCCCGTGGGCACCGGGCCGTTCCGGCTGGACACCCTCGACGAGGCCCACGCGCTGCTGGAGCGGAACACGAGCTACCACCTGGGGACACCCGCACTGCGCACCTTCGAAGTCCGCTTCTACCGCGATGCCGCGCAACTCCTGGCCGCGCTCGAGTCCGGCGAGGTGAGCGCGGCGCTCCTCGGCGAGCGGGCGACCGACCGGGAGGCCGAGGTGCTGGAGGCACGCCCCGCGCTGACCAGCACGGACCTCACGCGGAGCGCGTACACGCTGCTCTACCTGAACAACCAGGTCGCACCGCTGGACGACCCGGCGCTGCGCCGCGCGATCGAGGCGTCACTGGACATCGAGACGCTGGCGGGCGTCCTTGGGGACGGCGCGCTCCCCGCCCAGGGCATCTTCGTCCCCGGCTCGTGGGCCGCCACAGACGCGCCAGGGCGCCGTACCGGCGAGGACATCGAGGCGTTGTGGGCGGAGGCCGGTTGGGCGCGCTCGGAGCCGGGCGGCGAGCGGACACGCGACGGGCAGCCGCTGACCCTGCGCCTTGTGACCAACGCGGACGGCGACCGCGAGGCCCTCGCGGAAGCCGTCGCGGAGCAGTTGCGGGCGCAGGGCGTGACCGTTGAGGTGGAACCCCTGCCGGCGATCCGGCTGCTGGGCGAGCACCTGCAACCTCGGACGTACCAGCTCGCGATCTTCGGTTGGGAGTCAGGCCCCGACCCGGACCCGTACCCGGGCTGGCACAGCTCTCAGATCTCCGCCACCGGCCGCAACATGGCCGCCTTCCACGACCCCGAGGTCGACCGATGGCTGGAGCAGGCCCGCTCGACGCTCGACGTGGGGGAGCGGCAGGAGCTGTACGGGCGCCTGGAGCAGCGGATCGCGGAGCAGGCCGCGGCGACCGTGATCGCGTATCCCACGCGCCCGTACGTGCATCCCGTGGCCCTCGCGGGTTTCGAGGCGGGGTTGCTCTTCAACGCTTCGGACCGCTTCCGGGACGTCCACCGCTGGCGCCTGGCCGCGCCATAGCCCGCTCCTGCCATGCTGTTAGCATTTGCCGATGCGCGTCGTCTTCTTCGGCTCCCCGGCGTACGCCGTCCCCTCGTTGCGGGCCCTCCTCGCTATGCCAGATGTCGAGGTGGTCGCCGTCGTCACGCAGCCGGACCGGCCGCGCGGGCGCAGCGGTCAGGCGGCGATGACCGCCGTCAAGGAAGCCGCGCTGGAGGCGGGCGTGGCGCCCCTCCTCCAGCCGGAACGCGTGCGACGCGACACGACCGACGCGCTCGTCGCGCTCAGGCCCGACGTGGGCGTCGTCGCCGCCTCCGGCCACATCCTGCCGGCACACCTGCTGGAGGCGTTTCCCCACGACGTGCTGAACGTGCACGCCTCGCTGCTCCCCCGCTACCGAGGCGCTTCCCCGGTGGCCGCGGCCATCCTCGCCGGTGACGCGGAGAGCGGCGCCACTATCATGCGCGTGGTCCGCGAGGTCGACGCCGGGCCTATCGTGGGGCAGGCGCGCACGAACATCGAGCAGCTCGATACGACGGCGACGCTCACCGCGCGCATCGCAGACCTCGGAGCGGTGCGGCTGGCGGAGCTACTGCCCGCCTGGGTGGCGGGCGACATCGAGGCGGCGCCGCAGGACGAGCCACTGGTGACCTACGCGCCCCTCCTGACCAAGCAGGACGGGGTGCTCGACTGGACGCGGCCCGCCGACGAGCTGTGGCGGCGGGTGCGGGCGTTCCAGCCGTGGCCCCAGGCCACGACCCGCTACCACGACCAGCCATTCACCATCCTCGAAGCTTGGCCGGTCGCCCTTGCCGTCGAGGCGGCGCCCGGGACCGTGCTCGCCGGTAGCGGCGATGACCTGACGCCGCTGCTACCCGGACGGCGCTCCCGCGCCGTCGTCGCCTGCGGGCGCGGAGGCCTCGCGTTGCTCACGGTCCAGCGGCCCGGTAAGAAACCGACGCACATCGAGGCGTACCTGAACGGCGACCTGTCGCTGATCGGCGCCCGTCTGGGCTAACGCACGTTATCCTCGCCTTGATGCGCAGCGACGACCGACCGTCCGCGTTCAGCACCTTCGCCGATGTCTTGCACGGCGTCGCCGCGGGCATCTTCGCCTTGTTCGCCCTCGGGATCGGCGCCTGGGGGGTGCTGATCGCCTCACGCGCCTTCGGCGGCTACCAGGACAGCGCACCCGCGACGTACCTGGCGATCGGCGCTGGCTGCATCATCCTCGGCATCCTCGCGGCCGCTGCTGCCGTGTTCCTGGTGGCGAGGCGACCGAGGCGGGCCGCGACCCTATTGGCCGGCATCCTGCTGGTGCTTGTCGTGGCGTCTTCGCTGCTGCTCGGACCCCGCGCGACGACCATTTACCTCCCGCTGGTGGCAGCCGCGACGCTCACCCTCGCCCTCGGGCGTCGCCCGCGGCGGCGGTGACCCCTGACGCCCGGACGCAGCGCCTCCGGTAGACTGGACTCGTGCCCCAACATCTCCTCGACCACTCTCTCGACGAACTCGAGACGCTCTTCGCCGAGTGGGGAGAGCCGCGCTTCCGCGCCCGCCAGGTGGCGCAGTGGGTGTTCAACCACGGCGCGACCAGCGCCGAGGAGATGACGAACCTCCCCGCCGCCCTCCGCGCGCGGATCGCCGAGGCGTTCGACATCGCGCCGCTGCCCGTGATCACCTCGCGGCTCGCCGACGACGGCGCGACCACGAAGCTGCTGCTCGACCTCGGTGGCGGCGACGCGGTCGAGGCGGTGCGGATGGACTACGACCCCGACCCCAATCCGCTCACCCTGAGCCCGGCGAAGGGCCCGGAGGCCGGGCGCAGCGCGAACGCGGGGGCACATGACCGCACCACGGTGTGCGTCTCCACGCAGGTGGGCTGCGCGATGGGCTGCGTGTTCTGCGCCACGGGCCAGCAGGGCTTCACCCGCAACCTCCGTCCCTCTGAGATCCTGGCGCAGGTGCTGCATTTCGCCCGCGAGCGGCGCGTCACGAACGTCGTGTTCATGGGGATGGGCGAGCCGCTGGCGAACTACGCCTCGATGATGCGGGCGATCCGCTGGATGGTGGCCGAGGACGGCCTGAACATGCGCCAGCGCGGTATCACCGTCTCGACGGTCGGGCTGCTCCCCGGCATCCGCCGCCTCGCCGACGAGGGGCTGCAGGTCGGCCTCACGGTCTCGCTCCATGCCCCCGACGACGAGTTGCGCCGCCAGCTGATCCCAACGGCGGGCGGCGTCACCATCGACCAGCTCGTCGAGGCGTCACGCGAGTACATCGAGAAGCGCGGGCGGCGTGTCACCTTCGCCTACGCGCTGCTGGAGGGCGTGAACGACGCGCCTGAGCAGGCCCGCCGGCTCGCCCAGCGCATCCGTGGCATCCAGGCCCACGTGAACCTGATCCCCTACAACCCCACGGCCGGCGCCGGCCTCCGCCGCCCCTCCCGGGACCGTGTGCGCGCCTTCCAGCGCGAGCTACAGGCCGCGGGCATCAACGCCACCGTGCGCATCGAGCGCGGCGTGGAGATCGCGGCCGCCTGCGGCCAGCTGCGGACCGACGTGATGGCACAGGGCCGCATCCCGCTCGCAGTCAGGACATCGAGGTGACGGCGCCGTGACCCGGTACATCGGCCTGCTGCGCGGCATCAACGTGGGCGGACGTCGCTCCCTGAAGATGACCGACCTGCGCGACCTCGTCGTCGAGGTCGGCGGCACGGATGTCCTCACCTACATCCAGAGCGGCAACGTCGTGTTCAGCCACCCGGCGCGCTCGGCCCCGAAGCTGGAGGCCGAGCTCGCCCGGAGCATCGAGGCGTTCTCTGGCATGGCCGTCCCTGTCGTACTGCGGACGGCGGACGAGTGGGACGCCATCGTTGAGGCGAACCCCTACCCGGACGCCGGCGACAAGCAGCTCCACGTGCTGTTCTTCAAGGAGGACCTACCGGCCGACGCCTTCGCCGCGCTCGACCTCGTGGCATTCGCACCAGAGGCGCTGGTCGCCCGCAACCGCGAGCTCTACCTGCACCTGCCGAACGGCATGGGCCGGGCGAAGCTGCCCGTCGAAGTGGAACGCAGGGGTCCGAAGGCGGCCATAGGGACCGCCCGCAACTGGGCGACAGTCCTCAAGCTCCAGGAGATGGCGCGAGCCTCGTAGCGGCCCCCGATTCGAACCGCGCCGTTGTCTTCGTAGGGGCGCAGCGTGCTGCGCCCTTCGGCTTGCCCTTGAGGGGCGATGGTGCCGGTAGCTCGACGGGCTCACCACGACCGGGGAACGGTGCGGAGCAGCAGAGGGAGCGGGAGCGGGCGCAGCACGCTGCGCCCCTACTAGGAACCCGAGACTCTGGAGGCGAGGCTAGTCCTCGCCACCGTCTTCCGAGGCGCCTTCGGTCTCCTCGGCGTCCTCTGCGGCCTTCTCGGCAGGCTCGCCTTCCTCGGCGGCCTCGGCCTCTTCGCCCTCCAGCACGGCCTCCGGCTCCTCCTCGATGCGCGGACGGCTGATGCGCGCGAGCATCAGGTCCTCGCCGGAGAGCAGCGTCACGCCCTGCGGCAGCTGGAGCTGTCCGGCGGACAGTTGCTGGTCGAACTCGGTCAGGGACTCGACGGAGATCTCCAGCTGCTCTGGCAGCTCTGCCGGCAACGCCTCGACCAGCACCGCCTCCGCGCCGTGCATCAGGATGCCGCCCTGGATGGTCACCACGGGTGACTCGCCGGTCAGGACCACGGGGATCTCGGCCGAAATCGTGCGCTGGAGGTCGACCTGGTAGAAGTCGATGTGACGCAGCGCGCCGTTCAGCGGGTGGATGTCGAGCTGTCGCACCACCACCGGCCGCGCCTTCGCCTCGCCGGTGACCTGCACCTCGATGAGTGAGTTGCGACCGTGCGCGTTGATCATCGTGCGCGCGTCGACGAAGGGGATCTGCACGGCGACGGACTCGACGCCGCGCCCGTAGATGTTGGCCGGGACGACGCCCGCGCTGCGCATCCGCTTGACGCGCTTCCCCGTCACGGTGCGGGGCTCAACGGCATAGGTATCGGGCATCGCGCGATGCTCCTCGGTCGGTGGTCGCCTGGTGAGTGGAACGAATCGACGCTAGCAACGGGGCGGCTGAGGGTCAAGGTGACGGTCGCTACCGACCATTTGTGCTAATGTCGACAACTCCCCGTTCCTGAGGTTGCCGATGTCCTTCCTTCCACCACCTCCACCTGTGACGAGCGACGACTGGGCGCTGCGGCACTTCCGCAACTATGTATCTGCGTTTCGCCTCGCGGTGGAGGGGTGCTACGGCACCGACTGGCGGTTGGGGCTGCATGAGCGCGTTCTAACCGGCTGGAGCACCGACGCCGAAAGGCGGATGACTGCCGAAAAGCGGGCGCGGGCCAGTCAATTAATGAGGGCTGCGTGGTACACGGAATATCAGCTCCGATGGCCCTTAGCGGCACCGGAGGCCATTGAGTTCGCCAACCAATGGGCGGTGGTGCAAACCTACTACGCCGTCTCCTCAGCCGCGCAGGTCGCCATCCTCGTGGTGACGGACAACGAAGCCAAGAATCATCAGTCCTTCCTGAACCAAATGTCTGATTGGGCCGCTAACAGGCTTCCGTATCCCCTCAGCACCAGGTGCGTCAGGTACGAGTCCCCGGAGGTGCGAGGGTTGAGTCCGTCGTTCCGGCGGGAGAAGGGCTTAGTAGCAGCAGCCGTCCCGACCCACGCAAACGCCGAACAGTACCTATTTACGGCTGTCCGGACGACTCGTGAGAACCAGGTCGACGAGAGGGGCAAGGAATGGCTCGCCAAACGCCCTGGGCGAGTGAGGCTTTCCCCCGGATACCGCGCTCAGCAGGACTCCGACCCCAAACTGCGACCCACAACGTTCTTCAACTTCCTCTGGGAAATGCGCCGACGCGCGAATTACGGCGGCGCCGACGTGTTCGTGGCAGGTGGGATCGGTCGGGCGGATCACACTGCCCTCCTTGAGGGGCTCGCCTTCCTCACTGACTTCACGCTGACGGTGTTCGAGTCCGCGGTCGCAGCTAGGGGGCACAGCGGCCTGCTGCAAGAAGCCATGGATAGTTGTCGCTTGGGAGCCACGACCCTCCCGCCCCTTGGTGAGCGGGCAGCGCTCTGGGGCGCGAAGGCATGACCATCCTCATCGGCGTTGACGTCGGCGGCACGTTCACGGACTTCCTGGTGTGGGAGGACGGGCGGGTGCGCGCCCACAAGCGGCCCTCGACGCCGGCCGACCCATCGAGGGCGGTGCTAGAGGGGGTGGTGGAGCTTGGGGTGCGGCCGGACCTCGTCGTACACAGCTCCACCGTGGCCACGAACGCGGTGCTGGAGCGGCGGGGGGCGCGCACGGCGCTCGTGACCACCGAGGGGGTGCGGGACCTGCTGACCATCGGGCGGCAGACGCGGCCGGACATCTACGACCTGGAGCCAGAGACGCCGGAGCCGCTGGTGGCGCCGGGGCTGACCTTCGAGTTGCACGGCAAGTTGCGGCCGGACGGCAGCGTCGAGGAGGTGCTCGACCACTCGGAGGTGCGCGCGCTGGTGCAGCAGGCGGAGGAGGAGGGCGCCGAGGCGCTGGCGGTCTCCCTGCTCTACTCCTACGTGAACCCCACCTTCGAGGAGGTCTTCGAGCCGGTCGCCGGTGGCACCTCGCTCTACCTCTCGCTCTCCTCGCGCGTGTCGCCGGAGTACCGCGAGGTGGAGCGCACGGCGACGACCGTCCTCAATGCCTACGTCGGGCCGGTGATGTCGAGGTACGTGCGGCACCTCTCGGAGGGCCTGGCCGAGGCGGGCGCGGGGCCGCTGCGCATCGTGCAGTCCGACGGTGGCGCGGCCGACCCCGCGCGGGCCTCGGCGCTGCCGGTGGCGACGCTGCTATCCGGGCCGTCGGCCGGGGTGGCGGGCGCGTTCGCGGTCGCGCGCCAGGCCGGCCTCGAGCGCGTGATCACCTTCGACATGGGTGGCACCTCGACGGATGTTGCGCTGTGCGATGGCGCGGTGCCCACGCGTGCTGACGTCGTCATCGGCGGCTTCGCCGCGCGCACCCCGGTCGTCGACGTACACACCGTGGGCGCCGGAGGTGGCTCAATCGCCCGCCTCGATGCGGGCGGCGCGCTGCGCGTGGGGCCACAGTCGGCGGGCGCGGACCCCGGTCCGGCCTGCTACGGGCGGGGCGACCACTTCACGGTCACCGACGCGCAGGTCGTGCTCGGACGCCTGGGCGCGGCGGGCCTGCTCGGCGGGGCGATGCCCCTCGACGCCTCGCGTTCGCTGGCGGCGGCCGCGCCGCTGCTCCCCGCGTTCGAGGGTGACGCGCGGGCAGCCGCGCAGGCGGTGATCGATGTGGCAACGGCGAACATGGAGCGCGCGCTGCGCGTCGTCTCTGTGCAGCGCGGCTTCGACCCGCGCGAGTTCACGCTCGTCGCGTTCGGCGGCGCGGGGCCCCTCCATGCCTGCGGGCTCGCCGAGGCGTTGGCGATGCCCCGTGTGCTGGTGCCGCTGATGCCGGGCGTGCTCGCCGCCATGGGCGCCGCGCAGAGCGACCTCACCGCCACGCGCTCCCGCTCGGTGCTCGTCCCGCTCGACGACGCCTCGATGCCGGCGCTGCTCGAAGCGCTCGACCGCGCGGGCGTCGAGGCACGCGAGCAACTCGGCGAGACCAGCGCGACGCTGGAAGAGGCGCTGGACGTGCGTTATGTCGGGCAGTCGTACGAACTCATGGTCGCCCTCGACGCGCGGGACATCGAGGCAGCCGCGCGCGCCTTCCACGAAGCGCACGAGCAGCGTTTCGCGCACTCGGAGCCGTCCGCGCCACTGGAGGCGGTCAACGTGCGCGTGACGGCGCGCGTACGCAGTCAGTCCGCGATGCCTGCGCCCGAGTTCGCCCGGGCCGGAGCCGCCCCCGTCGGGACGACCCAGGCGTGGGTGGGGGGTCGGGTGGCGGAGGCGGCCGTCTACGACCGCGCCGCGCTGGCGCCCGGCGATGTCCTCGACGGCCCCGCCATCGTCACGCAGCTCGACACGACGACGCTCGTGTCGCCCGGCTGGCGTGGGACGGTGGACACCGACGGCAACCTGCTGCTGGAGCGCGCATGAACGACGCATCGAGGTCCCTCGGAGCAACCGGTCCGCTCGATGCCGCGGACCTGGCGATCGCCGACGCCGTGCTCACCTCGGTGGCCGAGGAGATGGGCGAGGCCCTGGGACGCACCGCGTACAGCCCGAACATCAAGGAACGCCGCGACTTCTCGTGCGCCGTCTTCGACGCGGACGGCGCGATGGTCGCGCAGGCGGCGCATATGCCTGTACACCTCGGCGCGATGCCGGCGGCGGTGCGCCAGGTGATGGAACTGGCACCCTTCGAGCCGGGGGACGTGCTCGCGCTCAACGACCCCTTCCGAGGCGGCACGCACCTCCCCGACCTGACCACAGTGGCCCCGGTCTTCGTCGGCGACGACCTCATCGGCTTTGTCGCGACGCGGGCGCACCATGCGGACATCGGCGGCATGGCGCCCGGGTCGATGCCCGTCGCGCGCGAACTACTCCAGGAGGGACTGGTGGTGCCTCCCATCCGGCTCGTCGACGCGGGCCGGCTCAACGAATCCGCATTCGCGCTGATCGTGCGCAACTCGCGCGCGCCCGAAGAGCGCCGTGGAGACCTCCGGGCGCAGCTCGCCACGACCGCGCTCGGTGCTCGCCGGCTGCAGGGCGCGGCCGGCCGCTTCGGCATCGAGGGGCTGCGCGCGCGCTTCGAGGCACTGCTCGCGCATGGCGAGCGCGTCGTGCGGGCGGTGCTGGCCGGTGTCCCCGACGGGCGCTATACCTTCGAGGACCGGCTGGAGGTAGGCGCGGACGGCCTCGTGATCCGGCTCGCCCTCGAGATCGGGGGCGAGGAGGCGCATTTCGACTTCACGGGCACGGACCCGGAGACGCCGGAGGCGTCGCTGAACGCCGTGGCGGCCGTCACGCAGTCGGCGTGCTACTACGCCATCCGCTGCCTGGCCGGCCCGGACGCCCCCGCCAACGAGGGCTGCTACCGCCCGGTGCGCTTCACGCTGCCCGACCGCAGCGTGGTCGCCGCGGGGCCACCTCGGGCGGTATCCGCGGGCAACGTGGAGACGAGCCAGCGCATCACCGATGTGGCCCTGGGGGCGCTAGCGCAGGCAGTGCCGGACCGCATCCCGGCGGCCTCCTCCGGCACGATGAACAACATCACCATCGGCGGCTACGACACGGCTCGAAGCCGGCCGTACGCCTACTACGAGACGATCGCGGGCGGTGCGGGCGGCGGCCCGAGGCGAGCGGGCCGTTCCGGCGTACACACGCACATGACCAACACCATGAACACGCCGCTGGAGGCGCTGCCCCTCGCGTACCCGTTCACGGTGGAGCGCTACGAGTTGCGTGACGGCACGGGCGGCCTCGGACGTCACCCCGGCGGGGAGGGCGTGGTGCGCGAGTACCGCTTTTACGACCACGCGACGGTGAGCCTGGTCACCGAACGCCGCCGCTTCGCCCCTTGGGGGCTCCACGGCGGAGGACCGGGCGCCATCGGGCGCAACGCCCTGATCCGCGCGGACGGGGCGGCCGAGGACCTGGGAGCGCGGGCGCAGGTCGAGGTGGCGCCGGGCGACCGCGTGCGCGTGGAGACGCCGGGCGGCGGGGGCTGGGGCGTACCTGACGATTCCGTACGCTGATCAGCCTCGGGCATCTTCACCGGTCACCCTGATATACTCGATGAGCCCGAGCGCCCACCGCGTAGTCAGGCGAACCCCATGCCCGACCGTCCCGAGCGACCCGACCGCCTGGAGCGCGAGATCGAGGAGATCCTCGACCGCATCGAGCGCTTCCCGGATGCGGACGCGCGCCGAGCGCGCCGGCGGCGGCGCGGCGTGCAGCGTTTCGGCGCGAAGGTGCAAGAACTACAGCACAACGTGATGCGGGAGCTGTCACGCATCTCGATGTCGCAGGTCGTACTGATCTCGTTCCTGTTGATCCTCGGGTCGTTCTTCTTCCGTCGCTTCAACCCGGTCTTGATGCAGTGGGCGCTCTACGCCGGGATCGCGCTGTTCGTGACCAGCTTCGCCATCCTCATGTTCAGCCGCGGCGCCGGAGGCACCGTGCAGCAGCGGTGGCGAGGCCGCACCGTCGAGTACCGCGCCGGCGGCTCAGGGCCTGTGCAGCGGCTGCGCCGCTGGTGGGCATCGCGAGCCCGCCGGCGCTAACCATCGCCCCACCTGCCGCCCCCAACCACATCGAGCCGCCGAGCAACCGCCCCCGCCCGGAGCCAGGCATCATGACGGTCCGACGCATCGCTCCGATGCTACTCGTGTGCGCGTTGCTCCTCGCCGGGTGCGACGACGACGTCATCCCCGTGGACGGCGGAGACCCCGAGGGCGGCGCCAGCCCCACCGCCTCGCTCCAGGCCTCCCCGTCCGCCGAAGCCACCGCCACCGATCCGCCCGCCGCGGCGGCCACCGCGACGCCGGACTCGGTCGCCGACGAGCCCCCGGGTGTCGACGCAGCCATGCGGCACGTCCAGGCGTTGGCGGTGGACATTGGGTCGAGGCCCGCCGGATCGGCCGAGGAGCGCGAGGCGGCCGAGTACATCGCCGGCGAACTGCGGTCCTACGGCTACGCGGTGGACGTCGAGCCGTTCAGCTTCGCCAGCCGCGTCGACGACTCGCTGATCTCGCTTCCGGACGGCGTGGCGATGCGCCCGTTTGGCCTCGGCGGCTCCGGTTCCGGGGAGGCCACCGGTCCGCTGGTGGACGCGGGTTTGGGCGGGGAGCAGGCCCTGGCGGAGGCCGGCGCGCGAGGCGCCGTGGTGGTGGTCCAGAGGGGTGAGTTGACGTTCGAACAGAAGGCGCGCAATGCACAGCAGGCGGGCGCGGCGGCACTCATCATCGTCAACAACGAGGCGGGGCCGCTGTTCGGCTCACTGGGCGGCTTCCAGGCCCAGATTCCGGTGGTGGGCGCTATCCCCGAGGACGGCGAGGTCCTTCGCGACCTCGCGCGCGGCGACCGCGCGGAGGTGACCGTCCGCGCGGGTATCGGCAGCGACCAGGGCGACTCCCAGAACGTGGTCGCGCGGGCGGGCGAAGAGTGCCGCTGGTATATCGGCGGCCACTACGACTCCGTGCCCGCGGGGCCGGGAGCGAACGACAACGCCTCCGGCACCGCGGTGGTGCTGGAGCTGGCGCGGGCACATCGGACAGACGGGCTGTGCGTGATCGCGTTCGGCGCTGAGGAGATCGGGCTCTTCGGTTCGCGCGCCTACGTGCGCGACCACGACACGAACGGCGCGGAGTGGCTACTCAACTTCGACATGCAGGGCCGCATCGATGGCGCGAAGGTCATCGGCGATGCGCTGCTGACGGAGGAGGTGCTGATCGCCCTGGAGGGCGGGGACTTCCCGCTGGTAGCCGGGTCGTTCCCCCGCTTCGCCTCCTCGGACCACGTCTCGTTCGCGGATGCCGGGGTGCCCGCCGTGACCGTGACGAGCGGCGACGACCCGTTCATCCACTCGTCGCGTGACGACATCGACAACGTTCACCCCGACGACCTCGAGACCATGCTCGCTGCCGCGGATGTGATGCTGGAGGCGATGCTGACAGGGGTCACCGAGGCGTCACCCTAGCCGCGCTTGTGACCGGCGGAAGCCTCCGCTAGGATCGGCAGCGACTCCCCTGGCGAAGCGGGCATGATGCAACGAACCACTCTCCTGGCCACGGCGGCCTCGCTCGTACTGCTCGCGGCCTGCGGCGGCGACGACTCTCCGGACCCCACGCCCCCTCCGGGCAGCGCCGGCACAGTCCCCACCGCCACCCCTTTCCCCACGGAACCCGTGCCCACCATCGTGACCGGCGAGGGCAGCGGTAGCACCGGCGGCAGCGCGGAGACCAGCTACGAGGTGCAGCCCGGCGACACGCTCTCAGGCATCGCGGAGAGTTACGGCGTGACCGTGGAGGACATCCAGGCCGCCAACGACCTCTCCGGGACGGACATCTTCGTCGGACAGGAACTCACGATCCCGGGCGCCGACGGCGGCGCCTCGGACGGTGGCGGCGCGGCTGATGGTGGCGGGACGGCCCCCGTCGACGGCGGCACGCCCACACCCCAGACGGCTACGCCTCCGCCCAGCACGGGAGACGGCGAGACGTACACCGTGCAGCCCGGCGACACCGCCATCGGCATCGCGGACCAGTTCGGCGTGACCGTGGAGGAACTGGCGGCCGCCAACGGGGTTTCCGTCGATGAGATTGCGAATCTGTTCGCCGGACAGGACATCCAGATCCCCGGCGGCGACTGATCGGGCTCGTCCGGCCTCGCGCGGCTGGCGCAGCACCGGAATCTTCCAGATACTCACACCATCCCACGCGACGACAGCAGACGCCTGCGATGCATGCGGGCAGGCGGAGAATGGGTAACCCATGGCGATCGAGGAACAGCTCGAGCATCTCGCGCAACTGAAGTCGCGCGCGCTCCTCGGCGGGGGACCGGAGCGCATCGAGGCGCAGCACAAGCGGGGCAAGCTCACGGCCCGCGAGCGCATCGACACCCTGCTCGACCCCGGTTCCTTCGAAGAGATCGACGCGCTGGCGGTACACCAGGAGGACGCGGAGAACGGCGAGCGTTTCTACGGTGACGCCGTCGTCACCGGCTGGGGCAAGATCGAGGGGCGCCGCGTCTGCCTGTTCGCGCAGGATTTCACGGTATTTGGCGGTTCGCTCGGCGAGGTCGTCGGCGAGAAGATCACCAAGATGATGGACCTCGCGATGAAGACCGGGGTCCCGGTGATCGGCCTGAACGACTCGGGAGGCGCTCGCATCCAGGAGGGCGTGGGCTCACTCGCCGGCTACGGGGACATCTTCCACCGCAACGTGCGCGCTTCGGGTGTGATCCCGCAGATCAGCGTGATCATGGGCCCGTGCGCCGGGGGCGCAGTCTACTCGCCGGCGCTTACGGACTTCATCTTCATGGTCGAAGGCACATCCCAGATGTTCCTCACTGGCCCGGACGTCATCCAGAGCGTCACCGGCGAGGTCACGACCATGGAAGACCTCGGCGGCGCGCATTCGCACACCACCAAGTCGGGCGTCGCGCACTTCTCGGTCAACGGTGAGGTCGAGTGCCTGGAGGAGGTGCGCCGCCTCTTCTCGTACATCCCGGCGAACAACATGGACGACCCCCCTTATGTCGACACCGGCGACGCCGTTGACCGGCGCCTCGACGACATCCTCTCCGTTGTCCCCGCGACCTCGGCGAATCCTTACGACGTCCGGGACGTGATCGAGCGGCTGGTCGACAATGGCGAGTTCATGGAGGTCCACGAGTTCTTCGCGCAGAACATCGTGGTCGGCTTTTGCCGCGTCGGCGGGTACTCGGTGGGGATCGTCGCCAACCAGCCGATGTACCTCGGCGGCGTGCTCGACATCGACTCCTCGCGCAAGGCCGCGCGGTTCGTACGCTTCTGCGACGCCTTCAACATCCCGATCGTGACGCTGGTGGACGTGCCGGGCTTCCTGCCCGGCGTCTCGCAGGAGTACGGCGGCATCATCGCCCACGGGGCGAAGCTGGTGTATGCCTACTCCGCCGCCACCGTGCCGAAGGTGACGGTGATCCTGCGCAAGGCCTTCGGAGGCGCCTACGACGCGATGGGCGCGAAGCACCTGGGCGCGGACGTGAATTACGCCTGGGGTGGCGCCGCGATCGCCGTCATGGCGGGCAGCCAGGCCGTAAACATCATCAACCGCCGCGAGATCGTCTCGGCCTCGGATCCCGAGGCAGAGCGCGCCCGGCTCGTTGCCGAGTACCAGGAGCGGCTGGAGCACCCGTACATCGCGGCGGCGAAGGGCTACGTCGACGACGTGATCGACCCACGGGACACCCGCATCAAGGTCGGACACGCCCTGGAGATCCTGCGCAGCAAGGCGGAGTCTCAGCCCCCGAAGAAGCACGGAAACATCCCCCTGTAGCGGCGCTCCTTGGAAGTTCACAGGCGCCGACGCCGCTGGACGGCCCCGCGTCGTCCCCTCAGGGATTCCCACGTTCCGTTGTGGGGGTACTCCTCTATCGGTGACGGCCAGGACGGCCGAAGATCACGGCAACTCAAGGCCTGCTACCGCGCGGTTGACCGGCCCGGCCGTCCGCGAGGAGAGCACCGGTGCGTTCACTCAGTTCCCTCATCCACTCTAGCCGCGACAGCAATGAACTCGCTCGCTCGCTGGAGGCTGTGCTCGAATCCGGCATGGTGATCGCCGTACGCGACTCGGGCGGCCGTTTCGTGCAGTCCAGCCGCGCCTACGGGCAGGCGCTGGGCACAGACGAGGATGTCCGCGGAAACATTCGGCTAGAGGGGCAACGCTTCTTCAGCCCGGACGGCCGCGAACTCCCGCTCCGAGAGCATCCGTCGCACATCGCTCGGACGACCGGGGAGCCACAGCGCAACGTCCTGATCGGTGTGCGGCGCGCTGCGGCCGAGGCCTGGTTCAAGATCAGCTACATGCCCGTGGACCGCGGCCCTGAGGGGTGGTCGACCCTCTCCATCGGCGCCGACATCACCGCCGAGTGGACGCGGATGCGTGCTGCCGAGGTGGACGCGGCCCGGGGGCGGCAGCTTGTCGACCTCGCGCTGCGCGTCGCCGGCCGCCGCTCCACGCCGGAGCGCATCGCCGGAGCACTCGTCGAGACGATCGCCGCCTCGCTGGGCGGCACGAGCCTGTACCTCCTGATCCGCGACCAAACCGACCTGCGCGTCATCGCCGTGCGGAACGCCTTCGGCCCGCGCATCGACGCCACCTCGACGTCCGTCCCGCTCACCGACGAGGACGCCAGCCGATGGTACTCCGGCGTCACGCACGTCAACCTGGACGTGCGGGACACCGATGTCTACGGCGGCAAGGTCGCAATGGAGTGGATGACGAAGCCCGGGTCCCTGGTGATCGTGCCCGTGCCCAATCCCGCGGGCGAAGCGCCTCGCGCCGCGCTCGTCGCCAGCGCGGAGGCTCACCATGCCTTCACGACGCAGCAGATCGAGGCGCTGGAGCAGGCCGCACAACTCATCAGTCCGGCACTGGACTTCGAGGCGCCAGCCGCGGTAGCGGCCTGACCCTCCGCGGCGCGTCCGGGCACGCTGTGCCCTGGCGGTGGCTCCCGCACAAGGGGCGGTTGTGCGTATACTCGCGTCGCTCGCCGAGCACGCCCCAAGCCCGGGCCCAACGGGCTCCCCTGCGCGCCCTCGGCGCCACGGGCGAGCAGTCGCGGGTAGGGGGCGGCGAGCCCCGTCCGCGGGGCGGATGACCACAGGGCCGCCGTGTATCCGTCACCTCCCGCTCTCCCCATGCCTCGGGCGACCGCGCACGACGGCGGGCCGGGGAGGACAACGGTGCGAGGACCCGACCAGGAGCGACTATGGCGAAGATCCCGGTAGCCAACCCCGTAGTTGAACTCGACGGCGACGAAATGGCCCGCATCATGTGGGCCTTCATCAAGGAACGGCTGATCCTGCCGTACCTGGACATCAACCTCGAGTACTACGACCTGGGGATGGAGTCGCGCGACGCGACCAACGACCAGATCACGGTGGACTCGGCCGAGGCGATCAAGCGGCACGGCGTAGGCGTGAAGTGCGCCACCATCACCCCGGACGAGGAGCGCGTCGAGGAATTCAAGCTCAAGCAGATGTGGCGCTCCCCGAACGGCACCATCCGCAACATCCTGAACGGGACCGTCTTCCGCGAGCCAATCATCTGCAGCAACATCCCGCGCCTGGTGCCCGGCTGGGAAGAGCCGATCATCATCGGCCGTCACGCCTACGGCGATCAGTACCGCGCCACGGACTTCCTGGTGCCCGGCGCCGGCAAGCTCAAGATGGTCTTCGAACCGGCGGGCGGCGGCGAGGCCATCGAGCACGAGGTGATGAGCTTCGAGGACGCCGGCGTCGCCATGGGGATGTACAACCTCGACGAGTCGATCCGCGGCTTCGCCCGCTCCTCGTTCAATTACGCGCTGCAGCGCAAATACCCGATGTACCTGTCCACCAAGAACACGATCCTCAAGGCCTACGACGGCCGCTTCAAGGACCTCTTCGAGGAGGTCTTCAACAACGAGTTCAAGAAGGACTTCGACGCAGCAGGCCTTACCTACGAGCACCGGCTGATCGACGACATGGTGGCGCAGGTCCTGAAGTGGAGCGGCGGCATCGTCTGGGCGTGCAAGAACTACGACGGCGACGTGCAGTCCGACATCGTGGCGCAGGGCTTCGGCTCGCTGGGCCTCATGACCTCCGTGCTGCTCACCCCGGACGGCCAGACCGTGGAGGCCGAGGCGGCCCACGGCACCGTCACGCGCCACTACCGGCAGCACCAGCAGGGCCAGGAGACCTCCACCAACCCGATCGCCTCGATCTTCGCGTGGACGCGAGGGCTGGCGCACCGGGCGAAGCTGGACGACAACGCCGACCTCGCGGCATTCGCCCAGACCCTGGAGCGCGTCTGCGTCGAGAGCGTCGAGGCGGGCCACATGACGAAGGACCTCGCGCTGCTGGTGGGCCCGGAGCAGCCGTGGCTGACCACGCAGCAGTTCCTCGCGAAGCTGGACGAGGGCCTGCAGGCCGCGATGAACGCCTAGGCGGGCGCCCAGGAGCCCGCGGGTCGAGGCGAACGTACAACGCGAAGCGCGCAGCCGGACGGAGGCTGCGCGCCGTAGGGATGGAGACCGTTCTGCGCAAGAAAGTAACAATCGTCGGCTCCGGCAACACCGGTGCCGCGACCGCACAGGCCATGGCAGCCCGCGGCCACGCGGATGTCGTGCTGATCGACATCGTCGAGGGGCTCCCGCAGGGCCGGGCGCTGGACATCGCGCAGGGCTCGCCATGGGTGCCCTTCAGCACCACCGTGCGCGGGACCAACGACTGGGCCGACACAGCCGGCTCCGATGTCGTGGTCATCACGTCGGGCGTCCCACGCAAGCCTGGGATGACACGCGAGGACTTGCTGGGTACCAACGCCGGCATTGTGCGCAGCGTGGTCAACAACGCCGTGCAGCACTCGCCGGAGACGACGTTTGTCATTCTGGCGAACCCGATGGACGCGATGTGCCACGTGGCACTCGACGCAAGCGGGTTTGAGTCCCCGCGTGTGGTGGGGCAGGGTGGAATGCTCGACACTGGCCGCTACCGCACCTTCATCGCCATGGAGACAGGCGCATCTGTGAAGGACGTCAGCGCCTGGGTGCTCGGTGGCCACACCGAGGCGACCATGGTGCCGATCGTCTCTAACGCGACCGTCGGCGGCGTCCCGCTGACGCAGCTGCTGCCGCCGGATCGCGTCCAGGCGATCGTCGACCGCACCAAGCGTGGCGGTGCGGAGATCGTTGAGCTGATCAAAACCGGTAGCTCTGTGGCGGCCCCCGCAGCCGCCCTGGTGGAGATGATCGACGCGATCCTCCTTGACGAGCGGCGCCTGATCCCCTGCTGCGCCATGCTGAGCGGCCAGTACGGCGTCGACGGCGGCTACGTCGGTGTCCCGCTCGTCCTCGGAGCCGGCGGTATCCGGGAGATCTACGAGATCCCGCTAGCCGAGCAGGAACTCGAGGAGATCCGGGCGGCCGGTGACGCGGTCAAGGAGCTGGCGGCGGCCACCCCTCAGGGGTAACTACGCCCGGCGCATGGACTGGAGCCGGGCACCTCGGAAGGAAGGCAGCATGAGCGGCGCGACCCGCGTCGAGTCGGACAGCATGGGCGCCATCGAGGTGGCGGCGGACCGCTACTGGGGCGCCCAGACGCAGCGTTCGCTGGAGAACTTCAAGATCGGCACGGAACGCATGCCGCGCCCGTTGATCCGCGCGCTCGGCATCGTGAAATACTGCTCCGCCGAGGTGAACGAAGCCCTCGGAAAGCTCGACCCCGCGCTGGCGGCCGCCATCAAGCAGGCCGCACAGCAGGTGATCGATGGCGAGTTGGACGACCACTTCCCGCTGGTCGTCTGGCAGACCGGCTCCGGCACGCAGACCAACATGAACGCCAACGAGGTGATCTCGAACCGCGCGATCGAGCTCCTCGGCGGCGACATGGGCTCCAAGCAGCCGGTCCACCCCAACGACCACGTGAACATGTCGCAGTCCTCCAACGACACGTTCCCCGGCGCCATGAGCATCGCCACCGTCGAGCAGGCGACGCACCTCCTGCTCCCCGCGCTGCGTTACCTCCACCAGGCCATCGACGCGAAGGCGCGGGCCTTCGAGGGCGTCGTGAAGATCGGCCGCACGCACCTGATGGACGCCGTGCCGCTGACGCTGGGGCAGGAGTTCTCCGGCTACGCGAAGCAGGTCGAGTACGCCGTCGCGCGCGTTGAGGGCACGCTCCCGCGCCTCTCGGAACTGGCGCTGGGCGGGACGGCGGTGGGCACCGGCCTGAACAGCCATCCCGAGTTCGCCTCGCGCGTCGCGGACGCCATCGCGCGCTACACGGGGCTGCCCTTCGTCACTGCCGCGAACAAGTTCGAAGCGCTGGCGGCGCATGACGCGCAGGTGGAGCTGTCCGGCCAGCTGAAAACCGTGGCGGCCTCGCTGATGAAGGTCGCGAACGACGTGCGGCTGCTCGGCTCGGGGCCGCGCGCCGGCCTCGGTGAGCTCGTCCTGCCCGCGAACGAACCCGGGTCCTCGATCATGCCGGGCAAGGTGAACCCCACGCAGTCCGAGGCTATGACGATGGTCTGCGCGCAGGTGCTGGGCAACGACGTCACCGTGGGCGTCGCTGGCGCCACCGGGCACTTCGAGCTGAACGTGTTCAAGCCGGTCATCGCCTACAACAACCTGCAGAGCCTGCGCCTCCTCGGTGACGGCGCCGTGTCGTTCACCGACCACTGCGTGTCGGGCATCGAGGCGAACGAGGCACGCATCCGCGAGCTGATGGAGTCTTCGCTGATGCTGGTCACCGCGCTCAACCCGCATATCGGCTACGACAATGCGGCCAAGATCGCGAAGAAGGCGCACGCCGAAAACACCACCCTCCGCCAGGCCGGCGTCGAACTGGGCCTGCTCACCGCGGAACAGTTCGACGAGTGGGTCCGCCCCGAGGAGATGACTCGGCCGTAGGCGCCCCCGTTCTCCGCCTCGCGGAGCCACAGGAACCAACTGCGGCCGGCCAGCGTCTTATTGCACGTCGCCGCTCGAGCGATGAGTCCGGGGCAGGATCCTCGGGGAGTCTCGCGAAACGTTCGGAAGATCGCATCCTCGCCACGCCCCCCCAGCCCTATGGCACTGTCACTGGTGGGGACAGACGGCTGTGACTCACTCATCCGTGCGCTGTAGAACCCACCGCCCGGAGACCCTTCGAGGCCAGCCCGTTGGAAGTAGAAGGACATTACGCGATGCCAGAGCGGGGCGAGGACTTGTTCGAACATGTTCGGAGCTGGGGCGCGGATGTCCGAGCGCCCCTGACGGAAGCTCAGGTGGTCGCGCTGAGGAGCTGCGGCTCCCAGTTCGTCCCAGCGGCCCTTACCATGGCAGCATTGCGCGCAGGATTCGTCCGGCAGTACCTCGACCGATTCGGCACGGTAGACCCCGCAATCGCGGAACGCGTGCTCCATGACGCGATGCCAGGTGCCACGCCACGAGGCGGCGAGGTGCCGCTCACGCCCGAGACCGAGGCGATCTTGCGCGCGATACCGAGCGACACTCGCGGCCACGATACGGGATTCGTTTACCTCTTGCCTTGAAGTTCGCCGCTCAGCACGACGACCTGTCGCGCCGCATGATCGAGGCGAGCACCACCGAACCAGACCGCCTTCTGCAGGCGCTCGAGATGCTGGAGTAGGCCTCACCGTCTCCTGATTGCCCCGCTCGTACGCGAGCAAGGAACAGTGATGGCGATTCGCAAGGCCTGGCTGTAGTTCCAGACGGGCCCGGTGCGACTCACGGCTCAGGGTTCTTGGGGTCGGGGACCAGGTCGAAAACCACCGAGTAATGCCATGTCGGATCCTCGTACCCATCATCCCACGTGACTTGAATCCGGTTCGTCGAAGTCGGCCGTGTTTCGCGGAAGCCCCGGACGGTGGCGCACTGGCCACTCCCCTGCCGAATGACGCGATCGCCCACATGGAAAACGGTTGTAAAGTCGCTCATCTGATGCCCCCTAGCAGAGGCCGCCGGTCACCCTCAACGCCGGCTGGCGCGTTGCTCCCAGGCCAGCGCGATGGCCACCGCGATGCCGACGGCGACGCCGAAGGGGATGCTGCTGAACGCGACGGAGAGCGCCACGGCGACCGCCGCGCCCACAATGATGCTGGGCCAGTAGCCGCTCCGCATCGCGTCCCCTCGAGGGCTACTTCTTCCCGAAGAACTTCCGGCCGATGATGCGCAGTGGGTCGTAGAACTCGTCGACGCGGCGCTCCTTGAGCGGGATGATCGCGTTGTCCGTGATCTTGATGTGCTCCGGGCAGACATCCGTGCAGCACTTCGTGATGTTGCAGTACTCCAGGCCGAACCCGTGGTCCACGGTATCGCGCCGCGGGTTCGTGTCCAGCGGATGCATGGCGACGTTCGCCAGCTGGACGAAGAACCGAGGCCCGGCGAAGTCGTCCTTGTTGTCCGGGTGGTCACGGATGACGTGGCAGACATCCTGGCAGAGATAGCACTCGATGCACTTCCGGAACTCCTGGCCCCGGTCGATGTCGATCTGTGCCATGCGCCGGTTGCCGTCCTGGTCGGGCGCGGTGAGCTGAAACTCCGGAATGGTCTTCGCGATCTTGTAGTTCCAGGAGACATCGCAGACCAGGTCACGGATCAGCGGGAAGGTCTTGAGGGGCGCGATCTGGATGACCTCGTCCTCCGGGTACTGCTCCATGCGCTGCATGCACTGGAGCTGCGGCCGCCCGTTGATCTCGGCGCTACAGGAGCCGCATTTGCCGGCCTTGCAGTTCCACCGCACCGCCAGGTCCGGCGTCTGCGTCGCCTGGAGGCGGTGGACGACGTCCAGGACGACCATCCCCTCCTCGTACTCGACCTCGTAGTCCTCGTAGGCGCCGTCGTCGCCGCCGCGCCAGACCTTCAAGCGTGCGACCGGCATCGCTAGTCCTCCTCGAATAGCCGCTGCAGCTCAGCGGGCATCTGCGGCAACGGTTCCTGCGTCGCCGTGATGGCGCCGTCGTCCTCGGAGCGGCGGACCACGACGTTGACCTTCGCGAACTCGGGCGAGGGGCCGGGGAAGTCGTCCCGCGTGTGGCCACCGCGGCTCTCCTGCCGCTCGATGGCCGCCGTCGTGACCGCCTCCGCGACGTTGAGCATGTGCTCCAGGTCCAGCGCCAGGTGCCACCCGGGGTTGTACTGGGCGCCGCCCTCGACCTTGACCGCCGCGGCGCGTGCCTTCAGCTCATGGATACCCGAGAGCGCGACCTGCATATCGCTTTCGGTACGGATGATGCCGACATTGACCTGCATGAGGTCCCGGAGCGCCTCGTGCACCGCGTACGGGTTCTCCTTGCCGTCGGACTCGAACGGCGCCGTGACCAGTTCGGCGCGCTCGTTGACCGCGCTCGCGTCAAGCGTGGGCATCGCCTCGACGCCTTCGGCGTAGTCGGCGGCGCCCACGCCGGCCCGGCGGCCGAAGACCACCAGGTCGGAGAGCGAGTTGCCACCGAGGCGGTTCGAGCCGTGCATGCCGCCCGCCACCTCGCCGGCCGCGAACAGGCCGGGCACCGTCGTCGCACCCGTCTCGGCATCGACGCGTACGCCGCCCATCGCGTAGTGGCAGGTCGGCCCGACCTCCATCGGCTCCCGCGTGATGTCGACGCCCGCCAGCTCCTTGAACTGGTGGTACATCGAGGGCAACCGGCGCTGGATGTAGTCCGCGTCGCGCCGGCTGGCGATGTCCAGGAAGACGCCGCCGTGCGGGCTCCCCCGCCCCGCGCGCACCTCAGAGTTGATGGCGCGCGCCACCTCGTCACTCGGCAGCAGGTCCGGCGTACGTCGGGCGGTGCGGTCGGTGTACCAGCGGTCCGCCTCCGCCTCGCTGTCCGCGGTCTCCGCGGCGAACATGGGCGGAACGTAGTTGAACATGAACCGCTCGCCGCTGGCGTTGCGCAGTGTGCCGCCGTCGCCTCGGACGCCCTCCGTGACGAGGATGCCGCGGACGCTGGGCGGCCAGACCATGCCGGTGGGGTGGAACTGGACGAACTCCATGTCGATCATGTCCGCGCCCGCGTACATCGCCAGCGCGTGGCCGTCCCCCGTGCCTTCCCAGGAGTTCGAGGTGATGGCCCAGATTTTGCCGAGCCCTCCCGTGGCCAGCACGATGGCCTTCGCGCTGAACGCGACCAGCTCGCCGCTCTCGCGCCAGTAGCCGACGGCGCCCGCGATGCGGTCCCCGTCCTTGAACAGCCGGTTGACCGTGAACTCCTGGTAGACGTCCAGCCCTCGATGCACGGCGTGCTGCTGGAGCGTGCGGATCATCTCGAGCCCGGTGCGGTCGCCGACGTGCGCCAGGCGAGCGTAGCGGTGGCCGCCGAAGTCACGCTGCAGGATGCGGCCGTCGTCCGTGCGGTCGAAGAGCGCGCCCCACTCCTCCAGTTCCCGCACCCGGTCCGGCGCTTCCTGGGCGTGGAGCTGGGCCATCCGCCAGTTGTTGAGCATCTTGCCGCCGCGCATGGTGTCGCGGAAATGGACCTGCCAGTTGTCCTCGGTGTAGACATTGCCCATGGCGGCGGCAATGCCGCCTTCGGCCATGACCGTGTGCGCCTTCCCCAGCAGGGACTTGCTGACGAGCGCGGTCCGCAGGCCCCGCGCGGAGGCCTCGATGGCCGCGCGCAGACCGGCGCCCCCGGCGCCGATGACCAGGACGTCGTACTCGTGACTCTCGTAGCCGGCCATGCGCCCTCCTCCGGGCTCGCGGCGGCCGTGCCGCGGCTCGCTGCGCTACGGGAACGCGGCCTAGATGGGCCCCGTGAACGTGTTCGGGTCTGTGATGACGCCGTTCGCCACCAGGTGGACGTAGAGGTCGGTGACGCCGACGCCAACGAGGCTCACCCATGCCCAGAGGCGGTGGTGCTCGTTGGCGACGGTGAAGACCTCCCACGCCTGGCGTCGGACGCGACGAAGCGGCGTGCGGGAGAACTGGTTCAGGCCCCCCGCCACCCAGTGCCGCAGCGAGTGGCAGCCGATGGTGTACATCATCAGGAAGAACGCGTTGAGCGTGAGGATGATCGAGCCGAGACCGACCCCGAGGCCCTCGCCCGGCAGGTGGTATGACTTGATCGCGCCCGTGAACAGGATCGGGATGAACAGCAGCGCCACGTACATGAACCAGCGGTGTGCGTTCTGGATCACCAGCGGCAACGTGGACTCGCCCGCGTAGGAGTTGGCGGGCTCACGCACGGCGCAGGCGGGTGGGCTGAGGAAGTACGAGCGGTAGTAGGCCCGTCGGTAGTAGTAGCACGTCGTACGGAAGCCCAGTGGCGCCCACAAGATCAGCAGCGCCGGGGAGAACCAGTCCGGCAGCCAGCCGGGGTGGATCAACGGCTCGAAGAAGGGCGAGAGGTACAGCCCGTTCTCCGTCTCGAAGGCCCAGCGGTCACCTAGCATCGCTGAAATGCCCGAGTAGATGATGAAGATTCCGAGGCCGCTGCCGACCAGCAGCGGCTCCACCCACCATCGGTCGACCCGATGCGTGAGTCCGTACCGACGCTCGATGGGGTCAGTGGCCGCAGGAGCTGCCATCGTGTCCCTGGCCGTCCTCTCCAGGACAGTATCGCCGACCGGGCTGCCCGCCGCCCTCGACGTCCCCGCTCTCGAATCGGCGTCCGGTGTGACTATTCCCCCGCACCGCATGAGGGTCAAGTGCGTGAAGTCCCTACCTCCCGAGGGCTCCTTCACGCCGCTGGAATCGCTCGTACAGCGTCAGCGCCACGATGCTCTTGGCGTCTTGCACGCTGCCGTCATCGATGGCCTCGTACAGCTCTTCGACCGTCAGGCGGACCGGGGCCGAGAGGTACTCGTCGTGATCCTGAGGCAGCGGGTCGCGTCGCAGTCCCGTCGCCAGGTAGAAGTGGATGTACTCCGAGCAGAAGCCCGGCGCCATCCATGCGCCGCCCAGCCGTACGAGGGCGCCCGCGGCGTAGCCGGTCTCCTCCCGGACCTCGCGCGCAGCCGTCGCCTCCGGCGCTTCGTCGGGCTCGCGGGTGCCGGCCGGGACCTCCAGCAGTTCCGCCCGCGCCGCGTGCCGGTACTGCCGCACGAGGAGCCAGCGTCCGTCTTCGTCGACGGCCACGAGCGCGACGGCGCCGGGATGGATCACGCTCACGCGCTCGATCTCCACGCCGTCCGGGAAGCGGATGCGCGACCGCACGACATCGAAGACGGGGGCGCGGAACTGTGGTGTCGCTGAGGACTTCCGGAAGCGTTGCCTCGCTCATGAGGCCGGCGCGGCCTCGGCCGCCGCGGGCGTCAGGTCGAGCACCATCGCGATCTCGTCACAGCCCGGAAACTTGGGGCAGCGGTAGCACTCGTTCCAGACCTTGCGCGGAAGCGTCATGACGTCGGCCTGGCGCCATCCGAGGCGCTCGAAGAACCCCGGGCGGTATGTCAGCGCGAACAGGCTTGCGAGGCCGAGTTGCCGGCCCTCCTCGTGGCACGCGCGGACGAGCGCGCCACCGTAGCCGGCGGACTGCCGGTCCTCGCGCACCGCCAGCGACTTCACCTCCGCCAGGTCGGCCCAGGTAATGTGCAACGAGGCGCACGCCACCACCTCTGTGCCCTCTCGGATCACGAAGAAGTCGCGCAGGTGCTCGTACGTCTCGCCGAGGGTGCGCGGGAGCATCTGACCCTGGGCGGCCCAGAAGTTCACCAGGCGATGGATGCCCTCGGCATCATGCACCGTGGCGCGCTGCACTGTGGTGGCGGTCGGCGTCGCGGGCGTTCCGTCGCTCATGTTGCTTCGAGGATACGCCCGCACCTGCGCATGTGCAGCGGGTGGCTTACCGACCGCGTACGGCTACGAGGACGGCCTGCCGTTGCCGTTCTCGTCGAGCGGGTCGTCCAGCGAGCCGGCGAAGGAGTCCCCCAGACCATGGTCGACGCGGAGCCAGCCGAGCCGCTGTGCCAGCTGCGTGTAGAACTCCTGCTCCCCGCCCAGCCGCACGAAGTCGACCGCCCGAGGCGAGTGGGCCACCTCGACCATGGTCCCCGACTCGATCGGCCGGTCCTGCGAGCCGTCCACTGTGAGCATGGCGCCTTCGCCGCGCTCCACGAACAGACTGAGCGTGGCCGTGGAGGGGATGACCAGCGCGTTCGCACGGGTCAGGTGCGGCGCCACGGGCACCAGGATCATCTCCTCGGAGGTGGGGTAGAGGATCGGTCCGTTCACGGACAGCGAGTAGCCGGTGGAGCCGGTCGCGGTAGCGACGACCACTGCGTCGGCGCGGTACTCGGCCAGCAGGACGCCGTTGACGCGTACGCCGACGGACACCGTGCGTCCGAGGGTGCGCCGCCCGATCACGACATCGTTGATCGCGTGGACGGGCTCGGCTTCGCCGGCCCGTGCCTGCACCATGGACCGCCGCTCCAGCCGGCCGCCACGTTCGAGCACGAGCAGCAGTGCCTCCTCCGCCACGTCCTCCGTGACCTCCGTGAGGAAGCCGAGGCGGCCCATGCGCACACCAAAGATCGGCACCTCAACCGTGGCTGCCAGCGACGAGGCGTGTAGCACCGTGCCGTCGCCGCCGACGCACACCAGCAGCTCCGCGCTCGGCAGGCGGCCGATGAACGACGACGCCCCTTCGCCGGCCGCGGGGTCGGGCAGCCGGTCGGACCAGGCCTCGACGCCCGCTCCGCGCGCGACCTCGGCCAGCCGTTCGGCGAGCGTGGCCGCGCCACGCACTTCCGGGTGGAAGCCGACGGCAACGCGACGCGCGGGCCCCAGCCGCCGCGTCACGACGAGCCCTCCGACGGAGCCCGCGGGGCATCGACAGGATGGCGCAGCCAGAGGAAGAACTCGCGGTTGCCGGCAGGCCCCAGCAGCGGCGAGCGCACGACGCCACGCACACGCAGCCCGTGCTCGATCGCCCAGAGCGCCACGCGTGCGACCACCGAGGCATGCACGAGCGGATCGCGCACCACGCCACCCTTTCCCACCTCCTCGCGGCCCGCCTCGAACTGTGGCTTCACCAGCACCAGCAGGTCGGCGCCCGGCCTCAGCGAGCGCAACACCGCGGGCAGGACAGTCGTCACCGAGATGAACGAGACGTCCATCACGCAGAGGTCCGCAGGCTCATCCAGGGACGCGAGGTCCCTCGCGTTCGTCCGCTCCAGCACGGTCACCCGAGGGTCGTCGCGGAGCGGCGAGGCGAGCTGGCCGTAGCCGACGTCGACCGCTGTGACGTGGGCCGCGCCCCGCTGCAACAGGCAATCGGTGAAGCCGCCCGTGGACGCGCCGATATCTAGGCACCGGCGACCCTCGACGGCCACGCCGGTGCGGTCCAGCGCGCCAGCCAGCTTCTCACCGCCGCGGCTGACGTATGGCGAACCACCCTTCACCACCAGCGGCACGGCAGGGTCGACCGGGGCGGCCGCACGGACGGCCACGTCGCCATCGACGAGCACCTCCCGCGCCATGATCAGGGCGCGCGCCCGCTCGCGGCTCGGCGCGAGGCCACGCTCGACCAGCAGCAGGTCCAGGCGCTGCTTCGGCCGGCGCACACGAGCGCGCTCGCTGCGGCGTTCAGAGGGGGATGGGGGCGACATCATGGGTGAGCAGGATAGCAACCGCGGCGCCGCGGTGCGTGATGGCCCGCGAACGCGGGCTCAGGCGGACTCGGGGACCTGCTCCGGCTCCTCGTTGATCGCCTGTCCGGATTCAGACATGAGGAGAGGGCGGTGGCGTTGCGTCACGCACTCGCCGGAGACCACCACCTTGCGCACGTCCGTGCGAGACGGGGTCTCGTACATGACGTCCAGCAGCAGGTCCTCGACGACGGTGCGCAGACCTCGAGCGCCCGTCTTCTGGCCGAGCGCCTCCTCCGCGATGGCGCGCATGGCGTCCTCGGTGAAGACGAGCTCGACATCGTCCAGCGAGAACAGGCGCTGGAACTGCCGCGCGACGGCGTTCCGAGGTTGCGTGAGGATCGCCTTCATCATGTCGACGTCCAGCGGGTCGAGGACGGAGACGACCGGCAGGCGGCCGACGAACTCAGGGATGAGCCCGAACTGGAGCAGGTCGTCGTGGGTCACATCCCGCAGGATGTGCGCCTTTTCCGCCTCGATCTCCGCGCGGTCGCGCGCGTCGCTGTTGAAGCCGAGCGTGCGCACACCGCGACCGGTGCGCTTGGACACGTGCCGTTCGAGGCCCTCGAACGCACCGCCGCAGATGAACAGGATGTTCGCGGTGTTGATTTGGATGAAGTCCTGGTGGGGGTGCTTCCGGCCGCCCTGCGGCGGGACGCTGGCCACCGAGCCCTCGATGATCTTGAGCAGCGCCTGCTGGACACCTTCACCCGAGACGTCCCGCGTGATCGAGGGGTTGTCGCTCTTGCGCGCGATCTTGTCGATCTCGTCGATGTAGACGATGCCCCGCTCCGCCTTCTGGATGTCGAAGTCGGCGGACTGGATGAGGTGCAAGAGGATGTTCTCGACGTCCTCGCCGACGTAGCCGGCCTCGGTCAGGGCGGTCGCGTCCGCGATCGAGAACGGGACATCGAGGATCCGGGCGAGCGTACGGGCGAACTCGGTCTTGCCGGTGCCCGTGGGTCCGATCAGCAGGATGTTCGACTTCTCGAGCTCGATGTCGGCCTGGGCGGGCGCCTCAATGCGCTTGTAGTGGTTGTAGACCGCCACCGAAAGCACGCGCTTGGTGTGGTCCTGGCCGACGATGTACTCATCGAGCAGCGCGACGAGCTCCTGCGGGATCTTGACTCCCCCGCGGGCGCCCTTCTGCGCGCCTTTCCCGCCCTGAGCCTCCTCGTTGATGATCTCCTGGCATAGCTCGACGCACTCGTCGCAGATGTAGACGGAGCCGGGACCGGCGATCAGGCGCTTGACCTGATCCTGGTTCTTGCCGCAGAACGAGCAGTTGTACTGCACACGGCTGCCGCGCGTCGTGCTGCCGGCCATGACCCCTCCGGTCTCTGCCCTATCCGCTCAATCGGACGGACGTGCCGCCTACTCGCCCGCTGGGCGCGAAAGCAACTCGTCGACGAGACCGTATTCCTTCGCTTCATCGGCCGTCATATAGATGTCACGGTCGGTGTCACGCTTGATCCGGTCGATGGGCTGGCCGGTCGCCTCGGAGAGGATGTTGCGGATCTTTTCGTTGTTCCGCAGCAATTCCCGGGCCTGGATCTCGACGTCGGCCGCCTGGCCAGAACCACCGCCCAGTGCCTGGTGCATGTGAATGGTGGCGTTCGGCAACGCGTACCGCTTCCCCTTGTGCCCCGCAGCCAGGAGCACCGTCCCCATGGACGCCGTGACGCCCACCGCGATGGTGGAGACGTCCGCACGCACGAGGTTCATCGTGTCGAAGATCGCGAGCCCGGCGTAGATCATCCCGCCCGGTGAGTTTACGTAGATCGAGATGTCGCGGTCCGGGTCCTCGCGGTCGAGGAAGAGGAGCTGCGCCACGATCGAGTTCGCCACCTGGTCGTCGATGGGCGTGCCGAGAAAAATCACGCGCTCCTTCAACAGCAGCGAGTAGATGTCGTACGCACGCTCACCACGAGCGCTCGTCTCTACGACCATCGGCACAATATTGGCCGGCTTGAGGAAGCCGGGAGAGAAGTCGTCGGGTCTGACCGGCCGGTATGTCACGTTCAACCTGTTCCTAGTGCCGAGGCGTCCCGCTCATGGACCGCTCCGGCTGCGCGTCAATCCCTCGGTTGACCGGCGCCCGCAATTAGCGCCGCGTATCCATTATGTCTCGTTCTCTGCCGCTTCGGAGGCCTCCGGCTGCTCGGAATCCTCGGCTTCCGCCACAGACGCCTCATCGGGCTCGTCCGCCGAGGCCTCACCGGCCTCCGCTCCGCGCCCGCGACGACGCCGCGAGGTACGGCGCGGCCGCTCCTCGCCGCCTTCCTCCTGCGCACAGATCTCGGACAGGCGCTCGATGCCCCGACGGGTCATCACCTGGCTGCGGATCGAGGCGCGCCCCTCTGGCGTGTCGAACAGCTGCCGGATCGCCTGCCGCCTGGCCTCCTCGACTTCCATCCCGCCGGACATCTGATCGACGAGCCGGTCGATTTCATCATCGACATTCTGCTCCTCCACCTCGATATCCTCGGCGGAGACAAGTTCACCCAGGGCGAGGGCGCGCCGCACGTTCAGTTCGGCGCCCTCCCGCAACGACTCGCGCAGTTCCTGCTCGGAGCGCCCGATGGCCTCCAGCCATGTGCGCAGGCCCTCCTCGGTGTGCGAGGCGTGGTTGGACTCCTGGTCGATCAGCCGGTCGATGTCGCGCTCCACCAGCACGTCCGGGTAGTCGAGTTCGGCGGTCGCCACCAGCAGGTCAATGATCTCGTCCTGGTAGGTCGACTCCGCATCTCGCTCCAGTTGTGTGCGCAGGTCCGCGCGGACGCGCTCGGTCAATTGCGCGAGGTCCTCGAACCCCTCATCGAGGGAGGTCGCAAACTCGTCGTCGAGGTCGGGCAGGACTTCCTGCTTTACCTCGTGGATGGTGACGCTGTAGGACGCCTGCTTGCCGGCGAGTTCCTCGGCCTGGAAGTCGTCCGGCAGGTTGAACTCGATCTCGTACGGGCCCCCGCGCTCGAGGCCGCGCAAGCGCTCGACGAACCCGGGCAGCGAGACGACGCTGCCTTCGCGGACGGCGAACTCCGCGTCCTCCTCAACGTGAGGCTCCTGCTGGCCCTCCACAGTGACGGTAACGTCGGCGCGCACGGTGTCGTTCCAGTCGACGGCGCGGTCCACGGGCTCCAGCGTCGCGAAGCGCCGCCGGAGGTTGGTCAGCGTCTCCTCCACCTGCGCCTCGGTGACCTCGGTCTCCGGCTTCGGCGCGCGGAGCGATTCGTAGTCCTTCAGGTCGACGCTGGGACGGACCGGGACGGTGGCCGAGACCACCAGCGGTTCCGTGGACTTCAAGTCAAACTCTGGCTGCGCGATGGCGTCGATCTGCTCGGATTCCAGCGCCTCGTTGTAGACGTCCGGGATCAGCTCGTCGAGCGCCTCCTGAAGGATCGCGCCACGTCCCACGTGGCGTTCCACGATGTTGCGCGGGGCCTTCCCGGGGCGGAATCCGGGAATCCGCACCTGGTTGGAGATGCGCTGGACGGCCTTCGTCATAGAGGCCTCGAGGCGCTCGTCATCGACCTCGATCTCGAGGGCGACCCGGGAGCGGGGAAGTCGTTCGGTCGTAGTGCCCAAGTCGCTGAACCCTCTAGCATTAGTGCGCGCGGCCGGTTGCATAGTCATACGCGGCGCGCTCGCTCGAGCGGCCGTATCGACCACTGATAATAGCACGGGAGCCGTTCCGGCCCTCCTCGGGAAGGGGCCCGAGGAGGCCCCTCCAGGGGCCTTGTCCGACCGTTACCGCCCGCGCACCGCGTCGTTCAACGCGTCACCGAACAGGTTAAACGCGAAAAGCAGCAGGGTCACGACGACACCGGGCACCAGCAGGAGGTGCGGGTGGCTCTGGAAGGTACGCGCGCCGGAGCCCTCGAACAGCATGGCGCCGAAGGAGGCCGCCGGCGGCTGCACGCCGACGCCGAACCAGGTCAGCACGATCTCCGATCCCGCGATCGCGCCGAGGGCGCCGGAGACCTCGAGGATGATGAGGAACGACACGTTGGGGAAGACGTGCTGCATGATCACGCGTCGTGGACGAGCGCCCAGGGCTTCCGCCGCCATGATGTAGTCACGCTCCCGCAGTTGAAGCACCTGCGACCGGATCACGCGGGCGGTGCCGATCCAGAAGAAGAGCGACAGCGCGGCGAACACGGTGAGGTAAGAGGCGAAGCCGGAGGCCACGAGGCCGCTGAGGAACGTATGGTCTTCCACCCAGCGCACCAATTCGACGACGCGCGGGCCCATGGTGGCGTTCAGCAGGATCAGCATCATCAGGCCGGGCAGCGACGAGAACACCTCCCCCACCCGCATGATCACGCTGTCCACCCAGCCACCTCGATAGCCGGACAACATGCCCAGCACATTGCCGATGAGGAGCGACCCGCTGAGGATCACCGCGGTCGTGACGATGAGCGTAGTGCGGGCCGAGTAGATCGCCCGGCTGAGCATGTCGCGCCCCAGGCGGTCTGTCCCCAGCCAGTGTTCGGCGCTCGGACCCTCCAACGCGCGGTCCAGGTCCTGCCGGGTATACGAGTACGGCGCAACCAGCGGCGCGAGGATGCCTGCTCCGTAGATCACGGCGATGACGACCAGCGAGATCATCGCCAGGCGCTTGCGGCGCAACCGCTCCCAGAGCGCACCCCAGGCGCCCTGACCACGAGGCGCGGCCGTCTCGCGCTGCATCTCCGCGGTCGTGGCGGTCATTCTCGGGAGGCCCCGACCCGCACCCGCGGGTCGATGAAGCCGTATGTGAGTTCGACGAGCAGGTTCATCACGACGAACACGGCCGAG
The DNA here is from genome assembly GCA_009379925.1 of Dehalococcoidia bacterium. Classification (GTDB taxonomy): domain Bacteria; phylum Chloroflexota; class Dehalococcoidia; order UBA2979; family UBA2979; genus WHSU01. Next base: position 57,092 of record WHSU01000007.1, on the reverse strand, counting down.
AAGATCACGGTCGTTGCCAGGATCACGTCGTAGTCGCGGCTCACCACCGCCTCGAACGTGAAGCGCCCGATGCCGGGGATGCCGAGCAGCGTCTCGACGAAGAAGGCGCCCTCGATGATGCTCGCCAGCGCGAAGCCGACCACGGTCACCACCGGCAACAGCGAGTTCGGCAGCACGTGGCGGAAGGTCACGGCGCCCTCAGACAGCCCCTTCGCGCGCGCGGTGCGCACATAGTCCTCGCGGTCCACTTCGAGCGCCGTGTAACGCACGAGGCGGGCCACGCCCACGAAGCCGGGCAGCGAGAGTGCGACCAGCGGGATGTACAGGTGGGGGTCGGGGATCGGCACGGCGATCACGTCCGCGATCCACCAGATGTCGAACACCCCGTCCCAGCCACCGACGGGTAACCGGTTGAACTGCACGGCAAACAGCCACACGAGAGGCGGGATCACGACGAGCACCGGGATCGCCCGCATGAACAGCAGCGTACCGATGATTAACGGGTCCACCCAGGTGCCGTTCGCACGGGCCGCCAGCAGCCCGAACGGGATGCCGAGGCCGAAGACCAGCACCAGCGCGATGAACCCCATCTGCGCGGACACCCACATGCGCGGGAGGATCAATTCGGTGACCGTGAAGCCCTGCTGCTGGAACGATTCGCCGAAGTCTCCCCGAAGCGCGTCCCGTAGCCAGCGTCCGTACTGCTCGACGACCGAGCCGTCCAGGCCACGCTCCGCGCGCACGCGCTCCAGCACCGCCGGGTCGCGGAACTGACCGGCGGCGACGGATACCGGGTCACCCGGCCCAAAGCGCGCGATCGTGAACGTGAGGAACGTGACGATGAGCAGCACGACCGGCAGCCAGAGGACCCGCCGGATGATGTACGCCCCCACCGCCGCCTCCCCGGACTACCCGCCGCCCCTCAGGGCTAGCGGTTCACCTCGACGAAGCGGAGCCGCGGGATCACGATCGGTGGCTCAAACCAGCCCTCGACGGCCGGGTTCACCACAACGTGGCTGTCCGAGAAGTACAGCGGGATCCACGCGGCATCCTGAATGATCAGCGCCTCCGCCTCCTGGTAGAGCTGGATCCGGCGCTCCGGGTCCTGCTCCACGCGGGCCGCCTCCAGCAGACCGTTCACTTCCTCGTTCGTGTACTCGATGTCATTGAGGTTCGACTCCGAGTGGAACTTCAAGTCCAGGATGGACTCCGGGTCCGGGTAGTCCATGATCCAGCCGGCATTGAACATCTGGAGCCGGCCCGCGTCCTGGTCCGCCAGGAACGTCGCGAAGTCCGTCTGGCGGATCTCGACGTTGATGCCCAGTTCGGTGCGCCACTGCTCAAGGAACGCCTGCGTGTCGATCCGCGCCTCGGCGCCGCCGCCCACCTCGGTCACGGTGATGTTGTAGGTGTTGCCATCCGGCCCCAGCAGGCGGCCGTCCTCCGTGACTTCGTAGCTGGACGCCTCCAACGACGCCCGCGCGGCTTCCGGATCGAACTGGAAGGTCTTGTCGTCGGGTGTGTAACCCGGGAGTTGTGGCGCCAGGACCCCCGTCGCCGGCACCAGCATGCTGTTGAACGTCACCTCCGACACCCGACGCCGGTCGATCGACTGTGCGAGGGCGCGCCGGACATCGGCGTCCTCGAACGGCGGCACGTTCGTGTTGAAGGCGATGTACGAGATCGTGAACTGCGGCCAGGTGCTGTACAGCGGGTTGAGGTCGCTGTTCGGGTCACGGGCTCGGTCGATGTCGTTGACGGTGATGAACGAGACATCCAGCTCATCGTTCTCGAAACGGGTCAGCGCGGAGCCGCCCGAGAGGAGGTAGAGCACCTCCTGCACGTTCGGCGCGCCGAGGTGGTAGTCCTCGTTGGCTTCGAGCACGATGCGCTCGTTGAGCCGCCACTCGGACAGCTCGTACGGACCGGTGCCGTTCGGCCGGCGCGTCCAGTTCTGCGGGTTCGCCTCGATCTGTTGCTGGTCCACGACAAACGCGGTCGGGTAAGTGAGCTTGGCCAGGAAGTACGGCTTCGGAGCATCGAGCGTGAAGCGCACCGTACGGTCGTCGATCACCTCCACACCCTCGACCTGCTCGGCGAGGCCGAAGAACTTCTCCCGCACGCCGACAATGTCGCCGAGGTAGGCGACCGCCACCGGCGAGGACAGTTCCTGCGAGGCCGCACGCTCGATCGAGTACTTCACGTCCTGCGCGGACACGCGCCGGCCCGTATGGAAGAACGCATCCTCCCGTAGCGTGAAGGTGTACTGCATTCCGTCTTCGCTGACCTCGATGCTGTCCGCGAGGTCCGGCACGATCTCCAGGTCGGGCGTGATCGTCATCAGCCCGCCGAAGATTTCGACGATGTACTCGGCGGAGCCGGCGTCGCCGGCGACGTGCGGGTCCAGCGTGACCGGGTCGGTCGAGGCGAGCCGGAGGCGCCCGGACGCCGAGGCACCATCGCCGCCGTTGTCCTCACCACCGCTCGAGACGCCCGTGGGGCCGCCGTCACCATCGTCCGAGTTGCCGCCCTCGCCACCCAGCAGCAGGACGGCCGAGAGCCCGCCCACGACCAGCACGAGCGCCGCGAGGACGCCCAGCATGATCGCCAGCAGGCGATTCTGACCGCTCATCAATCGGCTCCGCTCATCGCGCTATGCCGGTGACCGGGTGGGAGGCCGGCGGATGCCGGCGGATGCCGGCGGATGCCGGCGGCCTGATAATAGCGCACGCTACGCTTCCGCCTGTCGAAGCGGGCATCGAGGCGCGGCATGCAGTCAGTACGGACGCCCCGGCCCCGCGGATGCTCACCGCGCCGCGGAGGTGGCCGTACCGCTACTCCGCCGCCCCCCAGGCCTCGGAAGGCCGCTCCACGGTGGGCGCGGCGCGGTCTTCCAGCGCTTCCTCCGCCTCGTCGTCCAGCTCGATGTGCACCTCGCGCAGCTGTTTCGCGGTCACGGGCGCCGGCGCGTTCATGACGAGGTCGGTCGCGCTCTTCGTCTTCGGGAACGCGATCACCTCGCGGATGTCGCGCTCGCCGGCAAAGAGGGCGACCGTGCGGTCGAGGCCCGGCGCGATGCCGCCGTGCGGCGGAGCGCCGTAGGTGAACGCCTCCAGCATGTGCCCGAACTTCAGGCGCGCCTCCTCCAGGCCGATCCCGAGCGTGTGTAGCACACGCTCCAGCACGTCCCGGCGGTGCGTCCGGATCGAGCCGGAGGCCAGCTCCTGGCCGTTGCAGATGATGTCGTAGGCGTGCGACCGGACGCTGCCGGGGTCCTGCTCCAGCAGGCCGAGGTCTTCCTCCCACGGCGCGGTGAAGAGGTGGTGCACGGCGCTCCATCGCTCCTCGTCCTCGTCGAACTCGAACATCGGCGTCTCGGTGATGAACGCGAAGGCCATCTCGTCCGGACTCGCCAGCCCCTGCGCGTCCGCCACGTGGCGGCGCAGCACGTCCAGCACCTTCGAGGTGACGGCGTCTCGGTCGGCCGCGATCAAGAGCATGTCGCCCCGTCGGGCGCCGCAGGCCGTGCCCAGTTCCCCCAGCTGCTCCGGCGTGAAGAAGCGCCCCACCGGCGACCGTACGTCCTCCTCGGTCAGGCCCTCGAGGCGGTCGCTGGCGCCGTCACCGGCAGCGAGGAACTGGACCCAGACCAGGCCCTTCGCGCCCTGCTCCTTCGCCATATCGACCAGCCGGTCGACCTCGCGGCGCGCGGTGTCGGTACCACCGGGCACGGCGATGGCGCGCACGCGCCCGCCTTGCTCGATGGCGCGCGAGAACACCTGGAACTCCGTGCCTCGCACGTCGTTCGAGAGGTCGGCGATCTCCATGCCGTAGCGGAGGTCGGGCTTGTCCGAACCCCAGCGCTCCATCGCCTCGGCGAAGGTGATCCGCGGGAAGGGCGAGGGGATGGAGCGTTCCGAGGCAAACTCGCGCGCCATCGAGGCGTACAGGTCCTCAGTGAGGACCAGGACGTCCTCCTCCTCGACGAAGGCCATCTCCACGTCGAGCTGGGTGAACTCCGGCTGGCGGTCGCCTCGCAGGTCCTCGTCGCGGTAGCAGCGGGCGATCTGGAAGTAGCGGTCGACGCCCGCGACCATCAGCAGCTGCTTCCACTGCTGGGGCGACTGCGGCAGCGCGTAGAACGAGCCGGGATGCACGCGGCTGGGCACCAGGTAATCTCGCGCGCCCTCGGGCGTAGCCAGTCCGAGGACCGGCGTCTCGATCTCCAGGAAGCCGCGGTCGTCCATGAAGTCGCGGATGAACTTCACGATGCGGTGGCGCAGCCGCAGGTTCTCCGACATGCGCTCGCGGCGCAGGTCCAGGTAGCGGTAGCGCAGCCGGACCGCCTCGCCGACCTCGGTGTCGCTGTTGATGGGGAACGGTGGCGTCTCCGAGGCGTTGAGGACGGTCGCCTCGCCCGCCTGCAACTCGATCGCGCCCGTCGGCAGGTCGGGGTTCTCGGTGCCTGCCTTGCGCGCGACCACGTCGCCGCGCACCTGTAGCACGAACTCCGCGCGCACGTCCGAGGCCACCGCGGTCGCCTCCGCGGCCTCCTCCGGGTGGAAGACCACCTGCACGAGGCCGGTGGAGTCGCGGAGGTCGATGAAGATGAGCCCGCCGTGATCGCGGCGGCGGTGCACCCAGCCGGCCAGCGTCACCCGCTGCCCGGCGTGCTCCCCACGCAGTTCGCCGCAACCGTGGCTCTTCAGCACCTGTCACCTCTCGCCCGCAATATCTCCTCAAGGTGTCGAGTGTCGCACGGGCTCAGGGGGAGGGGGAGTGGCGCGCGACAGTCTGGCGAATGGGGCATAGTCGAGTACCCTTCGGTCGGGAGACCCCCATGACCAAACCACGTGTGTTCCTCGGCTCGTCTGGCAAGCAGGCGAAGCTCCTGCAGGCGATCGCCCGGGGCCTTGAGGATGTCGCCGAAGTCGAGCCCTGGACTACGACGTTCAACCCGGGGACATCGACGCTCGAGCGACTCGTCGAGCTCACACGTCAGGTCGATTTCGCCGCTTTCATCTTTGCCGAAGACGACTGGACCTCCAGCGCGTCGGACGACGAGGCACCGGGGCAGGCTTCGCCCCGTGACAATGTCGTCTTCGAGGCAGGGCTGTTCGGAGGAGCGCTCGGCATTCGGAGGACATTCATCCTGCACGCGCGCAACGCGAAGCTGCCGACAGACCTGCTCGGGCTCACGTCGGTGCGGTATTCCGACTTGGCCAAGGCCACCGAGGTACGCGCCGTCAACCAGAAGCTGCGGAAAGCCATCGATGACGAGGGGCGGCTCGCGCGGATCGAGGGCCGGTGGTGGCAGCACTCGCTGACCGCACGGACGGCCGAAGAGCCGTCCGCGATCAGCCTGTTGCAGGTCACACGCGACCGGTTCGGCGCGCTGGAGGTTGCGGGCCGTGCCTGGCAGGAGGACGGGACGCTATCGGCCCGCTACGCAAGCGAAGCGTCGAAGGAACGGCGCGACCCCGCTGGGGTCTTCTACTTCTGGCGAGGCGAGCGACCGCGCCATCCGAACGCGCCGCAGCTGGAAGGCACCGGAGAGATTCGGTTGGAGACTACGGAGCGCGCGGCAGGCTACTGGATCACACGGCTCGACAACGACCCCGCGTTCAGTGCGCGCACAGCAGGGGTCTACCTGCGCGCGGACCCCGCGGATATGGCGATCCTCGACGGACCGGACGCCAACGCTCGCGTCGCCCTCATCGCGGAGCGTCTCCAGGACTGGCAGTCGATTCGATAGCGAGTCCGGGCAGGCGTTCCATCGCCGGGTCTAGGAACCGCAGATCCCGACGCGGCGCCGACCTCAACCGCCCGACGCTTCGACCGACCCCTACGCCCCTAGTCATTCCCCATCGCGCGCTCGGGGGTGATGCGCAGCACCACTCGATGGTCCGCGCGCAGCTCCTCAAGGAAGGTGGCGTCGTCCGAGGGGGCTTCGCGGCCGGCGCGGGCGCGGAGGCGGCGGTGGCCGGCCACGATGCCGGCATCGTCCTCGATGCCCTCAGCGCGGCCGTACACGATGAGCTGCTTGCGGCCGTCGTTGACGAGGAGCGCCACCCGAGGCTGGCGGACGGCATTCTTCCACTTCCAGCGGTCACTGGTGACGGAGATGAGGATGTCCGAGCCGTCGTAGTCGTAGTAGATGGTGGAAAGCTGCGGCGAGCCGTCCCGCCGGCCCGTGCCCAGCACCGCCAGCCGTTGCGTCCGCAGAAACTCGTCCTGCTCCGGCGTCAGCACGCTCATCGTCCACACCCCCCACCCCTCGGCGACCCGCCCGCCGAGGCGTCGCCATCCTACGAGGTACGTCGAGAGACTGGTACGCTGGGGACACTCGCACGCGTGGGGGACGGGACATCGATGACCCTCGAACAGATCGAGGCGTACAGCCCTTCGACTGGCTCCGGACGAGCGGAGAAGGGGGCACTGGCGCTGTACCTGCACATCCCGTTTTGCACGGCGAAGTGCGGCTACTGCGACTTCAACTCCTACGAGGGTCTCGACCACCTCGTCCCGGACTACACACCCGCCCTGATACGCGAGCTGGAACTGTGGGCGCCGGCAGCGCGCGGACATCGAGTCGACACGGTCTTCTTCGGCGGCGGCACCCCCAGTCTCACCTCGCTCGATGACCTGCGGGCGATCACGGACGGCATCCGGCGACACTACGAGGTGGCCCCGGACGCCGAGTGGACGCTGGAGGCGAACCCTACCGAACTGACCGCCGGGCACCTCCACGGCATGCGGGCGCTCGGCATCAACCGGCTCTCGATGGGTGTGCAGTCGATGCACCCCGACGAACTGGCGCTGCTCGAGCGCGCTCACACGCCTGAGCGGGTGGAGGAGGCGGTCCGCGAGGCCCGCGCTGCCGGCTTCGACAACCTCAACCTCGACCTGATCTTCGGGCTCATCCGACACACCCTTGGACGCTGGCAGGAGACGCTGGAGCGCGTGCTGGCGCTGGAGCCGGAGCACCTCTCGTGCTACGCGCTGACCGTGGAGCCCGCGACCGCGCTCTACTACCAGGTGCAGAAGGGCCTGCTCCCGGAGCCCGACCCGGACGTGGCCGCCGACCAGTACGAGTGGACCCGCGAGCGGCTGGCAGCAGCCGGCTACGAGCAGTACGAGATCTCGAATTGGGCGAAGCCCGGCCGGGCCTGCCGCCACAACCTGGTCTATTGGCGGGCCGAGCCCTACCTCGGCCTGGGCGCCGGGGCGCATTCGTTCTTCATCGGCCGCCGCCTGGCGAACGTCGACGCGCCGAACCGCTACGTCGAAGCCATCACCGCCTCATACGAGCAGCGCCAGGCGACCGGCAAGAGCACCATGGGGCAGGTCGCCGGGGGCGAGGTCCCGGACGAGACCACGCTGCGCGCCGACGCCATGATCCTTGGTCTGCGGCTGCTGGAGGGCGTCTCCACCGCCGAGTTCGCCGAGCGCTTCGGCATCCGCATCGACGACGCCTTCGGGCCGGCCATGAGCGGCACACGGGCCTCGGGCTGCTCGAGTGGTCGGGTGACCGGCTGCGGCTCACGTCGCGAGGACTGCTGCTCGCGAACGAGGTCTTCGTCGACCTGCTGCCGGACGACGAGCCGGCAGACGCGGGAGGCTAGCGATGGCGGTCCAGGTCTATCGCTGCGCCCACTGCGGGCGTGAAGTCCTGGTCCGCATCGACGCCCCGATGTCCGACGAGGAGATCGCGCGCCGCGTGGCCGAGGAGATGCGCCCCTCCACGTCCGGTCCCAAGGGTCAGCCCGACCTCGGCGTGCGCCTGCGGGACGACATCTGGGTCGGCGTCTCCGGGTCCCGCGAGATCGTGCCGCGGGACGCGCTGCCGGAGCAGTGCCCGGCGTGCGGGCGTCCCACCCTCGAGGCCGCTCGCACGCTCGACTAGTGCTCCTGCTGACCCATCCTCCGCGTGGGTGAGGGCCGGATGAGGACGCGCGCATGTTCGTGATCGGCACCGCGGGCCACGTCGACCACGGGAAGTCGTCGCTGATCCACGCACTGACAGGCATCAACCCTGACCGCCTGCGTGAGGAGCGCGAGCGCGGCCTCACCATCGAGCTGGGCTTCGCCTGGCTCACGCTCCCGTCCGGCCGCGAGGTCTCGATCGTCGATGTACCGGGGCACGTCCGCTTCGTGCGCCACATGCTCGCGGGCATCGGCGCGGTGGACCTCGCGCTGCTCGTGGTCGCGGCCGACGAGGGGATCATGCCGCAGACGCGCGAGCACCTGGAGATCCTCGACCTGCTGGAGGTGACGCACGGCATTGTGGCGTTGACCAAGTGCGACCTGGTGGAGGGGGACTGGGTCGACCTGATGGAGGACGAGGTGCGCGACGCCCTCGCCGCCACCAGCCTCGCCTCGGCGCCCGTCGTGCGCGTCTCCAGCGCCACCGGCGCCGGCCTCGACGAGTTGCGAGCGGCGCTCGATGCGGCCCTCGAGTCGGCGCCGGAGCCGAGCGACATCGGCCGGCCACGCCTCGGCATCGACCGGGTGTTCACGATGCCCGGCTTCGGCACGGTGGTCACCGGCACGCTGCTGGATGGACGCTTGCGGTCCGGCGACACCCTGGAGGCAACGCCGGAGGGGCCGTCCGCCCGCATCCGAGGGCTGCAGACGCACCGTCACTCCGTGGAAGAGGCCCTCCCGGGGACGCGGGTGGCCGTCAACCTTGCCGGGGTCGCGATCGAGGACCTGCGGCGGGGGCAGGTGCTCGCGCCGCCCGGTCGCATGGCGGCCGCGCGCAGCCTCGATGCGCGCGTGCGCGTGCTTTCGCACCGTCCGTTGCGCCACAACCTGCGGGTCGCCCTGCACCTGGGGACGGCCGAGGTGCAGGCGCGCGTCCGGGTGATGGGGCGCGCCTCCGAGGTACCGGCGGGCGAGGAGGGCTGGTGCCAGCTGGTGCTGACGGAGCCGCTGGCCGCCGTCCCGGGCGACCTCTTCGTGCTGCGCGTGTCCGACGAGACGGTGGCCGGTGGCCGCGTGGTGGAGGTGAACGCGCCACGACACCGCCGCACCGACCCCTCGGTGAGCGAGCGCATGGCGCAGCGCGCCGCCGGGACGCCCGAGAGCCGCCTGCTCGCGGCCCTGGAACGCATGGAGCCGTGCGTGGCCACCTCGATTGTCGCCGAGGTCGAACTCGAGGCAGCCGAGGTCACCGAGACCCTCCAGAGTCTGGTAGGACAGGGTGCCGTCCACCGCCTGGACGCGGAGACCGGCGACCCGCTGTACGTGAGCGCCGCCGGACTCGAACGCACGCGGGCCGCGGCGCTACGGGCGCTGGACGCGTACCACCACGAGCACCCGCTGCGCTTCGCGATGCCGCGTGAGGAACTACGAAGCCGCTTGCGCCTTCCGCCACGCGAGTTCGCCGCCCTCCTCCACGCCCTGGCGCCCGGGATCGCCTCCAGCGGCGACGGTGTGGCGGAGGCCGGATGGCAGCCGGCGCCACCGCCCGCGCAGCAGCGCGCCATCGACGCGGCGACTGAGGCTCTGCGGGCGGCCGGGATGCAGTCGCCCCGCCTCGATGTCGACGCCGAGGTAATCGCCCACCTCGAGGGCGCCGGCGTCGCCCTCGACCTCGGGGACGGCGTGATGGTGGAGGTCGCCGCGTTCCAGCAGGCGCGTCGCGCGGTCGTCGAGCGGCTGCCGGACGGCGCCTCGATGACGCTGGCGGAGGCGCGGGACCTGCTGGGCACGAACCGGCGGGTGGCGCAGGCCTTCCTGGAGACGCTCGACCGCCAGGGGGTCACGCGGCGGCAGGGCGAGGGGCGCGTGCTCGGTCGCGAGGGACAACGGTTGGCGGAGACGCCCGACTAGCCTCGTCCGGCGGGCGCCGGCCTCGGAGGGCTCCCGGTGGCGGTGCTACGCCTGCACGATCCCGAGCGGTTGCCCCTCGGGCGTGCGCACGATCGCGAAGTGGGGACCGGCGCCACCTTGCTGCTGGATCGGCACGAGCACGCGTGCGCCCAGCGACTCGGCCTTCTCGACCGTCACCCAGAGGTCGGCGACGCGGAAGAACAGCGTCACGGCAGACGGGGCGCCCTCGGGTCCCTGCCGAAACGCGCCCTTGACGTCGAAGTCCCCCGGGCCCTGCGGGTCGATAGGCACGGCCGGTGTCCCCGGGTCGCCGATCTTCCAGTCAAAGACCTGCTCGAAGAAGGCACGGGTACGCGTGGGGTCTTCGCTGGTGATGTGAAACTGGACGATCGGGCTGGGCATCGCGTGCCCTCCGTTCCGCCTACGAGGCGCCGCTCAGCTCGTGACCTGGCCTGCCTCGCTGCTGCGCCGACGGCCGCGGCGGAACCAGCGGTCGAAGTCACCCTCTTCCCACGAGACGAGCATTTGCGCCGCAATGGCGACGCTCGAGTACACACCGGCCACGACCCCGACGATGATGACGAGCAGGAACTCCCGGATCGTCACACCACCGAGCAGAATCATCGCCACCACGGTCAGCAGGAGCGTAGTCGAGGTGTTGAGCGACCTCGTTAGCGTCTGCACCAGCGCGGCGTTCACGTTATCCCCGACCGGCGCGTTCGGCTGGAGGCGCGTGTTCTCTCGGATGCGGTCGAATGTCACGATCGTGTCGTGTACCGAGAAGCCGATCACGGTGAGCAGGGCCGTCACGAACATCAGGTTGATCTCCATGCCGAAGACCTGCCCGAAGAGCGCGAATGCGCCCAGCACCACCACCACGTCGTGCACCGTCGCGACGATGGCGCACGTCGCATAGCGGAACGGCTTCGGGACGGTCGCGAAGGCGAACGCGACGTAGCCCATGATGAACAGGCCCGCGATCACCACGGCGATCGCGGCGTTGCGTACCGCGACCTCAGAGACGACCGCGGAGACCGAGGCGAACTCCAACACCTCGAATTCGCCAAACCGCTCCCGCAGGGCATTCTCGATCAGCGTCTTCTCACCCTGGTCGACCGCCGGCGCCTCGGGCTCCTCTACGGGTACGAAATCGCGGGTGTCGGCGGCGCGGACCAGGCCGAGGGCGTCCCCGCTGGCCACCTGGTAGACCAGGTCATCGCCTTCGCCACATTGCGTGTAGGTGGCGACGACGCTCGCCTCCGTGCCGGCCGGTAGCGTGCCCGCGCCCGCGCCGAAGTTGCACGGGTCGTCCTGGAAGGGCTGCCTCAGCAACACCTCGTCGGTCGCGCTCTCCGCACCGATGGTGAGCGTGCCCAGTTCCTCCAGCGGCTGCGGGCCCACCGGCTGGAAGTCCGTCTCCGCCTCCGGAGCGACCTCCGTGAACGAACCCGGCGGCACCTCCAGCTCGCTGGTGCGGATCAGGTACTGGTTCTGCCCGGTGGACTGCACGCGCGCCTCGGAATGGCCGAGGCCGGCGTAGAGCGACCGCAGCTCCGTCTGGTCCACGCCGCCGTTGAACTGCACGAGCATGGTCGAGCCGGACGTGAACTCGATGCCGGGGCGCAGGCCGAAGACGGCGAGCATCACGAGCGACAGCAGCACGATGATGGCGCTGGCCAGGAAGAACCAGCGTCGAGGGCCGACGAGGTCGAGCGTCATACCTCGGCTCCCTCCTCCACCGGCCGCCGTGGTGGAGGGGCCAGGTCCGCCGCTATCCAGTCATGCCGCCGCGCGATCGGTGTACCGACGAGCGCGCGCAGGAACGTCCGCGTCACCACAATGGCGGAGAACATCGAGATCAGCACGCCGAAGCCAAGCGTGAGGGCGAAGCCCTGCACCAGCGGCGCATCGAAGCTGCCGACACCCGGCAAGGAGATTCCACCGCCCAGCATGTAGAGGATGCCCGTGGTGATCAGCGTCGTCACGTTCGAATCGCGGATGGACGGCCAAGCACGCGCGAAGCCCGCATCGATGGCCGCCGCGTAGGAGCGGCCCGCACGCAGCTCTTCCTTCATCCGCTCGAACACCAGGATGTTCGCATCCACCGCCATGCCGACGGAGAGCACGAACGCGCCGATGCCGGCGAGCGTGAGCGTGACCGGGATCAACTTGAACACCGCGAGCGTCAGGAGGGCGTAGTTCACCAGCGCGACCGACGCGAGGACGCCCGGCAGCCGGTAGTACAGCACCATGAACAGCACCACCAGCAACAGGCCGATCTCACCGGCCAAGACCGAGCGCTGTACCGAGTCCTCGCCCAGCGTGGCGTCCACGGTCTGCTCCTGGAGGACGGTCAGTTCGAGCGGCAGCGCACCGGAGTTCAGTTGCACCACCAGTTGCTGTGCGCGGTCCAGGCTGATCGGCGCGATCTGCCCGCGGTCGCTGATCACGCTCTGCACCACGGGCGCGGACAGCAGTTCCTGGTCCAGGAAGATGGCCATCTGCTGTCCGACGAGTCGGGTGGTGACCTGGCGCATCAGCTCGGAGCCCTGGCCCTGTAGCTCGAAGGCCACCGCAGGGTTCCCGATCTGGTCGGACGCGACGTACGAGTTCGGACGCAGGTACTCACCGGTCAACGCGAGCTGGCGGCCATCGATGATGCCCGTGGCCTGTTGCCACTGACCCTGCTCGTCACAGGCGCCCACCTCCGCCACGCGAGAGGTCGCCGGCTCACAGAAGCGGAGCAGCGCCGTGCGTCCGAGGAGCGCCCGCGCCTCTTCCGGCGTGAGTCCGGGGAGCTGGACGGAGATGTTGGACTCGCCCTGGCGCGTGATCTCGGCTTCCGCGACCCCGGTCGAGTCGACACGGCGGCGGAGCACGCTGATCGTCCCGTCCATCGCGTCGCCAACGTTGCCCTCGGAGCCCTCGCGGACTGCGGCGCCGAGGAGCAGGCGTGTGCCGCCCTGCAGGTCGAGCCCCAGGCGCATTTCACGGCGCTCGAAGTCGCCGATGTCCACACCGCGGCCCTCCGGCCACGGGATCCCGCTGGGGAGGAAGCGGTCCGGCTCCGCGGGCCACACCACGTAGAGGGCGGCGAGGGTGAGCGCCGCGACACCAAGGAGCGGCAGGGCGCGCCCCAACCAGCGCACTACGTCTCCTCCGAGCGGCCGGCCGCCGCCTCGGAAGCGCCGGCCGGCGTCCGGTCGGCGGCGCGAGTCACCACCTGCTGGACGGCCAGCGAGGTGCCACGGAGCACGACGCCCGGCGCGGCTTCGAGCGCGATCTCCACCGGGCCCTCCTCGGTCGTGTTGATCTCGGACACGGTGGCGAAGAAGCCGCCGGTGGTCAGTACCTCATCACCGATCTCCAGCGAAGAGATGTCGCTGCGATGCTTCTTCTGCTGGTCGATCACCGGCCGTAGCAGGATGAAGTAGAAGAGGAACACGATGATCAGCGGGAGGACGACGACTTCCATCAGTCCAGTCCCTCCCCGGCCACGTCGGCCGTCTCGCGGGCCGGCTGAGCGCGGTCGGGCTCGGCCGCTTCGATCTTGACCAGGTCGTCCCGGGAGTCGAGCCGGTCCACGTACAGCGTGCCGTTCACGTGGTCGACCTCATGCTCCAACGCCTGCGCCAGCAGGTCGTCCTCCCCCTTGATGCGGATCTCTCGCCCCTGGTCGTCGAGCGCCTTGACCACGACGCTGACCGAGCGGGTGAGGTTCCCCCGGTAGCCGGGGACGGAGAGGCAGCCCTCGTCCAGGCGGCGTTCGCCCGAGCGCTTGATGACCTCCGGATTGATGAGCGCGAACGGCTCGTCGTCCGGCATCCCGATCACCACGATGCGTAGCCCGACGCCGATTTGCGGCGCGGCAATACCTACGCCCTGCGCTGCCACCATCGACTCCGTCATGTCCGCGATCAGGCGGCGTATCGAGTCGTCGACCCGACGCACCCTCTTCGAGGGACGGCGGAGCACGGGGTCACCGAGATAGCGGATAGGGCGGATGGTCACGTGACCCGCCTAAAATCGTCCGGCATCTGGTCGAGTGTAACGAACGATGCACTCAGCGTCTGCGCCACCGGAACGCCCCGCCGTCCTTCCCCGTGGGGAGCGATCGAGGGGTGTCCGTGGCCCTACGTCACGACCATCGGGTCGACATCCACGACCCAGCCGGGCGGCAGCTCGTCCATGGAACGCACCAGCGAGGCAGGGTCGTCCCCGCGCAGCAAGATCGACCAGCGATGGCGGCCCCGCACCCGGGCAACCTGCGGAGGCGTCGGACCTCGCACCTCGATGTCGGGGAGTCCGGCCGCCAGCGCCCGCAGTTCCTCGGCCATGCGGCTCGCTTCCTCGATGGCATAGGCGCCGTTGGTGTGGCTGAACACCAGGCGGACAAGGTTGCGGAACGGCGGGTAGCCGTGGTCGGCGCGCCACGCCAGCTCCTCCTCGTAGAAGCGGTCCACGTCGTGCGCCGCGGCCGCGATGATGGCCGGCGCCTCCGGCTGCAGGGTCTGCACCAGCACGCGACCGTGCCGGTCGGCGCGTCCGGCGCGGCCGGCCACCTGCACCAGCAGCTGGAAGCCCCGCTCCCGCGAACGGAAGTCGCCTTCGCGCAGCGTGTAGTCCGCCAGCACCACGCCAACCAGAGTCACCATCGGCAGGTCGAGCCCCTTCGCCACCATCTGTGTGCCCACCAGCACGTCCGCTTCCTGGCGTACGAACTGCCCGAGGATGGCCTCGTGCTGCTCCGCCGTGCGGGCGGTGTCCCGGTCCCAGCGCACGACGCGGGCGGTGGGGTAGTAGAGACGCACCTCCCGCTCCACACGTTGCGTTCCGGCGCTCACCTGCCGCAGCGGCATTCCGCAAGCCGACTCCTCGCAGCGCGCCGGTAGCCGGCGGCCGCGGCCACACTGGTGGCAGATCAGCCGGTTGCCCTCGTGCAGCGCCAGAGACACGTCACACGCGGAGCAGGTGGGCGAGTGACCACGCGGGCACAGCAGGTAGCCCGCAACACCGCGACGGTTGAGGAAGAGGATCGCCTGCTCGTCACGGTCCAGCACCTCGCCCAGCGCCATCACGAGGTCGTTGGAGAACAGCTGGTGCGACCCGCGCATGTCGATCACGTCCACCTGGGGCAGGTCGTCGACGGGCCACAGGCGCGTGGTGCCGTCCGGCTGCGGCACCGGCCGGATCCGGCGCGGAAGGTCGAGGCGTGTCAGGTCGCCGACCTCCTCGGTGGCCGCGTACCACCGCTCGACATCCGGTGTGGCGGAGCCAAAGACGAGCGCCGCCCCGCTCTGGCGCGCGAGTTCGGTCGCCACGCGACGGGCGTCGTAGCGCGGCGCCGGGTCACTCTGCTTGTACGTCCACTCGTGCGCTTCGTCGACCACGATCAGCCCGAGGTCCGGCTGCGGTGCGAAGACCGCCGAGCGCGAGCCGATCACCACGTCGTAGGCGCCGCGCGCGATCTCGTGCCACTCGTCGTAGGCCTCGCCGAGCGTCAATCCCGAGTGGAGCACGCCCACGCGGCCGGGGAAGCGCTCCGCGAAGCGCCGCACCGTCTGCGGCGTGAGCGCGATCTCTGGCACCAGCACGATGCCGCGCCGTCCGCCGTCCACCGCATGCTGGAGGGCATCCAGGTACACCTCGGTTTTACCGCTGCCGGTGACGCCCTGCAGCACGAAGCCGGAGCCGTCGTGCCCGTCCACCGCGGCGCGGATAGCGGCCGCCGCGACACGCTGGTCGGCGATCAACTCGACGCTCGGGCGGCGCACCACGGTGAGGTGGCGCAGGGGGTCGCGGCGCTCCAACACCTCCTCGACGGCGACGAAGCCGCCCGCCTCCAGCCGGCGAACCGCTTCGCGGGCCCCCTGCCCGACCTCGCGCGCGAGCCCGCGCGCCGGCAGCACGGGCGCCGCGCCCTCCTCCTCCATCGCCGCCAGCCGCTCGAGCAGCGTGGCGGCGGCCTGATCCGCCTGACTGCGTGAGAGGACGCGCAGGAGCCGTGCCAGTTCGTTCCCCTCGATGGCGAGACGGACTTCGTCCTCGATGCGAGTGAGGACGCCCTCGGCGATCAGTGTCTCGACGGCCGGGGCGCCGCGCGCCTCCTTCGCCAGCGTCGCGAAGGGCAGCGGACCACCGCCGGCCGCGACCAGGGCGCGGATCGCCCGCGCCCGACGCGAGGTGCGGCGTCCCTCGATGCCGTCGGCGAACTCGCGGGCACGCTCGCCCGACACGCCCAGGCGGACGACCTCCGCCATGCGCGCGCGGCCCCGAGGGCGGGCGAGCGCATAGTGCCGCTCCACCAGCCCGCGGCGCACCAGCGCGGTGAGCGCCGCGTCGAACCGGCGCGCCGGCACCTCGTCGTGGACAGTGCGCTTCAGCTCGCCCAGCTCCACCGGCTCGTCGCCGAGCGCCTGGTAGACCGCCTGCTGCGTGTCCGAGAGCGCCTCCGGCGGCCCGTCGATATCGGCGCGCACCAGGGTCGTCTCGGGGCGCTCGCCCGCACCGGGCGGCAAGAAGAGCGCGTGCGCCTCCCACGGCGGGGCCAGGTAGTAGTCCTGGAGCCACCGGGCCAGCGCCATGCGGGGCGGCGAGATGCGCGGGGCGCCCTCGACGACCGGCTCCAGCGGGCGCACCTCGTCCGGGTCGTAGCCCGGCGTGTCGAACGGCCCGTCCACGACGACGCCCTGCAGCGTGCGGGCGCCGAACGGCGCATGGACCACCTCGCCGGGCGCGATCTCGCGGTCGGCGGGGACGGCGTAGGAGAACGTGAGGTAGGTGAGCCGCCCGGAGTTCACGGCGACCTTCACGTACTTCAAACGTCCGGGGGCCTCGACGGCGGCGCGAGTCATGCCTCGATCATACGAAAACGCCGGGCGCTGGCCCGGCGTCGTGAGGATCGCGTCGATGTGGGCCTACGAGCGGCGTGGCGCTTCCTTCACGCGCGCCCGACGGCCGGTACGGCCGCGGAGGTAGTACAGGCGGGCGCGGCGGACCTTGCCGCGGCGCGTCACCTCCACCTGCTCAACACGCGGGCTGTTGAAGGGGAACGTGCGCTCCACCCCCACGCCCGAGGCGATACGACGCACGGTGAAGTTGCCGGCGGGGCCTTGCTTCACGCGGATCACCATGCCCTCGAATGGCTGCAGGCGCTCGCGGTCGCCCTCCACGACGCGTACCTGGACGCGGACGGTGTCGCCGGGGCCGAACTCGGGCAGGTTCGGGTTCGCGGGCTGTGCGAGTGCACGCAGATCGATGGCCATGGCGACGTTCCTCGCACGCCTGTCTCTGTCGAGACGAACAGTTTGGGACGCCTAGTCTACGGTCGTGCCGTCGCTATCGTCGAGCGGTTGCGCGTCCAGCCAGGCGCGCTCGTCCGCCGTCACGTCGGCACGTTCGAGCAGGTCGGGGCGGCGTACGCGGGTGCGTAGCAGCCGCTGCCGGCGGCGCCACGTTGCCACCTCGGCGTGGTGCCCGGAGAGCAGGATGGCCGGGACGCCCCAGTCGCGGAACTCGGCCGGGCGCGTGAACTGCGGGTACTCCAGCAGGCCATCCTCGAACGACTCCTCCTCCAGTGACCCCTCACCGCCGAGGACACCCGGCACGTTCCGCGACACGGCGTCGATCAGCAGCATGGCAGGCAACTCGCCGCCGGAGAGCACCACATCACCGACGCTCACCTCGAGGTCGATGGCGTGCTCGCGCACGCGCTCGTCGACGCCCTCGTAGCGCCCGCACACGATGAGCAGGCGCGGGCGCGTCGCCAGGTCCTGCGCCAGCGCGCGGTCCAGGCGGCGGCCCTGCGGCGTCATCAGCACGACCATCGGTGACGGCTCGGCCATCGGGGCGATCGCCTCGATGGCGGCAAACAGCGGCTCGGGCTTCATCACCATCCCGGGGCCACCGCCGAAGGGGTAGTCGTCCACGGTCCGGTGCTTGTCCGTGGCCCACTGCCGCAGGTCGTGCAACTGGACATCGATGAGCCCGGCGGCACGCGCCCGCTTGAGGATCGACTCGTCCAGGGGACCGGCGAACATGCCGGGGAAGATCGTCAGGACGTCAAATCGCATCGAGGTGTCCGTGCTATCGCTGCATCTCGTCGTGGGTCCCGGCGACCTCGTCCGCATCGCCGCGCAGAGACTCGCAGGCGTGTTGGAGCACCGGCAGCAGCGCCTCTAGGTTCTCGCGCGCACCCCGCTCGCTGCCCGGCAGGTTGATGACCAGCGTCTGGCCGCGCACTCCCACGACCGCGCGCGTCAGCATGGACAGCGGCGTCGAGGCGCGGCCTGCGGCGCGCATCCCCTCCTCCATGCCCGGCACGCGGTACTCGACCACGCGCAGGGTCGCCTCGGGTGTCCGGTCGCGCCGTG
This sequence comes from Dehalococcoidia bacterium, assembly GCA_009379925.1. Taxonomy (GTDB): domain Bacteria; phylum Chloroflexota; class Dehalococcoidia; order UBA2979; family UBA2979; genus WHSU01. The sequence goes on along the minus strand of WHSU01000007.1, from coordinate 38,883 downwards.
AGAGCCCCGTGCCGCCGGTCGTCGCGATGAGGTCGATGCCCTCATCGCACCAGGTGACGAGGCGTCCCGAGATCTGGTCGGGCTCGTCCGGCACGATGGTGGTATCGCTCACCTCGAACCCAGCGCCGCGCAGGAGCTCCGCGACGGCCGGACCGGCGGTGTCGACGCGTTCGCCACGTGCGCCGAGGTCGCTGACGGTGAGCACGGCGGCGCGAAGCGGCATCGAGGACCTCCCGGGGCGGGATCGTAGCACCGCGCCTTGCGACGAGCCGTCCACGACCGCTCGCTCATCCGGCCTTCCTGTGCGCCGTCACGCGGCATGGGACACGCGTCTCTAACTCTAACCGTTGATATCCTGAACCCATGTGGGAACGACTGGCAGAAATCGAGGCGCGCTACGAGGAATTGACGCGCCTCCTCGGCGACCCCGAGGTCGTATCGGACCACCGGCGCGTCGAGGAGATCGCGCGCGAGCGCGCGAGCATCGAGCCGGTCGTGCTGCTTTTTCGCGAGCGGCGCGAGGCATCCGATGCCCTCGACGAGGCGCGCGCGCTCGTGCGCGACTCCGACGACGAGATGCGCGACCTCGGCCGCGAGGAAGTCGACCGGTTGGAGCCGGAGCTGGAGCGCCTCGACCAGGCGCTGCGCGTGGCGCTGCTGCCGAAGGACCCCGCGGACGAACGTGACGTGATCGTGGAGATCCGCGCGGGCGCCGGGGGCGACGAGGCGGCGCTGTTCGCGGCCGACCTCTTCGGCATGTACCAGCGCTACGCCGAGGAGCGACGGTGGAAGACCGAGATCCTCAACACCTCGGCGGCCGGGGCCGGCTTCAAGGAGATCACCTTCGAGGTGCACGGCCAGGGCGCCTACTCGCGACTGAAGTACGAGTCCGGCGTCCACCGCGTCCAGCGCGTCCCCGAGACCGAGTCGCAGGGCCGCATCCACACATCGACAGCCACGGTGGCGGTGCTACCCGAGGTGGATGAGGTCGACGTGGACATCGACTGGTCGGACGTGCGCATCGACATCTTCCACTCGGGCGGGGCAGGCGGTCAGAACGTGAACAAGGTCGCCACCGCCGTGCGCATGACGCACGAGCCGACGGGCATCGTGGTGACGTGCCAGGACGAACGCTCGCAGGCCAAGAACCGCGCGAAGGCGGAGAGCGTGCTGCGCGCGCGTCTCTACGAACTGGAGCGGCAGAAGCGCGACGCGGAAGAGGCGAGCGCCCGCCGCTCGCAGGTGGGGACCGGCGACCGCGCCGAGAAGATCCGCACGTACAACTACCCGCAGGACCGGATCACCGACCATCGCATCAACCTGACGATCCACGGCATCCCTCGCGTGATGGAAGGCGAGATCGACGGGCTGATTGACGCCGTCAGTTCCGACGAGCAGGCGCGACAACTCGCCGCCGTCGCCGGATAGACGCCCCCATCAGTTCTGACATCCGTCTGACTTCACCCGCCCACCGGCTCTGCATGGGAACCCCGGGAGGGCGGGCCACGTCATGGTTAGGTGGGCCGAGGCGCGCATCTGACGCCTCACGGTGCCCGGTCGCACACTGTCGGCCGGGCGGCCCTTGGCTCCCGCACCAGAGGAAGGTTGTCTGATCCATGCATGTTCCTGCCATCCAGCGTCGGCGATCGAGGCGAGCCCGGCTCGCCCTCGGCGGCATGTTGCTGCTCGCCTCCGTGTCGCTCTTCGCCGCCTGCGATGACGACGAGGCGGACCCGACCGAGACGCCCACCGTCACCACGACGGCGACCGTCGAGCCGACGGAGACCGCCACGGAGGCCCCGACCGACACCCCGATAGAGGAGCCCACGGAGACGGGGACGCCCGGCGGCGGAGACACGACTGGACCGGCCGCACCGACCAGCGTGAGCCTCAGCGGCGAACTCCCCGACACCAGCGCCACGGTTCCGCCCGGTTCGGGTGAACTGGGCCGCGTGACGGTCGAGTGGGAGGCCGGCGGCGAGGCAGACGGCTACCGCGTCTACCTGGAGGATTGCGACGGCGCCGTGGGCGAGGCCATCGAGGTCGAGGCCACGGAGACGCAGCACGGGCCGCTCCAGCCGTGCCGCCCGGGCGGCAACGTCGGCGTCGCGGCCTTCGACGCCAGTGGCGAGTCCGAAATCGTGTGGGCGCAGTAGCGCGCTGAGCAGCGCTCGACGCCGCTACGACGCGGGCGCGGCGCGGCCCTGACTGCCTGCCCCATCAGGCAGCAGGCCGCGCCGCTCCAGTTCCCTTCGAAGCGCGACGAGCCCCTCGAAGGGGACCGCATCCATTCCAACGTCGCGTGCTGCCGCCACGTTCGCCACTGTGTCGTCGACGAACAGGACCGCGGCCGGCGGCACGTCGAGCCGCGCCAGGGCTGCTTCGAACGCCTCACGCGAGGGCTTGAGGCACCCCAACTCGCAGGAGAACAGGATCGGGTCGAAGCGCGACAGCAGTTCGGGGTAGCGAGTGGGCAGCGCCTCAAGGAGCATCGGCGGGTTGTCCGTGAGCATCGCGGTACGCGTGACGGCACGTAGCGCGTCGACGACCCATAGCAGCTCGTGGTCCGGTGGCCGAAAGACGCCAAGGTAGACGTCCCGTAACGCCTCGAAGTCCATGCGCAGTCCGAGCGTGTCGCGGACGGCCTCGTACCACTGCTCGCTCGTATAGCGCCCGGCGTCGAAGTCGCGCGCGAGTCCGTCCTCGAAGACGCGGCGATGCACCTCGGCCTCCGGCAGCCCGCAGTCGGCGCTCAGGAGGGCGAGGCGGGGCGCCGGGTCCCAGTCCATAACCACGCCACCGAGGTCAAACAGGACGACGGATGGCGCGGGCATGCCTTTGCGACTCGGTCCGCGGTCAGCCTTGTTGCTGCGTGATGTTCACCATCCAGTTGATGCCGAACTGGTCGACACAGCTACCGAACTCGTCACCCCACACCTGCTTCTCCAGCGGGACCGTGACAGTCCCGCCGGCCTGCAGCCTCTCCCAGTACTGGTGCAAGACGTCGGCGTCGTCACCGCTCACGCTGAGCGCGACGTTGTCCCCGGGGTGGCGCTCGACGCCCGCCGGCGCGTCGGCCGCCATGAGTGTGAAGCCGTGGTCGGTCTCCAAGTGGCCATGCATGATCTTGTCGGAGTCCGCGGCGTCCGGCGCGCCAATCTCGCCGAAGGTGCTGAGCGTCAGTTCGCCGCCAAAGACGCCCTTGTAGAACTCCATCGCCTGTCGCGCGTTGTCGGTGAAGCCGATGTACGGGTTGAGCTGAGAGGCCATCGCACCCTCCTTGTCCTCGAAGATGTCGTTCTTACGAGACTAGCGCCCGCGGCAAGCATCGACAGCGTACCGACGATGGTCGCTGCTCACGGGGTCGCGGCGGGAGGGTACGGGCGAGGCCGCGTACGATCGCCACATGGCCGAGGTGATCACCAGCGCCGGCAACGCGCGGGTCAAGGCGATCCGCGCCCTGCGTCTGCGCAAGGAACGCGTGCGCACCTCGACGTGCTACGTGGAGGGCATCCGCCCGGTCGCGGAGGCCGTGCAGTCCGGCGCGCCCATCCAGACGGTGGTGGTTGCACCGGGCCTGCTCAACAGCGACTTCGGCCTCCAGACGGTCGACGAGGCGCGTCTGCACGGCGTCCCTTTGCTCGAGGTGTCACCGGCGGTCTTTCGGTCGCTCTCGGAGCGGGACGGACCTCAGGGGCTCGCCGCGGTGGTCGAACAGGTGTGGGAGGGCCTCGATGACGCCCGGTGCACCTCGGGAGACACATGGGTGGCCCTCGACGAAATGCGGGACCCGGGGAACCTCGGGACCGTGCTGCGGACCTGCGATGCCGCGGGAGCGTGCGGGGTGATCCTGCTGGAGGACTCCGCCGACCCGTACGACCCGGCCGCTGTCCGCGCGAGCATGGGCGCCGTTTTCACGCAGCGCCTCGTGCGCACCTCGTTCGCGCCGTTCGTGGACTGGGCGCGGCACGAGCAAGCGAGGGTCGTCGGGACATCCGCGCGCGCGGACGCGGGGTACCGGGACGCCGAGTACGGCGAACGGACGGTGCTCCTCGTCGGCAGCGAGCGCGCCGGGCTCTCGGACACGCAGCGCGCCGCATGCGACCTCGTGGTGCGTATCCCAATGCTCGGGCGGGCGTCGTCGCTGAACGCCGCCGTCGCCACGGGCATCCTCCTGTACGAGGTGCTTCAGCACCGGGGCACGAGCGCCAGGTGACGCCCGAGCGCCCGCTCCGCGAACGCCTCCGCGAGGCAGGCGAGCGCCTCCTGGCCGTCCACGCCGCCGACGACGTAGACGAGGCGCGCCTGGAGGCGGAGCTGCTCTACGGCCGCGCCAGCGGGCTGCGCCGCGAACAGGTGATCGCGGCGGGCGCCGCGCCGCCGGCGACGGACGCGTGGCCCACCTTCGAGGCGTTGCTCACCCGCCGCCTCGGGCATGAGCCGCTGGCCTACATCCTGGGTCAGCGTGAGTTCTACGGGCTGACCTTCCAGGTTGGCCCCGGCTGCCTTGTGCCACGGCCGGAGACGGAGACACTCGTCGAAGCGGCGCTGACCGCCATCCGCGAGCACCCACGGTCGGGGCGCCTCGTCCGCGTCGCAGACGCCGGCACCGGCTCGGGCGCCATCGCGCTCTCGGTCGCACGGCACGCTTCGGCCGCGAAAGTCTTCGCCACCGACATCGCAGCCGATGCGCTCCAGTGGGCGGGCCGCAACCGGAAGCAGCTCGGCCTGACCGACCGCGTCGTGCTGCTCGCCGGCGACCTGCTCGAGCCGCTCACGGAGCCACTCGACATTGTGCTGGCGAACCTGCCCTACATCCCGACGGAGGACTTCGAAGGGCTGCCCGAAGTGATCCGCATCTCCGAGCCGCGCATCGCGGTGGAGGGCGGCGAGACCGGCCTGGAACCGTTCCACGGCCTTGCGGCGCAACTTCCGGAGCACCTCGTGGATGACGCCTTCGCCGTGCTGCTCGAGGTCGGCGCCGGCCAGGCGGGGTTCGTCGAGGACATCGTGCTCGCCGCGCTCGGACGTCCGGACGCGCGTGTGACGACGCACCGCGACCTGCGCGGCATCAGGCGGGTCGTCGAGGTGCGGGTGGGGTTCTGAGCCACCAACGGGGACAGGCGCTCGCGCTGCTCGTGGTAACCTCGCGCGCACCGATGAGCACCTCACCCGCGGCCGCTACCACATCCGACCACTGGTCCGAGGCGACGCGCCTCCGCCGGCTCGCCCGCCGCAGTCTGCCGGCCCGCTGGCGGCTCGCGCTGGCGCTCTGGCGCCGGCAATGGCGGGACCGACGTGCCGGCTACCGATTCGCGGAGGCGCGGGCCGCGTCCGAGGGCTTGCCGGAACGGCTCGCCAGCTACGAACTCACGCTCAGCGACTATCCCGGCCAGGAGGCGCAAGGCGAGGCGAAGCGGGCGAACACACGGCGCATGGCCGCCGCGCTGGACGGCCTGTTGATCGCGCCTGGAGAGACTCTTTCGCTCTGGCACACAGTCGGTGAGCCCTCGGAGGCGCGGGGCTACCGAGACGCCGCGGCGCTCGTCGAAGGAGCCCTGACCAGCGGGCCGGGCGGTGGGACCTGCCTGCTGGCCACGGTCGTCTACAACGCCGGCCTGCTCGCGGGCCTCGAGGTGATCGAGCGGCGCAACCACAGCGTCGACACGTACGGCGACGACCGCTACTACCGGCTGGGATGCGACGCGACCATCGAGTACGGATACATCGACCTCCGTCTCCGCAACCGCCACAGGGAATCGGTGCGCCTGGCGGTCGAGGTGCAGGGTGATGTGGTGCGCGCGACGGTCTCGTCGCGGGTGCCTCGCTCATTCTCCGTGCAACTGGACGTGGAGGAACGGCAGGCGCCGGCGGGCTGGCGCATGGTGACGACACAGCGACGCGTCCAACTCGCGGACGGACGTGTGCGCGTCGAAGACCTCGGCGCCTCGTGGTACCGCTGCATGCCGGCATCGGACTAGCCCTTGGCGCACTCCACTCTCGAGGTCGACCGGCTCGTCAGGCACCACCAGTCGCGCGCCGGCGGTATCCGGCTGCATTATGTCGCAGCCGGGCAGGGCCCCACGGTGCTGCTCCTGCATGGCTTCCCCGAGTTCTGGTACGCGTGGCGCTACCAGATCCCCACCCTGGTGCAGGCCGGCTTCCGCGTGGTCGCGCCCGACCTGCGTGGCATCAGCCTCTCCGAGAAACCCGGGGGCATCGATGCGTACGCGCCCGACCGCCACGTCGAGGACATCGTTGCCCTGCTCCACCACCTCGGCGAGGAGCGTGTGCGCCTCGTGGGTCACGACTACGGCGGCGGGATCGCCTGGCTCACGGCGATGCAGCACCCCGAGTTGGTGGACCGGCTCGTGGTCCTCAACGCCCCGCACCCGCTGCGCTTCATGCACGGGCTGCGGTCGTGGCGTCAACGGCTGAGGTCGTGGTACGTGCTCGCCTTCCGGCTACCTCGACTGCCCGAGCGCATCCTGGGCGCCCGCGACTTCTTCCTGCTTCGCCGCGTGCTCTCGGGCCGCGACGCCTACACACCCACCGACATCGAGCGCTACGTCGAGGCGTGGGAGATGCCGGGCGCGCTGACCGGGATGCTGAACTCCTACCGCGCGCTCTCACGCCAGGAGGCAGATCGCATCCCGAGCCGCATCCGCCCGATCAAGGCGCCAGTGCTCGTGCTCTGGGGTGAACGGGACCGCTACCTCGGCCGAGAGCTGGCCGAGCCGCCGAGCGAGTGGGTGCCGCTCACACACCTCGTGCGCTTCCCGCGGGCGAGCCATTTCGTCCAGGCGGATGCACCGGACGCGGTCAACCGGCTGCTCGTGGAGTTCCTGAGCGCCGGGACTACACCTCCGTCAGCACGTAGTCCGTGAAGAACTGCGGGTACGTCGAGCGCAGGTCGGCCGCGACGGCGGTGCGAAGCGTCCGCAACTCCTCGGCTGTCGGCTCCTCGGTCAACGGTACTTCGCCCGCCGGTTCCTCCGGAACCTCAACGCGCCAGCCCGTCGAGTCGCGCACGTCATCGAGGGTGATGCCGGGATGCAGCGACTCGAGGCCGAAGTGGCCGGTGTCGCGGCCCATGCGGAAGGCGGCCTTCGGCGTGACCAGCAGGTTCGGCCCGGACTCCATGCGCACGCCCTCGGGCGGGTTCGCGGGGCAGGTGATGAACTGCACGCGCTCCACCAGGGAGCGCCTCGTGTGCTCGTTGCGGAACATATTGATGCGGCCGGCCACGAAGTAGAGGACGGCGGTGCCGAAGGCGCCCGGCAGGCGCACGTCGGGCTGCTCGTAGTCGCCGATGGCGTGCAGGTTCACGTTGCCCAGCACGTCGATCTCGCCCCCGGACACGTGGAACAGGTCGAGGCCACCTCGATTGGCGAAGTCGAAGAACTGCTTCCCGGGGCCGGTGAACGGGTAGTACTTCTCGCAGCCCAGCACGATCACATCGTTGTCCGGCGCGTGCAGGTACTTTGCCATCACCAGCGCCGAAGCGGGCACAGGCGAATTCGCCCCGCACGCCACCGTCTCGCCGTTGCGCACATCGCGCGAGAGACAGATCGCCATCAACTCGTGCGCGGTGTACGGCCCGGCGCTGCCCTCAAACATCGAGCTGGGGGGTGGCATCGCTAGTCCCGCCCGAAGACGTAGCGGTCGAGGTAGCGCTCGAACTCGCCGGCGCGGGCGGCCTGCATGTAGGCGTCCCACTCCTCGCGGTCCTGCTCGTACAGCCCCGGCATCGCCCCCGGGCTCGAGCCGCGGGGCGCGTGGACCACGGCCTGCACGTGGATCGAGGCGAGGTGCGCCTGCTCCGGCGCCATGTCGGCGCGCGTCAGCGGTCCGTCCACGACCTCCTCGGCGGTCACGATCACCGTGCGGGCGGCCTCGGCGAGCAACTGCCCGTCGGAGCGTCGCGCGATCGCCGCGTTACCCAGTCGGTCCGCCCTCCAGGCGTGGATGACGGCGACATCCGGCGTGAGCGCCGGCACGATCACGGTCTGCTCGGCGGGCCGGAACGGGTTGGGCACCAGCAGGAAGTCGTGGCGAGCCTCGAAGAGGTCTGAGCCGGCGAGGCCCGGCGTCGGGATGTACGGGATACCCATGGCCCCCGCCTGGAGGCCTGAAAGGACGACCGGTCAGGTCGAGTCCAGCGGCGCCAGAGCACCGCTCTGCGTCGCTCGGCGGAAGTTCGGCGCCGTCCCCGCCTCGCCGAGGGCTACCGCGCCACCCTCGGCGTAGCGCGCGACCCCGGCGCCGATCAGCAGGTCGGCCGAGAAGCCTCCCGACGGCACCAGCACGAGGTGAAGGTCTCTCCGCCCCTGTCGGATCAACTCCTTGAAGAACGCGATCGGCGCCCCATCGAGCGAGCCGACCGTGCCGAGCTGCGCGACGTCCGCCACCAGCGCGGCCGCCTCCTCCAGCGTCCGCACCTTGCCGGCCGTGCTGGTGGTCATAGCGTGCTCCTTTGCTTCGCTTCCCTCGATGACGCGCATCATACGCCGAGGGCAGTCCCGTATCGGGTTCTCCGCCGAGTCGACCGATGATCCGGCGTGGGCGCCGTAGCCGAACCAGAGCCACGCCTCAAAGCGCAGGCGGATGTCCGAGTATCCGGCAGGCTGGCGCGTGCCCTCGTGCTGGCGACGATCGCCCTCGTCCCCATCGCGCTGACGTTCCCGTTCTTCTCGGAGCCACTCGATGTCGACGAGGGGGCATATGCGACGGTCGCGCAAGGGCTGCTCGGTGGCCAGATCCCCTATCGAGACCTCTTCGACCACAAGCCCCCGCTGGTCTACGCGTGGTACGCGCTGAGCTTCCTTGCGTTCGGGGAGAGCATCGAGGCGCCGCGCCTGATGGCTGCGCTCGTGCTGTCTGGTGTGGCGATGCTGGTCACGGCGACCGGCGCCTCTCTCTATGGCCGGCGAGTCGGCTACGCGTCGGGCGCTCTGTTCGCACTCTCCTGCGGGTTCAGCATGCTTCGCATGAACGCGAACACCGAGGTATTCATGCTGCTGCCGCTGACCGCCTCTCTCTATGCCGCCGTTCGAGGGTTGGCGGGAGGCAACCAACGCTGGTGGCTCATCGCTGGTGTGCTGGCGACCCTCGCGGTCGCCACAAAGCCAATCGCGGCGCCGCACCTCCTCGTGCTGGCTGGGGCTGCCGGCTGGTCCGGGTCCCGGCCGGGGCGACTCAGCCTGGCGCCCGTCCTGTTGCTCACAGTGGGCGCCATTATGGCAGCAGCAACGGTGGCCGCCCCGTTCCTGCTCGCCGGCGCCTGGTCAGAGTTCTGGTGGGCCAACGTGTCGTACAACGCGACCTATAACGGAGGCGTCGAGACAGCGACGAAGCTTGAGGCATTCGTCCAGATCGGGCTCCTCGGGTTTCCGACGATCGCCGCACCAGTCGTCGGGCTTGGCACGATTGGTGCGGTCGCGCTCGTGCGCCGCCGGCGATCTCCGGGCGACCCGCTGCTTCTGGCCTGGACCGCAGCCGCCGCGGTGGGCGTGGCGGCGACCGGTCGGTTCTACCTCACTACTTCGCGCAACTCTTGCCCGCGCTCGCCCTGGTCGCGGGCGCCGGCATGCCCAAAGCCTTCGCGGCGCGCCGTCCTACGCGAGGTGAGGGACTGGTCTTGCTCGCTGGTTTCACGGCGCTCGCTGCCACGTCGGTAGCGGTGAATCTGCCCGCATTTCTGGCGGCAACGCCCGAGGAGCGACACATGGCGAAGGTGGGCGACGACGAGTGGCCACGCGAGAATGGCGCACCCGCGGTCGCCGCGTACCTGGCTAGCGTCACCGAACCGGGCGAGCCGATCTACGACTTCGGCAGGCAGTCCCAGATCTACTTCCTGGCCGATCGGCCGCCTGCCGCGGTCACCTTTTACCTCCGCCCCTTCGTCCTGGTAGATGGAGCACTCGAGGAGACGATCGCGGAGCTTCGTGCGACCGCGCCTCGTTACATCGTGGACACCGAAGCTGTCAGCTCCTCGCCCGGCTACGCCTTCACCGCCCGCCTCGGCGACTACTACTACCCGCCGGCCTTCGCCGAGCTGCTTGACGAGCGCTACGAGTTCGTCGAGGTGGTCGAGTACGCCGCGGTGTACCGGCTGCTCGGAGCGGAGCCGCCACCCTAGAGCGCTGCCCACAGCGCCACCCTCGGGAGCGCCACCGCGAGCCAGTGCACGAGCATCGGCGCGACTAGGTGGCGGGTGCGCTCGCGGAGCCAGCCGAGCAGTAACCCGGCGGCGAAGAGCGCGAGGAGCGAGCCACCGAACCCGAGCAGGACCAGCTGCGGCTCTTCGAGGAGCTCGGACTCGTCGACCGTCGCCGCAACGACGGCGAGGTGCCAGAGGGCGAACGCCACCGAGGTCACGAGGAGCGCCGCGTGGGCGCCGGCAGCACGCGCCCATGCGCCGCGGAGCACACCTCGGAACGCGAGCTCCTCCGGGACGACCGTGACCAGCGGGTACACGACGACGACCGCCAGAAGGAGCGCGCCCAACGATAGGCCTTCGACCGGATCGTATCTCGGTAGGATGTCCACGACCGCAGCCAGGCCAACGGCGACGACGCCGAGCGCACCCAGGACGAGACCGGCGAGGAGGCCCGCCAGGAGCCCTCGATGAACCGTGCCGGGACGGAGGCCGAGGTCGCGTAGGGTGAGCCCGAGGCGCCACCCAACGACGAGGGCGAGGCCGGCGACGGCCAGGTTCGCGACGGCGCGCGGCCAGCCCTCGGCGGTGGGGCCAAGGACGACGAGGTTGCCGGCGAGGATGAGGAAGAGCGAGAGCCCGACCGGGGCGATCAGGCCGCCTCGGCCGGGCTCCGCTTGTCGATGCGTTCGGTCTGGCGCCGGGCCGCTAGGCGCGGTGCGTGCCCTGCGCGATCTGGTAGACCTTGCCTTCCGTCTTGATGGACGGGGCGATGATCATGCGCGCGTCGTGGAACTCCTGGATGGTCTGTGCGCCGCACGTGGACATCGACGTGCGCAGCGCGCCCACCAGGTTCTCCGTGCCGTCCGTCCTGGAGGTCGGCCCGAACAGCAGCTGCTCCACCGTGTGGGTCTGACCGACGTGGACGCGGACGCCTCGCGGCAGCTCCGCGTGCGGCGTGGCCATGCCCCAGTGGTAGCCGCGGCCCGGGGCGCCCTCGCAGCCGGCGAACGGCGAGCCGATCATGACGGCGTCGGCGCCGGCGCAGAGCGACTTCGACACGTCGCCACCGGTTCGGATGCCACCGTCCGTAATGATCGGGACGTAGCGCCCGGTCTGCTTGTGGTAGACATCCCGAGCCTGCGCGGTCTCGATGGTGGCCGTGATCTGCGGCATACCGATGCCCAGCACCTCGCGCGAGGTACAGGCCGCGCCCGGCCCGACGCCAACGAGGACACCGTGGATGCCCGTCGCCATCAACTCGAGGGTCGCCTGGAAGTCGACGGTGTTGCCGACGAGGACCGGCACCGGCGCCATCCGCTCGACCAGCTCGTCGAGCTGCAGGCCCTTCAGCGAACGGGAGACGTGGCGGGCGGTGGTGACGGTGGAGGCCACGACGAAGAAGTCCACGCCGGCTGCCCTGGCGATGGGGGCGAAGCGCTTCGTGTTCTGGGGAGTCGAGGCGACGATCGCGAGTCCACCGCCCGCCTTGATCTCCTCCACCCGCTGCGCGATCAGGTCTTCCTGGATCGGGGTGCTGTAGACCTGCTGGATGAGGCGGGTGGACTCCTCCAGTGACGCGGCCGCGATCTCCTCGAGGACCGCGTCCGCGTCTTCGTAGCGGGTCCACACGCCGTCCAGGTTGAGGACGGCGAGACCGCCGAGGCGGCTCATCTTGATGGCGAACTTCGGGTCCACCACGCCGTCCATCGAGGAGGCGATGATGGGCAACTGCAGCGTGTGGTGACCGATAGTGACCGTCGGCTCCACCATGTCGGGGTTGGTCGTGACCGCCCCTGGGACGATCGCCACGTCGTCGAAGCCATAGGCGTGTTCGAGGGTCTTGCGCGGTACGCTCGAGGCAATTGCGGAGTCGACACGAAAGTCGCTAGTGACCATTCCCCACCCCTACTACGCAGAAACCCCTCGGGGCGTCGAGGGGTTTCCTGAAAGCACACATTGCCCTCCGCCGCCGGAGGGGTACTGGTCCGAAAGAGCCTCTCATGGGTGTCCCCGCCCGAGGTCCAGCCTGTGGAGGATTTCCTAACAGCGTACCGACCCGTGTGATGAGGGTCAAACCCTACAGCTAAGCAGGTTGAGCCGTTCGGGGCAGATCGCATCGCACCGCGCCGTGTCGCGCGCTGCGACCGCCGAGGACACGCACTCGTAGGCCCTGCCGAGGCTCCATGCTACGATTCGGCCCGATGGTGGACGACAGCTCCTCACACAGTCCCGACACGATCCTCGTCGCGGTCGCCTGGCCGTACGCGAACAGTCCGCTCCATGCCGGGCAGATCGCGGGTGCGTACCTGCCGGCGGACATCTACGCGCGCTACCACCGCCTGAGGGGTGACCGCACCCTGATGGTGTCCGGTTCCGACTCCCACGGAACGCCGGTCACGGTGCGCGCCGAGCAGGAGGGGATCTCGCCGCTCGAGGTCTTCGAGCGCTTCCACCACTCGTTCCTGGACACGTTCGACCGATTCGGCATCTCGTTCGACCTGTTCACCTCGACGGACACGGACAACCACCGAGACGTTGCGCAGGACATGTTTCTGCGCCTGCTGGAGCAGGGCTACCTCTATGAAGCTGACCAGGAGCTGCTCTACGACCCGAAGGCACAGCGCTTCCTCCCGGACCGCTACGTCGAGGGGACTTGCCCGATCTGCGGGTTCGAGGACGCGCGCGGCGACCAGTGCGACAACTGTGGCTCAACGCTGGATGCCCTCGAACTGATCAACCCGCGCTCGAAGCTGTCAGACGCGACGCCCGAGCGGCGGACATCGACGCACTTCTTCCTCAAACTGTCCGCTTTCACTGAACGCCTCCAGGAGTGGGTGTCGAAGCAGGACCACTGGCGGCCCGCGGTGCGCAACTTCACGCTCGGCATGCTGCGCGAGGGGCTGCACGACCGCGCGATCACGCGCGACATCGGCTGGGGCGTGCCGGTGCCTGTCGAGGGCTACGAGGAGAAGCGGATCTACGTCTGGTTCGAGGCGGTGATCGGCTACCTCTCCGCAACAACGGAGTGGGCCGCGAGCCCGCTGAATCGAGGCGGCACGGCCGACGACTGGAAGGCCTGGTGGGAGGCACCCTCCGCCCGCACGGTCTACTTCCAGGGCAAAGACAACATCCCGTTCCACACCGTGATCTGGCCCTCGATGCTCATGGGCTACGAGGGGCTCAACCTGCCCTACGACGTCCCGGCGAACCAGTACGTCACGATGTCCGGCCGAAAGGCATCATCCAGCAAGAACTGGGCACTCTGGATGCCGGACTACCTCGACCGGTACGACCCCGACCCGTTGCGTTATGTCCTAACCGTCATCATGCCCGAGACGTCCGACTCCGACTTCACATGGGAGGAGTACGTCCGGAGGAACAACGATGAGCTGGTCGCGCGGTGGGGCAACCTGGTCAATCGCGTCCTGACCATCACCCGCCGCAACTTCGAGGGGCGGGTCCCCCAGCCGCCGACGCAACTCGCGCCCGAGTCCGCCGCCCTGCTCAACACGGTCGACGACGCGTTCCCGGTCGTCGGCGCGCACATCGACGCCTGCCGCATGCGCCCGGCGCTCGGCGAGGCGATGCGCATGGCACAGGAGGCGAACCGCTACCTGGATGACCGTGCGCCGTGGGCGGCCGTGAAGGCGGACCGCGACCACGCCGCGGAGACGCTCTTCGTCGCGCTGAACGCGATCAGCGGCATCGCCACCCTGCTGTACCCCTTCCTGCCGTTCACCTCGCCCCAGACCTGGCGGCTGCTGGGTCTGGAGGGCGAACTGGACGCCGCTGGCTGGTCCCGTACGCCCGTCGTCCCGAGCGCACCCCTTCCTGAGCCGAAGCCGCTCTTCCGCAAGCTCGACGATTCGATCGTCGAGGAGGAAGAAGCTCGGATCGGTCAGTGAGCCGGAAGCGCCGTCCCGACGGGCCACCGGCGCCACTCCCCGGCGTCATCGACGCTCACGCACACACCTGGTCGCGAGAGCTGCAGCCCGATCACGACGAGGTGATGCAGCGCGCCTGGGCAACGGGCCTCGCGGGGGTCATCGAGGTGGGCGTCGACACTGACACCTCGATGCAGTGCCTCGACCTCGCGCGCCGGGACCCGCGGGTACACGCCGTCGCGGGGCTGCATCCGCACGATGCGCAGCACCTCGAGCATGAGCGCGCGGGCCTCGAGGCGTTGGTCGCTGGTGGCGGCTTCGTGGGCATCGGCGAGACGGGGTTGGACTTCCACTACAACCATTCCCCGCCGGAAGCACAGATTCAGGCGTTCCGCTGGCAGCTCGACCTCGCCCGCGAGCACGAATTGCCCGTGGTGATCCACGCTCGGGAAGCGGACGAGGCGTGCTTTGAACTCCTCGAGGCGTGGTCACGGCGCGTGGGACGCTACCTGGGCGCCGGGCGTGCGATCGGGATGATGCACTGCTACGCCGGCGACGTGGCGCTGGCGGAACGCTACCTCGAGATCGGACTGCTGATCTCGGTCCCGGGCGTGGTGACGTATCCGAGTAACGCGCGTGGACAGCAAGTGGCTGCTAAGATTCGCCTCGCGGGCTTGCTGGTGGAGACGGACTGTCCATACCTGACGCCCGTGCCGTACCGCAGGGCACGCAACGAGCCTGCCTACGTGGCGGAGACCGCGCGATTCGTGGCCGCGCTGCGCGGTGTCGACCCGGAAGTGGTCGTGCGGGCGACGGCGGAGAACACCGCCCGGCTCTTCGACTTCCCCGGTCCGACCGAGACGGGAGCACAGCATGACGATGGCCACGACCCGCGACGTTGACCGCCGCGTGTTCGGCGGGGTCTGCGCGGGTCTCGCGAGCCGCTACCGCTACCCCGTGACCCGCGTCCGTGCCGCGACCGTCGCCTTTTCTGTCGCGACGGCGGGCCTCGGCGGGATCGCCTACCTCGCGCTGTGGCGTTACCTGCCCGCGGGCGATGGCGTCTCCCTGCCCGAGTCGCCGCGCGAACTGACGCCGGCCATCGAAACCATCCCGCGGCCAGTCGAGGCCACCTCCGAGCAGGACCCGCCCCCCGCCGCTTCCGAGGCGGCCTCACCGGCGACTCCTGGCGCCGCGCACGTCTCGAACGGCTCCCTGGCGACCGAGGTGGAGGCCCGCGACCCTTCGGCCGCGGTCTACGGCCCCGTGGCGGGAGACCTGCCGCTCGTACGCGAACGCATGCTCTCGATCGCGCAGTCGGTGGAGTTCGAGTTCCTCAAGCGCATGCTCGACCAGGCGCTGTCCGGTAGCGGCAAACTGATGCGCCCTGCCATCGCGCTGCTCGGCGGCCGCCTCGGGACATACGAACTGGACCGGCTGGTTCCGCTCGCTGCCAGCGTCGAACTGCTGCACACGGCGACGCTCGTACACGACGACGTGATCGACGAGGCGGCCGAGCGACGCGGCAAGCCCACCTCAGCGGCCCTGTTCGGCAACGCCGCCTCGGTGATGCTGGGCGACTACATGTTCGCCCACGCGGCGGACTTCATCGCGCAGACGGACAACACCCAGGTCGTCCGTAAGTTCGCCTCTACGCTCATTCAGATGGCGAACGGCGAACTGACGCAGGACGTGACCGCCTTCGAGTACTCCGAGGATGTGCAGCGCTACCTGGACCGCATCATCGGCAAGACCGCGTCACTGTTCGCCACCGCCGCCGAGGGCGGGGCGATGGTGGGCGGTGTCCCGGCTGAGCAGGTGGAGGCGATGCGCCTCTACGGGCTACGCCTTGGTATCGCCTTCCAGATCGTAGACGACCTCCTGGACTTCACCGGAGACCCCGAGGTGATGGGCAAGCCGGTGGGCTCTGACCTGCGCTCCGGCACGCTCACGCTGCCCGCGATCCTCTACATGCAGCAGCGGGCCGAGGACAACCCGATCAAGCGCGCCTTCGAGGGCATCCGGCAGAACGCCAACTTCGAACGGGCGATCGCCGAAATCGGCGAGTCCGGAGTGCTAGACGAGAGCCGCCGCACCGCCGAGCGCTTTGCGGACGAGGCGCGCGAGGCCCTGGAGGCGATCCCCACCGGCGAAGTCCGCGACACACTCGAAGGACTGGTCGACTACGTCCTCGAGCGGAAGTCGTAGGCCCGCTACTCCTCGGACACGGCGACCGGCGCCGCCTCGGCGGCAGACTCAGCAGCGGACTCGGAGACCGAGGCCCGGCGGGCGGCGGAGACGAAGGCCGCGCTCTTCAGGTCGCGCTCCGCGACCGACCGCACGAGGTCATGCATCACCCGCTCCAGGCGCCCCATCAACTCAGCGTCCAGGCGGATGCGCGCCGCGTCCTCGTAGGACTGCGACTGGTAGGCCCGCAGCACACGGAGCACCCTCGGGGCAAGCGGGGAGGCCTCGGGGTGACGGCCGCGGCAGTTCGGGCAGAGCACACCACCGGCGAGCGCGCTCCACCCGGCATCGTCCGCGTCGACGGGTGCGCCGCACGCGACACAGACCGTCCACTCCGGCCGGAAACCGCTCACATCGAGCAGGGATAGCTCGAAGGTCCGAGTGACCAGCTGCACGCCGTCGCCTCGCTCAGTCCGCAGCAGCGCGGCATGCAGCAGCTCATAGACTGGCCGCGCGTCCGCGTGCTCCACGGTGAGCCGGTCTACCAGCTCCAGCAGGTACATCGCGGTGCTCAAGCGGTCCAGGTCACGCCGCAGCGCCGGGAACGACTCGACCGCCTGCGCCTGGGTCACGATGTCCATCGAGCGGCCGTGCGCCAGCACCACCTCCACGCGCGTCAGGGGCTCCAGGTGACCGGCCATCTTGCTGCGCGAACGCAGCAGGCCCTTGGCAACGACGTCGACCTTGCCTCGATGCGGCGTGAGCAGCGTGACGATGCGGTCGGCGTCGCCGAGACGCCGGTGTCCGAGGACGATCGCCTCGGTCTTGGTGACGCGTGGCACGCGGCCGGGCATCAGGCGCCCATCAGCGGCCGGTGCGGTCCCGCAGGCGGTCCGAGAGACGGACGATAGAGGCGATCGCGGCCGCCCAGAGCAGCGCGGAAGCTATACCGAAGAGCACCTGCCAGCCACCGGCCATCAGCAGCCCCCGCAGCAGGAGGAGGCAGACCGGCAGGGCGATCACGGAGGCCTTCCACGGACGCGGCAGCCCTCCCCACCACGTGAGGGGATCGTCCATCTACTGGACCTCCTGCCGGAACTCGAGTGCGCGACCCAGCGTGACATCGTCAGCGTACTCCAGGTCCGCACCCGCCGGGAGGCCGCGCGCCAGGCGCGTGACGCGGATGCCCAGCGGCCGCAACAGCCGCCCGAGGTACATCGAGGTGGCTTCGCCTTCGAGGTTCGGGTTGGTGGCGACGATCACCTCCGACACCTCGGTGTCGATGTCACGCAAGCGTGCGAGGAGTTCCTGGATCTTAAGGTCCTCCGGCCCGATCCCGTCGGTCGGGGAGATCACGCCGTGCAGCACGTGGTAGAGGCCGTGGTGGCCCCGGGTGCGCTCGATGGCGCGCACGTCCAGTGGCTCCTCCACGACGCAGATCGAGGTGCGGTCGCGCGACAAGTCCAGGCAAATGCGGCACGGGCTTTCGGAGGTGAGGTCCTGGCAGCGCTCGCACAGCACAATCGAGCGTTTCACCTCCATCAGCGCTTCGGCCAGGTCCTTCGCCTCGGTCTCCGGCGCGCGCAGCACGTGATACGCGAGGCGCTGCGCGGACTTCGGCCCGATCCCCGGCAGGCGGTGGAACGCCTCCACGAGGCGCGTGATCGGAGAGGCCGTGCCGGACGGGGGGTCGGAGTAGGAGTTCACGATGGCAGGCTACTCGTCCAGCGGGACTGCGCCCAGCCGCTGTGCCTCCTCCACCATGTGGCCACCCGAGGACTGCCGCGCGGGGGATGGCCCCGCCTGTTGCAGTTCCTCCCAGTGCACCGGCTCCACGGTGAACTGCCGGCCGGTGGCCTCGCTGAGCGCCTGCTCGATCGCCTGGCGCACGCGGCCGCCCTCGGCGTCCCGCACCATGTCGACGTGGTTCTCGAAGCGGAACCCGACGACGACCCGGTCGTCCTGGACGGACTTCACAAACCCGGTGTTCAGGAGCGCGCCGGCCTTGAAATCGATCTTGCGAGCCGCCGTGCGGACCGCGTCCCACTGTTCGCGCAGCATGCGCAGGTCGTCGCTGACCTCGCCCCCATCGGGCAACGCAAAGGGCGCGGGTGGCGTCGGCGTCGGTTCGGCCGGGGGAGGGGCAGCCGAGGCAGCGCGCGGCGCTTCCGCCTGTGGCGCTGCAGGCACCTCGGAAGCCGCGGGACGCCTCGGTGCTTCGGTGCGGGGTGCTTCGCGGGCGGGTGCACGCGCGGGCGCTGGACGCTCGGCGCGGGGCGGCGCCGGGCGCGCGGGAGTGGCTGCCGCAGCCTGCGGCGCAGCGGGCACACTCGCAGGCGTCGCCGAGGCCGGGACCGCGCCTGTGGCCAACGAGGCAAAGGCAATCTCTGCCGGCAGCGAATCATACGCGTCGCCCGCGAAGTCCACCTCACCCAACGCGCGCAGCGCCGCCACGATGTCGGCGACCTGAGCACCCGCCGCGAGCGTCCGCAGCTCCTCGGCCTGGGCGTCCGACAGCGGAAGTTCTTCACCGGCGCCGGCCTTCAACAGCAGCGCCAGCCGCAGCGCCGACACGACCTCGCGGACGAACGCGCGGATCTCGATGCCGTCGTCGCGCGCGGCGTTCAGCGCCTCCAGCCCTGCGCGCAGGTCGCGCGTGACCGCGGCGCGCGCCATCTCGTACGCCCGGCTGTCCACCACGAGTCCCAGGCCCGACCGGATGTCGTCCAGCGTGAGCGAACGGCCGTGGTACGCCACCAGCTGGTCCAGCAGGTTGATCGCATCGCGTAGCGAGCCCGTGGCCTCGCGCGCCACCAGTTCGTAGCCGCCCGCCTCCAGCTCGAACCCTTCGCCGGCGCCAATCTCCTCGACGCGCTCGACTGTGGCGGACAGCGTGATGCGACGGAAGTCGAAGCGCTGACACCGCGAGGTGATGGTTGCGGGGATCTTGTGCGGTTCCGTGGTCGCGAGGATGAAGATCACGTGCGGCGGCGGTTCCTCGAGCGTCTTGAGCAGCGCGTTGAACGCAGCATCGGTCAGCATGTGCACCTCGTCGATGAGATACACCTTGAAGCGGCCGCTGCTCGGCGCATAGCCGGTGCCCTCGCGCAGGTCACGGATCTCGTCGATACCGCGGTTCGAGGCGGCGTCCAGCTCGATCAGGTCGAGTGCGCGCCCGGCGTTGTAGGAGAGGCAGGAGGGACAGGCCTCGTCCGGCTCGCCCTCCATGGGGGCCGCGCAGTTCACCGCCTTCGCCAGGATGCGTCCCGTGGTCGTCTTCCCCGTGCCGCGAGGTCCGCTGAACAGGTAGGCGTGCGAGGGCGTGCCGCCCGCGACCGCGTTACGCAGCGTCCTGGTGATGGGAGTCTGGCCGTACACATCGCCGAAGCGCCGCGGGCGCCACTTCCGGTAGAGCACCTGCTGCGTGGCTGCCGGCGCCACCTCGGCCGGATCGCTCGCGATCAGCTCTTTCAAACGTCCCCCACACGCCCGAGGGGAGAGCCGGGCGTTCCGCTCGGCCAGTGTACACGAGGCACCCGATAGGTCCTGTCGCTGTCCCCTTGGGCGACGCCAGCGGCCACGTGGAGTCCGACGCATGGAAGATGACCGAGTCTTTATCGAGGCAACGCTGGATGAGGACGGGAGAGTGCAAGTTCCGCCCGAGGCACTCGAACGCCTCGACGTCCAGCCGGGCGATCGCATTCGATTTGTGCTCGATGCCAGTGTGCTCTGGCTCCAGCCGACGGTGTGGACGCTCAACAACCTTCAGGGAGCGATCATTCCACGCCGCCAACCGCTCGACATCGATCGGCTCATCGACGAGGCGAAGCAAGCAAAGGCCGAGGATACGGTGCGGAAGATGCGCGAGGGGAAGATGTAGATCCGATCGGTGAGACGAGGACGCCGTCGAATCAATCGTCCGTGTGTGAGGCGTCGTGGGCGTGGATCTCCGGGCCCAACAGCGCCTCTTCACGGGCGCGCATGAGCGCCCGATCTTCGGGCGTCTCGTGGTCGTAGCCGAGCAGGTGCAGCAGGCCGTGCAGCACGACGTGCTGCAACTCCACCTCGAGGGTCAGCCCGGCCTCAGGCGCCTGCCGCCGTACCGTCTCCACCGACACAGCGATGTCACCGAGGTAGCGCGGTCCGGCTTCGGAGGTGCCCTCGGCGGTGGGGAACGCGTCCTCGCCCTCCGCTAGCTCCGAGGCAGGGAACGAAAGCACGTCCGTGGGCTCGTCGACGTCCCGGTGCTCGCGATTGAGCGACCGCAGCAACTCGTCACCCGCGATGACGAGCGTCAGGGCGGCGCCATCCTCGACCGCGTCGCCCTCGAGGGCCGCCTGCACGAGGCGCTCGAGGGCAGCGACATCGACGGCGCCGGCGACTGTCTCTTGGACCTCGATGGTCAGGTCGTGGCTCATGGCTGCAGGGTAGCGTGCGGCCGGGCGGCTACTGCAGCACCGCAGCGGCTCGCTGTGCGGCCGAGATCAGCGGGGTGGGCATCAGGCCGATCACCAGCACGGCGAGGCCGGCCGCCATCATCACGCCCTGCGTCGCGACGGCCGGGCGGAACGTCCACGCCTCGAGCGGCTCGTCCATGACGATCGTGCGCATCCAGCGCAGGTAGTAGTAGGCGGAGACGCCCGTGTTCACGACGCCGACGGCGACGAGGCCGACCAGCCACGTCTCGCCAGCCTGGATCGCGCCGTTGAAGATGTAGAGCTTGGCGATGAAGCCAGCCGTCGGCGGGATGCCCGTGAGCGAGAGCAGGCAGACGATAAGGATCACCGCTATCAGTGGCGAACGCCGGATCAGCCCGGCGTAGTCCGCGATCTCGTCGGACCCGAGGCGCTGCGAGGCAGCGATCACGGCGATGAAGGCGCCCAGGTTCGTCGCGACGTACGTGCCGATGAAGAACAGCACGCCGGCCGGGCCGATCGTGCTCCCCGCCGCGACCGCGGCGAGGCCGATGCCGATATTGCCTGCCTGTGCAATCGAGGAGTACCCCAGCAACCGCTTTACGTCCGTCTGGAGCAGCGCGCCGGCGTTCCCGAAGACCATCGAGGCCGCCGCCAGCACGCCGAACATGACGGCCCAGTCGTCGGAGATGAACGTCCCCCCGCCCCCAAGACCGGTGTAGAAAACGCGCAGCACGATGGCGAAGCCGGCGGCCTTCGAGGCGACCGACAGGAAGCTCACGACTGGCGTCGGTGCCCCCTGGTAAACATCGGGCACCCAGCCGTGAAACGGCACGAGGGCCATCTTGAAGCCGAATCCAGCGGCCACCAGCACGAAACCCAGCATCAGCGGCAGGCGCGTCCCTTCGTCGGCGGTGCCGACGAAGTCCGCGATCCCCGCCAGCGAGGTTGTACCGGCGATACCGAAGAGGAATGCGAAGCCATAGAGCAGGATGGCAGCGGAGACGGCGCCGGTGAGCAGGTACTTCAGGCTCGCCTCGGCGCCGCGGTTGTCGCGCGCAATGCCGGCGAGCACGAACTGGGCGATGGAGGTGGTCTCAAGGGCGACGAAGATCGTGATCAGGTCGTTGGACTGCGCCAGCAGCACCATGGAGCCTGCGGAGACCAGGATCAGCGCGTAGAACTCGGCGGCCTGCTCCCGCCCGTCGGCCCAATCGCGCGACGCGACCACGACGGCGAAGGTCGCAATGATGATGACGAATGCGAAGAACAGCCCGAACTCGTCGACGACGACCGCGCCGCTCAGCGCCTCGCCGCTGGTGCCGCTCGTCGCGTGCCAGAGGGCGTAGAGGAAGCCACCGACGAGGGCGACCAGCGTCAGGCCCCAGAGGGACGCGCGCCTGGGGGTAACGAGGTCCGCGCTGAACACCACGCCGGAGCCGATCAGCAGCACCAGCGCTGGTCCAATGTGATGCAGGTGCTCCGTCGCGCTCATGCGCCCGCCTCCACGATCGCCGCGATCGGGGCGATGCCGCTCTCCACGGCCTCCGTGATCAGCGCCGGGTAGATGCCGATGGCGAGGATGAAGAGCACGAGCGCGCCCATGGCGGTGCGCTCCCACCAGGCGGTGGCGTCAGGCAGGTGCGCCCAGCGCTCGGTGGGCGGTCCGTGGAAGATGCGCTCCACCATCCACAGGATGTAGCCCGCGCTCAGCACGACGCCAAAGATGGCGGCGATGGTGGCGGCCGGGTGTGCATCGAAGGTCCCGAGGAACGTGGTCAGTTCGGCGACGAAGCCGGACATACCGGGCAGGCCCAGCGAGGCGAGCCCGGCAAGTAGCATCACGGTGCCGATCAGCGGCATGCGGTGTATCAGGCCGCTCATCTCGCCGATCTCCCTCGTGTGGGTGCGATCGTAGATCAGGCCGACCATGACGAAGAGCAGGCCGGTGATCGTGCCGTGCGTGAACATCTGAAGCGCCGCGCCGGAGAAGCCGACGGCGCCCATGGCGGAGACGCCCAGCAGCACGTAGCCCATGTGCGACACGGAGGAATAGGCGACCAGGCGTTTCAAGTCTTGCTGGCGCAGGGTGATGACGGCGCCGTAGATCACGGAGAAGCCGGCGAGCGCGGCGAGCACCACTCGGAAGTCCTGTGCCTGCTCCGGCAGGATCGGCAGCGCGATGCGCAGGATGCCGTAGCCGCCCATCTTCAGCAGGACGCCCGCGAGCATGACGGAGACGGCCGTTGGCGCATCGGTGTGCGCGTCCGGCAGCCAGGTGTGGACCGGGAACACCGGCAGCTTCACCAGGAAGGCGAGCATGATCGCCCAGAAGATCACCGCGAGGGGGACCAGCGCGTCGTCCGGCGGGTTCGCCGTCAGTTGCGCGATGTCGAAGGTCCCGGCCTGCAACCCGAGCACCAGGAAGCCCACGAGCATGAACGCCGACCCGGTGATCGTGTACAGCAGGAACTTCATGGCGCTGTACTCTTTGCGCCCGCTGCCCCAGATGCTGATCAGCAGGTACATGGGCAGCAGCTCGAGCTCCCAGAACACGAAGAACTGGATGAGGTCGAGCGACATGAAGACGCCGGCGACGGCCGTCTCCAGGAGGAGCAGCCAGGCGAAGTACTCCTTGACGCGCAGCTCGACGCCGAAAGAGATGAGGACGGACACGACGCTGAGCAGACCGAGCAGCAGCACCAGCGGCGCGGACAGGCCGTCCACGCCCAGCGCGTACTGGACGGAGAAGCCGGCGTCGCCGGCGCGGATCCACTCGAAGCGGTCGACGAACTGGTAGCCCTCTACCGAGGGGTCGAAGCGCACGAAGACCAGGATCGAGACCGCGAACGCTAGGCCGGAGAACACCAGCGCGATCCACTTCGCATCCTGCTCCCGTTCCTTTGGCAGGATCAGCGCCAGCACGGCGCCGGCGAGCGGGAGCAGCAAGAACAGCGTCAGCACCTGGCGTCTCCCCTATCGCTCGAGCACGTCGCCGCTGACGGCGAACAGCACCACGACGGCCACCACGACGCCGACGAGGTACAGCGAGGTGTACGCCTGCATCTGCCCGGTCTGCACACGTCGCAGGCCGTCGCCCAGTGTGCGCGTCGCCATGCCGACGCCGTTCACCACGCCGTCCACGACGACCCGGTCGAACGCCGCGGCAGCGCGCCCGGCGCCGTTGTAGAGGAAGCCCCGGACCGCACCGTCCTCGGCGACCTCATCGACGTAGTACTTGCGCTCGACCAGGCGGTGCAGTGGCCCGAGGGCCTGTCGGAGCACGTCCGGCGACGGCTGCCCGGCGAAGTAGATGGCGGCCGCAGCCCCGATACCGCCGAGCGCGGCGACCGTCGAGGCGACCAGGACAACCCCATCGACGTGTACACCCTCGAAGTGACGCAACTCCTCGGGGATCGCCCCTTCGATGAGGACACCGAAGTCGAGGAACGCCACGAGGCCAATGAATATCGCGGGGATCGAGAGGATCACGAGCGGCGCCCACATCGAGGCCGGCGACTCGTGCGGACCTGCGTGGTGCTCGTCATGCGCCTCGGCGTCGCCGTGGGACTCGGCCGGCTCGCCGCCGCGGTACTCGCCGAAGAAGGTCATGAAGATGGCGCGGAACATGTACAACGCCGTCATGAACGCCACGGCCACGCCGACGGCGAACAGGATCTTATCCTCGTGCCAGGCGTCCAGCAGGACTTCGTCCTTGCTCCAGAATCCGGCCAGCGGAAAGATCCCCGCCAGCGACAGGGAGCCGACCACAAACGTCCAGAACGTGATCGGCATCGAGTGGCGCAGGCCGCCCATGAGGCGCATGTCGAATGTGCCCGTTGCGTGGTTCACGGAGCCCGAGCCCTGGAAGAGCAGCGACTTGAAGAACGCGTGCGTGAAGAGGTGGAAGATCGCGGCGACGTACCCGCCGAGGCCGATCGCCATCACCATGTAGCCCAGCTGCGAGATCGTCGAGTACGCCAGTACCCGCTTGATGTCCGTCATCACGATGCCCATGGAGGCGGCGAAGATCGCCGTGAAGCCCCCGATGTAGGCAATCGTCGTGTGTACACCGCCCGGCGCCGCCTCGATCGCCGGGAAGAAGCGCGCGAGCAGGTACACGCCCGCCGCGACCATCGTCGCGGAGTGCACCAGCGAGGAGACCGGCGTCGGGCCCTCCATCGCGTCCGGCAACCAGAAGTGCAGTGGGAACTGCGCGGACTTGCCCACCGCCCCGGACAAGATCCCCAGTGTGAAGCCCGTCAGCAAGGCAGCGGAGAGGCCCGCCGCCAGCTCGTTGATCTCGGCGATGTCGAAGACACCGCCGGTCTTCACCCAGATCAGCACGACCGCGACCAGGAAGCCAAAGTCGCCGAAGCGGGTGACGATAAACGCCTTCTTCGCCGCCGCGGCCGCCGAGGGCCGGTGGAACCAGAAGCCGATCAGCAGGTAGGACGTCAGGCCCACCAGCTCCCAGTGGATGAAGAGCTGCAGCAGGCTCGATGCCATGACGAGGCCGAGCATGGACATCGTGAAGAGCGACATGAAGGCGAAGTAGCGGGAGTACCCGGTGTCACCGTGCATGTAGCCCGTCGAATAGACCTGCACGAGCAGCGACACCGAGGTGACGACGAACAGCATCACGGCACTCAAGCCGTCCAGTCTGATGCCGAACGAGATATCGAGGTCGAACAGCGTGAACCACGCGTGTGGCTCGAACGCCGCCGGCTCGCCGTCCAGGCCGATCGAGGTGTCGAGCGCCCATAGCGCGAGCACCCACGAGAGGCCGATCGCGAAGATCGTCAGCCGGCCGGCCTCGAGCGGACGGCGCCAGAGGAAGCCGACGATCAGCAGGAACGACGCCAGCGGCGCGAAATAGATGGCCCAGACGGCCGCCTCGGGGATGTCGGGAAGGAACATCTAGACCTTGTTCAACACTTCACGCGCCACGTGCGTCTTGCCGTCCGGCACCCATAACTCGCGCGCGTCGCGCATCGAACCCGACTCCAGCGGAGGGATGATGCGGACGCTGAGCGCCTCGGCGCTGAACAGCTCGCGCCACGTGGCGGCTGCGTAGCCGTCCGGGACCTCCATGAATTTCACCCACATGCCCGCGCCTCCCGGCCGCTACCAGCGCAACAGGTTGATGCGGTCCAGGTCCACCGTCTCGCGGCGCCGGTAGACCAGCACGGCCATGGCGAGCGCGACGGCCGCCTCAGCGGCCGCGACGGTGAGGACGAAGACGACGAAGACGTGTCCGGTCAGCGGCTCGTCGTCCGGCCCGAAGGCCGTGCTGAACCGCGAGAAGGAGAGCAGCGTCAGGTTCACGGCGTTGAGCATCAACTCGACGCCCATCAGCACCGCGATGGCGTTGCGCTTGGAGAGCGCCACCGCCACGCCGATGCCGAAGACGATGCCCGAGACGGCGAGGTAGTGTCCCAGCTCGACGCTCATGCCGGCTCCCGCGATTCCCGCGCCAGCTCGCCGCCGGCCGCGCCGGGCTCCACCTCGACGGCGGGTTCCGTGCGCTCATGGACGAGCACGATGGCCCCGAGCAGGGCGAAGAGCAAGAGGATGGACGCGATCTCGAAGGCCAGCACGTAGCGCCCGATGAGCAGGTCGCCGATCACCTCGATCGTCGCGCCGGAGGCGCGCTGATCGGCCGCCGCGCCGGACAGCGCAGCCCAGTCCGCCTCGAACGCCACGAAGCCGACGATGGCCGCGAGGGCCAGCCCCGCGAGGACGCCCGGGACGACGTACAGGGAGTTCGCGTTATCACGGGACGCGAGCGGCGTAAGCATGACGGCGAACACGAGGAGCACGGAGATCGCACCGGCGTAAATCAGCACCTGCGCCACCGCGATGAAGTCCGCCGAGAGCGTCACGAACAGACCCGCCATCCCGAGGAAGGCGAGGATCAGGAACATGATCGCGTGCACGAGGTTCCGCGAGAGGAACACGGCGAGGCCCGCGCCGATCGTGAGGGCGGACAGCACCCAGAACGCGACGACGATCCCGGTGGACTCCATTAGCCCGCCGCCCGCATGCGCTCGGCCGCCTTCAGGCCACCGGTGACAGTGGCGAGGAGGGGCATGGCGCCGGCCCCACCCTTCGGCGAGTAGCCGATCGCCTGCGCCCAGCCGCGCACCAGAGCCGCCGTGATCGCCAGGTTCACGACCGCAAACAACGTCAGCGAGACGACGCCGGGCACGTCCCAGCGGGCGAAGATGGACGCCTCGATGGCGACCACGAAGACCTGCAGGATGGCCAGGGGGATCAGGAACTTCCACGCGTAGCCCATCAGCTGGTCCAGCCGGAACCGCGGCAAGGTGGCCCGCAGCCAGACGAAGACCAGGTACATCGCGGTGGTCTTCCCCAGGAGGATCAGGTAGCCGGGCACCCACTCCTCCAGGCCGAACAGCGTGTAGCCGCCCATGAAGAACGTGGCCATCAGCGCCCCGATGAGGAGCGCGTTCCCCATCTCGACGGCAAGGAAGAGCCCGGCCTTCATGCCGGAGTACTCCGTGTGGAAGCCGGCGACGATCTCGGACTCTGCCTCCGCGATGTCGTTCGGTGTGCGATTGATCTCGGCTGTGGAGGAGAAGAGGTAGGTGAAGGCCGCGAACGGCACGATGAAGATGAGCCAGACGTTGTGGCTCGCCTGCCACGCAACGATCTCGGACAGCTGGAGCGACCCGGTCAACAGGACGACCGTCAACAGCGCAAGGCTGACCGGGATCTCGTAGCAGATCATCATCGCGACCGTGCGCATCGCGCCCAGCAACGCGTAGTGATTGTTCGAGGACCACCCGGCGATGAACACCGCGATCACCGCCAGCGAGCTGATCGCGACGGTGTAGAGCAGCCCCACGTTGATGTCCACGTAAGCCATGTTCTTGGCCCACGGCACGGGCCCCCAGCCGAGCATCGCCGGGATGAAGATCAGGACGGGCGGCAGGAAATAGAGGAAGCGGTCCGCACCGCGCGGAACCAGGACTTCCTTCTGAATCAGCTTGATCGCGTCCGCGAGCGGCTGTAGCAGCCCGAACGGCCCGTGGCGGTTCGGGCCGCGCCGGATCTGGAACAGCGCGATTACGCGCCGTTCCACCCAGGAACCGATGAGCAGCCAGCCACCGAGGACACTGAGGATCCCGACCCCACCGATGATGCCGGTCGCCCAGTACTCGACCCAGGCCGGCGCGCCCTCGTCGCTGAGCCACTCGCGCAGTTCGCCTACTCCGACACCGAGGTCGCGGATGTCGTACCACCGACCGTCGAGGCGTCCGTCGATCACCACGTAGGCGATCGCGGCGTTCACGGCCAGGAATACGAGCAGCCCGATGGCACCCATCACCTTGCGCGGCGTGGGCGTCGCGTCCATCTTCGTGCGCAGCGTCCCGTGCTCGATGATCTGCCGCGCCATGGGCGTGGCAGGGAGGCCCTGCGCGGGCGGCATGCTGGGGATCTCGCCGGCGCGGATCTTGCCGACGGACTGCTCGTTCATCGGTCAATCTCCCCGACCACGATGTCGATCGAGCCCAGTGTGACCACCGCGTCCGGTAGAGACGAGCCGACCGCCAGCTCGCGCAGCAGCGAGAGGTTGATGAACGACGGCGCGCGGAGGTGGAAGCGGTACGGCGCCGGACCACCATCCGACACGAGGTAGAAGCCGATCTCGCCTCGCGGCCCCTCGACGCGACCGTACACCTCGCCGGGCTCGGGCCGTAGGGCCAGGGGGATCTGCGTCTTGTGCGGACCCTCCGGAATCTGATCCATCGCCTGCCGGATGATGCGGGTGGACTGCTTTGTCTCCTCCAGCCGCACCATGAAGCGGTCGTAGACGTCGCCCGTGCGGCCGACCGGGATCTCGAAGTCGAAGCGGTCGTAGACGGCGTACGGCTCTGCCTTGCGCAGGTCCCACGGTACGCCGGAGCCTCGGAGCGCGGGGCCGACCAGCGAGCCGTTGATGGCGTCCGCCGCGGAGATCACGCCGATGCCTCGCGTCCGTGCGACGAAGATCTCGTTGTCCGTCAGCAACTCCGCGTACTCATCGATGCGTTCCGGCAGTTCGTCCACCAGCTCGCGCAACGCCGGCCAGAATTCAGGCGGCGGGTCGAAGGCGACGCCACCGATGCGCATGTAGTTGGTCGTCAGGCGCGCGCCACACGTCATCTCGAACAGGTCGAGGATCTTCTCGCGCTCGCGGAACATATAAAGCAGCGGCGTCTGCCAGGCGCCGGCGTCGCTCACGAGCGTGCCGTTCGCCATCGCGTGGCTCGCGATGCGCTGCAGCTCCGCGAAGATCACACGCAGGTACTCCGCGCGCTCCGGCACCTCGACGCCCGAGAGCTGCTCGGCGGCGACGCAGAGGCCAAGGTTGCCCGTCATGGCGGCCAGGTAGTCCGCGCGGTCGGTGAACGGGATGTTCTGGGTGTAGGTGCGTTCCTCGGCGAGCTTCTCCATGGAGCGATGGAGGTAGCCGACGATCATGTCCATGTCCTGGATGCGCTCGCCGTCCATCACGACGCGCAGCCGGAACACCCCATGCGTCGAGGGGTGCTGCGGACCGATGTTCAGGACGTAGGGCTCGCTCGCGGTAGTCATGGGTGCTGCTCCCCACGCCATTCCGGCGACGGCTCCTGCGAGCCCGCCTCGGGCTCCTGTGCGGCGGCGCGCATGCTCTCGGGCGGGTTCATGATGCGGTCGGGGTCCGTCTTGTCCTCGTAGGGGAAGCGCGCGAGCCCGGAGGTCAGGCCGGCGCCGATGCCCAGGAAGTCCTTGCGCAGCGGGTGGCCGGGGAAACCGTCCCACAGAAAGATGCGGCGGAGGTCCGGGTGTCCCTCGAACTCGATGCCCATGAGGTCGTAGACCTCGCGTTCCTGGAGCAGCGCGCCCTTGTACACCGGGTACGCGCTTGGCAGCGAGGGCCGATCGTGGTCGAGCACGATCGCCTTGACCACGATCTGGTGGTTCAGGTCGAGCGACTGCAGGTGGTAGACCATCTCGAAGTGATGGTGTCGGTCGACGCCGCAGCAGTTGCTGAGTTGAGCCGCGTCGAACTCCTCGGAGTCGTGCAGCCAGCGGAGCGCCTCCTGGAGCCGCTCGGGTCGCACCTCGACCCACTCGTCCGTGGAGCGCTGGACGATGCCTGGCAACGCCTGGCCGAGGCGCTCCGCGACGAGATGTCCATCGAGCTGGGTGGGTCCCTTCGGCACGCTACCGCCACTCCAGCGCTCGCCGCCTCCACGCGTATGCGAGGCCGAGCGCAAGGACGCCGACGAAGAGGGCGGCCTTCAGGATGGTGCCCAGGGGCTGTTCGGCGTGGATGGTGGCCCAGGGGAAGAGGAAGATGACCTCCACGTCGAAGATCACGAACCCGATGGCGAAGATGTAGTACCGCGCGTTGAACTGCCCCCAGGAGCCGCCTTCGGCCTCCACGCCACACTCATAGGTCGCCTGTTTCACGGGGTTCGGGTTGTCTGGACGCAGCCGGAACTTGTGGAACGCCCAGGACGCGAGGAGGGGTAGCGCTGGGAACGCCAGCGCAAGGGCGATGAGGATTGCGACGCGCCCGAACTGCTCCGGGATCACGTGGTGCCCCCTGCCAGTGATGATGCAATGGGCGTTGCCCTGGGCGCTCGTGAAATCGTGCGCGAATGTAGCACGGGCCTATAGGGGGCGCAATGAACGCGTAAGAGGTCGCCGGTTGGGCTTCACGGGGGCTCCATCACCGTGGCGAATGTTGACCGGCGTCGGGCGAGATCGTTAGAGTGCGCGACGGTCGCGACCCGCTGCCGGCTTCGCCGGGAATCAGGTCGGAGCGCGAACCGAACTGGCCGCCCGTCCGCCTCCGCAGACCGACGGCCCGGAGCGTTCCGCCTCGTGCGCGCCGTCTCCCTCTCCCCTCGCATCGAGCGCCGGGAGGACGGGCGGCAGCCGGGCAGAACAAGCCACCTCAGGCGGAGCAGTAGAAGGAGCGGTCGTTGGCCGATTACAACAAGCCGATCCCCGACCCAGACCCATATGTGACCCAGCCGTTTTGGGACGGCGCCAAGGCGGGGAAGCTGATGCTCCCGCGGTGCACCAGCTGCAACCGCGTGCACTTCTACCCGCGGATGATCTGTCCGCACTGCCACTCCTCGTCCATCGAGTGGTTCGAGGCGAGCGGCGAGGGCTACGTGCACACCTTCGCGGTGCAGCACCGTGCCTTCGGCGGGTGGGCAGACGAGGTGCCCTTCGTCACCGCTTACATCGACCTCAAGGAAGGCGACCGGATGTTCACCGTCCTGCGCGGCGTTGACGCGCAGAACCCGGAGACCATCAAGGTCGGCTCCAAGGTGAAGGTCGAGTTCGAGCCGGCGACGGATGAGGTGCACATCCCGTTCTGGCGGGTCGTCGAGTAGCGGCAGCGCACCGGCCGACGGCCGGCACGCTCCCGACATCACTCGCACGAAGGGGAGGACAGAGACCATGCCAAGCAACCCGTCCATGGCCGGCGCCCTGGTTGGCGCCGCCGAGTCGGACGAAATCGGATACATCGAGGCCGGCAAGACCTCGATGATGCTGCACATCGAGGCCATCCGGAACGTGGCCGCCCAGACCGGGATCAAGATCTCGGACATCGAGGGCATCGCATCGCCCGGGAACGCGAACCAGATCGCCGAGTATCTGGGCATCCACCCGAAGTGGACAGACACTACCTCCGTGGGTGGATGCTCGTTCCAGCTGCACGTCCACAAGGCGCTGGCCGCGATCAACTCGGGCATCCTCGACGTCGCCGTGGTCAGCCACGGCGAGACCGGATACTCGCAGCGCAAGAACCAGGGCAAGGGCACCGGCCGCGCCCGTGGCGGCGACCCGTGGGCGCCCGACGCTCAGTTCTCCGCCCCGTACGGGGTGGCAGGCGCTCCGTCGAACTACTCTCACGCCTTGACCCGGCACATGCACCAGTGGGGCTCCACCAAGCAGGACTTCGCGCAGATCGCCGTCACCACCCGCGACTGGGCGACGCTGAACCCGCGCGCGGTGATGCATTCCAAGGAGACGCACCCCAACGGCGGACCGATCACCATCGACGACGTGCTCAACTCGCGCGTCATCTCGTGGCCGCTCAACCTGCTCGACTGCTGCCTGGTCACGGACCACGGCGGGGCGGTCGTCGTCGCTTCGGCCGAGGTGGCAAACAGCCTGGCCACCAAGCCGGTGTGGATCGCCGGCGCCGGTGAGAACATGAGTCACGCGAACATGCTGGAGATGGGCGACTTCACGGCCACCTCCGCCAAGGCTTCCGGCGAGACGGCCTACCGCATGGCGGGCATGGGTCCGGAAGACATGGAAATGGCCATGATCTACGACTCGTTCACCGTCACCGCCGGGATCACGGCGGAGATGCTGGGCCTGACCCCTCGCGGCGAGGGGCCGAGCCTGTGGGCCAACGGCAACGCTGGCCCCGGTGGCAAGTTCCCGGTGAACACCAACGGCGGCGGCCTGTCGTTCAGCCACTCCGGCATGTACGGCATGATGCTGCTCATCGAGGCGTACCGGCAGCTGTCCGGAACGGCGGAGGACGCCGTCCACGGCCTGCCGGGCAAGCAGACCGATGCGAAGTCGTGCATCCTCAACGGCACGGGTGGTAGCCTGTCTCACACGGGCACGCTGGTGCTGGTCGCCG
Source organism: Dehalococcoidia bacterium (assembly GCA_009379925.1). Classification (GTDB taxonomy): domain Bacteria; phylum Chloroflexota; class Dehalococcoidia; order UBA2979; family UBA2979; genus WHSU01. The sequence continues at coordinate 6,564 of WHSU01000007.1, read as the reverse complement.
ACTAGCACGGTCAGCAGAGACTCGCAGGCGGGGGCGGCTGGTCAGCCGCCCCCGCCTTTTTCGCCTCGGAGTCGCTTCGGAGTCGCCTCACGGCTTCACCGCGCGCCAGCGCGGGAGGCACGGGCCGGGGTGACGGAGGATCGGGGATGCGCCTCGGATGTTGATCGACCTGCATACGCACACCCACCCGCGATCGTGGGACTCGTTCCTGCATCCGGACGAGCTGGTGCAACGGTCGAGGGAGGCGGGCCTCGACATGGTCGTCCTCTCCGAGCACGACTGGGCGTGGGAGCCGGAAGCGGTCCGCGCGCTGGCGAAGCGGCACAACTTCCCGGTCATCGCCGGCATGGAGATCAACACCGAGGACGGCCACATCCTCGTCTACGGCATGCACAAGTACGTCTTCGGCATGCATCGCAGCCATGAGCTGGCCGGGCACGTCCACGAGGTGGACGGCGTGATGGTCGCCGCTCACCCCTATCGACGGCAGTCCCCGTGGAACTGGGAGAAGGAGCAGGAGTACATCGACGCGCTGGACCGCGCGGAGCGGAACCCCGCGTACCGCATCGTTGTCGGGCTGGAGGTCGTGAACGGGCGCGGCAAGGTGCGCGAGAACTCCTTCGCGGAGCGCATGGCCGCGCAGATGGGGATGCCCGGCACCGCGGGCACGGACTCACACGCCGTGGAGGACATCGGCAAGTGCGCCACGTACTTCGAACGCGACATCCGCACGGAGGCCGACCTGATCCGGGAGCTGCGCGCTGGGCGTTTCTGGGGCGTGGACCTGACGAAGGGTGACCTGACGGACCAGGCCCACCGCCTCAGTGTCCCCGACGACCTGGAACGGCGCTGGGCCGACCTGGCGGCGCACCGCGCCGCCCATCTGCAGGAAATGGCGCACCGCCACGAGGCCATCGGGTAGCACCAACCTCGAGGCTCTCCGCTCGGCGGCGACGCCGGTACGCGCGCACGATCCGGGCGGTGGGTGACGGTGATCCGCCACCCGTCCCGGGATGTGGGGGCGCACGACTCGGGCTGGGGCACGGCAGAGATGCGGCGAAATTGACAGCCCGAGAGGCTCGGGCTATCGTCCGGCCCGGCGCCGGGGGCGCGATACGTCTGCATGTGCCACAGCTTCGACATTTCACTCTTGATGAGGAGGTAGTCGAGTGGCGGAGTCCGTGATCACCGATGAGATGCGCACCGCGATCGGCGTAGAGAGCGCGCCATCGACACTCGAAGTGACCACGGTCGGCTGCAGGCTGTTCGCCCGCGCCGTCGGTCACACGGATCTCATCTTCTACGACGAGGCGGCGGCCAGGGAGCGGGGGTATCGCGGTATCGTGGCGCCGCCGGGCTTCCTGGGGACCCCCGTGTACCAGCCGGGTGGCCGTGACCCGGAAGCGATGGGGCCGCGGTACAAGATTCCGTACAAGCGGATCCTGAACGGCGGGACGAGCTACCAGCACTTCGAGCCGGTGGTGGCGGGTGACGTGATCACCTCGCGCTCACACATCACCGAGTTCCGCGAGCGCGAGGGCACGATGGGCGCCATGCTCATCACCTACCGGGAGACCGTGTACACCCGGGAGGACGGCGCGGTGGTGGCCAAGATGTACGGGAACATCATCAATTACTAGGAGCGCGGATGGCCGAGCAGGTCTACTTCGAAGACGTCAACGAAGGGGACTCGATCCCCGAGCTGCGGAAGAACTGCTCCACGCAGCAGCTGGTGGTGTGGGCCGCGGCATCCGGCGACTTCTACCAGATCCACTACGACCAGGAGTTCGCGCAGAAGACGGGCCTCGACACGATCATCGTGCACGGTGCGCTGAAGAACGCGTTCCTCGGCCAGCTCCTGCATGACTGGGTAGCGCCGGCGGGCGCGATCACGGAGTTCGGCTGCCAGTACCGCGGCATGGACCGGCCGAACCAGGACATCGTCTGTGGCGGTGTCGTCACGAAGAAGTACGCGCAGGACGGCCAGCACATCGTGGAGCTGGACGTCTGGACGGAGAACCCGAGCGGACAGAGGACCACGCCGGGGACGGCGAAGGTCGTGCTGCCCAGTCGCGGCTAGCAGGTCTCATTAGGGGCCCGGAGGGGCCGAGGAAGGACGAAGCAATGGGTGCATTGGACGGCAAGGTGGCCGTCGTCACCGGCTCCGGCCGCGGCATCGGCCGCGGCATCGCGATGCTCTTCGCGAAGGAGGGCGCGAAGGTCGTGGTCAACGACCCGGGCGTGAACGTCGACGGCTCCGGTCACGACAACGGACCCGCCGACCAGGTAGTGCAGGAGATCAAGGCCGCGGGCGGCGAAGCCTCCTCGAACTTTGATTCAGTCGCCGAGTACAGCGGCGGCGAGAGCATGATCAAGCAGGCGGCGGACACCTACGGCCGGATCGACATCGTCGTGAACACGGCGGGCATCCTGCGCGACCGGATGGTCTTCAACATGAGCCAGGAGGAGTGGGACGCGGTCATCGCGGTCCACCTCAAGGGCCACTACAACACCATCAAGCCCGCCGCCGTACTGATGCGGCAGCAGCGGTCCGGCCGCATCATCAACTTCTCCTCCACCTCTGGCATCATCGGCAACACGGGCCAGGTGAACTACGGGGCCGCGAAGGCCGGCATCGCGGGCATGACGCGAGTCGTGGCCCGCGACCTCGGCCGCTACGGCGTGACCTGCAACGCCATCGCCCCCGGCGCCGCCACCCGCATGACGCAGACCGTGCCGGACTCGGCGCGACAACTGCGCTCGGCTGCCGGCGTCCAGGGCGCCGCGTCGAACCAGCCCGAGCAGCAGAGCGCCTACCAAGGCCTCCGCGAGCCCGAGATGGTGGCGCCGATGGTCGGCTTCCTCGCCTCGGACGACGCGTGGGACATCAACGGCTGGGTCTTCAACGTGGCCGGCGGCACGGTTTCCGTGGCCAACCACCCCATCGCCATGCGCACGGTCTTCAAGCCGGGCCTGTGGGAGATGGAGGAGCTCGACGACGCCGTGAAGAACGTCCTGATGCGCGGCGTGGACAACCCGGCGCCTCCGCGGGACGACGTGGAAGTCCCCGGCCGCGACACGCCGGCCAAGGCCTTCTAGACCGCCCCTCCAGACATCGAGAGCCTGCACACAGGCGAGAGAAGGAACGCAATGGGAACTCCACTTGAGGGACGAACCGTCGTCATCACGGGCTCCGGCCGCGGCATCGGCCGCGAGGTCGCGCTGCTGGCCGGACGGCTGGGCGCCAACGTCGTCGTCAACGACCCCGGCGTGAACGTGGACGGCTCCGGCGGCGACCAGGGCCCGGCCGCCGAGGTCGCCAAGGAGATCACGGACGCCGGCGGCAGCGCCGCCGCGAACTTCGACTCCGTCGCCACCGCAGAGGGCGGCGAGAACATGATCAAGCAGGCCGTCGACGCCTTCGGTCGCATCGACGGGGTCGTGCACGTGGCGGGCATCCTCCGCGACCGCATGATCTTCAACATGAGCGAGCAGGAGTGGGACGAGGTGGTTGCCGTCCACCTGACCGGCTTCTTCAACGTGGCAAAGCCCGCCTCGGTGCTCATGCGCCAGCAGCGCTATGGCCGCATCGTGGGCTTCTCCTCCGGCTCCGGCCTGAACGGCAACGCCGGCCAGGCAAACTACGGCGCCGCGAAGGCCGGCATCGCGGGCATGGCCCGCTGCCTGGCTCGCGACCTGGGCCGCTACGGCGTGACGGCCAACGCGGTCGCGCCGGGCGCCGCCACGCGCATGACGCAGACCGTGCCGGACTCGGCGCGCGAGATGCGATCGAGGGCCGGCATCGCTCAGGCGCCGCGGCCGCAGAGCATCGTGCAGCAGCTCCGGGAGGCGAAGTACGTCGCCCCCATGACCTGCTACCTGCTCACGGACCAGGCATGGAACGTGAACGGCAAGGTCTTCAACGTCTCCGGTGGGCAGGTCGCCCTGTCCTCGGACGAGGTCCCGTTGCGGACCATCGCGAAGGCCGGCCTGTGGGAGATGGACGAGCTGCGGGCGCTGGTCCCGGCTCAGCTGATGCAGGGCCTGCGCAACCCGGCCCCGCCCCCGCCCGACCTGGACCTCCCGGGCCGCCCGGTGGCCGCCGCCAGCGCGTAGCACGCGTCGAGGCACAACCCAGGACGGCCGCCCTCCGGGGCGGCCGTCCTGCTATCTTCGCGCGCATGGAACCACACTGGCAGCCCGCCGACCACGTTGCCTTTCGACAGGTCGGCGCGGGGCACGGCGAGTTGTGGGGCCGCCCTGCCGTCGTCGTGGCTGATGACCACGACTGTACCGTGCTGTACTTCCCAGCCGGGACGCCAGTGGCGCGCGTCGACATGAAGGATGGCTTTCGACCGCTGGAGCCGCTCCACAACCGGATGGGCCTGCTCCGCCTCATTCCGCGCGACCGCCCATACTCCGTGACGCTGTTCTTCGAGGCCGGCGTCGAGGTGCCTTCGTACTGGTCGTGGCTAGCACCCTCGGGCCACTGCCGCGGGTGGAAAATCGACATCGAGACGCCCTCCCGGCGGACGTCCATCGGCTTCGACACGACGGACAATTCGCTCGACCTCGTGCGGCGACCGGGCGAGGCGTGGCTATGGAAGGACGAGGCAGTCACCGATCGGCTGAGGGCCGATGGTGTGTTCTCGGCGGCGGAGCTGCGCTCCTTCTACGAGACGGGGCGCGCGGCCCTCGATGCGTGCGAGGCGGGTGACGCTTTGTTCCACCCGGCGTGGGAGCAGTGGCGGCCGGACGACACTTGGTCTGTGCCGGAGTTGCCGGATGGTTGGTGGCTCGAGCCGGGCGCCGACATCAACCTGAACCATGGGCGGCACTTCACCTGGCGATGGCCCTCCGATCAGCGATAGCCCGCGGCTATTCCGAGTTCGCCCAAACTGTTGTATCTTCCGCCGACGCTGGGTGGAGCGTGGCGCAGATCCGGCGACCTCGCGGGACTCCGGCACGGCTGTGCTGCCATGCGTGTCGCGATTCGCTCCGGGGGTGTCCGCTGCTGCCCGGGCCTGCATCCTTGCCCCGCCATGCGGCGGGGATCACGGAGATTCGGATGTCCCGCGCAACCAGACTGGCGTTCCCGCTCATGCTGCTCGTCGTGTCCGCTGCCTGCGGAGGTGGGGGCGACGACGGGCCCACCGCCACGAACCTCGAGACTCGCTTCGACGTCACCGCGCACGGGGACGTGGCGCTGCTCGACGAGGACACGGTCAACGAGCAGCTCGTCTCCTCTAATCCCATGGCTGGCGAGTACCGCTTCGAGCGCGGCGCCGACCTTGGCGACATCACCCCGGGACAGCCGGTCGTCATCCCCGGCGAGGGCTTCGGCCTCGTCCGTGAGGTCGTCGAGGACGGCGACCAGGTGGTGCTTTGGGTGGAGGAGGCCACACTGGCCGACATCATCCAGGACGGCGAGATCGCCTGGGACTACGACGTCTCCTGGGACGACTTCGACATCACCTACGAACAGCTCGCCGCGATCCCAGGCATCTCCGACATCGTGATCACGCGAGGTAGCGGGACGGCCGGGCTCCTGAACATCGCTTACCAGGAGCCGAACCCGAGGAAGATCGAGATCTCCTTCGAGCACCGCGGCTGGACCTTCAAGATCGAGTTCGAACCGACGGACGGAAGGCTCAACTTCAAGCTGACGGCGGGCCTGAAGGTGGGCATGTCAGAGCCTGCCGCGATCAGCGGCGAGGGCTGGATCAGCGGCTTCAATTACTCGTCGATCGGCCATTTCAGCGATGGCGCGCCTTCGGACTTCACCACCGAGGTCAACGGGCTCCAGGGCGAACTCGAGTTGAAGTGGGCGGCGTTCACCGAGCCGGGGACGACGATCGCCGAAGTGGTGCGCTTCAACGTCCCCGTTGCCCTTCCGATCGCGCTGCCCGGCCCGTTCGGGATCCCCTTCGTGCTGCAAATCAAGATGGGCGGGCGCATCGTGCCGGAGCTTTCCGCCCCCTCGGCCTCCAGCGGGGGTAGCTGGAAGGTCACCTACTCAAGCGACCAGGGCTTCAACGTCGATGACGCCGTCGGGAAGCCGACAGGTAGTGCCAAGTCGCAGAAGGTGGACACCTCGGGCGACACCGTGAGCGCGGGCGAAGGGCCGGTCGGCTTCGGCGTGGGCCTCGAGTTCCCGCGCTTCGAGCTGGGAGTGGCTGGCCTCGAGCCGTTCGCGTTCATCACGCTAGACATGTACAGCACGAGCCTCTGGACGCCGGGCACCCTGCTGACAAACGACATCCCGCCATGCCAGTACGGCTACACAAAGCACTCGGCCGTCGCGGGCTACGCGCTGAAGATCATGGGCTGGGGTGGGCTTTCGGATCAGTACACGCTCTTCGAGCACCAGGAGAACAAGTACCTGGACGGCAAGGAGTGCACGCTCACGGGTGACTAGCTAGTTGTACTGACCACACACCTGCGAGACACCTGACGGAAGGCTGGGCCTCCCGCGAGACTTGGGGTTGGTGAACCCGACCAAGTCGAGCAGGAGGCCCAGTTGCCTGATCGTACCCAGCCGCCGGCGCGGATGCGCTACTCCGT
>WHSU01000020.1 GCA_009379925.1 Dehalococcoidia bacterium | reverse complement strand
CGGACGCCGTCCGAGCGTGGGCGCGGCTCGTCGAGACGCTGGCCGCGGCCACAGACACCGAGGCGCTGGACGCCGCCGCCGCCCGCATGGCCCTGGAGCTGGCGGGCGCTGTCGAGGCGTGGAGCTTCGCCTGGGATGAGGCTGGGCGGCCGCAACGTGCGCCGATGCACGTCTCCCGCGGCGATGCTGCGCCCAGCACGCCGCCTACGGCGCTCGCCATCGAGGCTCGTCTGGCGCGCCGGCCGGTCGCCCGTCCGGAGGGCTCGCGCACCCTGGGCGCCGCGCCCGTGCGCGACAACGCATGCGACGCCGGCGCGCTCGTGGTCTCGCTACCGAAAGGCGCCGACTTCGGGGTCGACGTGGCGGCGCCGCTGGCGGCGCTGGCGGCCGAGGTGGCACTCGTACGCCGCGCGCTGGAGGCCGAACGACGCGCGGAGGAAGCCGTCCAGGGTGTGCTCGCCGCGCTGACAACGGCCCTTGAACTGCGCGACGGCGAGACCGAGCGACATTCCCAGCGGGTGCAAGGCCTCGCCCTCGATCTCGCGGAATCGCTCGGCGTCCCACAGGGCTCCGCGGAGATGGCGGCACTCCGCATCGGTGCGGTGCTGCACGACATTGGCAAGCTCGTGGTGCCGGACGCCGTGTTGCACAAGCCAAGCGCAGGCGCGCTGGACGACGGCGAGTGGGTCGCGATGCATGCCCACACCGGCGTCGGCGCGCGCATCGTGCGCGACGTGCCGCCGCTGCGCGATGCTGCCGCGCTGATCGAGGCATCACACGAACGCTGGGACGGTGCGGGTTATCCGTATGGGCTGGCGGGCGAGGCGATCCCGCTGGGCGCGCGGGTGTTCATGCTCGCCGACGCCTGGGACGCGATGACCACGGACCGCCCGTACCGGCGCGCGCTTCCCTTCGAGGAGGCGGTAGCGGAGATCCACCGTCACAGCGGGACGCAGTTCGACCCTCGGGTGGTGGAGGCGTTCGACCGCGTGGTCGCGGGCTGGATCCGGCGCGTCGGGAAGGGGGACCGTCTCGCGGCGGCGGCCTAGCCGGTCTTCGGACCGCTGGCGGCGTGCCGCTCGACGGCGACCATGATGCCGAAGGAAGGGATGAACAAGAGGAACGCGATCAGCGACGGGAGGATGAGCCCGCCGATCAGCAACAGCAAGCCGATCGCGAGCGCGAACGACATGCCGAGGATCGATCCGATCCGGGCGACGAGGACGTAGGGGGGGATTCCTTCAGGCATGAGGCTGCGTCAGATCGTAGCAACCGTCCTGTCGCCGGACAAGGAAGCGAGCACCGGCTCGCTCGCGGAGCGTGCCCAGACGCTCCATCGCGCCGCAATGTGGCGTCGCCTGCTGGGAATCGGCCTCGCGGCCGCGGGCCTGCTGGGTCTGCTGGGCGTCCTGCCACTGACCGGCCCGCCGGCCGCCGCAATGCTCGTGATGACGCCCCTGCTCTTCGAGCTGGAGGTGCAGCTGGTGCGGCGCGCCTCTGACGTGGCGACCTTCGACCGACGCATCGCCGCCTTCCGCATGACCTACGCGACCGTGGCGATCCTCGTCGGACACCCGCACGCCGGCGTGACCTGGCTCGCTCAGATCTTCCTGCTGGGGATCGTGGCCTCCGCCGGCACGGCGCTGTCGTACCGGTGGGCCTCCCTCGTCGTGGGCTACGCCAGCGCGGCCTACGTGGCTCACCTGTGGCTGGTGGCCCCCGGAGCGCACCAGGCATTGTTCGCGGAGACGGTCTTTGGCCTGCTTGCCTTGCCGCTGGTCGGGTGGTTCGCGCACCAGCGCGTCGCCCACTCGTACCGCAGCCGCGCCGCCCTCGAGGGCACCGTGACGCGCCTGCGTCGCACCGAGCGGGAACTGCTGGAGTCGCAGCGTGAGCTGGAGCGCTGGAACGGCCAGCTCAACCGCGCCGTGGAGGAGCAGACCTCCGAACTGGAGCAGCGGAACCACTACCTCTCGATCATCAACGCAGTCTCCTTCGCCCTCAGCGAACCGATGGACGACCGCGGCTCGCTGGAGCGGGCCGCCCAGCTGGTCGCGCGACTGATGGGCGCGCGCGCCGCCCAGCTGCAACCGGCGGCCGGCGCCGCGGGCGGCCCGGGCGACATCTTCGTCACGGTCGCCGAGGACGACGCGGACGTCCCTCGCGTGCCCGCCTCGGTGTTCCGGACGGTCGCGGAGCACGGACTTCCGGTGACGACCGAGCACGCGGAGTCAGGTGGCACGCTCCCGGACATCGGCGAGCCGTATGCGGTGACGCCGCTGGTGGCGAAGGGCCACGTGCTCGGTGGTCTGGCGCTCATCGGTTCCGCGCGTGGCGCATGGACCGAGCGGGAGCGCCAAGTGCTCCCGCTGATCGGCCGCGAACTGGGTGTGGCCGTCGAGAACGTCCGCCTGTACGAGGAGGCGATCGAGCGCGTGAGCCGCGAGCAAATGATCGCCGAGGCCGGGCGGCTGCTCAACGCTCGAGGTACCGGTGACCGCGAGGTGCGTCAGGCCTTCGCTCTGGTGCGCGACTTCGTGGGTGCGGGGCTGATCGCGCTGGTCACCACGCCGCAGGGTCCTCGACGGCCGGAGGTGGCGTGGTCGCTGGCCGGCGAGCAGGCGTTCGACGCACCCGCGCTGCAAGCGGCCTTGCGCACGCTCCCCGCGATGATTTGCGACCGGCGGAAGCCGCTGGTGCTCGGGCCGAAGGGCGAAGCGCCGTTGTCACGGAACCTCCGCGCGCAGGGCGTCGAGGCGCTCGTCGTGGCGCCCATCCTCGCGATGCGCACGGGCGGCTACCGGCCGGCCGACCCGGCCGCGCCGTCCGCCGGCGAGCCAGGCGAGAGTCTGGGCCCCGCGGAGACCATGGTCGGCGTGCTGGTGGTCGCGTTGCCGCCCGGAGAGCCGTGGGACGCCGCCCAGGCGGAGGTGCTGGACCGCGTCGCGGCGGTCCTGGCGCATCGCATGGAGACCGACGAACTGGTGCAGCTCCAGGACCGGCGCATCACCGAGCTGCGAGGGCTGGCGCAGGTCGCGCGCATCATGCAGACGGGCGCCGACATCGAGCGCCTACTCACCGGCTTCGCGCGCGCCATCGACACCCTGATCCCGTACCGGCGGCTCTACGTAGCCCGCCTGGACGAGACGGGGCAGCCGCTGGCCCTGTGCGCCTACGGCTCGGGTGGCCGCGGCCCGACGGAGCGCGACCTGCACCTCGAGGACGCCGCACATCTGTGGTTCCGGCTGCGCGAGGGCGCCCGCTGGACCAACCGCGCCCCGCTCCCCTCGTTCGTCGAGGACGGCGAGCGCCTCGGTCTCGTGATCCCGCTGCGTCCCAAGGGCCAGGTGCTGGGCGTCGCGGTGCTGTCGCTAGAGGCGCCGGCGGCGTTCGACCAGGCGAAGATCGTGGAGCAAGCCGTGGAGCAGTTGGCACTGGCGCTGGACGGCGCCACGCTCTACCAGCAGGCCACCGAGCGTGCGTCGCATATCCAGGCGCTCAGCAACCTCGCGCGCATCGTTGCCTCGGTGGTCGACCTGCGCGAGGCGTTCGACGCCTTCGCCGAAGAGGTGCGCTGGCTGATCCCCTTCGAACGCGCCACCATGCTGCTCGTGGACCCGGCGCAACAGGTGGTCGAGTCGTACGCGACGTATCCAGAGGCGCCGGGCGTGGAGCGTGAGCCGCGCCCGCTCTCCGCCTCGGTGATGCGCGTGCCCATCGAGGCCGGCGCGCCGATCTCGCTAGACCGGGCCGACGCGCGCTTCGACGGGCTGGACTGGAGCGTGTTGGGGCCGGACGCCCGCCACGTGGCGGCCGTGCCGATCCGGCAGGGCACGCGGACCACGGCGGTGTTCGCGCTGATCCAGTCCGGCGACGCGCCGTACGGCGCCAACGAGCTCGCCGCGCTGGACGAGGTGGCCGGCCTGCTCGCCGTCACCATCGAGCGGCTGCGGCTGTACGAGCAGGCGGAGCACTCTGCCCGCCACGACATGCTCACGGGCCTCCCGAACTACCGCTACCTGCAAGAGCGCCTCGCGAGCCTGGAGGCGGGCATCACGGACGAGGGCCAGAGCGCGCTGATCATGATCGACATGGACGCGCTCAAGATCTTCAACGACACGCTGGGGCACGAGGCCGGCGACCGCGTGATCCAGACGGTGGCGCGCGTGCTGCGCTCGGCCTGCCGCGCGGAGGACTTCGTCGCGCGCACCGGCGGCGACGAGTTCGTCATGGTGATGGAGGGCGTGACCTCCGAGGATGCGGAGATGGTCGCCGCGCGCATCCATCGAGCGCTGCGCGACGCCCACCTGGAGTTCATCGATCCACCGTGCCCCATCGGCATTTCGGTCGGCATCGCGCTGGCGCCGGACGACGCCCAGGAGACGGCGGGCCTGCTGCAACTGGCGGACGAAGCCATGTACGCGGCGAAGCGCGCCGGCAAGAGCCGTAGCGTCCTGGCGAGCGCGCAGGCGGACTTCGGTCCGGGGAGCGCCGTGCTGCGCCGCCGCTCGAACCGCATGCTGGAGCTGCTTGTGCGCTCCTGCGCGGACGGCGCGACCGGCCGGGAGCGCTCGGCGCTGGCGCTGGCGGAGCAGTACACGCTGCGGGTGGTCCGTCCGCTGGACATCAGCGATGCGCGCGAAGCGGGACTACGGACGCTGGTCGCCGCCGAGGGCGGGCAGCGCATCCAGCAGCCGTCGGACCCGTTCAACACGAGGCTGGCCGGTGTCCTGGTCCGCGGCATCCGCGAGGAGTGGCTCGACACGCACGAGGAGCAGGCCCGCGCCATCCTCGGACTGCCGTCGGTGCTGATCGACATCGCCTGGCTACAGATTGCCGCACCCGAGGGCCCCGGCAAGACCGCCGAGGAGGCCCTGACTGCGGTGCTGCCGGTGCTGCGCGCGGAACTGCCGGACGAACTGGTCGCCGCCGTCGAACAGGTCGTGCTCGCCGAGGACCTGGACCGGCGCCGGCGGCCCTCGGCGGCGTGAGCGGTCGGTCGATGTGAAGTGGTCGGGGCGCGCAGATTCGAACTGCGGGCCTCTGCGTCCCAAACGCAGCGCTCTGCCAGGCTGAGCTACGCCCCGATGATGCGTCCCACGATACCGAGGTGCCCGCGACCGCGCTATGCGGCGCAGTCCGGGCAGTCCCCCTCTTCGGCGTGCGCGAACGCGCATCGAGGGCACTCCGCGGCGACGAGGCCGCGCGTGTGACCGTCGGCGTGCTCGTGACGCCATTCGAGCGGCGCGTCGCAGACCGGGCACAGCCCGCGGGAGAGCGACGCCTCGCGACGGTCGTCGGTGGCCCACCGCCAGACGAGGGTGACGGCGACCGCGGCCGCCAGCGCGCCGGCCGCCGGCGCCAGGTCGCCGCCTCCAGCGATGCGGGCGATGCGGGTTCCCGTCACGTACCAGCCCCCGGCCGAGACGAGGGCCACGGCCAACCACCCGAGGACCGCGACGCGGCCTGTCCACGCGAGCATGGGTTCAGTCCCGACGCCGCGCGGCCCCGCGGACATCGTCCAGACGCGCCACGCCCTCGGTCTCACACCAGGCCGTGAGTTCACGGACGATGCGCCACGGAGCTTCCGGGTCGAGGAACGTGGCGGTGCCGACCTGGACGGCGGTAGCGCCGGCCATGATGAACTCGAGCGCGTCCTCGCCGGACATGATGCCGCCGGAGGCCACCACCGGGATGTCCACCACGGATGCGGCGAGGTACACATTGCGGAGCGCGATCGGCTTCACCGCTGGGCCGGACAGCCCGCCGAAGACGTTGGCGAGGGCTGGACGGCGGCGCTTCACATCGATGGCCAGGGCGGGGATGGTGTTGCTCACGGTGAGCGCATGCGCCCCGGCGAGCGCCACCGCTTCCGCGACGGGACGGATGTCCGCGACGCTTGGCGTGAGTTTCACCAGGTAGGGCAGCGAGGTGTTGCGGGCGACCTCGCGCACCACGTCGACGGCGAGTTCGGGGTCCTGACCGAACTCCAGGCCGCCGACCTCCACGTTGGGGCAGGAGATATTGACCTCCAGGCCCGCGACGCCGGGGATGCCGTCCAGCCGCGCCGCCAGGAGGCCGTACTCCTCCAGCGTGTCGCCCATGATGTTGACGATGGCCGGGACGGTCCACTGCTCCCAGATCGGCGCCACCTGCTGGATCAGCGCGTTCACGCCGATGTTCTGGAACCCGATGGAGTTGATCATCCCCGCCGGCGTCTCGACCGTCCGAGGGGTGGGGTTGCCGCGCCTGGGGCGCAGCGTCGTCCCCTTCGAGACGAGCGCGCCGAGTTGCTCGACGTCGTAGTGCTTCGCCAACTCGACGCCGTTGGAGGAGGTGCCGGACCCCGTCATCACGGGGTTGCGGAGGCGCAACTCCACCTTGTGATGTGGTGCCAGGTTGACGCTCAGATCCATGCCACGTCCGAGTCTGAAGGCCTCCGGCGGTGGTCCACCGCCCCTCGGCCCAATGATACGCGCCGGGGATCCGGAGCGTTGGGCGGGACTCCGCACGACGGGGCATACGAAAGCGGCGCCCCTGGGGTGGGACGCCGCTTCGATGTCAGTTCCAGCGGAATCGCTGTCGCCTGCCTAGTCCTCGTCGGAAAGGCGGATCTCGGCCGTCTTGGAGAACCGGGTGCTCTCACGGAGGTCGTTGCGGAGCGTGTTGGTCTGCTCCCACATGACGCTCTCAGTGGAGTTCGCGAATTCCTTCTTGGCGCCACAGCGCTTGCAGACGCCCTGGCTCTCACGGCCGTTCGGCGTCTCGATCATCCAGTGGTGCACGCACTTCGAGCCACCCTGGGGGGCGGTCTTGGGGCGCTGCTCCTCCGGACGCGTCTCCGTGACGCGCGATTCCTGTGAACGCGTTGCTGCGCGACTCATCGTTGCTTCGTTCCTTCTCCCTTGCGGTGGCGACACCCCGCGGTGTGTAGCCTGTCGCCGCCTCCGCATCGCGGCACCGTCATCATCGACCGTGCACTGCCGGGCCTACACACCCGGACTGGAAGTATTGCCTCGCACCTGTGCAGAGTCAACCTTCATCAGATAAAAAGGTGTTAAACTTCGTTTAACAGCCTGCCATCCACGTTTCCCCGGTGGGAGCGGCCTCCGTATACTCGATGTCAGCAACACCCGAGGCGCGCCGACGTGGTCTGCTATCCGTCTGGGTATGAGGACACGACCCGAACCTGCTCGGGCGGACGCTTCCCGCGTCGCCCTCTCATCGTGGAACGGTGGTACAGACAGAACGTTCGGAACCTCTTGAAGGTTCCCAACCCGGGTGTGCGCGCCGGAATTTGTGAGGAAGGTCCGTGGTTGACCAGCAGCAGGTCCTGACCGCCCTGCGGGGCGTACAGGACCCTGAACTTCATCGTGACATCGTCTCCCTGAATATGGTCCGCAATCTGGCGGTGGACGGGGGCCTCGTCTCGTTCGAACTCGTCCTCACGACCCCCGCCTGCCCCCTCCGTGAGACGATCGACCATGACGTGCGCGACGCCCTGGGCGCCGTCGGAGGCATCGACGACATCGCCATCGACTGGGGCGCCGAGGTGCGTGGCGCCGCCGTCCGGGAGGGCGGCCCGAAGCCGATCCAGGGCGTGAAGAACGTGATCGCCGTCGCCTCCAACAAGGGCGGCGTGGGCAAGTCCACTGTCGCAGTGAACCTGGCGGTGGCCCTCGGGCAGCTCGGCGCGAAGGTCGGCGTCCTGGACGCGGACATCACCGGCCCGAACGTCCCCACCATGCTGGGTATCAAGGGCGGCATCCAGTCGGAGGGCGGCCAGGGGCTGCACCCGCTGGAGGCGCACGGCATCAAGGCGGTCTCCATCGGTTTCGTGCTCCCGGCGGGCACGCCGGTGGTCTGGCGCGGCCCGATGATCGGCTCCGGCGTACGCCAGCTGATGCACGACGTGGACTGGGGCGAGCTGGACTACCTGATCGTCGACCTGCCGCCCGGCACGTCGGACGCGTCCATGAGCATGTGCCAGGACGCGTTGATCGCGGGCGCCGTCATCGTCTCCACGCCCCAGATGGTGGCGCTGGAGGACGCGAAGAAGGCTGTCGGTATGTTCGACCGCCTGGGCGTCCCGATCTTTGGCATCATCGAGAATATGTCCTCTGACGTTTTCGGCCGTGGCGGGGCGCGCGACGCCGCCGATGAGCTGGGCGTCGAGTTCCTGGGCGAGTTGCCGCTGGACGTGCACATCCGCGAGGGCGGCGACAGCGGGCAGCCGGTCGTCGCGGCGCAGCCCGACTCCCCCGTCGCGAAATCCTTCATCGAACTGGCTGAGCAGGTCGCCGCGCGCTGCTCTGTCCTCCAATACGCCGGAGAAGCGGGAGCGCTTGCATGACATCAGACAGCAGCAGCAACGGCCGGGGAAGCGGCCGAGGAGGCCGCTCCTCCTCGATCATCGCAGGCCGGCGACCCGCCCGCCCGAAGGACGATGGCGCCGAGGCGAAGGACGCGAAGCCGGACACTAAGGCGCCATCGAGGACCTCGCGCCGGTCCACCGCCAAGTCCGATGCCCGCACGGACCGCACGACGGAGGAGCGCAAGGCGCCCGCGCGGCGCCGCCGTCGCCCGGCCACCGACCGCACCTCGACCCCGGCCGCCGAGGCCGACCGCCAGGACGAGACCCCCGAGCTCGACACCGCGGAAGAGGCGGAGCAGGAAGTGCGCGCGGAACAGACCGCTGCCGCTACCACCACCACGGTCGCTCCACCCGCACCGGCCCCCACTCGCGCACCCAGCGTCACCCCGGCGCCGCCGCTCCCCTCGGACGACGAACTGCGGAATGTCCGTGCGCTAATCGAGGAGCAGCGGGGCACACTCGCGGAACTGAAGGCGGGCATGCTCGCCCTGGAGCAGCAGGTCCAGCAGTCGCAGGCCGGCATCCTGCCGCGCCTCGGGATCTTCGTGGATGTGCCCAACCTGCTCTACGGGCAGGAGCCGGACGAGAAGCCGATCAACGTCGGCAAGCTGCTGGACTACCTCGGCCGTGGCCGGCAACTGATCCGCGCGACCGCCTACTCGCCCGTCTCCGACGACCCGGGCGAGCCGGTGGAGCAGCAGAAGTTCGTCGCGCCGTTCGTCCCCTACGAATACCGCATCGTCACCAAGCCGCTGAAGCGCTTCGCGGACGGCTCCATCAAGGGCAACTTTGACGTCGAGATGGCCATCGACATGATCACGATGGCAGACCGGCTGGACGTGCTGTGCATCGTCTCGGGCGACGCCGACTTTGCGCGCGCGGTGGAGACAGTCCAGGCGCGAGGGCTGCGGGTGGAGGTGGTGGCGTTTATCCGCAGCACCTCCCTGGAGATGCGCGCGCTCGCGGACCACTACGTCGAACTGAGCCGGATCATCGACCAGCTGAGGTAGCACCAGGGACCGGTCGCGATCGTCGCAGCGTAGGCCGGTCTGTGCGCCCGTAGTGGGCAGGCTTCGATGACGACAGAGGCCCGTCCGCTAGTTGCGGCGGTCGAGTTCCTGCGTGGTCATGCCTTCGCGCAGGCGGCCCTGCTCGTCGAAGATGTCGTCGATGGCGGCGTCCCACTCGGCCTGCGTGGGCGCCGGGCCGCCCACCAGCTGCTCGTTCGTCGCGATGGCCGCGATGTAGGCGCCGCCGGTGATGCCGATCCCGGCGCCGAAGATCCAGCCGAAGATGGCCGGCTCCACGTCCACGACGACGACGCCCAGGAAGAGCCCGAGCGCGAGGCCGCCGAACACCAGAAGGAAGTGTGCCCGTAGGTAGCGCTTCATCCCCACCGCCCTGGCTGCGCGAGGTGTCGCGCCTCGCCGCCCACCGCTAGTAGAGGTCCCGCAGGTCGAACATCGGCCCGTCGGTGCACACCAGCTTAACCCCTCCGCGCCTGGGGAAGACCGCGCAGGAGTAACAGATGCCCACCCCGCAGGCCATGCGCGCCTCGAGCAGACCCTGCACCGGCTTGCGCAGGCCGGAGTCGCGAGCCACGCGGTACAGCGCCTCGAACATCGGGTCCGGGCCGCAGGCGAAGGCCTGGTCGCACCACGGCAGCAGCCGCTCGAAGGGCGCCGTCACGCGCCCGCGCTCGCCCAGCGAGCCGTCCTCGGTGGTGACCACCACCTCGACGGCCGGCGGGAGCAGATGCGGCGGGAAGATCTGGGGCTCACCGCGGCCACCGAGGACCAGCGTCACCTCCCTCCCCTCGGCCGCCAGTTCGTCCGCCAGCCAGACGAGCGGTGCGACGCCGATCCCGCCGCCCACCAGCAGCATGCGTTGCACCCGCGCGCGCGGCTCGAAACCGCGCCCCAGCGGCCCCACCAGCCGTACGCTGTCGCCGGCGCGCCGCCTCGAGAGCCACTCCGTGCCGCGCCCCGTCACGTCGAAGAGAAACGAGAACTCTCGGCCGTCCCGCCCCTCGCGAAGGCGGTGGACGGACATCGCACGGCCCAGCAGCGGGTCGGCGCCCTCGCCGCAGTACGCCATCGCGAACTGGCCCGGCCGCGCACGGTCCATCAGGGGGCGCGGACGAAACCAGAGGATGTGGGTGCTCCCGTAGAGCCGGTCGGTGTCAACGACCTCCGCATCGAAGCTCCTCATGCCGCCACCTCCCGCAGCAGCAGCGGGCGCACCTCGGCCAGGTGGTGGACGATGTGCGTCGCGCCCGCCTCGCGGAGGTCCTCCTCCGACCGCTCGGCGACGACGCCGATCACCAGGCGGATCCCAGCGTCCCGGCCACACTGCATGTCGTACTCGGTGTCGCCGACGATCGCGGCGTCCTCGGGCGCCACGCCGAGCTGCCCGAGTACCCACAATGCGCCGTCCGGAAACGGCTTCGGCCGCGCGGCGGTGTCACGGCCGGCGACCACCGGGAACCGCTCGGCCCACCCCTGAACCGCCAGCATCTGGCGCCCGCCCGACTCGACCTTGTTGGTGACGATGCCCAGCGGTACGCCCGCCGCCGCAAGGGCATCGAGTAGCTCGCCCGCCCCCGGCAGCGGGGCCGTGTGCTGGATGTATTCCCCGTAGTAAAGGCGCATGAAGTCTTCGTTGACGCGCCCCGCGACCTCCGGTGGAGTCCCGGTGATCTGCTCGACGAGCAGGTTCATCGGCGGCCCGATCAGCGGGACGATCGCCGCCGGGTCCGCTTCGAACCCGTGGTCGCGCATCGCCTGCGCCATCGCCGCCGCGACGGACGGCAGCGAGTCGACGAGTGTGCCGTCGAGGTCGAACAGCGCCGCCCGCACGTTCGCGATCCGCTCACTCACTTCGCGGCCCCGTCGCCGTCGCGATAGACGGAGATCGGGAGCACCTCGTACGAGCCGGGGTTCGAGAGCGACTGGATCGCGGCGCGGGCGGTATCCAGGGAGGTGAAGCACGGGATGCGCATCTCTGTCGCGCTACGGCGGATGTGGAAGCCGTCGCGGAGGGGTTCCGAGCGGCCGCCCTCGATGGTGTTGATGACCGCCCCCACCGTCCCGTCGCGGATCACGTCCACGACGTTCGGGTGGCCCTCGTTCAGGCGCTTGGTCACCAGCTCGACCGGGACGCCGAGGCCCGCGACGAGCTGGGCCGTGCCCTCTGTCGCATACAGCGGGCAGCCGGCCTCGTGCAGCGCGTAGATCAGTGGCAGCGCGTCCGCCTTCGTCTGGTTCGACAGCGAGAGCAGGAACGGGGTGCCCGCCGCGACGCGCAGGTCCGAGGCGATCATCGCCTTGCGTACCGCCGCCTCGAAGGTGCGGTCCACGCCCATGACCTCGCCGGTGGACTTCATCTCCGGCCCGAGGTACGTGTCGACCCCGACCAGCTTCGCCATGGAGAAGACGGGCGCCTTCACCGCCACCAGCGAGCGTTCCGGCCAGAGCCCGCTCGCGTAGCCCTGCTCGCGCAGAGAGCGGCCGAGCATCACGTTCACCGCCAGCTTCACCATCGGTACGCCCGTCACCTTCGAGATGAACGGCACCGTGCGCGAGGAGCGCGGGTTCACCTCGATGACGAAGACGCCGGGACCGTCCGGCTCGTCCTGGGGCGAGATGACGAACTGCACGTTCATCAGCCCGCGCACCTTGAGCGCCAGCGCCATGCGCTGCGTGTAGTCCACGATGGCGGCGCGCTGCGCGTTGGACAGGTTTTGCGGTGGATACACCGCCATCGAGTCGCCCGAGTGCACCCCGGCCCGCTCGATGTGCTCCATGATGCCGGGGATGAGCACGGTCTCGCCGTCACAGATGGCGTCAACCTCGACCTCACGGCCGTCCAGATACTTGTCGATCAGCACGACGCCCGTGCGTTCCTCCAGCGCGGCGGCGAAGTAGCGGACCAACTCGTTGGCGTCCTGCACGACCTCCATCGCCCGCCCCCCGAGGACGTACGAGGGCCGCACCAGCACCGGGTAGCCGATCGCCTCGGCGGTGGTGATCGCGTCCTCCAGTGAGGTGACGCCGGTGCCGGGGGGCTGGGGCACCTCCAGTTCGGAGAGGATGGCCTCGAAGCGACCGCGGTCCTCGGCCAGGTCGATCGCGTCGGCCGACGAGCCGGCAATAGGCAGCGCCGAACCGTGCAGGGTGCGCGCCATGTTCACGGCGGTCTGGCCGCCAAACTGCACGATCGACCGCGGCGACTCGCCTCCGTCGCCGCTCTCGTTCTCCAGTAGGTCGCGGATCGATTCCTCGTCCAGCGGCTCGAAGTAGAGGCGGTCCGAGGTGTCGAAGTCGGTGGAGACGGTCTCCGGGTTGGAGTTCGCGAGGATCGCGCCCACGCCGGCCTCCTGGAGGGCGTGAGCCGCCTGCACCGAGCAGTAGTCGAACTCGATACCCTGACCGATGCGGATCGGCCCGGAGCCGATGACGAGCACGCGCTCGCCGGGCGCCGGCGGCGCCTCGTTCTCATCCTCGTAAGTGCTGTAGAAGTACGGCGTGGCGGCGTCGAACTCGGCCGCGCAGGTGTCCACCATCTTGTAGACAGGGCGCAGCCCCCACTCCTCGCGGAGCGCACGCACCTGCTCGGGCAGCCGGTCGCCCAGCGTGCCGATGGCCGCGTCGCTCAGGCCCAGGCGCTTCGCGTCTCGCAGTAGGGCCGGCCCCAGGTCTTCCGCGAGCAGCCGCCGCTCCATCGCGACGATGCGCGCCAGCCGCTCGATGAACCACGGGTCGACGCGGCTCCGCCGCGAGACCTCCTCCAGCGGCATGTTGCGGCGGATGGCCGCCAGTAGCGCCCACAGGCGCTCGTCGGTCGCATCGAGGGGCGGCTCGTCGCCCCATTCCGCGTGCTCCCAGAGCACGGAGCGGCCACTCACCTCCAGTGAGCGGATGGCCTTCTGTAGCGCCGCCTCGAAGGTGCGGTCGATGGCCATCACCTCGCCCGTGGCCTTCATCTGTGTGCCCAGCGTGCGGTCCCCGAAGGGGAACTTGTCGAACGGCCAGCGGGGGATCTTCACCACGCAGTAGTCGAGCGCCGGCTCGAACGCGGCACTCGTGCGGCGGGTGACGCTGTTCTCGATTTCGTCGAGCCGCTTGCCGATCGCGATCTTGGCCGCCACCCGGGCGATCGGGTATCCGGTCGCCTTCGACGCCAGCGCCGACGAGCGCGAGACCCGCGGGTTCACCTCGATCACGTAGTACTGCAGCTCGGGCTCGCCCTCCGTGCCTTCCGGCCACGCGACGACATCCGGGCGCGGCGCCAGCGCGAGCTGGACGTTGCACCCACCCTCGATGCCCAGCGCGCGGATGATCTTCAGCGAGCTGTTGCGCAGCATGTGGTACTCAGAGTCGGAGAGCGTCTGCGACGGCGCGACGACGATGGAGTCGCCGGTATGCACACCCATGGGGTCCAGGTTCTCCATGTTGCAGATGGTGATGCAGGTGTCGTTGGCGTCCCGCATCACCTCGTACTCGACCTCTTTCCACCCGATCAGCGACTGCTCGACGAGCACCTGGTGGATCGGGGAGGCGGCGAGCCCCGCCGTCACGATGCGCTCGTACTCCTCGTCGGTGTTGGCGACGCCACCACCGGTGCCGCCCAGCGTGTACGCCGGGCGGATCACGAGCGGGAGCCCGATGCGCCGGCGGGCCGCGACCGCCTGCTCCCATGTCTCCACGATGTCCGAGTCAGGCACCGGCTCGCCCAACTCGCGCAGTAGGTCGCGGAAGAGCTGGCGGTCCTCGGCGAGCTTGATGGTGCGCACGGAGGTGCCGAGGAGGCGCACGCCGTACCGCTCCAGGATGCCGGCATCCGCCAGGTCGACGGCCAGGTTCAGCCCGGTCTGTCCGCCCAGGGTTGGCAGCAGCCCTTCCGGCCGCTCGCGAGCGATGATGCGCTCGAGCACCTCGACGGTCAGGGGCTCGATGTAGGTGACATCCGCGACGCCCTCGTCGGTCATGATGGTGGCGGGGTTGGAGTTCACCAGGATGGATCGGATGCCCTCTTCGCGCATCGCCTTGCACGCCTGCGTCCCGGCGTAGTCGAACTCAGCCGCCTGCCCGATCACGATCGGCCCGCTGCCGATGATCAGGACGCTCGAGGGCTTATCGGGCATCCGTTGCTCCCGCAATCACGCGTTGTCGGGCCACGGCCTGTCGTCGGGCACTGGCCGTCGATGTACAAGCAGGGCGGCTATCGACCAGGCCGCGCACGGACGGGGCAAGCCGCATCCTCAGTTGTGGTACCCCTTGCGATGCTCGGCCCCGAGCAGGGGGATCTCGGCGATCACGTCGATGTCCTCATAGTGGGCGTGCGGCTGGATGGGCATGCGCGCCATCTTCATGTGCGTCAGCGCGACCTCGCCCAGGTCAACGTCGCGGTAGCGTTCAAGGGCTTCGATCACCTGCTGCCGTTCGCCCTGCCCCGTGAAGTACCCGATGTCGACGCTCGGCATGTAGGTGTCGCCCTCGGCGGTCATCGAGGGGTCGTCCTTCATCGCCTCGTGCACCTTCGGGACGCCGAGGCGGATCTGGCGCCGCACCTCGCGGTATTGCCCGCTGTCTTCGACGCCCAGGTAGATGCGCTCGTCGTCGCCGACGGAGATGCCGCGTAGACGCACGGAGAACGGCTCGACGCGGCGGATACGCGGCGCCGCGTTCACGTAGAAGGACTCCACCTGCGACCAGAGCACGTCCACCGCGCGCAGGAAGCCCACATGCACGTAGTGGATGTGCAGCCACGGCACGGGAGGCACCTCGACTTCGACGATCTGGTCGAGCTCCGAAAGCAAGGCCTGCAACGGCTCGAAGGCCGAGGGTGCGTCGAGCCCCACCGGTTGGAGGAAGACGATCGGCACCTTCCAACCGAAGGAGCGCTCTTCCCAGAGCTGCCAGTAGTCCGGCAACGCCCCGCGCCGCGAGGTGAAGTCGTTCCAGTCGCGCTCACGGCGCTCCTCGTAGGTGCTCGTGGTCGTGTCGGGGCTCGTCACTGGGCCTGCTCCTCGCCGTTCTCGTGGTAGACGGGTAGCTCGAAGCGAGCGCCGGGGTTCGTGATCGGCACGAGCGCGCCGATCGAGGAGAGGAACGAAAGCGCGGCTTCATTGCGCTCGGGGAGCCGCGCGCGGATGCGCCGGTAGCCCCGCTCGCGTGCGAACTCGAGCGCCGCGTCCGCTAGCGTGGAGCCGTGCCCCTGCCGTCGATGCCGCTCGCGCACCCAAGCGCCGAAGGTGCACTCCTGCGGCCGCGACGAGTCGAAGTCCAGCGCGGCAAAGGCGATCACCCGGCGGCCGTCGTCGACGACGAAGAACGCGCCGTTCTCCCCCTGGCGGTCCATCCACTCCCGGATTTCGTCCGGCGCCCAGGCGCGGCCGAACCCCACCGGATCCGGCTCGCTCCGCACCTCGTCGATGATCTCCGCGATCTGCTCGGCGTCGTCCCGAGTCGCGCGGCGCACCGTCGCTGTCATGCCGTCACCCCCACCTCTGCGTCGTCACCCTCGGTCGCGCGCTGTCCATACGTGCAGCGGACATCGCCTACTGTGCGGGACCGCGCGATCGTACTGTCGCCACGAACCGGTCGAACAGGAACTCGGTGTCGTTCGGCCCCGGCGACGCCTCCGAGTGGTACTGGATCGTGAAGACGGGCTCCGAGCGGTGCGTGAGCCCCTCGACCGTCCCGTCGTTCAGGTGCACCTGGCTCACCTCGACCCCCGCATCGAGGCGGTCGCCGTCCACGGCGAACCCGTGGTTCTGCGCGGTGATGTAGACCTTGCCGGTCTGCTCGTCGCGCACGGGGTGGTTCGCGCCGCGGTGACCGAACTTCAGCTTATACGTGGACGCCCCGAAGAGCCGCCCCACCACCTGGTGGCCCAGGCAGATCCCCATGACCGGCGTCTTGCCGATGAGCCCTCGGGCGGTGGTGACGACGTGGTCGAGCAGCATCGGGTCGCCTGGTCCGGGCGAGAGCAGGACCCCGTCCGGGCGGAGCTGCAGGATGTCCTCGGCGCTCATCGTGTGAGGCACCGCCGTCACCTCGCAGCCGCGCTCGCGCAGCAGGCGCATGATGTTGCGCTTCACCCCGAGGTCCACGACGACGACGTGCGCCGGCGGCTCGCCGCGGCCGTTCGAGGCGCCCTGACGGTCGTCCTCGAAGTCGTAGGACGAAACGGTCGAGACCTGGGCGACGTAGTCGATGCCCTGGTATTCGGGCTCGCCTCGAAGCCGCGCCAGCGCCTCGGCGGCTGTCTCATCGCGGGTGAGTGTGCCCATCACGACGCCCTGTGAGCGCAGGTGCCGCGTGAGCGAGCGCGTGTCGATGCCCGCGATACCGGGGACGCCGGCGCGCTTCAGGTACTCGTCGAGCGTGGCTTCGTTCTGCCAGTGCGACGGAAGGTCCGTCAGCTCGCGCACCACGAAGCCCCGCACCTGCACCTCGCGGCTCTCGTCCGTGAAGGCGTTCGTGCCGTAGTTCCCTTGGATCGGGTAGGTCATCGTCAGGATCTGTCCTCGGTACGAGGGGTCCGTCAACGCCTCCTGGTACCCGGTCATCGAAGTGTTGAACACGACCTCCCCGGTCGAGCGCACATCGGCGCCCACCGCCGTGCCCTCGAACACACGCCCGTCGGCCAGCACGAGGCGCGCCGGCGGCCGCGGGTGCTCGCGCCCCAGGAGGTCGAGGTGCTGGGTCACAGCGCGGCCGCCCGTTCCGTCTGGTACACGATCGCGCCGCCGTACACCGTGGCCGCGACGCGGCCGCGCAGTGTCGTGCCGGCGAGCGGCGTGTTCTTGCCGCTGGACGCGAACCCCGAGGGCTCCACGACCCATTCGGCGTCCGGGTCGAGCAGGGTCACGTCGCCGACCGCGCCGGGGGCGAGCGTCCCGAGGCCCTCGAGGCCACGGCCACGGTCGAGGCCCCACGCGCGCACCGGGCCGGCGGTCAGCCGCTCGATGAGCGCCGCCAGGTCGATGTCGCCACTGTGCACCAGGCGCATGGAGAGGCCGAATGCCGTCTCGAGCCCGCTGATGCCGGGTGACGCGAGGTCGAACTCGATGTCCTTGTCCATGGTGGCGTGGGGGGCATGGTCCGTCGCGATGGCGTCGATGACGCCGTCGCGCAGGGCGGCCACCAGCGCCTCGATGTCGCTTTCCTCGCGCAGTGGCGGATTCACCTTGGCGTTCGTGTCGTAGAGGAGCTGCCGGTAGTCGCGGCCGAAGGCGACCTCTTCGTGCGTCAGCGTGAGGTGGTGCGGGGTCACCTCGGCCGTCACATGCGTGCCGCGTTCACGCGCCGCGCGCACGAGGGCGACCGAGCCGGCCGTGGAGATGTGGCAGATGTGCAGGTGCGCGCCGGTCAGTTCGGCGAGCGCGATGTCGCGCGCGACCATCGTCTCCTCGGCGCTGGCGGGCCGGCCGCGCAGGCCAAGTCGCGTCGCCACCCAGCCTTCGTGCATCTGCCCGTCGCCGACGAGCCGCGGGTCCTCGCAGTGTTGCGCGATCGGGAGGCCGAAGCGCGTCGAGTACTCGAGCGCATGACGCATCAGGCTGGGGTCGGCTACGGCGTCGCCATCGTCGGAGAGCGCGACCACCCCCGCCCCAGCCAGTTCTCCTGCCGGCGCCAGCTCCTTTCCTGCGCGGCCGTGCGTGATGCAGCCGATGGGCAACACCCGGACGTGCGCCGACGCCTCGGCTTCACGCAGCACGGACTCCACGGCGGCGCGGCTGTCCAGCGGCGGCATCGTGTTGGGCATCGCGCAGACCGTGGTGAAGCCGCCGCGCGCCGCGGCGAGTGTGCCGGTGGCGATCGTCTCCTTGTACTCGAAGCCCGGTTCGCGCAGGTGGACATGCAGGTCGACGAAGCCGGGCGCCACCACCAGGCCGGTGGCGTCGATGCGTTCCGCCTCCACCACCATGTCGCCCTCGTTCGGGCCGACGCGCGCGACCCGGCCGTCGACGATGACGACGTCCGCGATGCTGTCGCGGCCGAGGGCCGGGTCGATCACGCGGCCATTGTGGATGGCGATGGTCGTCATCGGCGGGTCTCATCTCCGGCGGGGAGTTCGGTGCGGCCGGAGAGCAGGTACAGCAGCGCCATGCGCACGGCCACGCCGTTCGTGACCTGCTCCTCGATGATCGAGCGGTCGCTCCCGGCCACCGAGGCGGCGATCTCGATGCCCTCGTTCTTTGGTCCGGGGTGCATGAGCAGGGCCGCGGGCTTCGCGCGGGCGAGGCGCTCCTCGGTCACCTGGTAGTGCTGGGAGTACTCGTGGAGCGAGGGGAGCAGCCCGCCCTGCTGCCGCTCACTCTGCAGCCGCAGCGCCATCACCACGTCCGCGCCCTCCAGCGCGCGCTCGATGTCCGTCTCGATGGTGACCGGCGGTAGCGCGGACTCCGCGTGCGACGGCCGGTCCTGCGGGCGCAGGCCTCGAGGCAGCAGCGTCGGCGGGCCGCACACGACGACCTCGGCGCCCATGGCGGTGAGGCCCCAGAGGTCCGAGCGCGCAACGCGGGAGTGGGCGATGTCGCCCACCATCACGACGCGCTTGCCGGTGAGGTCGCCGATGTGCCGGCGGATCGTGTAGAGGTCGAGCAGCGCCTGCGTGGGGTGAGCGTGCGCCCCGTCGCCCGCGTTGATGATCGAGGCGTCCGTGTGCTTGGCGGCCAGGTAGGGGGCGCCGGCCATCGAGTGCCGCATCACGATGGCGTCTGCGCGCATCGCGCGCATCGTGCGGACGGTGTCGATGAGGGACTCGCCCTTCACCACGGAGGACGTGCTGGCGGTCAGGCTGAGCACGTCGGCGCCCAGCACCTTGCCCGCCAGCTCGAAGGAAGCCCGCGTGCGCGTGGACGGCTCGTAGAACAGGTTCACCACTGTGTAGCCGCGCAGCGCCGGGACGCGCGCGATACGCCGGTCCAGCACCTCCCGCATGCGGTCCGCGATGTCGAGCACCTGCCCGACCTCCTCACGGGAGAAGTCGTCCAGGTCCAGCACGTGCTCGTGCGTCCAGCCGGCCCGGGCGTCCAGGGCGGTGTCGGGCTCAGTCTCGACGCTCGGCCTCGTCTCGGTGGTCATGAGGCGGCCCTCCCCGGGACGACGACCACGGCGTCGCGCCCGTCCTGCTCTTCCAGCAGCACGCGGACATCGTCCTCGCGCGCCGTGGGGATGTTCTTACCGACGATGTCGGCGCGGATGGGGAGTTCGCGATGTCCGCGGTCGACGAGCACGGCCAGCCGCACCACGCGCGGCCGCCCGAAGTCGTTGAGCGTGTCCATGGCCGCCCGGACGGTGCGGCCCGTGTACAGCACGTCGTCCACGAGCACCACGACCTGCCCGTCGATCGCCGGCAGGTCGGTCGGTCGAGGCGTAGAGCGCAGGCCGCGCTGAGCGAAGTCGTCCCGGTGCATGGTCACGTCCAGCGCCCCGACCGCCGGCCGCTCTCCCTCGAAGGACTCGATCGCGTCCGCGATCCGCCGCGCGAGGGGGACACCCCGCCGCTGGATGCCGACCAGCACGAGGCCGCCGGTGCCCTGATTCGCCTCGACGATTTCGTGCGCAAGGCGGCGCAGGGTGCGGCCGAGGGCTTCGGCGTCCATCAGTGGTGGACCGGCGAATGGGACGGCCGCGTCACGCATAAAAAACCCTCCCGATCGGGAGGGGGAAACGGCGATCCGAGGTGCGCGTGTGGCTACAGGCGCCGGACGGCGTGGTCATCGGACTGCGTCCTTCCCGGCCTCGCTGGACCGGCTTAAAAGAAGCGCTGTTCTGCTCTGAGACGGAGGATAGCACCCGCCCAGAACGAGCGGCAAACGTAGGCCCGGCGACCGTCTACTCCCGGTCGTCCTCCCCGCGCTGGCCGCGCAGGAAGCGTTCGAGTTCGTCCACCATCGACTGTGCGTCCGGGAGTTCCACGTCCTCCGGCGGCGTGATCGCCGGCTCGTCGTCTTCGTCCGGGCTGTCGTCTTCGAGGCGGCGGGCAAACTCCGCCAGCTCCGGGTTGCGCGCCAGGTCGGCCGCCACCTGGGCATCGAAGCGGGCGGCGAAGACCTCTAGGTCGTGCAGCGTCATGTCCAGCCCGAACCCGCTGTTGAGGCGCTCGAGGATCGCGAGCGAGCCCTTGGGGTTGGGCGAGCGCTGCACATAGAACGGCATGTTGGCCCACACTGAGGCGGTGGGGATGCCCTCGTCACGCAGCGCCTGGCCCAGCACGCCGACGATGCCCGTGGGGCCCTCGTAGCGGGAGGCTGTGCGCGGGCCCAGGCCGAGCATGGCCGCCAGCTCCTCGTCGCTCGACCCGCCGCTGACGCGCACGGGGTGCGCGTGGCTGACCTCCGAGAGCAACGCACCGAGGGTGACCACGGCAGACACCCGGTACTCGCGGCAGAACTCGATGACGCAGTCCACGTAGTGGTGCCAGGCGAGGTGCGGCTCGGTGCCCTGTAGCAGTACGAGGTCACGGTCGCGGTCTTCGCGCTTGCGGCCGATGAAGCGGTTGGGCGGCCACTCGATGACGCGCTCGCCGCGTTCGAGCTTCACCGTGGGACGGACCTGGGTGAAGTCGTAGTAGGGCTCCGGGTCGATCTCCGCGAAGTGCTTGCCGCGCCAGCGGCGCGCCATGAAACGGATCGCGCTGGTGGCCGCCTCGCCGGCGTCGTTCCAGCCGGAGAAGGCGGTCACGAGCACCGGCCGCCGCAATTCGGGCCTGTCGTTGAACTGTAGATCGCTCACCCCGACAGGATAGTCGCTCCGGCGAGTCCCTGCGCGGGGCTACAGTTGCAGGGCGGACAGGTCGATGCGCGCGATGCGCGGCCCGGCGCGGCCCACCGCCCGGTCGATCAGTTCGACGCCTCGCTCATGCGAGAGGTCGAGGGCGCCCAGGAGGAACGCGCCCTGCATCGCGAGCCACACGAGGGCCACCGTGTGGTCGTCCCAGCACTGTTCCCACGAGTAGTCGCGCACGCCATGGGCCACGAGCACGTCGTGATAGCGGCGCACCAGCTCCTCCTCGGAGGCCTCGGCGCACTCGGGCGAGACGTTGGGCCGCAGGAAGTACGCCACGTCGATCATCGGGTTGCCCGTGCGCACCGCCTGCCAGTCGATGACCGTGACCGCGGCGTCCGCGCTGTCACCCACAGGCTCGGCGCCCTCCGCGATGCCGTCGTGGAAGAAGACGTTGTCCAGCCGGTAGTCGCCGTGGAGTAACGTCCGGGGTGACCCGGCCATGCGGCGCAACACCGCCTCGCCGTTGCGGTCCAGCCAGCGGCCGAGTTCGACGATGCTGGGGATGTCGTCCCGGTAGCGCTCGACGAACGTCGGCCAGGTGCGCACGGTGAGGCCGTGGATCAACGCCGAGTCGGCGTCCAGGCGGCGCAGCCACGGCGTCCCGTCCAGCGCGGGGTGGTCCCACATCGTGGCGTGCAGCCGCGCGAGGTACGCGAGCGCCAGGCGCGCCTCGTCCATACCGCAGCCCGCCACCTGGTCCCCCACCCGCGCCGGCTCGAGGTCCTCCATCAGCAGGGCGTAGCGCCTCGGGCTCTTCGCCGCCTGCGCGGTCAGGGTATCCAGCAGCATCATGGTGACGCGTCCCGGTAGCCGCGCCAGCAGCCTTGCGACCAGGGCAGACGAGCGCGGCTCGGGGTCGCACTCGGCGAAGTAGCACCGAGGCACGCGCACGCCGACCTCGCCGGCGAGTTCGTGGTAGAAGCGGATTTCGGTCTCGTACAGGCCGGCGACGACACCGAAGCCTCGGTTCTGGGGGATGGGCGAGGGGAACTTGCCAATCACCGAGGCCGGCGCACCGGCCTCCTCGCGGTCGTACTCCAGCGTGATGCGCCCGAGCTGGCCGATGAATCCGGCGCCCTCGCCGAGGACCTGCCACCCGAAGGCGACGACACGCGACTCTTCGATGGCCCCGCAGGAGCGGAGCGCGTGGGTGAGCCACTCTGACGTCACGTCGCCCAGCGTGGCAGGGAGGCGCAGGCCGGGTCAAGCGAGAGTGGTGGCGATGGTGTTCCTCCGAAGCGCGGTGAGTGCCGAACGGGCGGATGGTATAACACCCCAACATTCGAGTTGACATGACGCCGCTTTGACGTCATGATGGCATCATGAACTCCACGGGCGAACGCCGTCATTGCGAGGCCACCCGAGCGCCGTTCGCGCCCGACTTCGCCCCCGCGAGCATGCTTGGTCGCATCCACCTTCCTCCGATGCGAGAATCGGCGCATCCTCACCTCGCGTGCCCGGTGCGCCGCGGACCGGACGGCCCGCGATGACCGCCGAGGCCGATGACCGTGGAAGGAGCGCCCGCATGCGCATCCAGGTGGACGACGTCCTCGATGCCTTCGCCCCGACCCTCGAGTTGATCGAAGACGAACGGCAGCGCGCGGCCTTCGAGCGCCTGCTCAACGCCGGGCGCGACTCCCTGCGAAGGGCCGTGCACGACGTCCTGCAGGAAGTCGTGCAGGAGGTGAACGAAGCCGCCGCCGGCGCCATCGTCGCGCAGCTCATCTACCAGCCGGATGGCCTGGAACTGACCGTCAACCGCCCATCTCCGGAGGAGATCCCGAGCACGGAATTCGCCTTTGACTTCGACCAGGGCGACATCGACCGGCTCACGCTGCGCCTGCCGTCCGAGTTGAAGGACATCGCCGCGCTCGCGGCGGAGCAGGGGGGCGTGTCGCTCAACTCGTGGCTGATCCGCCTCGTCTCGCGCGAGGCCGCACAGCAGGTCCGCGAGCGGCGCGGTGATCGCGAGGACCGCGAGGAGCCGCCGGAGCAGCGCGGAGGCCGTTCGCGCCGGCCCGGAGGCGGGCAAAGCCTGAAGGGCTGGATCGGCGGCTAGCGGCCGCCGTTCGGAGGGCCTCGTGCAGTACCACCGCACCGTCGAGCGCACCTTCTCGGTCGGTCCGCGCCCCACGCTGCGCGTCGCCAACAGCCGAGGTGAACTGGTGGTCGTGGGGGAGGACCGCGAGGACATCTCCTTCGTCGCGCAGCTCTCGGCGGACGCTGAGAGCGAGCGCGAAGGGGAGGCGCGCCTCGATGCGATCCGCCTGCCGATGCACCAGGCCGGCGACATCGTCACCGTCGGTCCACCCGAGCACGACGAGTCGCCCTCCGGGGCGCTGACGATCTTCGGCTTTCGTGTCGGCGTCGGCTGGGGCGGCGGGACGCGCGTCGCGATGCAGGTGCGGGTGCCTCGCGGCTGCCTGGTCTACGCGGCGCACCGCAGCGGGACTCTGCGCGCGCACGGGATGCACGCGGACCTGCACGTGGAGAGCCGCTCCGGGCGCGTGGAGGTGGGCGACGTCAGCGGCGCCGTCACCATCGAGGCCCGTAGCGGCGGCACGGAGGCACGCGGTATCACCGGCAACCTGGCGGTCGACGTGCGCTCAGGCCGGGTCGAGGTGGAACGGGTGAGGGGCGACGTGCGACTGGAGACCCGGAGCGGCTCCGTGACCGCACGGGAGGTCGTCGGGGCCATCTCGGTCCGCGGGCGCTCGGGTCGCATCCGCCTGGAGGACATCGACGGGCCCTTCGACATCTCGACGACCGCCGGGTCAGTCGAGTACCGAGGGCGTGTGGCGCACGCCGGGTCGATCAACGTCCACCACGGCTCCGTGCGGCTCGCCGTGACGCGCGACTCCGGCTTCTACATGGACGCGGAGTCGCACCACGGCTCGGTGCGTTCGGACCTGCCGGTCGACTACCTCACGCGACCGCCGGCGGACGCGCCGACGGTGCGCGTGCGTGCGCACAACGGCAGCATCCGCGTCGTGGCCGGCGGCGTCTAAGCGCCGCCCCCTGCAGCCTCGGCGGCTGCCGGCACCGAGGCCAGGAGTTCACCCGCCTGGTGCGCGACGCCATCCTTGACGACCGTGGACGCCGTCCGGATGGCGGCGATGTCCGCCAGCGGATCGCCGTCAAGGACGAGCAGGTCGGCGCGCTTCCCGACCTCCAGCGTCCCGAGCTCGTCGCCACGCCAGAGCACCTCGGCCGCCACACGCGTCGCCGCCTGGAGCACGTCCGAGGTGCCGATGCCGGCCTCGACCAGCACCTCCAGCTCGTGCAGCAGCGAGAAGCCCGGCACCAGGCCCGTGTGCGAGCCGCAGTCGGTACTGGGCGCGAGCCGCCCGCCAGCGGCGTGGAAGCGGCGCAGGAACTCCATCTCCTGGGCCCGTGCCCTCGCGCCGGTGTCGGGATCGCGCGACGGCATCGGCCGGCCGGCCTGCTCCGCCGCCTCGCGCATCCGCCGCATGCGCTCGTTGCGCTCCTCGATGCGCGTGCCCATCTTCCGAGGCAGGTAGCGCATGCCCGGCTCGTGCATCGATTCCGTGGTGGCGATGCCGTTGGTGATCAGCACCGTGGTCGGGCTCAGTGCGACCTCCCGCTCGACGAGCAGCGCGATGAACTGCTGCACGTGCGGCGCATCGAGGTCGGCGCGCGCCCAGCCCTCGTTCAGCCACGTCCAGTAATTCGGCATGCCGCCATTGCCGCCCTCGCGGGTGTGCCGGTCCTCCGGTCGAGCGACGTCCTGGTAGCACGTCGCGTGTACGTGCTCCAGGCAGTTGATGCCCGCCTCGGCCGCCTCGCTGGCCCACGTGCGCCCGAGGTGTCCCGTCACTGGCACGCGTCCGCCGGCGGCCTCGATCATCGGGCGGACGAGGTCCGGTCGCAGGCCCGCGTAGAGCTTGATGCCGTCGACGCCACGCTCGATGAGGTCGCGCACCCCGCCGAGCCCTCCTCGGGCGTCTTCAGCGCCTCGGTGTGCAGGATCGAGTCCATACCGGCACCGCCCGGGAAGATCGTCGGGTCGCCGTCCAGGAGCGGGCCGTGCGTGAAGACGCGGGGGCCGACGCGTGACCCGCTCGCGACCTCCTCGCGTAGCCGCAGCATCTCGTCCGTCCGTCCGCCCACGTCGCGGACGCTGGTGACGCCCGCGCCGAGGAACGCGGGCAGCGACTGGTCCTCGCCGGACAGCAGCACGTGCACGTGGCTGTCGATCAACCCCGGCATGACGAAGCGCCCGCCCGCCTCGATGCGCTCGATGCCGGCCGGCGGCTCAATCCCCGCACTGAGGGCGGTGATGCGCCCGTCCTCGATGAGCACGGTCGCGCCATCGAGCGGCGCCGATCCCGTGCCGTCCCACACGCGACCTCCCGTCACGGCCAGTGTGCCTGCCGTCATACGTCGACCCCCTCCCCCCGCGCCCCGGTCGTGCTCGGGCGCCCGTGGCTCTTCTACGCGAGCGTGACGTGTGGCGTCCACCGCCTGCGCGTCCCTCGCCTTGTTATAGTGCGCGACACCCGGCCCTGCCGTACGCGCCGGACCTCTGGCCCGGCACCTCCAGGGAGACGTCCATGTCGCTGAATCTTGGCACCATCCTCCAGGCCTCGGCCGCGACGCGGCCAGACCACCCCGCCCTCAGGGTCAGCGGGGACGCCGTCAGCTACGCCGCGCTGGACCGCGCCGCGCGTGGCATTGCGACGGGGCTTCGCGAGCGGGGCATCGAGCCGGGCGACCGGGTGGCGCTCATGGTGCCGAACGTGCCGCAGTTCACCATGGCCTACTTCGGCATCCTCTACGCCGGCGCCGCCGTCGTGCCGCTCAACGTCCTCCTGGTCGCGGGCGAAGTGGCCTACCACATCGAGGACTCGGAGGCGAAGCTGCTGATCGCGCATCCCCTCTTCGCGGACGCCGCGCGCGCGGGCGCCGAGGCGGCCGGGGTACCGGTGATCTGGGCGGACGGCTCTGAGGCCCCGGCGCTCGACTCGCTGGCCGGCTGCGCGCCACTCGACGCTCCTCACCCGACGAGCGCCGACGACACGGCGGTGATCCTCTACACGTCAGGCACGACGGGGAAGCCAAAGGGCGCGGAGCTGACGCACTCGAACCTGCTGCTGAACTGCGC
Source organism: Dehalococcoidia bacterium (assembly GCA_009379925.1). Lineage (GTDB taxonomy): Bacteria > Chloroflexota > Dehalococcoidia > UBA2979 > UBA2979 > WHSU01. Next base: position 28,097 of record WHSU01000020.1, on the reverse strand, counting down.
GCAGGTCTTCCCTCGGCTGATCCCCCTCGGCCCGGACGACGTGGCGCTGGCGACGCTGCCGCTCTTCCACTCGTTCGGCCAGACGGCGGTGCAGAACGCGATGATCGCTGCCGGGGGCACCTGCGTGCTGCTGCCCCGGTTCACGGCGCAGGACGCCTTCGACCTGATCGAGGCGCACCAGGTCACCTATTTCGCCGGGGTGCCCACCATGTACTTCGCGCTGCTCCACCACGAGGGCGGCGAACAGTACAAGTTGCCCTCGCTCAAGTATGCCGTGACCGGCGGCGCCGCCATGCCGGTGGAGGTGATGAAGGCCTTCGAACGGCGCTATCCCGTGCAGATCCTGGAGGGCTACGGGCTCTCGGAGACCTCGCCGGTCGCCAGCTTCAACACCATGGACCGCCCGCGCAAAGTCGGCTCCATCGGCTACCCGGTCTGGGGCGTGGAGATGGCGATCCTCGATGACGACGACCGCCCGGTCGCGGACGGGGACCCAGGCGAGATCTGTATCCGCGGCCACAACATCATGAGGGGCTACTGGCGGAACCCGGATGCCACGGCGGAGACCATCAAGAATGGCTGGTTCCACTCGGGTGACATCGGCGTGCGAGACGAGGACGGCTGCTACAGCATCGTCGACCGCAAGAAGGACATGATCATTCGGGGCGGCTACAACGTGTTCCCGCGGGAGGTGGAGGAGGTGCTGTACGGCCACCCCGCTATCTCCGAAGCGGCAGTCATCGGCATCCCCGACGAGCGGCTCGGCGAAGAGGTGAAAGCCGTCGTCGCGCTGGCGCCCGGCCAGCAAGCTACGTCGGAGGAGATCGTGGCCTACTCGAAGGAACACCTGGCAGCCTACAAGTACCCGCGCCACGTCGAGTTCATCGACACGCTGCCGAAGGGCCCCACGGGCAAGATCCTGAAGCGCGAACTGCGCTAAGCGGAGCGAGCAAGGGGACACCGATGCCACACGTCCGGGTGAATGGCGCGGACCTCTGGTATGAGGTCCGAGGCGCCGGCGAGCCGATCCTGCTGCACCATGGCTACACGGCCTCGCGGGTCAACTGGATGCCAGTCGCCGAGCGGTTGCAGGACCGCTACCAGGTGATCCTGATGGAGTGCCGCGGCACCGGCGAGAGCGACCACACCGAGGGCGGCTACGACATCCCGCAGTACGCCGCGGACGTGGTCGGCGTGGCGGACCACCTGGGCCTCGACCGCTTCACCTTCGGCGGGCACTCGATGGGCGGCGGCATCGGATACTGGCTCGCGCTGGAGTACCCGGAGCGGCTCGAGCGGCTGGTCCTCGTGGCGGCCATCCCGGCGGACGGGACCGGCCCCGCCACCCCGCTGCGCGAGGCCGCCCGCCGCCGCCGCGTGGAGCGAGACGTGGACGCGATGCTGCGCCAGCACCGCGCGATGCGCATACGGCCCGAGGTGGAGACCGAGGAGTGGTTCGCGGACCGCGTCCGGCACATCCTCGAGTGCTCGGACGGACACTTCGATGGCGGCGCGCGCACGATGAGCGAGTTGCGCGCCGGCGAGCGGCTGGGCGAGATCGCGACGCCAACGCTCGTGATCGCGGGGGCGGCGGACGGGCTGCTGCGCGCGAACCTGCGCGACTTCCAGCGTCTCCCGAACGCCAGCCTCCACGTCCTGAACCGTGTCGGCCACGAGGTCGCGGTCCACGCGCCGGACGCCGTGGCCGACGTGATCGCCGACTTCATGGAGCACGGCGTGGTGACGGCGGCGCTGCTGATGGAGCGCGTGCGCGCCGCCGAAGTGGCCCTCGCACCCGGTGCGCCCGGTGCGGAGGGGGATCCGGCGACCTCGAACGCGGCGGTCGCGACCTAGTCGCGGCCTAATCGAGCATGCGGTGGTAGGCCTCCTCGGTGGCCATCAGCACCGGCCGGCGCCACGCCACGAGGTCCTGGGCCGACTCACCGAAGCCAGTGAGCGGGCGCCATTGCGCGCCGTCGAGCGCCCAGATGTGGCGGCCGGCCGCCTGCACCAGCAGCGCGCCGGCCGCAATGTCCCACGCGCGGGGACCGGTGTTGAACGCGGAGTCGAACACACCTGCCGCCACAAACGCCGCCTCGAGGGCGCCCGAGCCAACGTGCCGGCGGTCCCACGGGGTGCGGTGGTCGGGCATGGGTTCCATCTGCTCCGGCCGGACGTGCTGGTCCTCGTCGTGCGGCATCGCGCCCAGGCCGCGCAACTTGCCCTTCGAGGGCCTGGCCGTTTGCACGTCGATGCCCTCGAAGCGCAGCGTCCCGCCCGAGCGGGCGTGGTAGACGCCCGGCCGCAGGCGATGCGTCGTTGCGCCCCAGATCGCGCCCGCGACGGGCCGCCCGTGGTGCAGCACGCCCACCGAGGAAGCGTAGAACGGCAGCCCGTTGACGAAGTTCTGCGTCCCGTCGATCGGGTCCAGCACCCACGTGTACTCGTGCCCTGGCGGGAAGTGCTGCGTCCCCTCCTCGCCTAGGATGCCGTGGTCCGGAAAGGCGCCGTGCAGGCGTTGGACGAGCAGCGCCTCGATGGCCCGGTCCGCATCGGTGACGGCGTCCATCGGAGGCAGCCCTCGCGCCGCGTGGTCCTTGTAGGCGACCGTCACTTCCTCATCGAGCGAGCGCTCGATGCAGCTACCGGCGAGCCGGGCGAGGTCGACGGCGTAGCTTTCGAGGCGCGTGTAAGCGGAGTGGTCGATCTCGGCGGCCGGCGCGGAGGTTGTGTCTTTGCCAGGGTCGGACGGTCGGGTTGGCTCACTCGGCGGCACGGGTCACTCTCTCCTTTCGCGGCGCATCCTTCCTCGGTCCATCGGCGTCCGACTTGATCAGCGCGTTACCCCGACGGCACGCAGCCCGCGCGATACCGAGCGCGCGTTCCGCCTCGTTGCTCGCGTACTGCAACTGGCGCAACGCTTCGGCGTAGGCGACCGCGTAGACCGTGACGGGGTCGGCGCTCGCCTCCAGCGCCCAGCGGCGGCACGCCCGCACGAAGTCGGCGGCGGGGCAGTCCACCAGGTAGGCGTCCAGGTCGTCCCATTGCTCGCACTGGCTCACGCTGGGCCAGTCGAGGTCACGGAACGGACTCTGAGGGTGAAACAGCAGGCTCAGCTCCAGGACGACCGGGTCGAAGCAACTCGCGCGCTCCTCGACGTTCGCGAAGTCGATGAGCAGCGGCATCTCCGCCTCGCCGACGAGCACGTTCGCGCCATGCAGGTCGCCGTGCTGGAGCGAGTACCGCGCCGCGATCGTGTGCGCCTCGAAGGCCCGCCAGCCGTCGTCCAGCGCCACGAGGTACGGCTCGATGTCCGTCGAAGCGATGCGCTGGCGGCGCAGGGTGCTGACCAGCATGCCCCGCGGCTCGCCGAGGTTCTTGCGCCACGCACCCAGCACCCCCTGGAGGTCCTCCACCATCCGGGTCGCCTCGTTCGGGTTGTCCATGACGTAGGAGAAAAGTGTGCCCGGGTGGCGCTCCGCCAGGCCATAGAAGAGGCCGCCGGTGCGGCCGGCGCCGGCCTCCACGCGGTCCAGCAGCGGCGCGTAGGAACCAGCCGGCAGCCGCAGGGCCGCCTGCTGGTAGCGCTTCGCCTCCTCGGCGACCTCCGGCAGCGTCGCCAGCTTGGCGAAGACCGCGGCGATGTACGCGCGGTCGTCGTCCTCGAACAACGTGGCGCGGACGGCCAGCGAGTCCGACAGCCCGCCCAGGTTCAGCAACTCGACGCGCTTCGCGCCGTGCCGCCGCGCGAAGATACGCAGCGCCTGCGCGTGGCTTTCGGAGAGCGCGAGGTCCTCCGGGTCCGCCGGCTGGATCTCGATCCGCTGGAGCAGCGCGAACTGCTGCGCCACCTCCGCGATGCGCTCGATGTAGTCGCTGTGCTCGTGCTTGTAGAGCAGGTCACTCATCGGATACGGCTCGCCCACGCCGAAGATGTCGGCGGGCGCACGGCCGGCGATACGTTCGCGTGCCGCGCGCTGGTCGCCCTGGCCCGTGAGCAGCATCGTCGGCGTCCCCGGCAGCTCGGCTACCGCCCGCTCGTAGACGGCGACACCGTGCTCCAGCAGCGGGTCGTCGCCCTCTGAGGCGGGCAGGTGCAGCCCGCACACGATGAAGTACAGGTCGTCACCCGCCTCGATCGCGCGGATGGCCGCGTCGCGGGTGCGGGCGACCGCGACCTCGATGCCCAGCCCCAGGGCTTCGATCTCGGACACCAGCCGCTCGGCGACCGGCCCCTCGTCCTCGACCAGCAGGATGCGCACGCAGCCTCCTTCGCCCGGCCGGCGGGGTCGGGCGCTCCCCCACCGTATGGGGCGCGGTCGCGCGGTGAATCGCGGTAGGCGCGGTGCGGGCTATCAGATGCGTGACAATCGAGCGCCGGCCACGCGACGCCTCCTGAGGTGCGACCTGGCCCCCTCGATGCGTGGCCGCGCTAGAATGCGCGCCGCTTGCCGGATGCCGAAAGGGCGGTGCCGATGACGAAGCCCGCCAGGGTGATCACGATCGCGCCCAGCAGCGCGGCCATGAAGTCCTCGATGGAGAAGAGGAGGTCATCGAACTGCCCGGCAATCCACGCCGTAAGTGCGAGCAGGCCCGTGTTGATCACGACCACGAAGAGCCCAAACGACAGGATCATCAGCGGCAAAGAGACCAGCTTCAGCACGGGCCGCACGAAGAGGTTGAGGAGCCCCAGGATCGCGCCCACGACAAGGGTGCTCTCCCACCCCTCGAGGGTGATGCCGGGGACTAGCTCGGCCGCGAGCCACACGCTCGCGGCCACAATCAACCACTGCAGGACTAGCCCCACGGCCCACCTCCTCACGAGTGCTCCCGCGCTCCACTCTACGACGGAGCGGCGGGCGGCGGCACGGCGGGCGCCTCAGCGCTCGTCCGCCACCACCCCCTGGGTGCTGTCCCGCGAGGTCTCGTGGATGGCATCGGCGAGCAGGCGGATCGCCTCTCGGATGACGTCGGGTTCGGCGGCGGTGAAGTTCATCCGAAGGGTTGACCGGCCCTGCGAGGGGTCCGCGAAGAAGAAGCGGCCCGGGACGAAGGCCACGCCACGCGCGATAGCGGCGGCGTAGAGTCGTTCGGTGTCCAGGTCCCGGGGGCCGGTGACCCAGATGAACATGCCGCCTTCGGGCTGGGTCCAGCGGAAGCCCTCCGGCATGTATGCCTCCAGCGCATCGATGAGCGCCTGCCGGCGAGCTCGGTAGAGCGCGATGGTCGCGGGAAGACGCGCGTCCAGCAGGCCGCCACGGATGTACTCGGCGGCCAGCGCCTGGCTGAGGGTGGTGGTGTGCAAGTCGACGCCCTGCCGCGCGATGACGAGCCATCGCTGCAACTCGACCGGCGCCACGCAGAGGCCGACGCGGAGTCCGGGTGCAAAGGTCTTGGACAGCGTGCTCAGGTACACCACGTGGTCGGGGGCGAGGCTCTTGACGGGCGCCACCGGCTCACCGACGTAGCGGAGGTCGCTGTACGGGTCGTCCTCCACCAGCAGCGCGTCGTGCCGCTGGAGGATCTCGGCGACCTGCCGGCGACGACCCATCGAGAGCGTGCGGCCGGTCGGGTTCTGGAAGGTCGGCACGGCGTAGACGAACTTGACGCGCTGGTCCTCCAGGATGCGGTCCAGCGAGACGGGGACCAGTCCATCGTCGTCCGTCTCGATCTCGACGTACGCGGGCTGGTAGGGGTTGAACGCTTGCAGCGCACCGAGGTACGTGGGGGCCTCCACCGCGACGATGTCGCCGCGAGAGAGGAGCACCTTGCCAAGTCCGTCGAGCGCGCCCTGCGAGCCGCTGGTGATCAGTATGTCGTCGGCGGTGGCGGTCACACCTCGTGCGGCGAGGTGTGGGACGAGCGCCTCACGCAGCGGTCCGAAGCCCTCGCTGGCGTCGTACTGGAGAGCGGCGGAGCCGTAGCGGTCGAGGGCAGCGCGCAGCAGGTCCGGGAGTTCGTCGACCGGGAACGTCTCGGCGGCCGGGAGGCCACCAGCGAGGGAGATGACGTCCGGAGAGGACGCGACCTTCAGGATCTCCCGGATCGCGCTCGCTTCCATACCCTTCGTTCGGTCGGCGAGCAGGCGGGAGAAGTCCATGGCTCAGGATACGGCGCAGCCGGGATGACAGCGAATGGTAGCGACGGCGGAGGGCTGCACGGGGCCTGTACCGCCTGGCCTCCGGATCGATCGAGCCGAACCGGCGACGCTACGGCCGCTGCTGAGGGGAGGGAGAGCGTTTTGCGACAACGACTGTCCACCCTGCTCGTTGTGGCAGCAGTCTCGCTGATGGCCCTGGCGGCATGCGACTCCGACCCGGACATCGAGGGCGCGGAGTCCAGCGAGAGTGCCAGCGTCGTCCCCACATCGCCGGCGCCTGCCGCGTCCACAACCAGCACGTCGACCCAGAGCGCGGTCGATGGCGCCTTTACACCTGCCGGATCACCTCCGGTGCCGGCTTTGCCGCGGTCGCTCGAAGACCTGGCCGGGTCGGCGATCGCGTATCTCAACGACGGGGGCGATGTCCGCGATCTGGAGCAGGCCGCCGATCGCTGGGGGTTCCTCGATGGCGGTGGCCAGGTGCGAGCGGTCGATCTAGATGGCGACGCGTCGGACGAGGTGGTCGTGGTCGCGATCGACGCGGCGAATGCATCGGCAACCGGTGCTCCGGGCGCGGTCGCTGTCTACGCTTGCGACGACGCGGGCTGGCACGTGGTGCACTCGTCGGCGGATGCCGGGGTCGAGGGGACGCCTGAGCTAGTGGCCCTCGATGACCTCAACGGCGAGCCGGGCGTCGAGGTGCTCTACCAGCTCCGCACGTGCGGCGCCCACACTTGCACGCTGCTCCCCGTACTGCTCGGCTACCGGCCAGACGACCAGGTCTCGGGCCCGCTGTTCACCCCGCCGTTCGAGGTCGGCGTTCCGGAGGGCGCCCTGTCGGTCGACGATACCAACGGCGACGGCGTGCGCGAGGTGGTCCTCGATGTCGGGACGGTCGGGTCAGCGGGCGCCGGACCGCAGCGCGAGTACCGGCACGTCCGCGGGTGGGATGGCACTCGGTATTCGGCGGTCTCGACGGCGGTCACGACGCCCGAGGACCAGTGGGCCGTCATCCATTTTCTGCAGGATGCCGATTCGATCGCCGCCGGAGGTCAATACGACGAGGCGCTCGCGCTCTACGAGCGCGTGCTGCGCGATCCGCCGGAAGACGGCTGGACTGGCGCGGAGGAAGTGGCATCCCTGCAGACATACGCGCGCTACCGGACGATGGTGACGCTCGCCGTCGCCGGTCGGGCGGACGATGCGGAGGCCGCCGCCACGACCTTCGCCGAGCATGCGCCCGCGTCCACATCGACGCCCGGGTTCATCGGGATTGGGCACGCGTTCCGGGCGGAGTACGGCTTGAGCGGGGATCCAGGTGCGGCCTGCGCTGCCGCTGTGGCCTACGCCGAGCAGCATCCGAAGAGCTTCGAGTTGCTCAACGCCTTCGGGTACACCAATACACAATACGAGCCGAGCGACATCTGCCCGTTCCCGTGACCGTCATGCCGAGGTGGTGGACTGAGTCTGGTGGAGACGCGGGGGCTCGAACCCCGGACCTTCGCATTGCGAACGCGACGCTCTCCCAACTGAGCTACGCCCCCACCGGGAGATCTCTAGTATAGGAACCACCCCCGCGCTGCGGCAATCCGGACGCGCGAGGCGCGGACGAGCCCCGAGGGGCTCAGTCCAGCAGGCCGGGCAGCGGGTCGACCGTCACGCGGCGCGCCTCGAGGTCGACCGACTGCACGATGTCCTTCACGGCGGGGATGAGCGCGTCACGCGCTCCGGGACGGCGGACGACGTAGACGTCGTTGGCGCCGGTGGTCAGCACCTCCACCAGTTCGCCGACCTCGTCGCCCGCGACGGTGACAACCGTGAGGCCCACGAGGTCATCGATGTAGTACTCGCCCTCCGGCAGCGGGGGCAGCTCTGACTCCTCGATCTCCAGCAGCTCGCCGCGGAGGCCTTCGGCGGCGTTGCGGTTGGTGTAGCCCTCCAGCAGGAGCATCGGGTAGCCGTAGGGCTCGGTGTGCTCGAGGATGCGGCGGCGTTCGCCACGCACGAGCACGCTGGCGCCCTGGGCCAGGCGCTGCGGGTTTCCGGTGAGCGGGGTGACCTTCACGTGCCCCTTGAGGCCCCAGGGGCTGTTGATGCGTCCGACCGCGATGCGGTCCGCCACGGCGCCGGTAACGGGACTAGTCGATGCTCAGCGTCGCGCGGACGCCGGCACGCACGGAGGCGACGTGCAGCAGCGAGCGGATGGCGTTCGCGCAGCGGCCGTCGCGGCCGATCACGCGGCCCTTGTCGTCCTCGTTGACGTACAGGTGGAGGACGATGCGGTCGCCCTGGTGCTCCTCCTCAACCACCACGTCTTCGGGATGGTCGGCGAGGGCGCGTGCGAGATACTCGATCAGGGCCTTCACAGCATCGTTCTCCTGGCCGCCCTGCCGGCCGCCGGCTGGGCCGGCGACAGGAGCGGGCGGAATGGGGTGGGCAAGTGGCTACTCGGCGGTCGCCTCGGGCTCGGCCTCGGTGGCCGCGTCATCGGCGGGAGCGTCCTCGGCGGGCGCCTCCGCCGCGGCAGCGGCTGCCGCCTCGGCTTCTGCCTTCGCCTTTGCGTCGGCCTCCGCCTTGGCCCGCGCCTCGGCTTCTGCGCGCGCCTCGGCCTTCGAGGGCTTGGAGGCCAGCTTGCGCGGCGCGACATCCCAGAGCCCGCGTTCGTAGATCAGACGGTGCACGGTCTCCGTTGGCTGCGCGCCCACGGACAACCAGTGCTTGATGCGGTCTTCCTTCAGCTCCACCGTCCGGGGCTCGGTCCGCGGGTTGTAGTGACCGACGATTTCGACGAAGGCGCCATCACGTGGGGCGTTCTGGTCGGCGACCACCACCCGGTACGACGGCAGCTTCTTTCTCCCCGTTCGACGCAGTCTGATCCGAAGCAAGAGCATCCTCCACGGACTTCACAGGGGGCGAGCGTCGCGAGGTACGGGTGAGCCGCGCCGCCTACATGCCCAGCATACGCATGAGACCACCGGCGCCCTTGCCGCTGGTCATGGCATGCATCAGTTTCTTCGCTTCCTTGAACTGGTTCAAGAGGCGGTTCACTTCGGCCGGCGTCGTGCCCGACCCGCGCGCGATGCGACGCCGTCGCGAACCGTTGAGCAGATCGGGGTTGCGCCGCTCCTCGATGGTCATCGAGAGCACGATCGCCTCGCTCTGCCGGAAGAAGCGGTCGTCCAGGTCGACGCCGCTCAACTGCTTGGCCGCGGCTCCCGCGCCGGGCAGCATCTCCAGCAGGCCGGACAACGGGCCCATCTGCTTCATATGCTGCATCTGCTGCAGGAAGTCCTCGAGGTCGAACTGGCCGGAGCGCATGCGCTTGGCGACGTCCTTGACGTCGCGCTCGCCCATCGTGTCCTTTGCCTTCTCGACCAGCGAGACGATGTCGCCCATGCCGAGCACACGCGAGGCGAAGCGGTCCGGGTGGAACTCCTCCAGCGCCTCCAGACGCTCGCCCGTGGTGATGAACTTGATCGGGAGGCCCGTCACCTCCCGCACGGACAGCACCGCGCCGCCGCGCGTGTCTGAGTCGACCTTCGTGACGACCACGCCCGTGCCCTCGAGCGCCTCGTCGAAGTCGCGCGCCAGAGTGACGGCCTCCTGGCCGGTCATGGCGTCCACGACGATCAGGATCTCAGTCGGGTCCACCTCGTCGGCGAGGTCGGCCAACTCGTCCGCCAGCTCGTCATCGAGGGCAACCGCGCCGCGCGTGTCGATGACGACCGCGTTGACACCGAGGCGCGTGGCCTCCTTCATCGCGCGCTTCGCCACCTCCACGGCCGGGGCGGGCTTCTCCTCGACCCAGACAGGCACGTCGATCTGCTGACCCAGCACCTGGAGCTGCTCGCTGGCGGCGACCCGCTCGAAGTCCGTGGAGACGAGGAAGGGCTGACGGCCCTCCTTCTTCAGCCGCAACGCCAGGCGGCCGGCGAGGGTGGTCTTTCCGGACCCCTTCGCGCCAACGACCATGATCTTGGTCGGTCCGGCCTCCGCCTTCAGCATCGGCGTGGCATTGCCACCCATTACGTCAACCAGCTCCTGGTTGACGATGCCGATGATCTGCTGGCCGGGGGTGATCGAGCGCATCACCTCCTGGCCGCTGGCCCGCTCTTTCACCCTCGCGATGAAGTCACGGACGACCTTGAAGTTGACGTCCGCTTCGAGCAGGGCGATACGCACCTCGCGCAGCGCCTCGTCCAGGTCTTTCTCCGTGATCGTGCCGGAGGACCCGAGGCGCCGGAAGGTGTTCTGTAGCCGGTCGGAGAGTGCGTCGAGCATCGCCTGATTGTACGGGCCGCCGAGCGGCCACCGCCATCGGACGGGCACGACCGCCGCTCCGTTACCCCTCGATGGTGCCCAGCGTCGCGGAGACCGTCAGCAGTGAGGCAATCGGACGCTCCAGCCGGTCGACGTCTTCGGGCGAACGCACTTTGATGTGGCGCATCTGCTTCCCCGTACCCTCGAGCAGCGCGCGCGGGTCGGGCAAGTCGGCGCCGCGCATGAACCCGATGTTCACCGAGTCCTTGAACGGCGCGATGTAGGCGACGCCCATCGCGCCGCTGCCGTACTGGCCGGAGCCGTAGACGATGTTGCGGTACCCGGCCTGCAATCGCTCCTCCGCCTGCGGCAACGCCGCCAGCACCACGTCGCGCAACCGCTCGACGGTCGCGCGCACCACCTCGGGATACTCGGCGACGAAGGCGTGGATCTCGTTCGGTGTGGTGGACATCGGTGGCTCCGGGGATGCTGAGTGACCATGTCGATCGTATGGGCTCATCGTCAACTCGCGGCTTGAGAGCGAGATCGGACGTTGAAGTCCCCCTAGAGTGGATCGGGGACTGGAGCCGGCGATGGGTGACCCGCACGAACCGACTCGGCCGACGTTCACTTCGCTTGAGTATCTGCAGGCCGGACGTCGCGGCCGGTGCCCGGACCATCTCGACCGCGTGATACCGAAAGAACCGAGCGACTCCCTCACGATCCTCCAGTCGCACCGACGCGGGTGCTGCCCGGATCACCTTGAGCGGGAGATCTAAAGCCAAAGGCTCTGGCTAGTCCGCAGCCTCCAGCCCCGGCGCAGGCTCCAATAGCTCCCACACGCCCTCGATCATGCGGTCCGGGACCACCGGCGGCGGAGCGGCGCCCGTGCGCGCGAGGTCGACCCAGACCGCGCGCATCCCCAGGCGCTGCGGGGCGGCCACGTCCCACTCGAGGTTGTCGCCCACGAACCACGCCTCCTCGGCGGGGACGCCGAGCGCGTCGAGGGCGGCGCGGTAGACCGGCTCGTGCGGCTTGCCGAGCCCGAACTCGCCCTCGATCTGGATGTGGTCGAAGTAGCGCTCGAGGTCAAAGCGGTCGATCTTGGCGCGCTGGTCGGAGGTGCTGCCGTTGGTCACCAGCGCCAGCGGGCGGCCCTCGGCGCAGTAGCGCTCGAGTAGCTCGCGGGCGCCGCGGACCAGGCTCTGGCCGTCATCACGCAGGTCGCGATAGTAGTCGGCCACCTGACGAGGCAACTCGGGCGGCGGGCGCACGCCCATGCCCTCCATTGCCACGCGCACGATCTCCGCACTGGCGACACGGAGGTCGCGGCGGCCCTCGGTGTGGCGGTCGGGGTCGGACCAGTACCACTCGCGCGTCTGCTCAATGGCCTCGACGAACCGCTGCTGGTCCAGCCCCGGCAGCCGGTCGGCGGCCAGCATCGAGGCGTCCCGCCACGCCGCCACGGTATTGCCACTGAAGTCGATGAGCGTGTCGTCCAGGTCGAAGAGGACGGCCACGCGGTCTGTCAGAAGAGCCATTGCACGCCGTCCCACTCGATGAGCGGGTCCAGCACGACCGAGCCGGCCACCGCGCCCAGGATGAAGCCGGTCGCGACGCCAAGCGCGAACAGCGCGCGGATGTGGACGACGTTGGTGAGGTTGTCCGTGAGCAATGTCGCCGCGAGGTACGCGACGATCACGGCGAGTAGCAGCAGCAGGCTGGCGAGCATCCCCCACTCGCCCGCCGTCACGAAGCCGACCGTGAAGCCCAACGCCAGCACCCACGCGAGGCCAGCGAGGGCGCCCCGCCAGAACAACCGGCGGCCGTAGCCGGGTTCCGTGAAGCGCATGAGCGCCGCATTGGCCGCTCCGAAGCGCGCCTTGTCGTCGGTGGCCCGCCGCACCGCAGCCGTGAGCGGCGCACTGCCCGCACCTGTCCCCGCACTAGCGCCCGCACCCGCGAGCGTGACCGGGACAGCCCTCGCGATGCGCGGGACGCGGCCCACGAAACGCATCGCGATCACGCCGACGGCGGCAAGCACCGCGAGGATCAGGCCGAAGGACGCCCACGGTGAGGCGGCCATCGAGCCGGTCTCGGCGAACAGCACCTCACGCGAGAGGCAGGCCCGCGGCACGGGTGCGTCGATGCGCGCGGCCTCCCAGCACTCGCGCACCCACGGGTCATCGGGCGTGGCGGCGCGGCCGGTGCCGCCCATGCCGTGCTCGTCCGAGCTCCAGGCCACGGAGAACTGGAACTTGCCCGGCGCGGACGGCAGCGGCACTTGCCCGGTGGAGGTCACGGTGCGCTCGGCCGTGCCGCACGCGGCGAAGCCGAGGGTCGCCGCGAGTAAAGCGAATGCGAGGACGCGGGTCAGGCGAGCCCGCGCTCCGCGATCAGCGCGCAGACATCCGTCAGGCGGCACGAGTAGCCCCACTCGTTGTCGTACCAGGTCATGGTCTTGGCCATGTCACCGTCCACGACCATCGTCGACGGAGCGTCGAAGATAGCGGAGCCGGGGTGCCCTTTGAAGTCCATCGAGACGAGTTCGTCGCGCTCGTAGAAGAGGAAGCCCTTCAGCGGCCCCTCCGCGGCACTCAGGAACGCCTCGTTGATCTCGCCCGCCGAGGGGCGGTCGTCCAGGTCGGTGACGAGGTCGACCACGGACACGGTCGGCGTGGGGACGCGGTACGCCATGCCGTCGAACTTGCCGGTCAGCTCCGGGATGATCTGCCCGACGGCTGCCGACGCGCCCGACGACGTGGGGACGATGTTCAGGGCGGCGGCCCGCGCGCGCCGCAGGTCCTTGTGCGAGTTGTCCACCAGGTTCTGGTCGCCCGTGTAGGCGTGGATCGTGGACATGAAGCCGCGCTTGATGCCGAAGGACTCGTGCAGCACCTTTGCCGCGAGCACCACGCAGTTCGTGGTGCAGGACCCGGCCGAGATCACGTGGTGTTTCGCCGGCTCGTACCCCTCGTGGTTGGCGCCCATGATGACGGTCCAGTCCTCGCCCTTCGCGGGGGAGGAGATCAGGACCTTCCTCACGCTGTCGTGCAGGTGGCCGCTGGCGCCGGCGCGGTCGCGGAACTGGCCGGTGGACTCGATCACGAGGTCCACGTCCGCGTCACCCCAGGGGATCTCCTCGGGCTTGTTGGCGTTGAAGACCTTCACCTCCTGCCCGTCGACGGTGAAGGAGTCGGTGCCGTCCACGATCTCCGCCGGGAAGCGACCATAGTCCGAGTCGTAGCGCAGCAGATGCGTGCGCACGTGGACCGGTCCGCGGTTGATGGCGACGATCTCGAAGTCGTCGCGGTGCCGCTCGAACCATGCCCGGAACGCCTGCCGGCCGGTGCGGCCGAACCCGTTGATCCCGACTCGAAGCGTCATTGCGGCTACCCCTTCGAGCGCCGGACGGCTGCCGTCCGCCTCGCGCTGCGCCCCGCACGAGGCGCCCGCGCCGATTTTATCCGGCGCGGCCCCCGCTGTCCGGAAGCCGCCGTATCGATCGCGTAAATCATTCGTCGGACACCCCGCTCGAAGCGCAGCGAGCGGTCGAGGTTGCTAGAACAGCAGGCGCTTCGGCGCGTCCGCTACCTGGCGGCGGAACTCCACGAGCAAGTGCCGCCGCCGGCCGTCCTCGTCCTCCACCTCCTCGAGCCGGCAGCGCGCCGGGTCCTCGAGGTGCGCCTCGACGGCGCGGATGTGCTCGGCGACCTCCGCGCGCAGTCCCTCCGGCGCGGGGAAGAAGCGCTGGAGGTGCATGGCGATGTGCAGCTGCGCGACCCCCACGCGGAGCAGCCAGCCGAGCAGCAGTTGCGCCCATCCGAGGTGGAACGCCTGGTCGCCGAAGACCAGCGGGTAGCGCTCGTGGCTGGCCTCGTTGGCCACGAAGAGCGCGGTCGGTCCGAAGTTGGGGCGTCCGAAGTCGCTGGCCGCGCGGTAGATCAGGCGCAGGTGGGGGTCGTTGGCGATGCCTTCGCCGGAGAAGTAGTGTCCGATGCCGACCTCGGTCGACCGCGTCGCCTCGTGACGTCCGAAGGCTTCGTGTGTCCAGCGTCGCCACTCGTCCAGTTCCTCGCCGAGGCCGGCCTGCGCGCCGACCAGCTCGACCGCCTGCCTCACGAGGGGCAACGCGCCCTGGTACGAGCCCCGACGCACGAGGCCCGAGGCGTCCGACTCGGTGAGGAGGGCGCGGCTCCAGAGGCTGGCGAACGCCGTCATCGTCATGTTGCGCGCGGACGGCGCGTAGCCGCTCTTCGCGAAGCGCGTCTGGAGGTCCAGGTCCTGTGCGACCAGCCGCAGGTCGGCGCCCAGCGAGAATCCGGTCTGACGCCAGGCGTCCTCGGCGGCGGGGTCGAGGTCGGCGGGCTTGCCGGGGAGGGTCCAGCCATCCGGGACGCGCATGCCCGACACGCGCTGCGGCGGTTCAGCGATCGGCAGGTCCGGCTGGATCGGGTCGTCCTTGCCGTTCGCTCCGCCGGCCTTCATCGCGGGGACCGGCGCTCGATGGCGGCGCGGCCCGGGTAGAGCGCGGCGGCGCCCAGCTCCTCCTCGATGCGGAGCAGTTCGTTGTACTTCGCCGTGCGGTCCGTGCGGGCGGTCGCGCCCGTCTTGATCTGGCCGGCGCCGGTGGCGACCGCAAGATGCGCGATCGTCGTGTCCTCGGTCTCGCCTGACCGATGCGAGATCACGGTGCGGTAGCCGTGCGTGTGCGCCATCCGGATCGCCTCCAGCGACTCCGTGAGCGTACCAATCTGGTTCACCTTCACGAGGATCGCGTTGGCGGCGCCCCGGTCGATGGCGGTGCCGAGCCGCTCGACGTTCGTGACGAGCAGGTCGTCGCCCACAAGCTGTACCTGTGAGCCAATGCGCTCGGTGAGCGTCGTCCAGCCGTCCCAGTCGTCCTCGCCCATCCCGTCCTCGATGGAGACGATGGGGAAATCGCGCACCCACTCCTCCCAGAGCGAGACCAGTTCCTCAGAGGTGACGACGCGGCCTTCGCGTTCCAGGTGGTACTGACCGTCCCGGTACAACTCGGACATCGCCGGGTCGAGCGCGATCGCCATCTCGTCGCCAGCCCGCAGGCCGGCGGCCTCGATGGCGTGCACCAGCAGGTCGAGCGCCGCGCGGTTGGACTCCAGGGTGGGCGCAAAGCCGCCCTCGTCGCCGACGTTCGTATTCAGGCCACGCTGGCCCAGCTCCTTCTTCAGGTGCTGGTAGCACTCGACGACCCAGCGCACGCCTTCGCGGAACGACGGCGCGCCGACCGGCATCAGCATGAACTCCTGGAAGTCCGTGGAGTCCGCAGCGTGCGCGCCGCCGTTGAGCACGTTGCACATGGGCACCGGCAGTGTGCGCGCGTCCACGCCACCGAGGTAGCGGTAGAGCGGCAACTCGTACGCCGCGGCGGCGGCCTTGGCCGTCGCGAGCGACACGCCGAGGATGGCGTTCGCGCCCAGCCGCTGCTTGTTCTGCGTACCGTCGGCCTCGACCAACGCCTGGTCGACCTCGGCCTGCCGCGTGGCGTCGAGGCCGACGACGGCCGGCCGCAACTCGGTGCTCACGTTCTCGACGGCGTCCAGGACGCCGCGCCCGCCATAGCGCGCCATGTCGCCGTCACGCAGCTCTACGGCCTCGTAGACGCCGGTGCTGGCGCCGCTGGGCACCAGGGCGCGGCCGACCGTGCCGTCGACCAGCTCCACATCCACCTCGACCGTCGGGTTGCCGCGCGAGTCGAGCAGCTCCCGTGCGCGGACGTCGATGATCTCCACAGCGCCTCCGTCGTGATGTGCCAGCGAGGGTCAACGAGAGCCATGACGGATCATGCCCCGGCACGGGAGCGCGGACAACCGCGGAGGACGGCGCTATCCGCCATGCGCCTCGTCCTGTTTCTGGTGACCGCCCACCCAGTCAGAGCGGATCAGCACGAACAACAACTGGTCCCAGTCCCGGCCGCGCCAACGTGCGTACTCGCGGAGGCGGCCCTCGAGCCGGAAGCCGTGCCGCTCCAGCAGCCGTGTCGAGCGGACGTTTCCGGGTGTGACGAACGCTTCCAGCCGGTTGAGTGCCGCCGCGTCATAGCCGGTCGAGAGCAGCGCGGGCATCACTTCGCGCATGACGCCCCGCCCCCACCACGCCCGCTTGAGGTCGTACGCAACCTCGCCACGCGACGCACGCTCCCGGACGACGGTGTTGAAGCCGCATGTGCCCAGGAGCTCTTCCCCGCGACCGTCCAGGATCGCCCATCGGATCCCCGCGCCATCGTCGAACAGGCGCGTGGCCCACTCGACGATCTCGATGGCCCCCGCCAGGTCGGTGAGCGGGTCGATATCGAGGTAGCGCGTCACCTCCGGGTGGGAGAAGTGCTCCAGCAACGCGCCGGCGTCGGACGGCTGGAGTCGCCTCAGCCGGTAGTGGTCCGTCTCGATCACCTCGGGGAAGGCGGGACCGCTCATCCGTGCACGGTATGGGGGCG
Source organism: Dehalococcoidia bacterium (assembly GCA_009379925.1). Classification (GTDB taxonomy): domain Bacteria; phylum Chloroflexota; class Dehalococcoidia; order UBA2979; family UBA2979; genus WHSU01. The sequence continues at coordinate 11,262 of WHSU01000020.1, read as the reverse complement.
GCCGAGGACTCACAAACGAAGGGGGCGCAATGCCTTGCGCCCCACGGGGAGATGGACGGGCCCGCGCGCTACCGGGCGCGCGGGTGGACGTTATCGTAGACCTCGCGGAGGTGCTCGTCGGCCAGCTGCGTGTACACCTGTGTCGTGGAGACGTTGGCGTGGCCCAGCAGCTCCTGCACGTCGCGCACCGAGGCGCCACCGCGCAGCAGGTGCGTGGCGAAGGAGTGGCGCAGTGTGTGCGGGGTCACGTGGCTCTCGATGCCCGCCGAGCCCGCATAGTTCTTCAGGATCAGCCAGAATCCCTGCCGGGTCAGCCGTTCGCCGCGGCGGTTCACGAACAGGGCCGACTGTGGCCGGTTCTTCAGCAGGGCGCCTCGCGCCACATCGAGGTAGGTAGTCAACGACTGCACGGCCTGCTGATGGACGGGGATGTCGCGCTCCTTGGCGCCCTTCCCCACGCAGCGCACGTAGGACGGCGGCGGGTCCAGGTGCAGGCTGTCGAGGTTGAGCGAGACGAGTTCCGTCACCCGCATGCCCGTGGCGTACATCAGCTCCAGCATCGCCGCGTCGCGCCCCGCCTCGGGCGTGTCGAACTTCAGTGGCTCGCGGAGCAGGGCATCCACCTCCTCGGTCGTCAGCGGCTTGGGCACCGGCTTGGGCGCGCGAGGTGAGTCGATTTGCGTCGTGGGGTTCGAGGTGAGGTCGCCGTGGTCCAGCAGGAAGGCGCAGAAGGACTTCACCGCCGCGACCTTGCGCGCCACGGTCGCCTTCGCGTAACTGCGCTGGTTGAGGTCCGTCATGTAGTCGAGGATCAGCTGCCGGTCGATGGACGCCGGGCCGGGGTTGTGGCCGTTCCCGCCTCGCTCGGTGGCGAAGCGACGGAATCCGCCCAGATCGTTCCGGTAGGCGTCGATGGTGTTCTTGGAGGCGCCACGCTCCGCGGACAGGTAGTGCAGGAACGCCTCGACCCGATCGTTCACCTCGGCCTCCTGCCTCTCCGCGTAGTGCGGTGTGGATGACGGACGGCCCGGTTCCGAAGCGACGGAAGTATACACACGTAGCAAGGGCCGGCCGGATCGCGGGTGGCCCTCCATGGCCAACCGCGCGCTACACGTATAGCCCGCCGGGGCGGCGTGTGTCTACATAACGCGCACGTCAACGCCCGCCAGGTGCGGGCTGAGACGATGGGCCGCGCGCTGGACGCCTAGGGTCGCCAGCCTGCGCGCTAGGCTCAAGAGTTCACGCCGAGGCGTGTGGATGCCCGGTGTTTTGACTGGTGTGGGGGGCTATAACGAGCGTTTGACGGACTCGGCCAGCGCGCGCGTAAAACCCACCGTCGCCGCCACATCGTCCACGCTCGCCTCGCGGATCCCCTTCACGGAGCCGTACTTCCGGAGCAGCGCGCGCTTGCGCTTCGGGCCGATGCCCGGGACCGAGTCGAGCACGGACTGCGTCGCGGACTTGCCCCGCAGCTTGCGGTGATATGTCACCGCGAAGCGGTGCGCCTCGTCGCGGATGCGCTGCACGAGGTAGAGCGCCTCCGAGTCGCGCGGCAACCGGATCGACTCCGAGACATCGGCGACGAAGATCTCCTCCTCGCGTTTGGCCAGCCCGCACACCGGCACGTCGCGCAGGCCCAGGTCCCGCATCACGTCCAGCACGGCGCCCAGTTGCCCCTTGCCGCCGTCGATGATGACGAGGTCGGGGACGGCGTCCCACGGCGACGGTTCTTCGGGCGCTTCCACCTGCTCGCCGGCCAGCTCGCGGCGTCGACGCTCAGCGACCTGCTTGAAGCGCCGGCCCAGCACCTCGCGCATCGAGGCGAAGTCATCCTGGCCGTCCACGGTCTTCACGCGGAAACGCCGGTACTGGTCCGTGCGCGGCTGGCCGCCCTCGAACACCACCATGGAGGCGACCGTGTTCGTGCCCTGGATCGTGGAGATGTCGTAGCACTCGATGCGCTGCGGCGGGTGTGGCAGGTCCAGTTCGTCTTGCAACATGGCGAGCGCCGTCTCGGTCTTGCCGCGGTCCGCCACCCAGCGCGCGTGATGCATGACCAGCGCCTGCCGTGCGTTGTCCTCGGCGCTAGTCACCAGTGCCCGTCGGTCGCCGCGCACGGGGGCCGTCAGCTCAACGGCGCCGCCTCGACGCTCGCGCAGCAGGTCGAGCAGTTGCTCGCTGTCGGCCGGACTGGCCGACAGCAGGACGTGGCGCGGCACATACGTGGCGGACTCGTAGAACTGCGCGACGAAGGCCGAGAGCACTTCCGCGTCGCTCCAGTCCTGCGTACCGTCGAGCATGAACGAGTCGGTGTCGGCCACCACAGTGCCGCGCACGAAGAAGATCTGCACGCACGCTTCGTCGTCCGCCCGCGCCAGGCCGAGCACGTCCGCGTCGAGGGGCGTGGTCGTCGCCATCTGCTGGCGCTCGGTCACGCGGCGGATCGCCTCCGCCTGGTCACGCAGGCGCGCCGCACGCTCAAACTCGAGCGCCTCCGAGGCGCGTTGCATATCCGCGTTAACGTGTCGCAGCACCTCGCCCGAACGGCCTTCCAGGAAGAGGATCGTCTCCCGGATCACCTCGGCGTACTCCTCCGGCGTGCAGTAAGCCGTGCACGGCGCGATGCAGCGCTTGATGAAGTAATCGAGGCAGGGCCGCGGGTCGGTCCCGGTGATCTCCTTCGTGCACGAGCGCCACGGGAACAGCTTCTTCACCACATCGAGCGTGCGTCGCACCGACCCGGCCGAGGCGTATGGTCCGAAGTAGCGCGCGCCGTCGTTCTCGACACGCCGGGTGATGGTGACGCGCGGCCACGGATTCTGGACGTCGACCTTCAGGTACGGATAGTGCTTGTCGTCCTTCAGCCGGACGTTGTGCGCCGGCTGGTGACGCTTCACCAGCGTCGCCTCCAGGTGCAACGCCTCCGCCTCGTTGCGCGTCACGACGTGGTCGATGGTGGCGACTTGCTCCGCCAGCGCCCGCACTTTCGGCTCGAGGCTGCGTGACGACCCGAAGTACGAACGGACACGGTCACGCAAACGCGTCGCCTTGCCGATGTAGATCACATCGCCGCTGGCGTCACGCATGATGTAGACGCCGGGCCGCTCAGGCAGCGTCCGGACCTGGTGCATGACGGACGGGCTACTCACCCATCCATGGTAACGCGGCCGGCCGTGCCCGGCCGACGGTGTTTCAGGCGGAGCGGGCTAGTACGTGCCGCCGAAGTCCCCGTCGGGACCGAACGGGGAATCCTCGTCCAGGATCGTCACCTGGCCGGCCGGCGGCGGCTCGATGTCTACGTCGTCCCCGAAGCCGAAGTACTCCATGGTCATCGTCGTGGAGGTCGGCGCGCCGGCGAACCCGGCCGCCCCGGCGGGGACCAGACCGCCAAAGTCCACCTCGATCTGCACACGCCGGATCAGGCCGTCGTCCTCACCGACCCAGAGTGAGATCGGCATCGTGGGGAACTGCTGCAAGTTGGAGCCGAGCTGCGCCTCCATCTCCGCCTGTTCCTCCGGCGACAGAGCGGCCAGCGCGGCCTGCGTGTCGATCTCACCGTCGTAGCGGGTGGCCGAGACGCCCCGGACCTCCTCGGTACCCACGAGTTCTAGCGAGCCGGCGCCGCCCAGCGAGTCGAGCACGGCCGCGGGGTCCGTGAAGCCGGCGCCACCGAGGCCGCCCAGGCCACCGGCCCCCAGTGGGTCCTGGCCGGGCGGCAGCTCGATGCCCACCCACTCGGTGTCCACGCCCGCGAACGCGGCGATCAGGGGCCACCGGATGTACGTGATCCCGTCGGCGACCACCATCTCGATCACGCCATCGCCGATGAGCGCCTCCATCAGCTCAGCCGAGACCTCGTCCGCCTCACCGGACCCGCCGGCCGCTTGCATCGCTGCGTCGAGGATGGCCGAGAGGTCCATGCGCATCCTCATGCGCCCGGCGCCGGCGTCCATGGCGCCGTCCGCGGAGAGGACCGCGCCGTCCGGAAGCTCCGGGATGCCGGTCATCGCGACGGTCATCTCGAACTCGACCGTGTCGATCTCGCGGGTCTGGGTCACGGCCTGCCGCAACTCCTGGGGCAGCGCGCTGAAGTCGACGGCGGTGCCACCACTACCACTGCCCGTGGAACCGCTTCCGCTCGACCCCTCGAGCGGCGTCCCGCTGCCGGCCGCCACAGGCGTCGAGGGCGTGCTCGTGGGCGGGTTCGACGCGTCGTACGTCGGTAGGCTCGCGGTGCCATCGCTGTCTGTCGCCGTCGCCGTCGCGGCGGGCGGCGGGTCGGGCTCTCCGCCGCCGCACGCAACCGCAAAGGCGGCGAGGAGCAGCAGCGCAACGCGCAGCGCGGATGCGCCGCGCCGCGCCATGAGGGTGGTGCGATGCATGGAGGGGACCTTTCGCCCGCGCGGCGGCCTGGCGGGAACAGCGCGCCACGCTCGACCATTATCGTCATGCGAGCCTCGGTCGTGCAGTCCGGGGTGCACCGCCCGGCGCCTCGTGCGGCCGTACCCACGGGCACTTGACGCGCTACACTGCAACGGCTGCTTGCGGGGGCGGACCAATGAACCAGGGTGCGATCCCAGCGTCAGCCGGGCATGACGACCCGGAACACTTGTGCGGCGCCCGGAGTACCCAGCGTCGGCACCTGGGAGTGGGATGTCGCCACGGGCCGCGTGACGTGGTCCACGGCCTTGCAGCGCCTCCACGGACTCACCCCGGGCGCGTTCGGCGGCACCTTCGAAGAGTTCGCCCGCGACATCGACCCGGCTGACCGCGAGCGCGTGATGGCGAGCATCGACGCGGCCGTGACGCGCGGCGCGCCCAGTTACCAGGCCGACTACCGCATCGTGCTTCCGGACGGTACGCGTCAACCGATCCGCGCCCTGGCGGAGATCGAACGGGACGACGGGGGTCGCGCCGTCCGCCTACGGGGCACCTGCATGGACGCGTCCACCTTGCAGGAGAGCCAGCGCCGCCGCCGCGCGGAACGTGCCCTGAGCGACGCGCTGTTCGGCGTTGACGAGATCGACTCCGGCATCGACGTCCTGACGAACACGCTGGGCGACACGCTGCGGCTGCTCTATGTCGGTTACTGGGAGGACCACGACGATGCGCTACGCCTGCGTGCGCTCTGGGTGTCCTCGGTGGTGGGCCCCGGCGTGATCGAAGCCGCCCGCGGACGGGTCATCGCGCACGACGAGGGCCTGACTGGGCTGTGCTTCACGCGCGGGCGGCCTGCCTGGTCTGAGGACCTGGAGGGCGTCGTCGATGTCGTGCGCCACGACGATACGATCGCGGCCGGCGGGCACTGTGCGTTCTCCATCCCGGTCCGCACCCGGTCGGGGCTCCGAGGCGCCGTGACCTGCATTAGCGCGGAGCCGATCGTCTTCGACGACGACTGGAGCCGCACCCTGGACTCCGCGAGCGCCATCGTCTCCCAGTTCGTGGAGCGGGCGGCGACCCGCGACGAGTTGCGACGGCGCGCCGCGCAACAGACCGTGGCCGCCCACCTGGGACAGTTCGCCACCGACCATCCCCTTCAGCCGACGATCGAGGAGTGCGTACGGCTGATCAGCGAGACGCTGGAGGTCGAGTACGTCAAGGTGCTCCAACTCCTCCCCGACGGGCAGCACGTGCGGATGGTGGCCGGCACGGGCTGGCGCGCGGGGGTCGTCGGAAACCCTGCGCCGGAGGGTATCGCGGACTCGCCGGCCGGTTTCACGCTGGCGGCGGGCTCGCCCGTGATCGTCGCCGACCTGCGGACCGAGACACGCTTCGGCGGTGGCGCGCTGCTGACCAGCCACCAGGTCCGGAGCGGTATGAGCACGGTCATCGACAGCTCCGACGAGCCCTGGGGCGTGCTCGGCGCCTACTCGGCGGGCCGTGTCAACTTCACCGCGGACGACACGGCGTTCCTGGCCGCGATGGCGCACACGCTCGCGTCCGCCATCGAGCAGTCGCACCACGATGCGGCGCGGGAGTTCTTGCTGCACGCCAGCGACGTCCTCGCCAGCTCCACCAGCTACCACGCGACGCTGAGCGACCTCGCGCATCTCGTCATCGACGAGATGGCGGACTGGTGCACGGTCCATGTCGTCGACGAAGACGGCAAGCCCCGGACGCTGGAGGTCGCGCATCGAGACCCCGCGAAGGTCGAACTGTTGCGATCGATGCGGGAGCGCGACCTGGAAGGGCGGCAGGACAGCCGACTGACCACTCGGCTAGTGGCCGGCGAGTCGGTGTTCATCCCCTACGTGTCCGCCGACGTGCTGCGCGGCTTCACGACGGACGAGCGGCGGGCCGGCGCGCTCGCGCAGCTCGGGCTCCAGGCGTTCATCGCGGTCCCGATCCGTACCGGCGACCGCGTGGCCGGCGCGATGCTCGTCGCCTCCGCTGAGTCCGCCCGGCGCTACACGAGGGACGACGTACGGACACTCGAGGAACTGGGCCGTCGCGCCGGGATCGCGGTTGAGACCGCCCGATTGTACGAGCAGCTTCGCGAGGCGCTACGCACCCGCGAGGACTTCGTCACGATCGCGTCGCACGAGCTGCGCTCGCCGCTCACCTCGATCCTCGGCTTCTCGCGCCGGCTGCAGCGACGCGGCGACGTAGATGGCCTCAGCGAGTCCGCCATCGAGGACGTGGCGACCATTTCCAGCGAGGCCGAACGGATGCGCCGCACGCTGAGCCTCTTCCTCGAAATGGCCGGGCTCGAGAGCGGCCGCTTCGTCGCGGACGAGGCCGATGTCGACTTCGCAGAGCTGATCGAACGTGAGCGCGAGGCGCTGCTGCGGGAGACCCCGTTGGCGCGGGTCCAGGTGTCCTGCTCGGAGTCGCCGTTCCCCGTTTGGACCGACCCGGAGCGCGTGCGGCACATCGTCTCCAACCTGCTCGGCAACGCGGTCAAGTACGGCGGCGAGCCACCGTCGGTCCAGGTCGTGCTCGAGCGGGCGCCGGGGCGCGTCGGGGTCTCCGTGCGCGACAACGGCCAAGGCATCGCGCCCGTGGACCAGCCGCACATCTTCGAGCGCCACTACCGGTCGCCAGCGTCGGCCAACGGGACGCGGGGACTCGGGCTCGGTCTGTACATCTCACGGCTGATCGCCCAGCGCCTCGGCGGCTCGCTCACCTTCACCTCGACGCCCGGCGGAGGCACCGAGTTCCGCCTGGAGATCCCGGACAACCGCTAGATCGCTCGTCGTGGCCCTCGAGCCGCTCATGAGCCGCTCATACTTCGACGGGCTCAGCATGAGCGGCGTGCGGCCCGCCTCGCACGGCTACGAGCGGACGGCTTCCGCGAAGAACGGGCGTAGCTCCGCCAGGAGCGCCTCCGGCTGGTCGTGGTGGATCCAGTGGCCGGCGTCGTCGATGCGGACCGAGCGGGCGTCGCGGAAGAACTTCTCCGCGTCCGGCCGCTGGTTCGGGCGCGTCTCACGCGCGAACACCAGCAGCACCGGGCATTCCACGGCCTCCCAGAAGCGCGGCAGCTCCTCGCGCCGGATTTCCATGGAGGTCCGGCCGTTCACCCAGAAGTCGTACTTCCAGATGTACCCGCCATCCACGGGCTTCGAGGCGTAGCCCGCCAGGCTGGGGACGAAGTCCGCGGGCAGGCGCGGGTTCGCCTCCAGCATCCGCTCCTCGGCGGCACGCAGGTCCGGGTAGACCCGCGGCACCGAGTCCTCGTACCCGCGCACGCGGTCGCCCCAAGTGCGGAGCCAGTGCGGCCCCATGGAGTCCTCGCGCTCGGGGTTCAACGAGTGCGTCCCCTCCAGGACCGCCAGCGCGGAGAAGTGCTCCGGGTACGTCCCGGCCGCCACCAGGCTGACCGAGCCGCCATACGAGTGGGCCAGCACCCGAGCCGGCGCGCCTATCTCCTCGATGACCCGGACGACATCGAGGGCGTTGTCGGGCAACCCGTAGGCGCTGCCCGGCGTCCACTCGGAGTCCCCGTGACCCCTCAGGTCCGGCGCCACCACGTGGTAGTCGGCGCGGAACGCCTCTGCGATGCGCTCCCAGGAGCGCGCGTGGTCGCGTCCCCCATGCACCAGCACCAGCGGTGGCGCGTCCTCGTTGCCCCAGTCCCAGTACGAAATCTGCACCCGCTGGGAGCGGAGAAACCGCTGCTTCGGCTCCACGGCCACTCCTCGCCATCTCCACGCTCGATACCACCACGCCTGCGGGTGGCCGCGACGATACTACGCCGAGCGGCCGCGACGGCGAACTCAGAACGTGATGTTCCTGGGCCAGGCACGACCCCGGAGCGACGAGTCTCCTACTCGCGCCGCGCGAGGACTTCGAGGGCGCGCAGGTTGGCCGCCAGGTAGTCCCAGTCCACCTCGCGGCCGCGCGCGGGCTCGCCCAGACCGTACAGCGCCTCCCACAGTCGCCGCGCCCGGATCAGCAATGGCAACAGGGCGCGTTCTGCCGCGGTCAGCTCTCCACCGGCGTCCTGGTAGGCGGCCACGAAGTCATCGAACACGCCCCGGTCCACATCGTCGCTCTCCGCGTTGCGCGCGAACAACCACGCGGCATCGCCCACCTCGCACGCCCGCCAATCGAGGCGGCACTCGTCCCAGTCGAAGACACCCAGGACACGCCCGGCCTGCATCCGCATGTTGCCCTCGTAGTAGTCGCCGTGTAGCGGGTGACGTGGCCACTCGACCTGTGCGATGCGGCGCAGCTCGCGCGGGAGCACGTCCAGGTGGCCGGCGACGGCGTTGAGTACCGCGGGCACGTCGAGATCCCCTGGGCGATTCTCGGGGATTTGCCCCGGGGGGTCCTGCTGCATGCGCTGCCACGACCACCAGCGGTTCTCGCGCCACTGGAGGTCGTCCAGGGCCGGATGGCCCGGCCTGGGGGCGAGGACCGGGGCGGACTCGGCAGCCCGGTGGATGCACGCCAGCGTGGCCGCTGCTGCGGTGCGGTGCTTCGGGTCCCGGCGGTCCGCCGGTCCGCCCTGGACGAACGGGTACAGCGAGGTGACACGCCGTCCATGCACGATGCGCGTGCCGCCTTCGGGCGATGGCAGCGGGGCGACGACTTCCGGCACGTGCCGCCCGAGGTGCGTGACCAGCCGGTGCTCCCACGCCACCATGTCCGGTGTCGTCTCCGGGACGGCCACGCGCAGCGCGTACGCCCCGCCGACCTCGGTCTCCACACGGAACACGTTGTTCAGATAACCGCCGTCCAGCCGCCTCACGAGACGCACGCCACCCCTGGGGAACCACCGGTCGAGGAGTTGGGGCGGGAGTTCGCGCATGGACGTTCCTGGGCTGATGCGCTTTGCGGTCCGCTCGCCCTTCGACAGGCTCAGGGTGAACGGATCGCGGGCGGGCGGCCTCGAGCGTCTACTTCACGGCCGGGATCACCTCTTCCGCGAATGCCTGCAGCGCGTCCCACTCGACCGGGGGCCGGATCGCGATGCTGACGCGGGCCGCGCCTGCCTCCTCGTATGCCTTCAACGTCTCGATAGCGCGCTGCGGCGTGCCGGACACGGCGCCCTGCGAGGGCGCCCGGCCGCCACGCGAAAGCGCCGAGCCACGCGACTCCGCGATGCGCTGCGCATCCCCCTCGTTCGCGCCCATGTGCATGTGCAGGTTGATCGACCGCTCGATGGTCACGGGGTCGCGGTCTTCCTTCTCGCACCACATGTCCAGCACACCGCTCAACCGGTCGAACTCCTCCACGTTGATGTAGGGGACGTTCCAGCCGTCCGCGTAGCGCGCGGCAATGCGCAGCGTGCGGCGCTCGCCCCGTCCGCCGACCACCAGTGGAGTGTGCTCGCGCACCGGCCGCGGGTAGAGCATCGCGTCCTGCACGCGGTAGTACTCGCCATCGAAGTTCGCGCGCTCCTCGGAGAACATGGCGCGGATGATCTGCAGCCCCTCTTCGAGCCGGTCCAGGCGCTCCTTCACCGGCGGGAAGGTGTAGCCGTACGCCTCGTGCTCCGCGACGTGCCAGCCGGCGCCGAAGCCGGGCTCGATCCGCCCGTGGCTCAGGTGGTCCACGGTGAGCAGCGCCTTGGCCAGCAGCGCCGGGTTGCGGTAGTTCATGCAGAACACGTGGCAGCCCAGCGTGACGTTCTCGGTCTCCACGGCCATCGCCGCCATGGTGGCCACCGCCTCGAAGGCCGGCGAAGTGCCGTCGATCGGTGGCGCCTCGTAGAAGTGGTCCCAGCACGAGAGGAAGTCGAAGCCGTTCTGGTCGACGAAGCGCCAGAGGCGGCGCAGTTCGTCCATCTCGATGTCCTGCTGGCCCGCGTGGACGCCCACTTTCAACGCCATCGCATTCCCCTCCCCGGCGCGCCGGCCCCGGACGGAGCGGCTGCGAGGATGCTAGACTATCTGTGTCGCGCCTGACGCGCGGCATTCCGGGCGTCCCCCGTGCTCCTCTGTCGCCTCGAGTCCCGAGCGCCGTCTGTTGTCCGGGACTACTGGCCGCGCTAGTCTGATCCAAGCCGGCGGAGGGCATCCGAGGGCGGTTAGCTCAGTTGGTACGAGCGCTCGCTTCACACGCGAGAGGTCACTGGTTCGAGTCCAGTACCGCCCACCACTGATGCGACCCCCGGAGGGCCCGCCAGGAGACAGTGCCGAAGTGGCGGAACCGGCAGACGCGCTACGTTCAGGGCGTAGTGGGGATTTTCCCCGTGTGAGTTCAAATCTCACCTTCGGCACCAGACCGTTCATCGTGCGCTCGTAGCTCAGGGGATAGAGCGCTGCCCTGCGGAGGCAGAGGCCGGAGGTTCGAATCCTCCCGGGCGCACCAGTCACGAAAAATGGGGCCGTCGCCTCTATCGGCGATTGCCTGGTATGGACCGCGGTACTCTGGTCGGGGCAGGATCCGGATCTCGCCGGCCTCCAGGTCGATGCTCACACGCTCGAACATCACACGCGCAGCGTTCTTGCGCTCTTGCGGCGTGAACCGGGGACAGAGTTCGGCGAAGTGGGTCAGCTCCACGGTCACCGAATTCGGCTCGGGAAGGTGCTCCAGGGCAGAGATCCGGCGACGGGCGTCACTAATCGCCTCAAGCGCCGTCGACTCGTCGCCGCCCGCCAACATCAGCTTTGTCGCTCGCCGGATCACCTGCTCAAGGCGCGCCCGCTCCTGTTCAACGTTCAGCGGTTGGTTCTGCTCGATCTCCTCGCCGATCAGCGTGCTCAGTTCAGCCACGCGTTCGGCTGTCCCAATAATCGCGCTCTCCACGCGATCCTCCACTCGTTCGGCTCGGATGCCCCTGCCTTGATCTCGGCATGCCCGCCTAGAGTG
>WHSU01000045.1 GCA_009379925.1 Dehalococcoidia bacterium | reverse complement strand
GCGCCGCCGGACAGCGCCAGCACCTTCGTGATCGCCGCCGTCAACGACGTCTTCCCGTGGTCCACGTGACCGATCGTCCCGATGTTGGCGTGCGGCTTCGTCCGCTCGAACTTCGCCTTGGCCATCTTCGCCTTCTCCTACTCGCCTACGCGCGGGCCGCCGCAGCGCCCGTTGTCCGCTTCGCGATCTCTTCCGCCACGTTGGACGGCACCTGCTCGTAGTGGTCGAACTCCATCGAGTAGGTTGCGCGTCCCTGCGTCATTGACCGCACGTCTGTGGTGTACCCGAACGTCTCTGCCAGCGGCACCGTGGCGCGGATCACCTGCGTGTTGCCACGCGTCTCCGTGCCCTGCACCATGCCGCGGCGGCTGTTGATGTCGCCCAGCACGTCGCCGAAGTAGTCCTCTGGCACCGTCACTTCCAGCTTCATCACCGGCTCCATCAGCACGGGGCCCGCCTTCGAGAGCGCGTCCTTCAAGCCCATGGAACCGGCCGTCTCGAACGCCATTTCGGAAGAGTCCACGTCGTGGTAGGAGCCGTCCACCACGGCGACGTACACGTCCACCACGGGGTAACCGGCCTTCACGCCGCCCTGCAGCGCGCCCTCCACGCCTCGACGCACGGGCGAGATGAACTCGCGCGGGATCGAGCCGCCGACGGTCTTGTCCTCGAACAGGAACCCGGCGCCGGGCTCGCGCGGCTCCACCTGCAGGATCGCGTGGCCGTACTGGCCGCGGCCACCGGTCTGGCGCACGAAGCGCCCCTCACCGCGCGCCGGCCGCGTGATGGTCTCGCGGTACGACACCTGCGGGCGCCCGATGTTCGCCTCGACTTTGTATTCGCGCTTCATGCGGTCCACGATCACGTCCAGGTGGAGCTCGCCCATCCCGGAGATCACCGTCTGACCGGTCTCGTCGTCGAAGCGGATGCGGAAGGTGGGGTCTTCCTCGCCCAGCTTCTGCAGCGCCTCACCCATCTTGGTCTGGTCGTCGCGCGTCTTCGGCTCCACGGCCACCGAGATGACGGGCTCCGGGAACGTGATCGTCTCCAGCAGCACCGGCGCTTGCCGGTCGCACAGCGTGTCGCCCGTGAAGGTGTCCTTGAGGCCAATCGCGGCGGCAATGTCGCCGGCGTACACCTCGTCCACTTCCTCACGGGAATTCGCGTGCATCTTCATGATGCGGCCGAAGCGCTCGCGGCTGTTGCGCGTGGTGTTCGCCACCTGGTCGCCCGAGTGCACCACGCCCGAGTAGACACGGAAGAACACGAGCCGGCCGACGAAGGGGTCCGACACCACCTTGAAGGCCAGCGCCGCCAGGGGTGCGTCGTCGGAGGGCGGGCGCTCGATCTTCACCTCGGGGTCGTTCACGTCGCTAGCGACGATCGGGGGGACGTCCAACGGGGACGGCAGGTACGCGATCACGGCGTCCAGCAGCGCCTGCACACCCTTGTCTTTCAGGGCGGAGCCGCAGAGCACGGGGGTGATGGCGTTCGACAACGTGGCGCGCCGGATCGCCTTCGTCAGCTCGGTCTCGCTGATCTCGTGGCCCTCGAGGAACGACACCATGAGCTGGTCGTCGTTCTCCGCCACACGCTCGATCATGAACTCGCGGGCGGTCTGGGCCGCCGTTCGCAGGTCCTCCGGGATGTCGCGGTCGACCACGTTGACGCCGCGCTCACCCTCGAAGAAGCGCGCCTGCATCTTCACCAGGTCGATCAGGCCCAGGAAGCTGTCTTCCGCGCCGATCGGGATCTGGATCGGCACCGGCACGGCGCCCAGGCGCGACACGATCATTTCGACGCAGCGGTCGAAGTCGGCGCCCATGCGGTCCATCTTGTTGACGAAGCACATACGGGGCACGGAGTACTTGTCTGCCTGCCGCCACACCGTCTCGGACTGCGGCTCGACGCCGGCCACGCCATCGAAGATCACCACGCCGCCGTCCAGTACGCGCAGCGACCGCTCCACCTCCACCGTGAAGTCGACGTGTCCGGGGGTGTCGATAATGTTGACCGTGTGGTCTTTCCACTGGGCAGTGGTCGCGGCCGACGTGATCGTGATGCCGCGCTCGCGTTCCTGCTCCATCCAGTCCATCACGGCGGTGCCCTCGTGAGTCTCGCCGATCTTGTGGGTGCGGCCGGTGTAGAACAGGACGCGCTCGGTCACGGTCGTCTTACCGGCATCGATGTGCGCGATGATGCCGATGTTGCGGACGCGTTCGAGCGGCGTAGTCCGGGCCATCTGGTCCTTCTTCGTGTGTTGTCGGCTCGCGGGCGGTGCGCGAGAGACTGAATCGCCCCCGTCAGATGCGGGGGCGGTCAGCCGCTCAGCGGCATCGGCCTACCAGCGGTAGTGCACAAACGCACGGTTGGCTTCGGCCATCCGGTGCGTCTCTTCTTTACGTCGGACGGCGTTGCCGCCGTTGTTTGCGGCGTCCAGCAGTTCCGCCGCCAGCTTCTCCGCCATGGAGCGGCCGGAGCGGTTGCGCGCCGCGGTCAGCAGCCAGCGCAGGGCGAGCGCCTGCCGCCGCTCGCTGCGGATGTCCACCGGCACCTGGTAGGTCGCCCCACCGACGCGGCGCGGCTTGACCTCGATCACCGGGGTCACGTTGCGGACCGCCTGCTCGAAGATGTCAACGCCGCGGCGGCCGCTCTGCTCTTCCGCGCGCTGGAGCGCCAGGTAGACGATGCGCTCCGCGGTGCTCTTCTTGCCGCGGCGCATCAGGTTGTTCATGAACTTCGACACCACCCGCGACTGGAACATCGGGTCTGGTGTGACGGGACGGAGGGGTGCTCGATTTCGTCGCATCGCTATGACTTCCGAGTGCCGTACTTGGAGCGGCCGCGCTTGCGCCCGTTCACCCCCTGCGCGTCCAGCGCGCCACGGACGATGTGGTAGCGCACACCGGGGAGGTCCTTCACGCGGCCTCCCCGGATCAACACCACCGAGTGCTCCTGGAGCGTGTGCCCCTCGCCCGGGATGTACGCCGTGACCTCGATGCCGTTGCTGAGCCGGACACGCGCCACCTTGCGGAGGGCGGAGTTCGGCTTCTTCGGCGTGACGGTGCGCACCTGGGTACACACGCCACGCTTCTGCGGCGACCCCTTGGGCGAGCGGGTCATCCGATTTCTGAGCGTGTTCAGCCGGAAGCGCAGCGCAGGCGACTTCGTCTTCTTCCGCACGGGCTTGCGCCCGTGGTTCACGAGCTGGTTGATCGTCGGCACGCCGACTCCCTGTTCGCTGCACCGGCAGCCGAGGCCGCCGAACATCTTCCTCGCATCGCTGTCTTGGACGGGGACGGCCCAGTCGAAGGCAACATGAACGGCCGGTTGGCGTGGCGGCGAGCCAGTCCGCGACGTGCGCGCTTGGGAAGCGCGCAACTGTTGTCGCCGGTTCTCACCGCGTTCCGGCCAAACGACCGTGCTCGCAGTACCTCGCACGTCCGGCGCTCGTGGCGCAGGGGCAGGAGGCGCGAAGTACGATTCTGCCGCTGGTCCTCGGTTGTGTCAACGCACGACACGAGGCGCCGGCGGGCGTCCACGCCCGCTATGGCAGACGCTAGCGTACCACCAGAGGGGTGGCGACGCGTCTATCAATTATGTCGCGATTTCGAGCGGGGGTCTACCCTCCCCTACAGCGGATCCTACAGCGCGAGCAGTCCACGGTCGTCCAGGGCGGAGCCGGGCGCGTACGCGCCCTCCCAGGCGTTGCCTTCTGGGTCGGCAACGTATCCGGAACGCACGCCGTAATCCCGCGTCGTCGGTTCCGTCAGCACTCGTGCGCCCGCGTCTACCATCGCCCGCCAGACGCGGTCCACATCCTCGACCGCTTCGACGTTCACGGCCAGCGAGAAGCCTCCGAACACCGCCGCGCCCGCGTCCTCCCGAGGCGCAAGCCTGGCCTCGGCAGCGAGCTTGTCCAGGGGGTAGAGGCAGAGCCAGGTGCCGCCCGTCTGGAAGGCGGTCCAGTCCTCGGTCGCGTTCGGCGTCTCCGGCCAGCCGAGCGCACGGTAGAACGCCCGCAGCGCATCGAAGTCCCTCGCGCCGAGCGTGACCACGGTCAGGCGAGGCGGCACGGGACCTGGTGTGCTGGGCCGGCTACCGGTCATCGCCGGAAGAGCACCTTGCGGAACGACTCGCGGAAGACCGGGTCGGCGGTCTCCTCGTCGTCCTCGCGCTGCATCGCGCGGGCGCGTTCGCGCCACGTGCGCAGCATGTCGGCCTCGGAGCGCTCGCCAATCTGTGAGGTGTGCGCGAGCACGGCGCGCACCTTGGTGCGCAGCACCGGCTCGATGTCCACGTGGTAGTCCGCCGCGTCCGTCCCGGCCCGCAGCATGGCGGTGGGGCGGTGCGGCGTCAGGTCCTCTTCCTTGTCCAGCGGGTAGTAGAGGTGGTCGTCGGCCGCCGGGTAGATGGCGTCGTAGACGGCCTGGCCGGTCAGCCGGTGGTCGCGGTGATTGAACCCGGGCCGGAAGCCGTCCCACGTCAACACCAGCTCCGGCCGGTGGATCCGGAGCTGGCGCACCACCAGCCCTCGCAATTCATCGTCGTTGCGGATGTAGCCGTCCGGGAAGCCGAAGAAGACTGGCTCGCACGCGCCCATGATCTCGGCGGCGCGGCGCTGCTCCTCCTCGCGCTCGCCGGCGAGGTCCTGCGAGGTGACCCCGGGGTCCTTCGTGCCCTTGTTGCCGCTGGTGGTGACGACGATGCGCACCTCCCAGCCCTCGGCGCAGAGTTTCGAGACGGTGCCGCCGCAGGCGAACTCGGTGTCGTCCGGGTGCGCCATCACCACCATGGCGCGCTTAGGGACCTTCGCCGCCAGCTCGGTCAGCAGGTCGGCGTCCGGATCGATGTTCTCGCGAGGCGGCGCACTGGTCATGGCCGCAGTCTACGGCTGCGCGTCCTGGGCGTGCGAGTCGTGCGCTGAGGCGTACACCGAGACAGTGGCGGTCCCTATCCGCCGCCGGCGGCGAAGGCGCTGCCCTGCTGGTCCGCCAGTTCGGCGTAGAGATCACACAGCCGCTCGGAGACGGCGGCCCATGAGTAGGACTGCATGCGCACGACGCCGGCACGGCCAAGCGAGGCGCGCAGCGGCTCGTTGCGCAGTAGCAGTTCCACCTTCTCCGCGAAGGGCTCCGGGCAGCGCCACGGCACCAGGTAGCCGGTACGCCCGTCCGCCACCGTCGAGGCGAGCCCGCCCACCCTCGATGCGACGACGGGGACGCCGGAGGCCATCGCTTCGACGGCGACGAGGCCGAAGGACTCGTAGAAGGAGGGCATGACGACGACGTCCGCGGCGTTGTAGTAGTCCGGCAGCGCCTCGTGCGCGACCGGGCCGAGGAAGCGCACATGCTCCTGTACGCCAATCTCGGACGCGATGGCGCGCAGGCGGGCGACTTCTGCCTCGGCGCGCTCGTCGCCGCCGATCACCAGCAGGGTGACGCGCGCCAGGTCCGTCATCTCGCCGAGCGCGCGCACGAAGATGTCCAGGCCCTTCAACGGTTCGATGCGTCCGACGGCGAGCAGGATGCGCTCCGCCGCGTCGATGCCCCGGCGGGAGCGGGCGGCGCCTCGGTCGCGGGGACGGAACGTCTCCAGGTCCACGCCCAGCGGGATTACGGCGACGCGCCGCGGCGGGACGCGGTAGATCTGGCGCAGCAGCCGGCGCTCGTGCTCGGTGGCCGCGACGATGCGGTCGAGGCGGTGCACCAGGCGGCGCTCCGCCTCCAGGCGCTCCGGGCGCTCGTGCTCGCTGGCCCGCGCCCGCAGTTTGACGTCGCCGAGCGTGTGGAACATGGCGAGGTGCGGGACGCACCAGTCCGCGACCAGCCGGTCGCCGGCCACGCCCGAGAGCCAGTAGTGCGAGTGGACGAGGTCGTAGCGGATGCCCTCGCGCGCCCGGAAGGCCTCCACGCCGCGCGCAAAGTCGTCGGTCAGCGCGAACATGTCCTCCTTCTCCACCCGCTCGGGTGGCCCGGCGGTGACCTGCACCAGGCGCGCGCCAGGCGCGAACTCCGCGACCTCCGGCGTGTCCGCCGAGTCGCGACGCGTGAAGACATCGACGCGCACGCCCATCGAGCCGAGTTGCGCGGCGACCTCGCGCACGTAGACGTTCATGCCGCCGGTCTCGCGCCCGCCCAGGGCCGCCAGCGGCGACGTGTGCATCGAGAGCATCGCGATGCGCCGGGGGAGCCGCCGTCCCGGTGTCTGCGAGGGGGTGGGAATGGGCGTGGTCACGGCTAGTACCCGATGAGGCTGAGGAACTCCTGCCGCGTGCGGTCATCCTCGCGGAAGTGTCCGCGCATCGAGGAGGTCACCATCGTCGAACCGGGCTTGCGGATGCCGCGCGCCGTCATGCACAGGTGCTCCGCCTCGATCACGACGCCGACTCCCTTTGCATTGAGCACTTGCTCGATGCACTCGGAGATCTGGGTGGTCAGCCGTTCCTGCACCTGCGGACGCCGCGCGAAGATCTCGACGGCCCGCGCGATCTTCGAGAGCCCCACGATGCGGCCGTCCGGCAGGTAGCCCACGTGCGCCTCGCCGTGGAACGGCAGGAAGTGGTGCTCGCACATCGAGTAGAACGGGATGTCCTTGAGGATGACCATCTCATCGTGGCCCTCCTCGAAACCGACGGAGAGGACCTCCACCGGATCGAGGTGCGAGCCCTCGAAGAGTTCGGCGTACATCGCGGCCATGCGCCGCGGCGTCTCGAGCAGCCCCTCGCGGTCGGGGTCTTCGCCTACCTGGCGGATCATGGTCCGCAGCGTCTCGAGGAGGGAGGGGTCGTAGGGCGGATCGGTCGAGCGCCCCGAGGGCGCCTGGGTGCTGGTCATGCGGCAGTCTTCTCCAGCTCCTGAGGGCCACCGGGAGTCCGGCGACCCGCCCCAGGATCGATCGAGGACACGGAACACATCTAGGGTGCGCGGCTTACGGATCTTAGCACGATGGCCTGGCCAACCCGGCGGAGCGCACCGTCATCCGGATGACGGCGGCGGCCCGGCAGCCACCGGTTCCCACTCGTCGCCATAGGTACGAAGGGCAACCAGGACGGGGACGAACGCCCTCCCCTTCGCGGTCAACCTGTAGTCGGCGCGGGGCGGATGGTCGCTGTAAAAGACCCGCTCCACCATCCCGTGCTCCTCCAGGCGCTTCAGGCGGTCCGAGAGGAGATTGGCGGAGATGCCCTCGAGCGACTCAAGGAGCATCGAGAAGCGCCGGCGGCCCCAGGAGAGGTCGCGCAGCACGAGCATCGTCCAGCGGTCGCCGACGACATCGAGGGTGCGGGCGACGGGGCAGTGCAGCTGGGTGCGATAGGTGCGTGGCTCGGCCAGCGTCGGGACTCCCCTCCAACTCCGTTCACTTTCCGATAGTGACTTGACGTCCGTCAACCGACTCGGTTAGAACTTCGATAGTCAGTACGGATTCCTGACGTGATCGTCCGCGCTCAAGAAGTTGGCCCAGGAGGGTGACATGACCGTCACGGAAGACGCCGTGCTCTTCGAGGTCGCGGGCGGCGTTGCGACCATCACGCTGAACCGACCCGACCAGATGAACGCTATCAACGCGGACCTGAGCGCCGGGCTGATGGACGCGCTGCGCCAGGTGCGGGCGCGCGACGACGTCCGCGTGGCCATCCTCACCGGCAACGGCCGGGCCTTCTGCGCGGGGGCCGACCTGCGAGGCCGCGCGGGCGGACCGGCGGCGGCGAGTGGTGTGGGCGGACTGTTCCCAACGGAAGACACGGTGGGCTTCCAGCAGTTCGACCCGAAGAAGCCGGTCATCGGCGCCGTGAACGGGTACTGCCTGGGCGGCGGTTTCGAGATCGCGCTCTCGTGTGACCTGCTGATCGCGAGCGAGGCGGCGCAATTCGGCCTGCCGGAGATCACGCTCGGCTTCTTCCCGCTGGCGGGCGCGCCGGTGAAGTTGCCACGCTCGATCCCTCGAGTGCTGGCGAACGACCTGCTGTTCACGGGCGAGCGCATCGATGCCGCCACCGCGCGCTCGTTCGGCATCGTGAGCCGGGTCGTGCCGGCCGATGAGCTCATGCCGGTCGCCCGCGCGATGGCGGAGAAGATCGCGGGCTACGCGCCCCTCGCGGTGCGTGCGATGCACGAGCTGGTGCGTCGCCAGGGCAACATGCCCCTCGGCGAGGCGGAACGGATGGCGAGCACGATGCGCTGGGCCATCGGCCAGACCGACGACGCGAAAGAAGGGCCGCGGGCGTTCGCGGAGAAGCGCGCGCCGGTGTTCAAGGGCGAGTGACGCCTACTCACACCCAGATTGTCAGAGGACAGAGCGGGGGTTCGAAGTGACCAGTGCGGAGCAGCAGGCCGAGTGGGACCGGATGCACGGCTACTACATGGCGCAGGGCGAGAAGTACTCGTTCGGAGAACTGTGGCCGCGCGTGATGAAGGCGCGCCTCGACTTGCTCGATGCGCTTGAGGGCATCGGCGACTCCGAGGCCGGGTGGTCGGCGTCCGCCGAGACGTGGAGCATCAAGGAGGTCGCGCTGCACATCCTGAAGAACTCGCGCGGCACCCGTCGCCTGGTGCAGGCGCTCGCCGCGGGCGACACCGCCGACACCTCCGGCATCGAGCCGCCGCGTCAGACGACCGACGCATCGATGGACGAACTGCGCGCGCAACTGCGCGACGACGGGATCGAGTGGTCGGCGGTCACCCTCGCGCTGCCGCCGGCGCCGCCGCTGACCCCGACCGCGCGGCACTCGATGTTCGGCGACCTGCACGCACGCGCCTGGTACCTGTTCCAGCGCACGCATGACCTGGACCACCGAGGCCAGATCGAGCAGGTGAAGTCGGCGCCCGGCTACCCCGGAGGCCAGGCCGCGTGAGGCTCGCGGTCGGACTCGGGGTCGCGAACGAAGACTGGGAAGCCGCAGGCACCTGGCTCACCGAGGTCGAGCGCCTGGGCGTCGACAGCGCGTGGGGCGGCGAGACGTGGGGCTTCGACGCCTTCACGCCGGTCGCCTACCTCGCCGGTAGGACGCGGCGGATCACGCTGGGGACGGCGATCGCGCAGGTCGGTTCGCGCTCGCCGGCCGCGCTGGCGATGACCGCTCTCGCCATGGCCTCGATGACGGGCGGCCGCTTCGTGCTGGGGCTCGGGACCAGCGGCCCGCAGGTGATCGAGGGCTGGCACGGCGTGCCCTTCAATCCGGCGTACACCCGACTGCGCGAGACCGTGGAGATCCTGCGGCTGGCGATGTCCGGCGAGCGCGTCGCCTACGACGGCAAGGTGTACCGGCTGCCGCTACCAGACAGCGAAGGCCGGGCGCTGCGCGTCTCCGCACCACCTAGACGGGTCCCGATCTACCTCGCGACGCTCGGTCCGCGCAGCCTGCGCATGACCGGCGAGCTGGCGGACGGCTGGATCGCGTCTTCGTTCATGGCCGAACACGCCGCGGTGTTCCTGGACGAGATCCGGAAGGGGGCGGAAGCGGCGGGACGGTCGTTCGAGGACATCGAGCGGCAGGCCGGAGGCGTCGTCCAGTTTGGCGACGACCTCGATGCCCTGGTCCAGCCTCGGAAGGCGGGGTTCGCCTTCGAGATGGGGGCGATGGGGTCACCGGAACACAACTTCTACCGCGACGCGTACGCGCGCCAGGGCTACGGCGAACTGACGCAGGAGGTGCTGCGGCTGTGGCTGGACCGCCGCCGCGACGAGGCAGCCGCCCTGATCCCGGACGAGTTCGTGGTCAAGTCCAACCTGCTGGGGACCGAGGAGATGGTGGCGAACCGGATCCGGGCCTACAGGGACGCCGGTATCACCTCGCTGCGGGTGGCGCCCGCCGGCGCGACGATGGCCGCACGGCTGGAGACGCTGGGCCGCTTCGTCGACCTGTTCAACGCCGTGAACGCCGAGGCGAGCGTGCCGGCGGCGGGAAGCGCCTGACGCTTCCCGGCCCGCCTCGGGCTACGACCAGCCCAGCGCCCGCTCCACGTCTCGCACCTCGGCGGCCGAGTCGTGCCGGGTGGCCTTGATGGTCATGGCTGACTCCGGGTCCTTCAGGCCGCTCCCCGTGATGATGCAGACGGCGGTCTGACCGGACAGGTCTGCGCCCTCCCGCGCTTTTCGCATCAGCCCCGCCACCGAGGCGGCCGAGGCCGGCTCGCAGAAGACGCCCTCGTCCTTCGCCAGGCGGCGGTACGCCTCCATGATCTCGTCGTCGGTCACCGCCGTGATGCTGCCGCCCGAGGCGTCGCGCGCCTCGACGGCGCCCGCCCACGAGGCAGGGTTGCCGATGCGGATGGCGGTGGCCACCGTCTCCGGGTGCGCGACCGGCTCGCCGAGCACGATCGGTGCGGCGCCCGCGGCCTGGAACCCCCAGACGGCGGGCAGCTTCGTCGACTGCTCCAGGTGGTAGTACTCGGTGAATCCGCGCCAGTAGGCGGTGATGTTCCCGGCGTTGCCCACGGGGATGCAGAGCACCTCCGGCGCGTCGCCCAGCTCGTCCGCGATCTCGAAGGCCGCCGTCTTCTGGCCCTGGATGCGGTGGTCGTTTACCGAATTGACCAGGGACACCGGGTGACGGTCCGCCAGTTCCCGCACGATGCGCAGCGCGTCGTCGAACGAACCATCGATGGCGACGATCTCGGCGCCATGCGCCACGGCTTGCGCCAGTTTCCCAGTCGCGATGCGCCCGCTGGGGACGACGACGTACGCGCGCAGCCCGTGCAACACCGCGTACGCGGCGGCCGAGGCGGAGGTGTTTCCGGTGGAGGCGCAGATCACGGCCTTCGCGCCGTCCTCCGCGGCCTTCGCGACGGCGACGACCATGCCGCGGTCCTTGAACGAGCCGGTGGGGTTGAGCGACTCGAGTTTGAAGTAGAGGGCCCCAAGGCCCAGTTCGCCCTCGATGACGCGCGAGCGGAGGAGGGGTGTCCCCCCTTCGCCCAGCGTGCGCAACGGCGTCTGGTCCGTGATGGGGAGCAGGTCGCGGTAGCGCTGGAGGATGAAGCGTCCGTCCGGCTGGCGCACGGCCTGCGACGTGCCTTCCGTGGCCGTCACAGCGGGGGCTCCCGCTCGATCTCCTGGGTCTGCTCTGCCAGCCGCACCAGCAAGTCGCGCTGCACTCGAGCGCGCCGCTCCAGCTCCTGCATCTCGCGCCGTCCCGCTTCCTCGCTCGCCAGCATGTTCAGCCGCAGATGCTCCAGCATCGCCAGGCGTTGGGCCTCCAGGCGCTGGTCCAGACTGCGCATCCGCATGTCGATGCCGGCCTGTTGGCGCCCGATCAGCGCCCGTTCCTCCGCGGCCCCGTCCATCGTGCGCCGCAGGTCCTCTACGATCTCCTCGGAGGCGTTGAGACGCTCCTCCACGCGGGCCCGCGTCGCTCGCTGCTGGTCCAGCACCTCCAGCAGCGCCTCCTCGCGGTCGCGCACCGCTCGGACCGTGGCGATATCTTCGTCGAGCCGCCGCTGGTCCACCTGGAGCGAGCGTGAGCGCTGCCGCAGCTCCTCCAGGCCCGCGAGCACGTCCGGGAGCGCGGCCGCCACGCGCGAGACCTCGTCCACCACGTGGCGCATCGCCTCCGCCTCGGTGGCGGTCCGCCGCTCCAGCGTGTCCAGGCGCGCCTCCACGCTCTGGTCGTCGCGCGCCTGTTCGGCGAGGTCCCCCAGCAGGCGGTCCTGTCGCAGTTCACTCGATGCCTGGTGGCCTTCGTAGCGCTCGAGGCGGTTGGCGATCGCCTCCAGCGCCTGCCGCAACGCCTGTTGTCCGGCACCCTCCCGCTGCTCGGCCCGCTGGAGGTGCGCGGCCAGGTCACGACGCAGCGAGGACTCCGCGGCCAGTTGCTCCGCCATGCCCGCGACATCCTGCTTGAGCTCGTGCGCCATTTCCTGGCCGGCCTCGTGCCGCCGCGTCCGACCGTCGACCAGGTGCAGGGCCTCCTGGAGCCGCCCGACCTCGTCCTGTTGCGCGCGCAGCTCGGCCGTCACTTCCGCCATGTCCTGCTGGAGCTGGTCCACGCGAGCCAACGCGCGTTGCAGCTCGACGCCCACCCAGCCCTCGGTGTCCGCGGCGGCGACCCTGCCCGGCCTCGCGGCCGCGTCGGGAGGGGGCGCCTCGGTCATCGCGGGCCACCCTGCCCGTCGATGGGCAGGACGTTGCCCACTTCGCGCACGACCTCCATCGCGGCCACCTGTGTGATCGCGGTCGCGAGCGACCCACCCTGCGCGCGATGGGTAGTGAAGACCAGTTCGGCCGTCCCGGCGTCGACATCCGCCTCGAACTGCACCATCGAGGCGATGCTCACGCCGTTGTCGCCCAGCGCGCCGGCGATCTTCGCCAGCACACCCGCCTGGTCCGACACGGTGACGCGCAGGTAGTACCGCGAGTGGTGCTCGGCCGGCGGCCGTACGCGGACGGCCGGGCGCGCGAGCGCCACCGGTGAGGTACGCCCCGCCACCAGGTCGCGCGCCACATCGAGCACGTCCGCCAGCACGGCGCTGGCCGTCGCGGCCGGTCCGGCGCCGGGGCCCTCGAAGAGCACGCGGCCGACCAGGTCGCCTTCGATCTGGACGGCGTTGAGGACGCCGTCCACCTTCGCCAGCGGCTCGTCCTTCGCGATCAGCGTCGGCTGCACGGTCGCGACCAGCTCGCCGACCTCCATGCGCCCGCTGGCGAGCAGTTTGATCGTGTATCCCAGCTCCGAGGCGTACAGGAAGTCGCGCGCGCTGAGCCGGGCGATGCCCTGGCGCGACACGTCGTCCGGGGTCACGGCCACGTGGAAGGCCAGGCTGCAGAGGATGGCGAGCTTGTAGGACGCGTCGATGCCCTCGACGTCGGCGGTGGGGTCGGGCTCGGCGTAGCCTAGTTGCTGCGCGTCTCGCAGCACGTCCTCGTAGCCGGCGCCGCGCTGGGCCATCTCCGTGAGCATGTAGTTGGTGGTGCCGTTGATGATGGCGGTGACGGCCGTGATCTCGTTCGCCAGCAGGTCACGCTGCAGCGGGCTGATGGTCGGGATGCCACCCCCCACGGAGGCCTCGTAAAGCAGCCGCACGCCGTGCTCGGCGGCCAGCGCCAGCAACTCCGTGCCGCACTTCGCCATCACCTCCTTGTTGGCGGTGACCACGTGCCGGCCGGAGCGCAGCGCCATCGCGATGTACTCGCGGGCGGGCTCCTCGTTGCCCATCAGCTCCACGACAATGTGCGTGCCGTCGTCCGCGAGGATGTCCGCCACGTCCTGCGTCAGGAGGTGCGGCGCGATGCCCTCCCGTGGCCGCGAGGCGTCGCGCACCAGCGCCCGGCGCAGCTCCAGGGTGCGCCCCACGTGGTGGGCGTAGCGCTCGCCGCCGCGGGTCAGGGCGGCGACCACGCCACCGCCGACGTTGCCGGCGCCCAGCAGGCTCACCCCGATCGCGTCGCTCATCTCACCCCCCGGCGGAGCGCTCCTGCGCCTCCTGCAGGCGCCCAACTACGCGCTCGATGATCCACGTCTCCTCATCGGAGGATAGGTCTTCTTCGACCGTGAGTTGTGCCCGCTGCTCCTCGACCCATCCGTCGAGCTGCCGCGCGGCCAACTGGTCGACCATGCCGTCCTCGTACTCGCGGTCGGTGGCTCGCTCCTTCACCTGGAATATCTCGAATGAGATCCCGGCCGTCGTGACCTCGGACACCCCGCCGGCCTCGAGTCCTTCGACGGCCTGCGCCATCCGGTCATCGAGGAGTGCCGTGGCAGACCAGCCGAGGTCGCCGTCCTCCGCGTCCTCCTCAGCCGTCGAGTGTTCCTTCGCCAGTTCGGAGAAGTCTGCGCCGTCGACCAGTTGCTGCCGCAGGTCGTCCGCCAGCACTGGGTCGGACACCCGGATGCGTCCGAGGTGGACCTGCTCGCCACGCTCGCCGGCCTCCTCGACGAACTGGTCGAGCAGGCGCCGCGCGACCAGCTGCGCCTGGACGATGGTCTCGAACTCCGCCCGCCCGAGGCCGACGCTTCGAAGGAAGTCCGTGTACGCCTGCGCGAACTCCTCTTCCGGGTTTCCGGTCGCGGTCGCGGTCACGCCCGCGCCCTCGGTGGCAGCCGGCGTGGGCGTCGCGGTCGCCGTCGGTGTAGCGGTGGCGTCCTCGTCCGGCTCGGGGTCGGCGAGGCCGAGGCGCACCATCAGTTCGTGGCGCAGGTCGTCCTCGGTCACTTCGTCCACGACCTCGGGGCCACGGGTGCGCAGCACCTCCTCGCGCACGAGGCGGTCGATGGTGGAGCTCGCAATCGCGTCCACGCTGGAGACGCCGCCCTCGAAGATCGTCAGGTAGGAGGCGCGGTCCAGGACCTCACTCGCGTTGTAGGACTGCTCGCCGACGGTGAGCACATGTGCCCGTGGCGGCAGCACGCGGGTGAAGTAGATGCCCGCCAGGATGATGACGGCGACCAGAGCCAGCACCACGGCGGCCCCGCCGTAGATGATGCGCTGCTGGCGGTCCATGGAGGACCACCATCCGCCGCTACTCGGGCGGCTCGTCCTGGCGTTGGAACGGCGACTGCCCGCCACGGTCCCTCCCGCGATCCACTGCGTCGTCTGACGTACCGGCGGCCGAGGGGAGCGGGTCCGTCATCGCGCGGAGCGGCGGCGGGCAGGACGCGGCCGGAGGCGGTCAGGCGTCTAGCGACGTCCGATCGACACGCCGGTCACCCGGGTGTGTTCCGCGGTGTACGGTAGCAGCGCGATGTGACGCGCCCGCTTGATCGCCTGCGACACCGTCCGCTGGTGCTTCGCGCAGGTGCCCACCTTCCGACGGGCGTCGATCTTGCCTCGGTCGGTCACGTAGTGACGGAGCAGGCCGAGGTCCTTGTAGTCGACCACGTCCACCTTGCGCTGGCAGAACTCGCAGCCGCGGCGTCTGGCGCCGCGACGGGGGCGGTCGCCGCGATCACCTCGGTCGCCCCGGTCGCCCCGGTCGCGGTCGCCACCACGGTCTCCGCGATCACCGCGATCCCCTCGAGGGCCGCGCTCTTCGAAGTCACTCGTCACTCGTATCCTCCTGCCGCCCGCGCCCCGCCGTTAGAAGGGCAGGTCGTCGGGGTCAATGTCACCTTCGGTGTCGGGTCCGGCGGCGAAGCTGGGGCTGAACCCGCCGCCACCGCCGCCGCGGTCCTCACGGCTGCCCAGGAACTTGACTTCCTCGGCCACCAGCTCGGTCATGTATCGCTTCTGGCCGGTCTGCTGGTCATCCCAGGAGCGCGTCTGCATGCGCCCCTCCACGTAGACCTGCCGGCCCTTGGCCAGGTACTGCGCGCAGGTCTCCGCCAGGCGGCTCCAGGTAACGACCCGGAACCACTCGGTCTCCTCACGCCGTTCGCCGGACGCATCCGTGAAACGGCGAGACGTCGCGACGCTGAACGTCGTGACGGCATTCCCGTTCGCGGTGTACCGCATCTCCGGGTCGGCGCCCAGGTTCCCGATGATCATGCATTTGTTCAGCATTGGATGCCCCCGCTCGTGGGGAGGAAGCGTCTACTCGGCCGGGGTGGTCGAGGTGGCCCTCGCGGGCTCCTCGTCACCCGCTGGCGCGCCGGCCTCTGGCTCCGCCGCCTGCTCTTCGCCGGCCGGCTGGCTGGCCTCGGCTGCCGGCTGGCTGGCCTCGGCTGCCGGGGCGCTCTCCGCCGCCGGCGCCTCTGCCGGTGCCTCTGCAGCCGGGGCCTCCGCAGCCGCTGGGGCTGCCGCCTCGGGCGCACCACGGTCCTCATCCCGCGCGTCCTCCCGCGAATCGTCTCCACGGCGCTCGTCGTCGCGCGCGCCCCGTGCCGCGCGGTCCTCGGTGTGCCGTCCTTCGAACGGGATGATGCCACGAATCAGCAGGTGGCGGATCACGTCCTCCGCGATCGTCAACTGCTGCTCGAGCGCCTTCGTGCCCTCCGCGGGCATGTTGAAGGTGGTGAGGACGTACGTGCCCTCGAAGTGGTGCTTGATGGGGTAGGCCAGCCGGCGCCGGCCCCAGTTGTCGAGCGAGAGCACCTCGCCGCCGTGGGAGACGACCTGTTGGCTCACGCGCTCGACCGATGCGGTCGCCTCGTCCGCGCTCAGGCGCGGATGGAGGATGTACATCAACTCGTATTCGTTCAAACGGACCTCCGCTGATCCTGGTCTAAGGAGGCGCACCGCCCGGGCGGGCCGGTCGCGCCCCAATCAGCAGCGCCCGACATAGGAAACCCGGCACGTCAACGGAACCGCTCCGTGACGTCGCCGGGCAACCGTCGGGTCGCCATACCCTTCTGGGCTCCCCCAGTATAGGCACCCACCGCCCGAGGGCAAAGCGCACGACACAGAGCGCTACCGCGCCATGCGTAGAATGCTAGGCTTTACGCGTACATCCCCGTCGAGGAGCAAGCATGGCTACGCAGACGCCCGTCGACATCGGCACGCTGATCGTCTCGACCCCCGGCATCGTCGGGGGTAGGCCCCGCATCACGGGGACGCGTCTTTACGTGCATCTCATCGGGTCGCTGTACCGCGAGGGTATGACGCCGGAGGAGATGCTCGCCGAGTATCGCAGCGACATCCCCCTGAGCCACTACCACGCCGCCATCGCGTACTACCTCGCAAACCGCGAGCAGATTGACGCGGAGATCGCTGAGGACGATGAGGCATACGACCGAGCGGCCGCAGAGAGCCTGCGCGCCGGCGGCGGCCCGCCCGGTCGGTGATCCGGCTCTACCTCGACGAGGACCTGTCCACGCCGCTCCTGCTAGGACTCAGAGCAAGATCAATCGACGTGCTCTCGGCAGTCGAAGCGAATCAGCTTGGTCGCTCCGATGCTGAACAACTTGCCTTTGCCGCGGCGCAGGGCCGCGCCATCTGCACAGGTAATCGGTCTGACTATGCACGTCTCCATTCCGAGTACCTCGCTGCCAGCCGCGAGCATGCCGGAATCGTGATCGCCTCGCGCTACCGTTCATCCGTCGGCAACCAGGTTCGCGCGCTCACGCGCCTCGACGCCTCCCTTACGGAGGAAGACTTGCGTGACCAGATCGTGTTCCTGAAGGCCTGGCTCTGACCTTCGCCACTCACACCTCAACCGCGAACACCCAGTCCAGCCGCACCTCGTGTTCGATGTCCGCCTGGGCGGCGTACGCGAAGCGATCCACCGAGGCGAGGGTGGCGCCGATCGAGTGGTAGAAGCGGCAGGCGGGGACGTTCACGTGCTGCGTCTCCGCTCGCAGCTCGCGGTGGCCCTCGGTGCGCGCCCAGTCGAGGGCGTCCCGCAGCAGCGCACGCCCGAGGCCGGCACGCTGCGCCTCGGGCCGTACGCGGATGTCCCAAAGCGTGGCGGCGCGGCCCTCGCCGTCGCTGCCGAACGAGGCGGCCGCGCCCAGCACCTCGTTACCCTCAAGGGCGAGCACGAGGCGCCATCCGGACAGGTCGAACTGTTGCGGCCAGGTCGTGGGGTCGCCGTGCGCGTCGTAGTCCTTCACGTAGGGAGCGGCGACGGGCTGCTCGCGCAGCACCACGGCGCCGCCGCCAGCCTCGAGCGCGTCGACATCGACGACGGACCGCACCTCGATGGTCATCGGCACCGAGGCGTACCGAGCGAGCGCATCCTCGCCGATGACCTCTAGCCTGGCGTCCATCGCATGTCCTCGGTGCCCGATGCCCGATGCCCGCCACCCGCCGCGACAGACAACGGGGCCGCCCCTTCGGACGGCCCCGCCGTTGCTCATCGATGCCCCGGGGTGGCTAGCCGCGCGGCAGGCCTAGGCCACGCGTGGCGATGATGTTGCGCTGGATCTCGGAGGTGCCCGCGGCGATCGTCGCGGAGACCGAGGTCACGTAGCGCTGCGTGAACTCCGCCCCCATCGGCGCACGGGGGTCATCCTCGTCCCAGATGTTGCTGTGCAGACCGAACGACTTGTAGGCCGTGTTCGACAGCCGCTGCACCAGCTCCGAGTTGAACAGCTTGGAGGTGGACGCCTCGTAGTTCGGGATCAGGCCGCGGTGCTGCATGGAGATGATGCGGAAGGAGAAGTTGTACAGCACCTCCGTCTCGACGTAGCGGTCCGCCACCTCGAGGCGAATCGAGTTGAACTCGCCCATGCGCGTCTGCTTCGCGCCTTCGTCGCTCTTCGTGTACTTGATCAGCCGGTCGATGCCGCGGCGGTTCGCCACGGCGCCGGTGATGTTCGAGCGCTCGTAGTCGAGCAGGGTCATGCCCACGTACCAGCCGCGGTTCTCTTCGCCGACGCGGTTGCCGGCGGGCACCCGGACATCCTCGAAGAACGTCTCGTTGAAGCCGTGCTCCCAGCCCATGTTGATCAGCGGCCGCACGGAGAGGCCCGGCGTCTTGCCGTCCATCAGCAGGAAGGAGATCCCGCGGTGCTTCGGTGCGTCCGGGTCCGTGCGGGTCAGCACAAAGAACCAGTCCGCGGTGTGCGCGCCCGACGTCCAGATCTTCTGGCCGTTGACCACGTACTCGTCACCGTCGCGGACCGCGCGCGTCTGCAGCGACGCCAGGTCCGAGCCGGACCCAGGCTCCGAGTAGCCCTGCGCCCAGGCCACCTCGCCGGCCAGGATCTTCGGGATGTGCTGCTGCTTCTGCTCCTCGGTGCCGTGCACCATGAGCATGGGGCCGAGCATCGAGACGCCCGAGCCGCCGACGCCGCTGGCGCCCGCGCTGGTCATCTCCATGTTGTAGATGAACTGCTCCATGGGCGTGAGTCCGGCGCCGCCGTACTCCTTGGGCCACTGAGGGGCGACCCAGCCCTTCTCCTTCAGCGCCGCGGCCCAGTCGGCGGCGGCCTGCTGTGCTTCCGGCTCGTCCTTCTTGCGGTCCGACTGCCAGTTGTACGGCGACGCCGACCCGTCCGGCCGGCGCTGATACCGAGGCGGCAGCTTACCTTCGATAAATGACCGCACTTCCTGACGGAAGGTGGCCTGCTCAGGCGTGTCGTTCCAGTCCACGTGCCACTCCATTCGTCGCCCGGACTCGGCTCTCGTCCGGTGCGTACCCACGGCGGCAGATGCCGCCAGCCGCATGATAACGCACGAGGCGAGTGGATGCGGATTGTGTTCGCTAATCGCGGAACGGGTTCTCGATGGTCAGCCCTTCGATGCGCTGGCCATGCTGCAGGTCCTCGCTGTACAGCCGGTCACACCCCGCCTCGAGGGCCGCTGCGACGATGAGTGAGTCATAGAAGCCGTATCCATAGCGCTCCCTGATCTCGAGCCCTCGGCGGTACATGTCGGGAGTCGGATGGATGCGCCAAAACGGCAGAAGCGTGAGTTCCAGGAAGCGCCGCGTATCGGCCGGCGATGACGGCGGACGGGCCTTCGTCGTCAAGAAGTTCAGGGTCTCCTGAACAACTTGATGACTGATCCGCGCCCGCCCCCCACGAAGCCCCTCGTCCACGAGGTGGTCAGCGATCTCGCGCTTGCGAAGATCCGTCGCGTCCCAGAGGTAGATGAGGACGTTCGAGTCCAGGAAGTCACCGCTCATTCAGTTCTTCACGGGTGAACTTGCGTCCGCCCGTCCGGACGTACTGCTGCATGTCGCGGATCGCGGCCATCGCCTGCTCGGCGCGGCGCTGGCGCCCGACGTAGTCCTCTAGCCACCGACGGAACTCTTCGTTCAACGTGGTGTGCCGTGACCGCGCCCGCGCCCGCGCCTCTTCGATGAGATCCCCATCCGCACTGAGCGTGATGTTCTTCATAGCGTCCTCCACGTGCCATGGTACACGGAACTCGTGCGCACGAGGTCAGTGTTGAGTCTTCAGGCAAGCGGACATCGAAGGGCGGGCGCGCTCGCGGAGAATCGGGAGCGGCGCGCCTACCTCGAGGGGAGGCCGGGCGCGGGGAAGCGGGCGCACATCTCGGAGACTTCGGCGCGGAGCTGCTTGCCCAGGGCCGCGTCGTCCGGGGCCTGGAGCACCTGCGCGATGATCTCGCCCACGCGGCGTATCTCGTCGACGCCCATGCCGCGCGAGGTGAGCGCCGGCGTGCCCATGCGCACGCCCGAGCCCTCGGTTGGCGGCAGCGTGTCGAAGGGGATCGCGTTCTTGTTCGCGACGATGCCCGCGCGCTCCAGCGCATCGGCGGCCCGCTGGCCATCGAGGCCCAGTTTGGCGACATCGATGAGCACCAGGTGGGTGTCGGTGCCGCCCGAGACGAGCCGCAGGCCGGCGTCCATCAGGGTCTGCGCCAGCGTCTTCGCGTTCTCGACCACCTGGGCGGCGTGCTGGCGGAACTCCTCGGTGGCCGCTTCCTTGAGCATCACCGCCTTGCCGGCGATCACGTGCATCAACGGGCCGCCCTGCGTGCCGGGGAACACCCCGCGGTCGACGCGCCGGGCGTACTTCTGGTCGCAGAGGACCATGCCGCCTCGAGGGCCGCGCAGCGTTTTGTGCGTCGACGTGGTGATGATCTGCGCGTGCCCTACCGGCGAGGGGTGCGCGCCGCCCGCGACGAGCCCGGCGATGTGCGCCATGTCCGCCATCAGGACCGCGCCCACCTCGTCCGCGATTTCACGGGCACGGACGAAGTCGAAGTGGCGCGGGTACGCAGTCGCGCCCACCACGATGATCTTCGGCTGGTGGTCCTTCGCGGCCTTGAGCATGAGGTCGTAGTCGATGACCTCGGTCTCGCGGTCCACGCCGTACGAGGCGAAGTTGTAGAGCTTGGCGCTGGCGTTCACGGGGTGACCGTGCGTAAGGTGCCCGCCGGCATCGAGTTGCATGCCGAGCACCGGGTCGCCGGGCTTGATGACGCCCAGGTAGACCGCCATGTTCGCCTGCGCGCCGGAGTGCGGCTGCACGTTCGCGTGGTCGACGCCGAACAGCGCCTTCGCGCGCTCGAGCGCCAGGACCTCCACGTCGTCCACGAACTCGTTGCCGTGGTAGTAGCGCGCGCCCGCGTAGCCCTCGGCGTACTTGTTGGTGAGCACGCTTCCCACCGCCTCGATGACGGCGCGCGAGGCGTAGTTCTCCGAGGGGATCATCTCGAGCACGCTCGACTGGCGCTCCTCCTCGTGCCGGATCGCCGCGGCGACCTCCGGGTCCACCTCCGCCAGCGTCGGCTGCGTCCGCGCCACCGTGCTCATGCTGCTACCCCCGCGCTCGATGCTCGTGCTCTGCTCGATGTCTGTGAGGCCTCAATGCTACCCAAGCACCGAGGTATGCGCCCGGCGTGCCCGGAGTTCCCGGCCCCGGAACCCCCACCGCCGGCCCCTCCCCCGATTCCCGGGAGAGGGGAGTAGGAATCCCGTTCTCTTACCCCCTCTCCACGTGATTGTTCAGACGGGAGAGATGGGTGACAGGTGTTCGGAGACATGCGTGACACCTGTTGGGTGGGTCATCGGCGCTCCCGGAGGTCGCCCTCGGCGATCTGGATGGTAGCGAAGAAGACGGTGAACCGGCCGCCGACGTTGG
>WHSU01000018.1 GCA_009379925.1 Dehalococcoidia bacterium | reverse complement strand
CCCCGATGTCCACGGCGACTGCGATCCGCGCTTCGAGGCCGTGCGACGCGCCTTCGCGGAGAACTTCGCCGAGCGCGGCGACGTGGGGGCGGCCGTGGCCGTCACCCTCGATGGTGAGCCTGTCGTTGACCTCTGGGGTGGATGGCTGGACAAGGGGCGCACACGGCCCTGGCAGCGCGACTCGCTGGGCGCGGTCTGGTCGCTGGGTAAGGCCCTCACGGCCATCAGCGTGCTCCGGCTCGTCGAGCGCGGGGCGCTGGACCTCGAGGCGCCCGTCGCGCGCTACTGGCCGGAGTTCGCGCAGGGCGGCAAGGAGCGCGTGACGGTCCGTCACCTGCTCACGCACCAGGCCGGGCTCGTCGCCATCCGCAAGCCGCTGCCTCCCGGCGCCAACCTGCTTTCCTGGGACACGATGGTCGAGGCGCTGGCCGAACAGGCGCCGTGGTGGGAGCCCGGCACGGCGCACGGCTACCACGTGAACACGATCGGATTCCTGCTCGGCGAGGTGATGCGGCGTGTCGACGGGCGCAAGCCCGGCGGCTACATCCGCGAAGAAGTCGCCGGGCCCCTCGGCGTCGAGTTCCACATCGGCGTGGCGGTCGAGGACGACGAGCGCTGCGCCGACTGGATCGGCTACCGTCCGCCGCCCGGTGAGGTGGTCGAGTCGCAGCGTCCGTGGCTCGACCGCGACCCGGCCACGCTCGACGGTATCGACCTCGCCCGCGTGCTCGCGTACCGCAATCCGCCGGGTCTGCCGTGGCGCAACACGCCCGAGGGCGAGCGCGCCTGGCGCGCCGCCGAGTTCCCCTCGACGAATCCGTACTCGAACGCCCGCTCGCTCGCGCGCATCTTCGGCGCGCTCGCCTGCGGCGGGTCGGTCGGTGGCGCGGCGCTCCTGCGCCCCGAGACCATCGAGCGGGCGACCCAGGTCGAGTCGTTCGGCACCGACCTCGTGCTCGGCCGGCCGACGCGCTTCGGGCTCGGCTTCATGCTCACGTTCCCGGAGCGGGCCATGGGCCCCGGGGAACGCACGTTCGGCCACTACGGCAACGGCGCCGTCGTCGCCCTCGCGGACCCCGAGCGTCGCCTCGGCTTCGCCTTCGTCTGCAACCAGGCCGGCCGCTCATGGCGTGATCCCAGGAGCAACGTCCTCCTCGAGGCGCTCTACGGTGCGCTCGGGGCTTACACCTAGCGCGAGCGGGATTCGCCGCCACGGCTCAGATGCACCTAGGCAGGCGCGGCCCTAATCTCCGCGCGTGGAGCCACTCACCATCGTCCTGTTCGTGGTTGGCCTCACCCTTCTCGTCGCCGGCGCCGAACTCCTCGTCCGTGGCGCCTCCCGCATCGCCGTCACCTTCGGCGTCTCCCCGCTCGTCGTCGGCCTGACCATCGTCGCCTTCGGCACCAGCTCGCCCGAGATGGCCGTGAGCGTGTCCTCCGCGTACGGCGGCAGCGCCGATGTGGCCGTCGGCAACGTCGTCGGCAGCAACATCTTCAACGTCCTGCTGATCCTCGGGCTATCGGCCCTGGTGGCGCCTCTCGTGGTGTCGCAGCAGCTTGTGCGACGAGACGTGCCCCTGATGATCGGCATCTCGGTGCTGCTACTGGTCCTGGCTATGGATGGCCAGATCGGACGCCTCGACGGCATCCTGCTCTTCGGCGGGGTTGTCGCCTACACCGCCGCCGCCATCATCGGCAGCCGGCGCGCGACCCGTCAGCTACAGGAGGAGTACGCCGAGGAGTTCGGCGAGGCCGACAAGAGCACCGGTTCGCTGCTCTACGACGCCGGCCGAGTGGTCGTGGGCCTCGTCCTGCTCGTGATCGGCTCAGAGTGGCTTGTCGACGGCGCCACCCAGGCCGCTGAGGCGCTGAGGGTCAGCGATCTCGTGATCGGCCTCACGCTGGTCGCCGCCGGCACCTCGATGCCAGAGCTGGCCACATCCATCGTCGCGAGCATCCGAGGCGAACGCGACATCGCCGTCGGCAATGTGGTCGGTAGCAACATCTTCAACATTCTGTCGGTGCTTGGCGCATCGAGCCTGGTCGCCCCGGTAGCCATTCCCGTCGCCGACTCCGCGATGCGCGTGGACATCCCCGTGATGATCGCCGTGGCCCTGGCCTGCCTGCCCATCTTCTTTACGGGCTGGGTCATCGCCCGGTGGGAAGGCGCCCTCCTGATCGCGATGTATGGCGGGTACGTGCTCTACCTCTACCTCGACGCCACGGACAATGGCGCGCTCGGCCTCTTCGCCATCGCGACACTCGGCTTCGTGCTCCCGGTCGTGGCGGCTGTGCTCGCCGTCCTCGGATACCGCGCCTTCCGCGAGGAGCGTCGCAACGGGCATCGGACGGCGGCCTAGCGACGGCTCGTTCGACGCGCCGTAGGTCCTGAGGCGCGATTGCGAAGTGGCGGCCGCTATTCCCGGTACAGCCTGACCACGTTCACCTGGCCCTCGGGCGCGGCCTCCCAGCAGAGGGCGCACAGCGTGCACTCATCCAGGTTCGGCTCCACCGTGGTCACGCGGCCGCTCTCCTCCAGCGCGAAGATGTCGACCGGGCAGACCTCGACCAGCTGCCGGCAGAGCGCCGGATCCCGCTGTACCGCCTCATCGATGTCGACGCGAATGAACATCGCCATCAGTCCGTCTCCCCCAGCCGCTCCCGCAGCAGGCGCGGGATGTCCTCGATGCGTTCGGCGACGGAGATGCCCGCCGCCTCGAGGTTGGCGATCTTTTCCGCGGTGGTGTCGGCCTTGCCCTCCACGATGGTGCCGGCGTGGCCGAAGCGCATGCCGGGCATCTCGTCCATGAAGCGCCCCGCCATGAAGGCCACGATCGGCAGCTTCGAGCCGGACTGCGCCATGTAGTCCGCCAGCTCGTACTCCGCGCGCCCACCCGGCTCGCTGTAGATCGCGATGCCGTGGGTGTCCGGGTCCGCATCGAACAGCGGCATCAGTTCCGCGTAGGTCGAGCCGATGATCGCGTCGCCGCCGATCGAGACCGCGGTCGAGACGCCGAGGCCCGCGGCGGACAGCGAGTTCGCGATCTCGACGGTCATGCCGCCGGAGCGAGACATCACGCCGATGCGCCCCGGATGGAACGCGCGCTCCGTATTGGCCCCGCCCACGCCGCCGACCTTCGACTTGCCCGGCGAGATCACGCCGAGGCAGTTAGGGCCGATGATCCGCGTCCCCTGCTGCTTCGCGTATTCCACGAACTGCGCTACCTGCTTGCGTGGGATGCGCTCCGTGACGACCACCACCAGCTTGATACCGGCGTCGATCGCCTCGAGCACCGCGTCCGCCGCGAACCCCGGTGGCACCGACACCACCGAGGCGTCCACGCGGGTGCGCTCCGTCAGCGCGCGCACCGTGTCCTCCACCGGCACGCCGTGGACGTCGCGGCCCTTGCGGCCGGGGGTCACGCCACCGACCAGCTTCGAGCCGTAGTCGAGCACCTCGCGGGCCATCGTCACGGCCTCGCGGCCGGTGATGCCCTGGATGATGAAGGTCGTGTTCTCGTCGACCAGGATGGACATCGCGCGCCCCCTCTACGCCTGCATCTTCGCCACGGCGCGCGCGGCGGCTTCGTGCATAGAGACGGACCGGTCGACATAGTCGACCCCGTACCGGTCGAGGATGGCGAAGCCCTCCTCTTCCCACGAGCCGGGGATGCGGAAGATCGCGATCTTCTCGGACGGGTCGAACCCCGCCTCGATGCACCCCTTGATCACGCCGCGCGCCACGATGTCGACGCGGGTGTTGGAGACGACGTTCATCATCACCGCGATCTTCTCGACCTTCGGCTGCTCGCAGATCAGCTTCGTGAGCGCCGCCGCCTTCGAGACCGAGGGGTTGCCGCCGATCTCGCAGTAGTTGGCCGGGTGCCCGCCGGCCTGCCGCACGGCGTCGAAGAGCGTCAGCGAGCCGCCGCCGGCGCCGATGATCAGCCCCAG
The DNA here is from genome assembly GCA_009379925.1 of Dehalococcoidia bacterium. GTDB lineage: Bacteria > Chloroflexota > Dehalococcoidia > UBA2979 > UBA2979 > WHSU01. The sequence goes on along the minus strand of WHSU01000018.1, from coordinate 55,238 downwards.
GTTGCCGTCGAACTCCGTGAGGTTGCCCGCGACGCCTCGAGGGTCGGCGGCGTCGAGTTGCGCGGCCGCGATCTCGAAGGGGGTCGGCGGGCGTGCCTGGCGGTTGTCGTCGTCATCGACACCCAGCTCCTTGAGCAGCGCCTGGTGCGTGCGCCGCGCCTCCGCCTCCATGTCCATGTGCGAGTCGAGCGCGAGGATCGCGCCGTCATCGAGGCGCCCGATCGGGTTGATCTCGGCCAGCGTCAGGTCGTACTGGAGGAAGATCCGCGCCAGCGAGGCGACGATGCGCGTGAGCGCGTTCAGGTCGTTTCCGGTGACACCCACCGCCGCCACCGCGTTCTTCGCGATGTAGTCCGAGAACGGGCGCGCCGCCGAGAAGTGCGTGCGCGAGAGGTGTTCCGGGTGCTGCTCGGCCACCTCTTCGATGTCGATGCCGCCCATGTCGCTGAAGATGATGACCGGCAGCTTCGCCCGGCCGTCGTAGGTGACGGCGGCGAAGTACTCCTGCGTGATCGTCCGCTTCTCCTCGGCCAGCACGCCAACGGGGCGGAGGCCGTTGATGGCGATCTCCAGGATCTCGGTGGTGGCCGCCGCCGCCTCGTCCGGCGTGTCGGCGAACTTCACACCGCCCGCCTTCATGCGCCCGCCGGAGAGCACCTGCGATTTCAGCACCACGGGCCCGAGTTCAGCCGCGGCCGCCGCGGCCTCCTCGGCGGTGTGCGCCAGGCGGCTCTGCGGCAGCGGCACGCCGTGGCGACGCAGGAGATCCTTTGCCTCATACTCGTAAAACCGCACTGGGGCTCCTCCACAACCTCGCCGGTCACTATGCCACGCGAGGCTACTAGGTGCGCCCCGCCCGGCGGGTCCGCGTGTGCTGGTGTGGGGCGGGAGTTCCGCGCATGTTGCGTCTGCTTGGCCTGGTCCTCTTTGCCTTCGTGCTGGCCGCCTGCGGCGGCGGATCGGACGGTCCGCCCAATGGCGGCGACGGTCCGGCGCCCGGCGACGATGCCACATCGGGCCCCGCCGCGTCCCGTGATGGCATCGGCATGCTCGCGCTGCAGGGCTCGACTCTGATCCGCGTGGTCGCCGATGGCGAGGACGTGGAGACCGAGGACATCGCAGACCTGTCGGCCGTCGGGCTTGGCTCCGGGGGCGTGTTCGCCTCCACCGCGATCACGGACGAAGGACTCTGGCTCGGGGCGCCGGCCGGCCAACTCACCCTCACCGACCTGGAGGAGGGCACGGTCGCCCGCTCCGTCGACCTCGGAGGCGCCGGCTTCGTCAATAGTCTGGACTTCGACGCCGGCCGCCTGTGGCTGCTCCAGGGCACACCGTACGTCGATGCTGTCATCGTGTCTGTGGACGTAGCGACGGGCGAGGTCCAGCGCTTCGAGCCGCCCGAGGGTGCTCAGTTCGTCGCGGTCGGCGCGGGAGACGGCGCGGTGTGGGCGATTGGCGGGGACCCCGAGACAACGGCCGCCATCGCGAGGCTCGACCCTGCGTCTGGCGAAGTCATCGAGGTCCACAACGTCGGGCTCGTCGCGAAGACGATCGCGGTCGGCGCCGGAGGCGTCTGGGTCGGCGGCGACCTGTTCATCGAAGAGGGCGCGGGCGCCGGGCTCGCGCACGTCGACCCCGCCACGGGGGATGTCGTCGAACGCATCCCCCTCGGCGCCATCAGCAGCGATGTCGTGGTGCTCGACGGCGCCGTGTGGGTGTCGGACGCGCTCGGTTCCGACTCGGGGCCCTACGAAGCGACACTGCGCCGCATCGACCCGGCGACAGACACGGTGACTCTCGAGGTGGGAGTCGGCGACGGTAGCGCCGGCAGCATGGAGATCCTGGTCGCCCCGGGCTACCTGGTGGCGACGAATGTGGAGGACGGCCGCAGGTACCTGGTGAACGCCGCCAGCGGCGAGATCGAGAGCGCGATCAGCGGAGGGGCGCCGTTTATCGCGCTCTGGTAGCCCGCTCTCGGCTACAGCCCTGCCTGCGGTCGCACAATCCGCTCACCCTGAGCCCGTCGAAGGGTCAGCGGATTTCCTGGTGGCTTACCCGGCGGTCGCTCCCGCTGGCGCCTCGATGCCGTACTGCTCGGCATACTCGGGGTCGCGCTCCGCAATCTGCTGGGCCAGGTTCCAGAGCACCATCGCCTGCTTGAACGTCGCGTCGTCCTGCATCTTCCCGTCGATCATCGCCACCCCGCTGCCGTCCGGCATCGAGTCGATGATCTTCTTCGCGAACCGGACTTCGTCCGGGTCGGGGCTGAAGACGCGACGCGCGATCTCGATCTGCCCCGGGTGCAGCGACCATGCTCCGACGCAGCCCAGCAGGAACGCGGCGCGGAACTGGTCCTCGCAACCGACGGCGTCCGAGATGTCGCCGAAGGGCCCATAGAACGGCAGGATGCTCGCGTTCACGCAGGCGTCCACCATGCGGGCGATCGAGTAGTGCCACGGGTCCTGCTGCGCGGTCGGCCTCGGCGCCTCCGGGTGGTCCGGGTCAGGGTCGGTCCGCACGCGGTAGAACGGGTGCCCGCCGCCCACGCGCGTCGTCTTCATCCGCCGCGAGGCCGCGAGGTCCGCGGGGCCGAACGACATCCCCTGCATCCGAGGGCTGGCGAGCGCGATCTCCTCGACCTGCGCCACGCCGCCGCCGGTCTCCAGGATCGCATGCACCATCAGCGGGCGTTGCAGGCCGTGCTTCGCCTCCAGCTGCGCTAGCAGCCGGTCGACGTAGTAGATGTCCTGGGGGCCGAGCACCTTCGGGATCATGACCACGTCGAGCCGGTCGCCGATTTCGGCCACCAGCCGCGTGATGTCATCGAGGAACCACGGGCTGTCCAGGCTGTTCACGCGCGTCCAGCAGCCCGCCTGACCGAAGTCGTGGTCCTTGACCACCTGGATGAAGCCCTCGCGAGCGGCTTCCTTCTGGTCGGTGGGGACCGCGTCTTCCATGTTGCCCAGCAGGACGTCCACCTGCTGGAGCATCTCCGGCACCTTCGCGACCATCTTCGGATTGGCGGCGTTGAGAAAGTGGATCATGCGCCCCGGCGTGACGGGGATCTCGCGCAGCGGCTCGGGCGCACCGAGGGCCAGCGGCTTGAAGAAGTCCTTGGGGCTGCGAAGCATGAGCGCTCCTCGACGCGGCCAGTGTTTCACCTGATACCGAGATGGTAGACGGGTTGGGCCACCCGGACGCTAGACCCGCGAATTGTCGAGGTCAACGACGCCGGTCCCCACTACCCCCAGTCCTCCAGGGTCCTCGCGCGCTCGTCCGCCTTGCGCGCGGAGCGGTCGAAGAGCGAACGCAGCACCCACGCCGGAAACATCAGAGCCAGTCCGGTCGCGGCGACGATCAACGCCTGCTCCGCGGGCGCCCACGCCAGCGTCTGCGCGATGCCCGCGAACTCCTCGGCCACCGCGCTCCCGTCGCTGCCGATGGCGAACACCCCGAGGCGCAGCAGCCCGGCCACCACGAAGACCGGCACCGCCGCGACCACCAGGCCCGCCCCGAGCACCAGCGGCCGCCGGAAGCCGCGCGACAGTACTACGGTCAGTGCCCCCAGCAGCACAGCGGCGAGGCCGGCCGGCCACACCAGCATCGAGGCCCGGTCGTGATTCTGTTGTGAGAGGAACTGCATCACGCGGCGCGCGCCGCCCGCCGTCGAGAAAATACCCGGCTCCTGAGGCGCCACGTCCTCGATCACGAACGCGGCCGTCCCGTCCTCGTACACCCGCGCCGCGCCGCGCTCCAGCGCGAGCGCTCGCAGGGCGTCGGCGTCCAGGTCGGTGACCTCCTCCGGCGAGAAGTCGACGCCCGCCACCGGGAATCCCGGCAACGTGACCCGAGCACCCGGCGCGGACACGCTCTCCGCCTCGGCTTGCATCTCCTCCTGGTGGAGCGTCAGCAGGGCCTCCACGTCGGAGAGCACCGCTACTCCTCGCTCGAGTGCCGGGAGGGCGGCTTGCGGCGATGTGGTCTGCGAGACGGCCAGTGCGCCCAGCCAGAGGGCGGCCGCGACCACGAAGCCGAGGAGCGCCAGCGTCAGCCCCATTCCTCGAGGCGAGGTCGGCTCCTCGAAGTCGTCGTACTCCTCGTACGTCGGCGGCAGCGTGCCGAAGGTGCCCTGGTCAGAGACGACCGGCGCGCGGTAGTCCTCGGGCGGCGCCAGGGGGCCGCGCGGGGTCGGCGGTTGATTCATCGCAACAGAGTCGTGTGCGCGGCGCGATCGTGCAACGCCCGGGCGCCCGGCCGCACGAGCAGCATCGCGAGCGACACGACTCCGCCGAGCACCACCACCCCCGCGACGACGGCGAACGGCTGCGCAGCCGTCCGGCCGCCGAGTAAGCCCGCCAGTCCGGCCAGCCACAGCCAGAAGGGCGCGCCCAGCGGGTGGACCACGACCCGCAGCAGCCGGCCCGCCGCCGGTCCGCGCACGCGCAACCCGGCCGCCGCGTGCCCTCGGCTGGCGCCATCGAGTAGACGGAGGGCGTACCAGGCCGTCCACGTGGGGACGGATGCCGACAGCGCCGCAAACGCGAGCATGGCGTCCACATCGCCGACGTCCGTCGCTCCCAGGCCGGTGCGTAGCAACAGGAACAGGGTCGCGACCAGTCCGGCGACTGCCAACGCGAGACATAACGTAACCAGATCGAACGTCGCGGCCGCCAGCCGCTCACGCCGGCCGGGGACTGCGCCGGCCACCTCGCGGGGGCGGTCAACCGCGGAGAGCCCGAATCTCAAGGCAACCTTCATGTGTAGAGGGTAGCGGGGGACCGCAGGTCGAGGCCGAACCGCTACATTGTGTGTATGGGCCGCGAAGGCGTTGCAACCTTCCTGAGAGCCCGCCCGCTGTGGATGGTCGGGGCGGTGTTCCTCGTCGCGTTCTCCCTGGTTCTGGGCGCTCTCGAGTGGCGCAACCAGCGTGCGGGTGACGGGTTCGACCTGGTGCGGTGGGAGATCTCCAGCGTACCCAACAAATGGCTTTTCGCCCTCGGCAGTCCCTTCCGCGACGACCCCCACCCGGACGAGGCCATCGCGCGCTACTTTGCCCTCACCCCGGACGAGCGCGCCGAGGCGGGCGCCCTGGAGAACGTCGTTGAGGCTGCCATCGAAGGGCGTCTCGACGCGGCGTTGAAGGACCTCGGCGTCCGCGACCGCCTCCCGGTGCCCGGCATCCTCTTCCCGCCGGTCGACATCGAGCTGGCCGCGAGCCCCAGCGTGCTCGTGCTCTCGCCACGCTCTCACATCGAGCGCGTGGGCGACTCGCTGCTGCGTCCGGACGTGGTCGTCCCGCGCATGGCGGCCATCGAGCAGTCCGCGGAGGCCCGCAACGAGTCGATCTCCGCGCTCGTCGTGCAGTCCGGCGGCGTGGCCACGTATCCCGCGATCGTCGGCAACGACTCCTCGTATGCGGCGACCCTGTCCACGGCCGCTCACGAGTGGGTGCACCACTACCTGGCGTTCTACCCGCTGGGCGCCGGCTACTTCTCGTCGGTCGAACAGCGGACCATCAACGAGACGGTCGCCGACGTCGTCGGCCGCGAGGTCGCCGCGGTCGTGCTCGAGAGGTGGGGCGACCCCAGCACGCCCGCCCTCGTTGGCGCCCCGGCCGCCTCCGAGGTGCGGTTCAACGCGGTGGACGTGCTGCGCGTGCTGCGTCTGGAGGTGGACGCGCTGCTGGCGGAGGAGCGCGTCACGGCCGCCGAGGAACGGATGGACGCCGCGCGTCGCGATCTGGCGGCGGGCGGCGTGGACATCCGGCGCATCAACCAGGCGTATTTCGCCTGGTACGGGACCTATGCCGCCCGCGCAGACTCGATCGACCCGCTCGGCCCGCAGGTACGTGAGATCCGCAGCCAGGCCGGAAGCCTGCCGCGGTTCCTCGAACTCGTCCGCGACGCGCGCACGCGCGCCGACATCGAGAGTCTGCTCCTCCACCTGCAGGGCATCACCTAGCCCCGCACCACAGGGACCGCATCCCTCGAGGCGGTACGGGCTCGTGGCGCCAGCCCGCCGCGTACTTGGTCGCGCCGTGGCCGCGCCGTACATTGGGGCCACCGCGTCGGCGCTCCGCCACCCGACCAACTGAGGAGAGGCCCGATGTCCCTGCTGTCCACGGTCCATTCCCCCGCGGACCTGCGCGACCTCCCGGCGGAGCGCCTCGACGAACTGGCGGACGAGGTCCGCGAGCGCATCCTGGATGTCGTCTCCGCACACCAGGGGGCGCATTTCGCCTCCAACCTCGGCACGGTGGAACTCACGATCGCGCTCCACCGCGCGTTCGAGACACCGCGGGATCTGCTGGTGTGGGACGTCGGGCACCAGGCGTACGCGCACAAGATCCTCACCGGGCGCAACGACGCGTTCCCCTCGATCCGGCGCACCGGTGGGCTCTCAGGCTTCCTGAGGCGCGACGAGTCCCAGTACGACACCTTCGGCGCCGGCCACGCTGCCACCTCGATCTCCGCCGCCAGTGGTATGGCCGCCGCACGCGACCTGCAGGGCGACGACTTCGAGGTGGTCGCGGTCATCGGCGACGGCGGCATGACCTCTGGCCTGGCCTTCGAGGCGCTGAACAACGTTGGCCACACCGAGCGTGACCTGATCGTGGTGCTCAACGACAACCAGATGTCGATCTCGCCGAACGTCGGCGCGCTGCACAAGTACCTGACGAACGTGCGCACCAGCCCGCTGTACAACTGGGTGCGCGAGGAGGTGAAGCGCCTCATCCACTCGGCGCCCCGCTTCGGCTCTGTCGGCGAGCTGGTCGAGCAGTTCGCCGTGCGCGCCGACGACGCGGTGAAGGGGATGTTCGTCCCCGGCATGCTCTTCGAGGAGATGGGCTTCCGCTACGTCGGGCCCGTAGACGGGCACGACACCGGCCAGATGGTGGAGACGTTCAACCAGGTGCGGAAGATGGATGGGCCCCGCCTGGTCCACGTGGTCACGACCAAGGGCAAGGGCTTCGCGCCCGCCGAGGAGGACCAGGTCAAGTGGCATGCCGGCGGCGGCTTCGACAAGGCCACCGGTGCACCCCTCAAGAAGTCCTCGGCGGCGCTGCCGCGCTACCAGGCCGCCTTCGGCAAGGCGCTGACCGAACTGGGCGCCCTTGACCCGGACGTGGTCGCGATCACAGCGGCCATGGCGGAGGGGACGAGCACCAACCTCTTCCAGGCCGCCCACCCGGACCGCTTCTTCGATGTCGGTATCGCCGAGGGGCATGCGGTGACCTTTGCCGCCGGCCTGGCGACGCGAGGGGTGAAACCCGTCGTGGCGATCTACTCGACGTTCCTCCAGCGCGCGTACGACTCCATCGTCCACGACGTCGCGCTGCAGTCGCTGCCCGTCGTGTTCTGTCTCGACCGTGCCGGGGTCGCCGGCGACGACGGCCCTACGCACCACGGCGCGCTCGACATCGCGTACCTGTTGCCGGTGCAGGGGATGACGGTGACGGCGCCGAAGGACGGCGCGGAGATGGTGGCGCTGCTACGCCTCGGCCTCCAGCATCGCGATGGGCCGTTCAGCATCCGCTGGCCGCGCGACCAAGTCCCCGCCGCCGTCCCCGCCCCGGACGACATCCCGAGCATCGAGTACGGCACGTGGGAGGTCCTGCGCGAGGGCCGCGAGCTGGCGCTGTTCGCCACGGGCACCATGGTGCTGCGCGCAATGGAGGCCGCGGACCGGCTGGCGGAACAGGGTATCGACGCGACGGTCGTGAACTGCCGCTTCCTCAAGCCGCTGGACGAGGCCTGCCTCGAACGCCTGCTCCCGCGGCACTCCCACGTCCTTACCGTCGAGGAAGGGTCGGTCGTCAACGGCTTCGGCGCCTACCTGCGCGCGCACATCGGCGAACGGTGGCCCGAGGTGCACGGGGCCTCGCTGGGAATTACGGATGCCGTCGTCCCGCACGGCGAGCGGGCGGAACTACTGGCGGGGCTGGGCCTGACACCCGAGGGGATCGCCGGACGCGCGTGCGCCCTGCTGGGCACACGCCTGCGCGTACCGCTCAGCGACACGGCATAGGCGGCCGCGGTCCGAAGGGCCGTGCCTACCGAGGGCTGACGAGGCGCTGAAGACGCTGCCCGGCCCGCTCGATCGTTCGGCGGAATGCACCTCGACGCATGCGCGCGCGACGGATCCGGAGGTCGCCGGGCCGCTGACCACGCCGGTAGTGGGGCGCGGTTGACCGTGCGACACCCGCCGCGGGAGATCCAAACAACTGGTGCGTCATGGGATCCGATCTTCGCACGCCGGGCCGTGCGATCAAGCCTGATCGAGGACCCGGCGTGCCGCCGTTAGTTCTGAACGACCACCACGACCTGAGCGTCCGCGAAGCCCTCCGCTTCGTCCCGCACCACCACGCGAAGCGTGTAGGTGCCGTTCTCGAACCGGGTCGTATCCCACGTCGCAAGGGTCCCGGCGTTCATGTTGTCGTCACGCCGGTTGATCTCGGTCCACTCGCCCGGCGACAGCCCCTGGCCGACCTCGACGACCGTGGCCAGCAGGTCGCCCGAGTAGGCGACGCCGGTCACGTTGAGGCGGCCCGAGACCACCGTCCCGTTGAGCGGTGAGGAGATCATGGCGAAGGGAGCCTCATCCGAGGCGTCACCCCCGCCGCCGTTGTCATCATCGTCCTCGTTGTCGCCGCCACCCGCGTTGTCCACGCGCACCGGGATGCGGAAGAAGGTGGTCCCGCGCTCCTCGTCCTCCATCGTCACGCGGACCGTGTAGTTACCGTCCGGGACTCGGGTCGTGTCCCAGGTGCCCAGCGTGCCGTTGTTCACGCCCCGGTTCGAACTGTGGACCGTCACCCATGAACTCGGGTCGAATCCGCGCCCCCACTGCACGCTGTACGACTCGAAGTCCTCCGAGTTCGCCCGGCCGCGGATGTCGACGTCGCCTCGAATCCGGTCGTTCTCGTCCGGCGAGGTGATCTCCACGAGCAGCGGCCCGTCGTCGGTCGTGCGCGTCGGTGCGATGTACTGCGCCGCGCCATTCCGCACGGCCCAGTCCACCAGGCCGCTGCCCCAGGCCTTCATCTCGGCCTCCGGGAACACGAGGCGGACCTGCTCGTCGACGAAGCGGGACGGCGTGTTGTCCGCCGCCAGCAACCCGGTGCGCGTGTCGATCTGGACTTCCTGCCACCAGCTGTCCACGAGCCGAGAGCGCTCGTCCTCGTTCGTGGGGAGCACGCTCTCCGCGAACAGGCTGGTGTAGCGCTTGAAGTTGGGGCACGCCTCGGAGGGCAGCCGCCCGGAGGGCCAGCACACCTCGCGCTCGACGACGCCCGGCGGCCGCTCGAAGGCCTGCGGCTCCTGCCCCAGGTGCTCCTGCGCGGCGACCATGAACGCCTTCCACGCTCGCAGGGATAGCGTCGCGGAGCTGATGTTCGTGATGCGCGAGTTGTCCGAGTTGCCAGACCAGACGCCCGCCACGAGGTTCGGCGTGTAGCCCATGGTCCAGGTCTCGCCGATCTCTCGCGAGTCCTCGTACGGCTCGCTCGTGCCGGTCTTCGCTGCGGACGGGAAGCCGTTCGGCAGCGCCAGCGCGTTGCACACGCCGTACGTCAGGCACTGGTTGTCGCCGTTCGAGAGGATCGAGGTGACCAGGTACGGGAACTCCGCCGGCACCACACGGCGCTCCACCGGCAGCGAGTTGTCCAGCAGGATCTTCCCGTCGGAGTCCTCCACGCGCAGCAGCGCGATGGGCTCCAGCGTCCGCTCGCCCGGGTCGCCGTTGGTGACCACCGCCTCCTGGCCCCGCATCATCCCGTTCCCCGCGAGCACGCTATAGCCGATGGCCTGGTCGAGCAGCGTGATGTCCACGCCGCCCAGCGTCAGCGCCGGCCCGTAGCCTCCCGGGTTGTCCAGCGTCGTGTACCCCATCTGATTGAGCACGCCGATGGTGCGGTCCACTCCGCCGTACAGGATCGCCTTCACGGCCGTGACGTTCAGCGAGTTGCCCAGCGCGAGCGCCGCCGTCATCGGCCCCTGGTACCCGGCGATCGGGTTCCGAGGCGTGAACGCCTGCCCGGAGGCCGGATCCGTGATCGTGAGCGGCGCATCGATGATCGCGGTGCCCGTCCCCCAGCCCTGCATGAAGGCTGTCATGAAGGTGAAGGGCTTCAACGTCGAGCCTGGCGAGTTCAACGCCGTCACGTTGTCGTTCTTGCCCTCGATGTCCTCATTGAAGTAGTCGCGGCTGCCCACCCACGTCACGATCTGGCCCGAGTTCGGGTCGATGGCGATCAGCGCGCTGTTGTGCAGGTTCGCGGGGACGCCGTACTCCACGATGTGCTCTTCGAGGATCTCCGAAGCGGTGTGATTGAGGTCCAGGTCAATGGTGGTGAACACCTCCAGGCCCTGGTCGAAGAGCGCCCGCTCACCGAAGCGGGCGGTGATCTCGTCCGCCACCCGGTTCAAGACGAAGTGCGGCGCCTCGATCTCAAAGCGGTTCGTCTTGAAGACGATCTCCTCCGCACCGGCCTCGTTGGCCTGCTCCTGCGTGATGGCCCCGTGCCGCACCATCAGGTCCAGCACCTGCAACTGGCGCAGCTTGGTCGGGCTCGTCGGCGACAACGACCCGGTCGCGGTCGCATCCAGGCCGGCCCCCTGCAGCGGGGCGTACAGGCTTGGCGACTGCGGGATGCCCGCCAGCAGCGCGGCCTCCGGAAGCGTCAGGTCGCTGGCGTCCTTACCGAAGTACCCCTGGGACGCGGCCTGCACGCCCATGTAGATGCCGCCGTACGAGATCGAGTTCAGGTACCACTCGAGGATCTGTTCCTTCGAGTACTTCTCGGTCAGCTCGAGCGCGATCACGGTCTCCCGGATCTTGCGGTCGACCGAGCGGTCCGCACGCTGCTCCAGCGGGATGTAGACGTTCTTCGCCAGCTGCTGCGTGATCGAGGAGCCACCGGACCCCTCGAAGAACCCCTCGTCACCGAAGGGCAGGAAGTTCTCGACGCCGGCCCGCATCAGGCCGCGCATGTTCAGGCCATTGTTCTCGTAGAACGACGCGTCCTCCGTAGAGATGGTGGCCTGCGTCATCCACTGCGAGATCTCCTCCAGCGCCACCGGCCGCCGAAGCCCGCCCACCTCGTCCACGAACTCGTACAGGAGTTGGCCGTTGCGGTCATAAATCCGAGCGCCACCGCGCGAGTACTTCGCGATCAGCTCTTCGGGCGGCACCACGCCCTCCGCGATGCTGTCGTAGCGGTCCATGGCATACAACCCGACGCCGCCACCGAAGGCCGCACCCGCGAAGAGCAGGAAGAGGAGCGCGCCGCCGACGATCGAGACGACCCGGCGCCGGCCGCCGCGACGCTTGTTGGCCGGGCTGTTCGGCCCCTTGCGGCGCCGGGCGCGCCTGCGCAGCGCCGTCTGGCTCGCACTCATCTCGCAGCCTCCTTCGCCCGCGCCGGCCTCGCGTCACCCACCGTGCGCCGCAGCACGACGAGATGCGAGAGACCCAGGCGCTGGAAGATGTTCCCCTCCGCCCAGTAGCAGACCGCCCGCAGCAGCCGCCCGAGCACACGTGAGCGGGCATCGATGTTGTCGAAGCCCGGATAGACGTAGGTGTGGTGCAGCACCTCCAGCGGCGCACCCTCGATGAGCCGCGGCCAGTCGCCGTGCCGGTACGCCCGCGCGTGCGGCACCAGCCGGTTGCGCAGCACGTCCGGCAGCCAGTTCACCAGCGGAATGTTGCCGAAGATGTAGCGGCCTCTTAAGTAAATGCCATGCGTCTCGAAGGGGTAGAGCCGGTTCGGCGCGTAGAGAATGCACAGCCCGCCCGGCGCCAGCACCCGCCCCACCTCACGAAGCGTCGCGCGGTCGTCCGCGACATGCTCGATCACCTCGTTCAGCACCACCACGTCCAGCGAGGCGTCCCGTAGCGGCAGCGCCTCACCGGCCGCCGCCATGAAGCCGGCCACCGTGCCCGGTGGCGACGGCTGTGCCGTCGCGCGCTGACGCGCCTCACGCAGCCGGTCTGCGGCGATGTCGCTGCCGAGTGCCGTCGCCCCTCGACGGGAGAAGGCGCGCACGTATTCGCCCAGGCCGCACCCCAGGTCCAGCACGCGCCGCCCCTCCAGGCGCACGTAGCGCTCGATCAGGTTGACTCGGCGGTCCTGTCCGGAGCGCCAGACGTAGCTGGGATTGCCCAGGCGCGCGGCTTCGGGCTCATGGCTGGCCGGGGTCGTAGCCGGCGCGGCGGCTTCCTGCACTCGCTCGGCCCTCCCTGGCTCGCGCCCGCCCGCCCGGCCGTAGCCGGCGCGAGGGCACGCCGTCGATCGTATGGCCGCCGCTGGTCCCCGGTCGACCCCGAAAGCCCCGAAAGATGCTGTCGGGACGCTGACGGCTCACCTGAGGGAACGCGCGGTGGCCCGGTACAGATGTGCTCCCTATAGTGACTTCGGGCGCCGTCACGGCGTCTCGTCGCGCATCCACCACCCGAGGATCCCCATGGCCCTGACCGCGGACGAGGTGAGATACATCGCGCGCCTCGCCCGCGTCGCCCTCGACGATGACGAGGTGGAACGCCTGCGCGACCAGCTGTCCGGTATCCTCGACCATTTCCAGATCCTGAACGACATCGACACCTCGGACGTTCCGCCGACCGCGCAGTCCTTCGACCTCGCGAACGTGGACCGGCCGGACGAACCGCGGCCCTCGCTCGACCGCGAGGAGGTGTTCGCGAACGCGCCCAGGCGTGAAGACGGCTACTTCCGCGTGCGGGCGGTGCTCGACTAGTGCCGGACACGATCGACCTGGACGTACCCGCTCACGAGCACGCCGCCCGGCTGCGCGCCGGGGACTACACCGCGCGCACCCTCGCGGAGGCGACCCTCGAGCGGGTGCGCGCCCAGGAACCCTCGCTACACGCCTACATCACGCTCACGGACGAACTCGCGCTCGCGCAGGCCGCCGCCGCCGATGAGCGGCTGCGTGCCGGCGAGGGCGGCCCGCTCACCGGCATCCCCATCGGCGTGAAAGACCTGCTCTCGACGAAGGGCGTCCGCACGACCGCTGCCTCGAAGATGCTCGAGCAGTTCACGCCGGTGCTCGACTGCACCGTCGTCCAGCGCATCCAGGAGGCCGGCGCGGTCATCATCGGCAAGACGAACCTCGACGAGTTCGCGATGGGTTCGTCCACCGAACACTCCGCCTTCGGACCCACGCACAACCCGTGGGACCTCGACCGCGTGCCCGGCGGCTCCTCGGGAGGCTCAGCCGCGACCGTCGCCGCGCGAGGCGTCCCGCTGTCACTCGGCACCGACACCGGCGGGTCGATCCGCCAGCCGGCCGCGCTCTGTGGCATCCTAGGCCTCAAGCCCACGTACGGCCGCGTCAGCCGCTTCGGCGTGGTCGCCTTCGCCTCGTCACTGGACCAGGTCGGCCCCTTCGGCCTCGACGCCGAGGACGTGGCGAGGCTCCTCGGCGTGATCGCCGGGCACGACCCCAACGACTCCACGACCGCCCCCGTCCCCGTGCCTGACTACACCGAGCACTTCGGCCGCGGCCTCGGGGGGCTGCGCGTCGGCGTCCCACAGCAGTTCCTCGGCGAAGGCCTAGATGACGGCGTGCGCCAGGCCATCGAGCAGGCGATCGGGGTCCTCGAGGCGAACGGTGCGGTCGTCGACCGCTCCGTCACCCTGCCCAGCGCGGACGCCGCGCTACCGGTCTACTACCTGATCGCCCCCTCCGAGGCGTCGGCGAACCTCGCGAGGTACGACGGCGTGAAGTACGGCTACTCGTACACCTCGGGCGCCTCCGTCGAAGAGGAGATGTCGCTCACGCGCGGGGGCGGCTTCGGCCCTGAGGTGAAGCGGCGCATCATGCTCGGCACCTACGCGCTCTCCGCCGGCTACTACGACGCCTACTACCTGAAGGCGCAAAAGGTGCGCACCCTCATCCGCCGCGAGTTCGAGGCGGCCCTTTCGGATCACGACGTGATCCTGAGCCCTACGAGCCCGAGCACCGCGTTCCGCCTGGGCGAGAAGCTGGACGACCCCTACGCGATGTACCTGAACGACCTCTACACTATCCCCGCGAACATCGCCGGCAACGCCGCCATCAGCATCCCGGCCGGCTTCGCGGACGGACTACCGGTCGGCCTGCACCTCGCCGGACGCCCGTTCGAGGAGTCCCGGTTGCTCGGCGCCGCCCACGCCTACGCGCAGCTCACCGACTGGCACACCCGCCAGCCCTCGCTGCCGGCGGTTTAGATCCCGTACTGGACCGGCCAGAACACGAGCAGGTGCGTCCCCTGCTCGTTCCAGTGGACATCCGGAGGCCACGAGCTGATGGCACCGCTCGCCAGGACCTGCTCGGTTCCGTCCCTCACATCGACAACGACGATCTCCCACACGGGCACCGAGGACGACTGGAAGCCGGGACCATCAGCGCGGCCGGTAGCTCCAGTGCGCCGGGGCGCGGCTACGCGCCCGAGGTCAGGCGATGGCCGGGCGAGGCGAGCGCCCTCCAGGCAGTACGCGCCGTCAGCTCTCAGCGGGTGGTGGATGGTCGTCCCCGCACAGCCCCAACCGAACTCTAGGAGCGCCACCGGGCCTGCGGGTGAGTCGTAGACCGCACCGAGGTCGATCCAGACATGCTCGGAAGGGCCGACGCCCGCCAGTACCGTGACCTGCTGCGTCGCGAGGCCGACCAGCGCCGTCTCCCCAGGGCGCTCACCGCTCTCGTAGGCGGGACCGTACACGAAGTCGCCGCCGGTACTAAACCGCGCCGGCCACGGGACGTCGGGAAGCGGGATCACAGCGCCCGCCGTGAGGTCCTCTAGAACGGTACCGCCCTCGCTGTCAGTGCGGAGCAGTTGGTCGCCGGATGGCGACCAATCCGGCCCGTAGCTGAGCTGGACGGCCTGGTTCCCGCTCATGATCGTCCGCGTCGACCCGCTCACCACGTCAGCAACGAACACGCGCTCCGGACCACCCAAGTCCGAGAAGTAAACGTAGCGCCCGGACGGTGACCACGCCGGCCCGTAGCGGCCGTCACAGCCGCCGCAATGCACAAGCGCATCTTGCAGCAGCAGGCGCTCGCCCGTCTCGAGGTCGAGCACCCATTCGTCCCATGTCGGGACCCGGTACGACGGAGCCAGATTGATCTCCTCGCGGTCGACCTGATAGAGCATGCGGCGCCCGTCCGGCGAGAAGAGGCCACAGTTCACCGGATACTCGACCCCATCGATCTCGGCGACCGGCTCGTCGCCTTCCTCGATCTGTCGGCAACGCCCATCCGGCGCCTGGTACGCACGCCGCTCGACCTCCGTGCCATCGAGGTCGTAGTCGACAATCTCGTCGCCGATCCGGATCTCCACGCCCTCACCGTCCTCAGTGAATTGCGGCCGGAGCTCCCACATTGCCCGCTGGGTGTCCTCGTGCAAGCTCTGCACGTCGCCGCTGGCCAGCTCGATCAGCCAGACGGTCGACTGCACGGTCGGCGGCGTGGGGCTCGGCGCTGGTGTCGACGTAGATGGTGGCGTCAAGGTCGGCGCGCCCGTCGGGGATGCGGCGACCAGAGTTGGCGTCGTTGTGACGGTAGGGGCCGGCTCATCGCCCGAGCACGCGACGGTCAGGCCGGCGAGGAGCGCTATCAGGATCGGGAGTGCGCGGGGCACGAGGAGGCTGCGCGAGCGGCTACGAGGTGCCATCGAGTGCGAGTATAAGCCGCCCTCCGCTCCCCACGCCGCCGGGTGGCGTGTCTGCTACGCTGCGCGGACATGACCGGCGACCCCACTAATGGCGGCCCGCACGCGCCCTCGGGCGATGAGGACGAGCATCTGACGCTCTCCATCCAGGGTGCGCGCGCCCGGGAGGGCGAGGCCCAGGGCGAGATGCTGGTCGAGCTGAACACCACCCGAGGCGTGATGACGCTCCACCTCCACCCCTGCGAGGGCAAGACGGGCTGCGTCGTCTTCCTCAGCGGGGCCGGCGGTGGGACGAAGGGCCCGGCGAACGAGGTGTTCGTCAGCCTCGCCCGCGACCTCGTGGCGGAGGGTGTCACTTCGGTGCGGGTCCAGTACCGGGAGGCGGGCGAGTTCGAGGAGTGCGTGCTGGATGCGCTGGGCGCCTGCTCCTTCCTCAAGGGCATCGGCGGGCAGAAGGCCGTGCTCGTGGGCCACTCCTTCGGCGGTGCGGTCGCCGTAAGGGCCGCCGCGCTGGCCCCCCTCGTCGAGGGCGTCGTCGCCATGTCCTCGCAGCGCTACGGCACGCAGGAGGTCGACGAGCTCGGCAAGCCGCTGCTCCTGATCCACGGCACAGAGGACGAGGTGCTGGACCAGGAGGCGTCGAAGGACATCTACCGGCGCGCGTCCGAGCCGAAGCAGCTGGTGCTGCTGGAGGACACCGGGCACGGCCTGACGGAGTCTGCCGAGCGTGTGCGCGACCTCGTGCGCGCGTTCGTCCTCGAACACGCGGGGGACGCTGACGAGACGCCCTAGGCGCTGTCACTCGGCGCGTTCCGGCGCGGCTGTCGCGTCGCCATTAACGGGTCGATGACGTGACGGTGGCATCCTCAAGCGGCCGTCGGTTCCGCTATAATCGCCCCGACGCATGGATGCCGCGGTCCCCCGACCCGGCCGCAGGACGGCAACACGAGGTTGAACGCAGCCCATGCCCGAGGAGTGTGATTGACCAAGACCCAGTGAGCCTGTGGGGCGGCAGATGCCGGATGCTGCGGGCGCCAGTTTGGGGGGAAGCATGACGTTGGACACTCCGTCCTTCAGCCCGGGCCTCGAAGGCGTAGCGATCGCGGAATCCGCGATCTCCCTGGTGGAAGGTCAGGCCGGACGCCTCACCTACCGGGGTTATTCCATCGAGGACCTGACGCACCCGGGCGCGACCTTCGAGGAGGTCGTTGCCCTGCTCTACGACGGCGAGCTGCCGTCACAGGCGCGGATCGACGAGATCCGCCAGAAGATGCACGACGACCGCGTGCTCACACCGGAACAACTGGATGTTGCGCGCCGGGTCGGCGCCATCACCCACCCGATGTTCGCGTTGCAGTCTGCCGTCGCCGCGCTGGGGCCGGACGACAACGACTTCGAGCGCAAGGTCGACTCCGTCCAGGACCGTGGGTTGGCGCTGGTCGCCAAGGTCGGCCACCTGGTCGGCATCATCGCCCAGGCCGTCGAGGGCCGTGACTACGACGGTCCGTGGGTGGGCGAGAGCTTCGCGCACATGATGCTGCGCATGATTACCGGCCAGGAGCCGTCGCCGGAACACGAACGCGTTATGAACGCGCTCTTGATCCTGCAGGCGGACCACTCCGCCGGTAACGCATCCACCTTCACGGCTCGCGTCGTCACCTCGACGAAGTCGGAGCCAGAAGCCGTGTGCGCGGCGGGCATCGGCGCACTCTCCGGCCCCGCGCACGGCGGGGCCAACGAGGCGTCCCTGCGCCTCTTCCAGCAGATCGGCGACCCGAAGAAGGCCGAGACTGAGATCCAGAAGCTGCTGGACGACAAGTTCAAGATCCCGGGCTTCGGCCACCGCGTCTACCACGTCAAGGACCCACGCTCCATCGTGATCCAGCGCCTGGCGGACGAGGTGATCAAGCCGGGCACGGAGGTCCACGACCTCTACCAGATCGCACTGACGGTGGAGAAGGTGGCCACGGACCGCCTGGGCGACCGCGGACTCTACCCGAACGTCGACCTGTTCTCGGGCTGCGTCTTCGCGGCGATCGGCATCCCCACGGACTTCTTCACGCCGATCTTCGCGGCCTCGCGCACGCTCGGCTGGATGGTCCACACGAAGGAGCAGTGGGAGTCCGGCAACCGCATCTTCCGGCCGACCCAGGTCTACACCGGCCACCAGCACCGCGAGTACATCCCGCTGGAGCAGCGCAGCTAAGCCCCGCTCCCCTCGAGGATCGACGAGGGCCGCCCGATTCGGGCGGCCTTCTCTGCGGTCGCTGACTCCCCTCTCCCACCGCGTGGGAGAGGGGCCGGGGGTGAGGGCGCGGAGGTCACTCCAGGTAGTTCACACCCATCGCGGCCCGCACGTCCGCCATCGTCGCTTGCGCAACCGTGCGGGACCGCGCCGTGCCTTCCGCCAGCGCCGTCCGCACCAGTTCCGGGTGCGCCTCGAAGTGGGCGCGGCGCTCCCGGATCGGGTCGAGGAACGCGTTGAGGACGCGAGCGAGCTTCTGTTTCACCTCGACGTCGCCGACCTTGCCTGCGACGTAGCGCTCCTTCAGGTCGTCCACCTCGGCGGTGTCCGGGTTGAAGGCATCGTGGTACATGAAGACCGGGTTGCCTTCGACGTGCCCGGGGTCCGTGGCGCGCAGGCGCGTCGGGTCCGTGTACATACCCATCACCTTGCGGGTGACGGTCTCCGCGTCGTCCTTGAGGTAGATGGCGTTGTCCATGGACTTCGACATCTTCGCGTTGCCGTCGACGCCCACCAGGCGCGGGACGCGTCCCACGAGGGGTTCCGGGATCGGGAACACCTCCGTCTCGAAGAGCCGGTTGAAGCGCCGGGCTACCTCGCGTGTCATCTCGATGTGTGGCAGCTGGTCGTCGCCTACCGGCACCAGGTGGGCCTTCGGCATCAGGATGTTCGCCGTCTGCATCACCGGGTAGTTGAAAAACGCCACGGGCACGGACTTCGACTCCAGGTCCGCCATCTCCGCCTTCAGCGTCGGATTGCGCTGCAACCGCCCCAGCGGGATCCACCACGACAGCCACGTCGTCAGCTCCGCATGCTCCGGCACCAGGCTCTCGATGACGAAGTGGCTCCCATCCGGGTCGAGCCCCACCGCGAGCCAGTCCAGGGCCACCTCAAACACCGAGGAGCGGACCAGGTCCATCTCATCGGCGTGGTCGGAGACCTGGAAGTCCGCGATCAGGAAGTAGCACTCGTACTCCTGCTGGAGCCGGATCCAGTTCTCGAGCGCCCCTACGTAGTGCCCCAGGTGCAGCGAGCCCGTAGGCCGCACCCCCGTCAGGATCCGCTTGCGCTCGTCGGCCATCGTGTCCCCTCGGCGTTACCGTCAGGCGAGTCCCGGAGAAGATCGCACACTCGTGGCACAGGGTCACGGAGAAGTGCGGAGCGGCTTCCCGCTCATGCTGAGCCCGTCGAAGCGTGGGCGGGGCACCTGTACGGAGTCCGCCCACCCTTCGACCGGCTCAGGGTGAGCGGATTGCCACAACAGGCACCCGGATGCGGCGCCACGCCGCTCACCCGGACCCTCCCGCTCATGCTGAGCCCGTCGAAGCGTGGGCGGGGCACCTGTGCGGAGGCCGCCCACCCTTCGGACTGGCTCAGGGCGAGCGGAAGGCGTTACATCTGCTCCGGCGCCGACACGCCCATCAGCCCCAGCGTGCGTGCGAGCACCACTCGCGCCGCCTCCAGGAGCAGCAGCCGCGCCCGCGACAGGTCGGGGTTCTCCGCGTCGATCACCCGGCACTGTGTGTAGAACACGTGGAAGGCGCTCGCCAGGTCCTGCGCGTAGTGGGGGAGGTGGTGCGGCCCCAGGTCGTCCACGACCGTCTCCAGCACCTCGGGCAGCAGCAGCAGCTTCCGCAGCAGCGTCTGTTCCGCCTCGTGCGTCAGCAGCGAGGCGTCGGCGCCGTCCGCGCTGATCCCCTGCTCGACTGCCTTCGCCAGGATGCCCGCGATTCGGGCATGCGCGTACTGCACGTAGTAGACGGGGTTCTCGTCCGACTGCTTCTTCGCCAGCTCCAGGTCGAAGTCCATCGTCTGGTTCGCGGATGGCAGCAGGAAGAAGAAGCGCGTCGCGTCCTTTCCCACCTCCTCCACGACGTCGCGGAGCGTGACGATCTCACCCGCGCGCTTGGACAGCGGCACCGCCTGGTCGCCTCGCCGCAGCGCGACCAGCTGGTACAGCAGCACGTCCAGCTTCGAGGGGTCGCCGCCGATCGCGGCTACCGCGGCCTTCACACGCGAGACGTGGCCCTGGTGGTCTGCCCCCCAGATGTCGATGACGCGGTCGAACTTCCGCTCGATGAACTTGTCGTAGTGGTAGGCGATGTCCGTCGCGTAGTACGTCGGCATCCCGTCCGAACGGATCAGGACGTTGTCTTTCGATTCACCGAGCTCGGAGGAGGCGAACCAGACCGCCCCTTCGCGCTCCACGACGTGCTTCTGTTGGCGGAGCAGGTCGAGCACGCGGTTGTAGGCGCCGCCCTCTGCCTGGAGCGACCGCTCCGAGTACCACCGGTCGTACTCGACGCCCATCAACGCAAGGTCCTCGCGGATGTGGTCGACCATGACCTGGATGCCCAACTGGCCCAGTTCCGCACTCGGCTCTTCGCCCTCAGGCCGCAGGAAGCGGTCGCCGGCCTGGTCCTTGATCCCGCGGGCGACATCCAGCACGTACTCGCCCGGATAGCCGTTCTCCGGGACGGTCACGTCGCGGCCGAACAGCTGCTGGTAGCGGGCATAGAGGGTGCGGCCAAAGATCGCGACCTGCGTGCCCGCGTCGTTGACGTAATACTCCTGCTCGACGTCGTACCCGGCAGCCACCATCACGTTGGCGAGCGTGCTGCCGATGGCCGCGCCGCGCCCGTTGCCGACGTGGATCGGCCCCGTGGGGTTCGCCGACACGTACTCGATCTGGATGCGCTGACCCGCGCCCCGATCGCTGGAGGCGTACCGCTCCCCAGCGTCGGCGATTGCGGAGGCCTGCCCGGCGAGCCACCCGGCGCCAAGGTAGAGGTTGAGGAATCCCGGCGGCGCCACGCGCACCTCGGAGACGGCTTCGTGCGCGGGGACGTGCCGCCTCAACGCCTCCGCGACCTCCAGCGCCTTCATCTTTGCCAGGCCCTGGATGCGCAACGCGAGGTTCGCCGAGAAGTCGCCGTGCTCCGTGCGTTGAGGGTGCTCGACGGTGACCTCGGGCGCGGCGAACTGCGGCAGGTCGCCCGCCGCCTGTGCGGCGTGCAGCGCCCGGCCCACCAGCTCGATGATCTCGTCTCGGATCACGCGTGCGCGGCCCTTCGGTCAGCCCCGGTCGGTGCTGGGCGGGCTCTCGATGAGAGCGCTCCACGAGCAGAGATGCGAGCGGCCCGCCGGGGCGGACCGCTTCATCGTCGTGCGGGCCAGTGTAGCGCGGGGGATCAGCGCCCGCGAGCGCCGAGGCGCGCGCTGACTAGCGCCGGCGCAGCAGCAGCAGGCCCCCGCCGCCCAGCACGCCGGCCAGCAGCAGCGTCCCCAGTCCGACCGCCAGAGCTACGCCGACGTTCGAGGATGACTCGGACGAGGCGCTGCCGCCGGCGTCGTCGGGGGGTGCAGGCTCGCCACCCGAGCCGTTCGGCGCGGCCGGCTGGTCGGTCGACCCGCCCGGGAACGTCGTCGGGATACCCAGTGGTGGCCGCGTGGCCTGGGCGCCGGGGTCGGTCTCAGTGGAGCCGCGTGGCCCGAAGTCCACCGGCTCCAAACCGTTCGCTTCTCGCCAGAGGTTGTACAGGCCGTCCTGGTCGACCCCATAGACCTCCGTCAGCGCCTCGTCCGTGGGGGAACCGGCGTAGATCAGGCGGTACACCTCGGCGAAGGCTTCCGGGCTGAACTCTTCGACCATGAAGTTCACGGTGTGCCATGACTGGCCGTAGAACTGGTTCACCCGGTCGGCGCTGTTCGCCGGCGACTGGATACTGCGCAGGCTGAACGCGCTGTCAGTCTGGATCGCGAACTCCACCGCCGCGCGGTAGCCCGCGCCCGGGTCGTTCTGCATGTAGACCGCGGTGCCCTCGTCCAGCCACGCCGGGATCTGAGTGAACGGCCCGTCGCCCGCCACGTGCGTCACGATGTGCGCCGCCTCGTGGCGGATCACGTCCGCGTTGGGCGTGAATACGAAAAGCAGGTCGGGGGCCACCCGCTGACCGCCCGTCACCACCTGCGCGTCGAACGTGGTTGCCCGAGGCCGCATCGCCAGCTGGCCCTCCTCCTCGGAGCGCCACACCAGCACCTTCACCTGGTACGGCACCTCGGTCTGCAGCAGCGCCTCCGCCTCGTCGACGGACGCGCGAGTCGATTCCAGCGCCAGCGTCGCCTGCCTGTCGTCGTCCCCGTACCAGTACGCGGTCACGCCGTCCGCGGAGCGGGTCTGCCACTGGTACCGGCCGTCGAGGAAGGTGTACGTCTCCTCCTCCGTCGAGACGCGGTCGCCCTCGGTGTCCGTCAGTTCCCAGTGGAACGCGAAGTCCGAGCCGACGGGGATGTAGCGGTTGGCGTTGTTCGCCTCGAGGGTGAACGACAGGTCCGCCTCGGTGCCCGGCGAGAACGTGGCCGCACCGCTGCCGCCCACGTTGCCGTCCGGGTTCAGCACCTTGTAAACGAAGGTCGCCGACTCGAGGCCGGCCGAAGCCTGCACGCGCGTCGAGAACGTGATGCTCGTCGGGTCGTCGCTGCGGACGTTCGTCGCGCCCGCCTCGATCTCGCCCGCGAGCGCGAGACCCGACAGCATCGGGAGCAGGAGCGCCACCAGCGCGAGCGCAGCGGCCGGCAGCGCGACCAGCAACCGGGGCACGTGCCCGCGCGCGTGGCTCACGAGGAGACCGCCTGGCTCTCCTCGTCAACGCCTACCGTGCTTCGCAGGTACGCGTTGATGAAGGAATCCAGGTCCCCGTCCAGTACCCCGGAGGTGTCGCTGGTCTCCACGTTCGTGCGCAGGTCCTTCACCATGCGGTAGGGCTGAAGGACATAGGAGCGGATCTGGTTGCCCCAGCCCGCCTCCACGTGCTCGCCCTTGATCTCCGCGCGTTCTCGCTCAATACGCTCGATCTCTCGTTCGAGCAGCCTTGACTTGAGTACGAGCAGGGCGCTCTCTCGGTTTCTCCCCTGCGAGCGCTCATTCTGGCAGGTCACCACAATACCCGTCGGCAGGTGGGTGATGCGCACCGCCGTGTCGTTCTTCTGCACGTTCTGGCCGCCGTGCCCGCCCGCCTTGTAGGTGTCGATGCGCAGGTCGTCCGGCTTGATCTCCACCGTCGCCTCGCCCTCGGTCGCCTCCGGCATCACCTCGACCAGCGCGAAGCTGGTGTGGCGGGACTGCGAGGCGTCGAAGGGGGAGATGCGCACGAGGCGATGTACGCCGCGCTCCGACCGCAAGAGCCCGTACGCGTTCTCGCCGGTGATGCGCAACTCGGCCGACTTGATGCCCGCCTCGTCTCCACTGCTGATGGAGAGGATCTCGGTGCCAAAGCGGTGACTGTCCGCCCAGCGGAGGTACATGCGCAGCAGCATCTCCGCCCAGTCCTGCGCCTCGGTGCCGCCGGCTCCGGCGTACACGGAAAGCACCGCGTTGCGCGCGTCGTACGGGCCGCTGAGCGTCAGGTCGATCTCTAGCGCGTCGAACTCGCGCTCCAGTCCGGCTAACTCGCGCTCGATGTCGGCGAGCAGCGCCTGGCGCTCCTCGTCCTCTGTCTCCGCGGCCAGCTCCAGCAGACCCTGGATGTCCTCGGAGTGCTGTTCCAGCGCCGCCCATGTGGTGACCACCCGCTCGAGGTGGGCCACGTCCTTCATCACCTGCTGGGCGCGCTGTTGGTCGTCCCACAGGTCGGGCGCCTGCGCCGCCGCCCTCAGCTTCGCGAGTCCGCGCTCTCGTTCGGGCAGGTCAAAGACGCACCTGCACATCCCGCACGCGCTCGAGCAGTTCCGCGACCCGCTGTCGAAGTTCGTCCATGCCCACCATGATCGCACGACGCGGGCAGAGACGCGATTGTGCCGCCACTACGCCATCATGGGGTCATGGCCCGCCTGATCGTCGATGCGATGAACGTCATTGGTTCCCGTCCCACCGGGTGGTGGCGCGACCGTGCCGGCGCGCATCGACGTCTGCTCGAGCAACTCGCCGCGCTCGCGTCCGAGTCCGGCGACGAGGTCACGGCCGTCCTTGAAGGCCGCACGTACGAGGGCATCGAGGCGGGGGAGCGGGACGGCGTCCGGGTCCTCTACTCGGATCGCCACGGCCCGGACGCCGCCGACGACCGCATCGTCGACCTCGTCGCCGAGGACCCCGATTCCACCACGTTGACCGTCGTCACCTCGGACCGCCGCCTGGCGGAGCGGGTGGGACTCCTCGGCGCGGAGATACAGGGGGCAAGCTGGCTACTGCGACGGCTGCGCTGAGTAGCTGGCCATCGAATCCGGCAGCGAATGGATCACTGCTGACCGTGACTTCGCGCGGTTCCCGGGACTCCGCTGGCGGCATCCACTCGCTGCCCGTTGACCCGGTGCTCGCTACGGCGCGGGCGCCCTGGGTGGCGCTTGCGGGACCGCGCCCGCGCCCGCCTCGTCCTTCACGAACGTCGGGCGCAAGAGCACCGGCCGGTCGTGCCTCGCCCGCACGCGCAGGTTGAGCATCTCCAGCATCACGCTGAAGCCCATCGCGAAGTAGATGTAGCCCTTCGGGATGTGCAGGCCCCAGCCCTCGGCGACCAGTGACACGCCGATAAGCAGCAGGAAGCTCAGGGCGAGCATCTTCACCGTCGGGTGCTCGTTCACGAAGTCGCTGATGGCGCTGGCGCTCACCAGCATGACCCCGACGGCGACGATCACCGCCACGACCATGACCGACAGGTCTTCCGCCATCCCTGCCGCGGTGATGACGGAGTCCAGGCTGAAGACCACGTCCAGCAACAGGATCTGCACGATGACGGATGCGAAGCTTGCCGTCCCACCAGGGCGGCCGGACCCGTGCGGCTCGTCCCCCTCCAGCTTCTCGTGGATCTCGAGGGTCGACTTGGCCAGCAGGAAGAGGCCGCCGCCAAGCAGGATCAGGTCGCGGCCCGAGAACCCCTTGTCCAGGACCTCGAACAGTGGCTCGGTCAGTCCGATCACCCACGACAGGGAGAGCAGCAGCAGGATGCGCGTGAACATCGCGAGCCCGAGGCCGACCGTGCGCGCGCGTGCTTGATGTTCCACGGGCAACTTGGACGCGAGGATCGAGATGAAGATGATGTTGTCGATGCCGAGGACGATCTCCAGCGACGTCAGCGTCAGCAGCGCGATCCACGCCTCGGGGTTAGCCAGCGCATCCACATGAGCCTCCGTCCCGCATCGACGGGCGCTAGCCGCTCGCCTGAGCCGCGCGCAACGTGTTTACCAGCAGCATGGCCCGGGTCATTGGCCCGACGCCCCCCGGCACCTTCGTGATCGCGCCGGCGACCTCCGCCACCGCCTCGAAGTCCACGTCGCCCACCAGCCGGTACCCGGCCTTCTTCGACGCGTCGTCGACGCGGTTCACGCCGACATCGATGACCGTGGCGCCCGGCCGCACCATATCTGCCGTGATCGTCCGAGGCCGCCCGACCGCGGGGATGAGGATGTCGGCCTCGCGCGTCACCGAGGCGAGGTCGCGCGTACCGGTGTGCGCCACCGTCACCGTTGCGTTCGCGCCCGGCGCCTTCATCGAGAGCAGCATCGCCAGCGGACGCCCCACCAGGAGCGAGCGCCCGACGATGACCACCCGCTGCCCTGCCGGGTCGATGCCGCTGCGCACCAGCAGTTGTTGCACGCCCTGCGGAGTCGCTGGGACGAACCTCGGCTGACCCTGCAGCAGGCGCCCCAGGCTCGTCGGCGTCAGCCCGTCCGCATCCTTCGCCGGGTCGATGGCCTCCATGATCGCCGCCTCGTCGATGTGCGGCGGGAGCGGCACCTGCGCGATCATGCCGTGTACGCCCGGGTCGCGGTTGAGCCGCTCGATGTGCGCCACCAACTCGTCCTGCGTCGTCTCCGAGGGCAGCCGCAGCGTCTCGCTCGAGAACCCGACCTCGTCGCAGTCCCGCCGCTTGCCGCGCACGTAGGAGATCGAGGCGGGGTCGTCGCCCACGAGGACGGCCGTCAGGTGCGGCCTCGGCCGCCCGGCGCCGACCAGCGCCTCGACGTCGCGCGCGACCTCGGCGCGGATCTCGGCGGCGATCGCCGCGCCATCGATGATGCGTGCGGTCATGCGCTCTCTCCGGGCAACGGCGCGTCCTTCGATAGGCTCAGGATGAGCGGAGCGCGCCCCGCCGATCATGCATTGCTCTCGCTCCCCTCAACCACCGCGTGGGAGAGGGGCCGGGGCTGAGAGCGCGAGTATGACACGGGCTCGTGCTAGATTCCGGCAGATGACTACCCACGCTGTTGGTATCGACATGATCGAGATCGAGCGCGTCGGCCGCGTCCTGGAGCGGCACGGCGAGCGCTTCCTGCATCGCGTCTACACACCCGCGGAGGTGGCCTTCTGCCGCGGCCGCGTCCCCGAGCTGGCCGCCCGCTTCGCCGCGAAGGAGGCGGTGATGAAGGCGCTCGGCACCGGCGCACGCTCGGTCGGCTGGCGCGAGATCGAGGTGCTCCCGGACCGTCGAGGCAAACCGCTGGTCTACCTCTACGGCGGCGCGCAGGCGCGCGCGGAGCGCATCGGCCTCGAAGCGATCGACGTCTCGCTGAGCCACCTCGAGTCGTTCGCCATCGCCTCGGTCGTCTGCACGCAGCAGGTACGCGAGCAAGAGCCCGCCGAGGCGCGCGCGCGCCTCGTCGAGCGCCTGCGGGCGCGCGGCCTGCTCCGCGACGAGATCTAGCCAGCTTGGACGATAGGGGCACCATGACGAAGGTCGTCACAGTGGAGCAGATGCGACGCCTGGAGGAGGCCGCGGTCGCCGCCGGCACCTCCGAGCGCGAACTGATGCACAACGCCGGGGTCGCCGCCGCGCAGGAAGCCTGGATGGCCGTCGGCGCTATGGAGGGTCGCCCCATCCTTGCGCTGATCGGGCCCGGCAAGAACGGTGGCGACGGCCTCGTTGCCGTGCGCCAGCTCGCGGAGTGGGGCGCCGCCGTCCATGCCTACCTGCTGCGCCCCCGGCCTGACGACGACCCCGAGTGGCGCGCCGTCGCTGACGCCGGCATCGCCACCACGACCGCCGAGGAAGACGACGAGACCCTGGAGCGGCTCGACTCGCTGCTCGACCAGGCCGCGCTTGTCCTGGACTCCCTGCTGGGCACCGGCCAGCGTCCGCGCGAGCGGCCCATCGAAGGGGCACTGGCGCAGATGCTGCGGCGGCTCGCCGTCGCGCGTGGGCGCAATCTCCGGCCACAGCTGGTGGCGGTGGATCTGCCGACCGGCGTCGATGCCGGCTCGGGCTACGCGGACCCGCTGACGGTGGCCGCCGACATCACCGTGACCTTCGGCTACCCGAAGGTCGGCCACGTCACCCCGCCCGGCCGCACCTTCGCCGGCCGCGTGGAACCGGTGGACATCGGCCTCCCCCCGGCCGCCGCCGCCGACATGCCGTTCGAGGAGATCCGCCTGCGCGACGTGAAGGCCTCGATGCCGGCGCGGCCGGAGGACGGCCACAAGGGCACGTTCGGCACGGTGGTGGTCGCGGGGGGCTCGCGGAAGTATCCCGGCGCCATCCGTCTGGCTGCGGAGGCCGTCTTGCGCTCCGGCGCCGGTCTCGTCACCATCGCCGCGCCCGAGGCGGTCCAGCCGCTGCTCGTGCACGGCCTGCCGGACGCTACGCACGAGCCACTGCCCTCGACCGACGGCGCGCTCGATGCGGACGCCGCCCGTGAGCTGGTGCGCGCACTGCGACAGGGCCGGCCGCGCGCGCTTCTGGTGGGTCCGGGGCTGACCGCGTCCGAGCCCGCACGGGCCTTCGTGCAACATCTGCTCGCCGGCCTCGATCAGGTCGACGGCCTCGAAGGGCTCGTCCTCGACGCCGACGCCCTGAACCTGCTCGCGGAGGAGCCCGGCTGGCACAGCCGCCTCGCGGTGCCCCGCGTGCTCACACCGCACCCCGGCGAGATGTCGCGCCTCATGCGTCGCACCGTCGACGAGGTGCAGGCGAACCGCCTCGGGACAGCGCTCGCATATGCACAGGCCACAGACAGCGTCGTGGTCCTGAAGGGAGCGGGCACCGTCGTCGCCTCGCCGGACGGGCGGGCGCGCATCTCCGCCGCCGCGAACGCGATGCTCGCGCACGGTGGCACGGGCGACGTCCTGGCGGGCCTCATCGCGGGTCTGATCGCACAGGGCATGACGGCCTTCGATGCGGCGTCCGCCGCGGTGTACCTGCACGCGGAGACCGGGCGCCTGGTCGCCGAGGCCTACGGCACCGCCGGAGGGATCGCGAGCGACCTGCTCCGCGCGCTGCCCGAATCGCGCAAACTGCTGGAGGAGACTCGGTAGCCCGGAGGGCGGCCGAGGGGCGGGTGCGGCCTCAAGCGGAATTCGCGGCCGCCGCGTCGGCCGGCCACAGGTGCCGGAAGATGTACCACTGGTCCGGGTGGCGGAGCACCAGTTGCTCCAGGTGGCTGAACACCGCCTGCGTCAGCGCCTTCACGTCGTGCTCGTTGTCGCCCGTGGGTTCGTAGGCCACAGGCGAGATGTCCGCCCCCACCGTCTCGCTCCACGGTCCCAGTCGCGGCAGCGTCGCCACGATGACCGAGGACCCCGCCCGCAGCGCTATGCGCGCCGGCCCTTCGGAGACCGCGATCGTGCCTCCGAAGAACTCCACCTCTACGCCGCCACTCGAGAACGGGATGTCGATGAGGGTGGCGACCACATCGTTGCGCCGCAGCGCGCGTAGGATGCCGGGGCCCATGCGGTCGGCGGGGATGATCGTCATCCCCAGGTGCTCCCGCGAGCTGAGCACCAGGTCGTTCACGCGCTGGTTGGGGAACGTGTCGGCGACGGCCGCGACGGGCACGCCGTACATCGCCAGCGCCGCCGCGCCCAGGTCCCAGTTCCCGAAGTGCATCGTCACGAAGACGATGCCGTTGCCCCGCCGCTGCTCCTCCACTCGGTCCCACTCGTGGAAATGGACGCGGGCGTTCAGCTCCTCCGGCGAGGTGCCCATGAAACGCAGGAAGTCGACCAGGTAGACCGCGTAGTTCGCGAAGGAGCGCCGCGCGTAGCGCCGCGCGAGGCGCTCGTCACCCCGCGCCGGCCGCCGCATGTTGTCGACGCACCGCCGCCGCCCACCCGGCCACGCGTAGTACGCCAGCGTCCCAGTCATGCGGGCCAACGCGTAACTCAGCCGCACCGGGGCGAGGCGCGCGAGGGCGGAAGCGGCGCGGAAGGCCCAGTACAGCAACATCGCGGCGTTAGCCTAGCAGGGTGCCCCTGCGCTCGCTCATCCTTCGGTTAATGACACGCCGCCACCGCTGCGACGGACTCGCCATGAGGGGCAGAGGCGCGACTACCCCATCGAGGCGAAGAATCCGCTCACCCTGAGTCCGTCGAAGGGTGAGCGGACTCCGGTCGCGCTACGTGCCCGCGATGAATGCTTCCAGGCGCTCCCGCGCCACCTCATCGCGCCACTGCTCCGGCGGCGACTTCATGAAGTACGCGGAGGCCGGCAGGGACCGGCCCGCCCTCGCCGCGGTCGAGCGCCAGCTTGGCGCAGCGCACCGCATCGATCACCACGCCCGCCGAGTTCGGGCTGTCCCAAACCTCGAGCTTCGTCTCCGCCATCAGGGGCACGTTGCCGAACGTGGTGCCCTCCATGCGGATGTGGCACCACTTGCGGTCCTCCAGCCACGGGACGTGGTCCGAGGGCCCTACGTGCACATCCGTGCCCGGCATCTCGTACTCGATCTGAGAGGTGACCGCGTTGGTCTTCGAGATCTTCTTGGACTCCAGGCGCTCCCGCTCGAGCATGTTGAGGAAGTCCGTGTTGCCGCCAAAGTTCGACTGGTACGTGCGGTCGATGCGCACACCGCGGTCCTGGAACAGCCGCGCCAGCGTGCGATGCAGGATCGTCGCGCCCACCTGCGACTTGATGTCGTCGCCGATGATCGGCAGGTTCGCGTCGATGAAGCGCTGCTGGAAATGGCCTTCCTTCGCGATGAAGACGGGGATGCAGTTAATGAAGGCGCACCCCGCCTGCAGGATCTGCTCCACGTACCACTTCGTCGCCTCCTCCGAGCCCACCGGGAGGTAGTTGATGACGACGTGGGTGTTCGTCTCCTTCAGCACCTTCACGATGTCCGCGGTCGGCCCCGGCGCCTTGGTGATGACCTGGGAGAGGTACTTGCCCAGGCCGTCGTGCGTCATGCCTCGGCTGACGGTGACGCCCGTGTGCGGCACGTCCGCGAAGCGGTAGGTGTTGTTGGGCGGCGCGTAGATCGCCTCGGACAGGCCCTTGCCCGCCTTGTTGACGTCCACGTCGAACGCGGCCGTGAAGTTGATGTCGTTGATGTGGTAGCCGCCCAGCACCGGGTGCATCAGGCCTGGGATGACCTGGTCCTCCTGCGCGTCCTTGTAGAACTCCACCCCCTGCACGAGCGACGACGCGCAGTTGCCAACCCCGATGATCGCGACGTTGATGGGCTCGCCCATTGATGTGTGTCCTTCCCTCAGTGGCGCACCGTGGAGGCGCGTTCTGCCGATGCTACGCGGGGGCAGATTGTTCCGTCCAATCGAAGTTCAGGACGTGATACATAACCGTCGGTTATGATGTGGCGGTGACGAACCCCACCGACCGCGCCGCCAACTTCCACCTCCAGCAGCTCGCCTACCTCCGCGAGGTCGAGCGCGCCGGCACGCTCACCGAGGCCGCCCGGCGCCTCCACGTCAGCCAGCCCGCGCTCTCCCAGTCCCTCACCGAACTCGAACGCCGGCTGGGCGTCCCGCTCTTCGAGCGCGAGGGCCGCCGCCGCGTCTTCACGGAGGCCGGCCGCGAGGTGGCCACATTCGCCGCGGAGGTGCTCGGCCGCGCCGCCGAGCTGGAGGAGCGCCTCCTGGCGCTCCGCGAGGGCGAGGCCGGCACCCTGCGCGTCGGCATGATCGACGCCGCCAGCCTGTACGTGCTGCCCGAGACGATCCGGCTGTTCCGCGAAGAGCATCCGGCCGTGCGGCTCCAGCTCGTCGTCGACACCAGCGAAGAGCTGCTCGCCCGCCTCCGTGCCTTCGACCTGGACCTCGCGGTGGTGGTGGGGCCCGTCGAAGGGTCGGAGCAGGTGAGCGAGGTGAGCCGCGAGTCCCTCTACGTCTACGGCCCGCCGCAGGGCGCCGCGCCCGACGCCTGGGTGCTCTACCCCGCGGACTCGCACACACGCGCGCTCATCGACGAGGGCCTGGCGCGCGCCGGCCTGACCGCGGAGGTCACGCTGGAGAGCAGCAATCCGGAGATCCTGCGCCAGATGGTCGCGCTCGGCCTCGGGCGTACCGTCCTGCCGGAGGCGGTCGCGGAGCGCGGCAGTCCGCCGCTCCGACGCCTGCGCGAGGCGGCGGTCGCGGAGCGCTCGTTGCTCGGAGTCCGCCGCGCCGGGGCGCCGCCCGACCCGCGCGCGGAGGCCTTCCTGCGTCTCGCCGCCGGCTGACCTACCGGCTCGCCGTTGTACGATGCCGCAGGACCGCTCGCGTCCGATCCGGCCGAGAGGAGCCGCCGATGACCTTCGAAGCAGACTCCGATGCCCCCGCCGACTTCGCGGCCGCTATTCCGCCCGAGTTCAGCGCCTTCCTCGCGGAACCGCGCAACGCCATCCTCTCCGTCGCGCGCGCCGAGGGCCGCCCGCCGCATGCCACCCCCGTGTGGTTCGTCTACTCGGACGGCATCTTCCGCATCTCGATCACGCGCAACCGCGTGAAGTTCCGCCTCGTGGAGCGCCGCCCCCAGGTGAGCCTCGTGGTGGACGATGCGACCGGCTTCCGCACGCTCATGGTCGAGGGCAGCGCCACCTTCTCGGACGGCGACACCGACCTCGTGCTTCTCGCCAAGGAGCTGCGCGCCAAGCACCGCCCGGGTGCGCCCACCGCCTCCGACATCGAGATCCTCCGTGGACTCCGCGCCGAGGGTCGTGTCGTGCTGACCGTGACCCCGGGGCGCGTCCTTTCCTGGAGCCGGTGACTCAAGGAGGGGCGATGCCGAAGGTGCGGGATGCGATCCGGCTCGTTGAGCAGGACGGCTGGGTGTTGCGGCGGACGACGGGCAGTCACCGGCACTACCGCCACGCAACGAAGCCAGGCACCGTGACAATCGCCGGCCGACCCAGCAAGGACCTCGCGCCGGGCACGTGGAACAGTATCCTGAATCAAGCCGGATTGAAGGAGCGGTAGATGCAGTACCTGGTCGTCTACGAACGCACGGGAAACGGTTACTCTGCCTACGTCCCCGATCTCCCGGGCTGTGTCGCCGCGGGTGATACCAAGGAGGAGGTCGGGCGCCTGATCCGTGAGGCAATCGAGATCCATCTCGAAGGCATGCGCGAGGAGCGCGAGCCGATCCCGCGTCCCGGCGCGTACGCAGAACTCGTCGAGGCGTAACACCCGCCTCGTCCCCACACCCTACCGAGGCACCACCGGCACACGCTGGTAAACTCGGTCGATGCCCTACAAGTGGCGCGCCCTCATCGCCGTCGGCTTCGGCACGTTCATGGCGACGATGGACTTCAACATCATCAACATTGCGCTGCCCGAGTTCGCGGAGGTCTTTGACCGCCCTGCGGACACGGTGGTGTGGGCGGTGCTCGGGTCGACGCTGGTCGTCACCGGGCTGACGCTCACCGCCGGCCGCGCCGGCGACCTTTTCGGGCGCAAACGCGTCTACCTGATCGGCTGGACCGTCTTCACCGTCGGACTCACGTTCGCCTCCTTCGCACAGTCCCTCGAGATGATCATCGGTTTCCGCCTCATCCAGTCCGTTGGCGTCGCGATGGCGATCGCGAACGCCAACGCGATCGTCACCGAGGCGTTCCCCGACTCCGAGCGGGGGCGCGCGCTCGGCCTCATCACCTCGATCGTCGGCGCGGGCCTCATGGCAGGTCCCATCCTCGGGGGCCTGATCCTGTCCGTCGCCGACTGGCGCGCCATCTTCTATCTGCGCATCCCCATCGGCTTCCTCGCCATCGGCATGGCGATGCTGTGGGTGCGCGAGAGCGGCCGCGACGGCGAAGACCGCGGCTTCGACCTCCTTGGCGCCGTCACGCTCTTCGTCGCACTGGCTACGGTGCTGCTCGCGGTCAATCGAGGTCCGCGCTGGGGCTGGG
The DNA here is from genome assembly GCA_009379925.1 of Dehalococcoidia bacterium. Taxonomy (GTDB): domain Bacteria; phylum Chloroflexota; class Dehalococcoidia; order UBA2979; family UBA2979; genus WHSU01. The sequence goes on along the minus strand of WHSU01000018.1, from coordinate 22,282 downwards.
CGAGCCCGCAGGTCATCGGCCTGCTCGCGGTGGGCGTGCTCGCGGGCGTCGTCTTCGCCCAGATCGAGCTGCGCGCGAAGAGCCCGATCCTCTCGCTCGCCCTCTTCCGGGTCCGGCGCTTCGCCGTCTCCATCCTCACGCTCGTCGTGAACTTCGCCGGGCAGTCCGCCGTGATCTTCCTGATGCCGTTCTACCTCCTGCAGGTGCGCGACTTCTCCGAGGCCCGCACGGGGCTCATCCTCGCGTCCGTCCCGTTGATGATGCTGCTGCTCTCGCCCACCAGCGGCAGCATCGCCGACCGCTGGCACTCCCGAGCGCAGCCGGCGCTTGGTATCGCCCTGATCAGCGCCGGAATGTTCTCCCTGTCGACCATGGACGCGGATACGTCCACACTCGGCATCGTGCTCCGGCTGTCCCTGATCGGCGTCGGTGGCGCGGTCTTCGGCCCGCCCAATGCCAGCGACATCATGGGCAGCGTCTCCCGCTCGATGCTGGGGACGGCCTCCGCGAGCGTCGCGACATCGAGGAACGTCGGCAACGCCATCGGCCTGGCGATCTCCAGCGCCGTCGTCATCGGTGTCGCCTCGTCGGGCCTCGGCCCCGACGGCCTGTCCAGCAGCCAGCTCCCACCGGACCTGCTGCTCCGAGGCCTGCGCGCCGCCTTCCTCGTCTCCGGCGTGCTCACGGCTGCCGCCGTCGTCATCTCGATGTTCCGCGGGGCCGCCGAGCCGCTGCCTCCGATGCGGGTCCCCCTGCCCACCGTCCCCGTGTCAACGCTGCCCACACCGCTGCCTGCACCGAACGGCGCGCCGGGCGCCCCGCTCGACCGCGACCCCACGGCGGTTGACGCGCGTCCGAGGCGGGACTAGGGTTCCGCCCGCTCCGCCTCGGGCGGTGCTAGGGCGAAGGGGGACGGCGTGCAGCTTCCGACGGCCCACATCGGCGACGTCACGATCGACCGTGTCGAGGAGTTGCTCATCCCCACCTCGCCACGCTGGCTGCTCCCCGACCACGAGACGCCGTTCGACCTCCTCGGGGCCGCCGAGCCGTGGCTGCGCCCGTTCATGACCGAGGAGGGGCGGCTGCTCCAGAGCATCCACACCTACGTCGTCCGTACGCCGGAGACGCTCATCCTGGTCGACACGGGCATCGGCAACGACAAGGACCGCACGGGCGGCATCGAGGGCTTCCACATGCGCGGCGGCCCCTTCCTCGAGGACCTGCGCGCCGCCGGCGTCGACCCCGAGGCGGTCGAGGTGGTGGTGATGACGCACATGCACGGCGACCATGTCGGCTGGAACACACGGCTGGTCGACGGTCAGTGGACGCCCACGTTCCCCAACGCCCGCTACCTCTTCGTGCGGCCGGAATGGGAGCACTGGTCCGCCGAAGCCGCCAACAACGAGGCGACCCGACGCCTCGTCGAGGACTCGCTCCGCCCCGTCCTCGAGGCCGGTTGCGTCGACCTCGTCGACGCCGACCACCGCATCGACGCCTACACCCGCCTCGAGGCGAGCCACGGCCACTCGCCGGGCCACGTGACGTTCGTGGTCGATGGGCGCGGTGAAGGCGGGGCAGGCGCCCAACCCACCGAGGGCGCCCCGACGCGCGCGGCGTTCCTCGGCGACATCATGCATAGCCCGATCCAGGCCGCCGCGCCCGACACACGCGCAGCCCTCGACCGCGACCCCGCGCCAGCGATGGCCGCCCGGCGCGCGTTCCTCGAGCGCTACGCGGAGACCGGCACCCTCGTCCTCGGCGCGCACTGGTCGCCACCGTGCGCCGGCTACGTCCGCCGCGACGGCGACGTCTACCGCATCGAGGCGTGGCGGGGCGTCTGAAGCCCGCCTACTCCCGCTCGCCCACCGCCTGGGGAGGCGCGGCCAGAGGCGGGTGCGCGACGGACCGAGTCGCCCGCCGCTGCATCGCCAGGGCGCCAACCGCGGCCGCCTGGACGAGTGCGATCACCACGAGGGGTATCGCGTACGAGCCGCTGATGTCGTACCCCACGCCTGCGAGCCATGGCCCCGCTGCCCCGGCGCCCGCGACCGCCACCTGTTGCACCCCCATCAGTGTCCCCAGGCGGGCTTCGCCGTACACCTCCGCCGAGTACAGCCCGTGCAGCGGCGACAGCAGCCCGACCGCGAGGCCCGTCGCCACGACGAACAGCCCGAGCAGCACCAGCGGCCCCGCGCTGAGTAGCGCCACCGTCCCTACGATGAACAGCGTGTAGCAGAGCAGCGTCGCGCCCGGGACGCCCGCCCACCTCGTCAGCGGCGTCAGCACCACGCGCCCCGGCATCTGGAACAGCCCGCGCGCGCCCGCCAGCGCCGAGGCCGCCCCGAGCGAGATGCCCGTCGCCTGCATCGCCGGCACCTGGTGCAGGATCAGCGCGCTCATCGCGCCGGAGGCGCACATCACCATCACCAGCAGCCACAGCATGTGCGGCTGCGCCAGTTCCGCGCGGAGTGGGTGTCGAGGTGGCTCGTCCACCTCGACGGCGCCCGTCCCAAGGCTGGGCCGCGAACGCACCGCCAGCGCGCCGGGGAGCACGCACAGCACCATCAGCGCCACCAGCACGCGCAGCGCGCCTCGCCAGTCCAGCGCCTCCACCAGCCACCCGGCGATCGGATAGAAGATCGGGCTCGCCAGCGCGCCGAGCAGCGTCAGCACGGAGAATGCGGCGGCGCGATTGTCCGGGTAGAGGCGCACCGTCACCGCCATGGTCACGTGGTAGAACAGCCCGCCTGCCACGATGCCGCCACCGGCGCCCCACGCCACGATGAACTCCAGCGGCGACCGCGCCCACGAGGCGAGGAGCAGCCCCGCGCTGCCCAGCACCAGCGACCCAAGCAGCACCGGCCTCGACCCGGCGCGGTCCAGCATCCGCCCGGCCACCAGGCCTACGAACCCACCCGCCAGCGCCCCAACCGAGTAGGCCGCCGAGGCCGCACCCGTCGACCACCCCGTCGACTCGCGCAGCGACGGCAGCAGGACACCGAAGGAGTAGTGCGGCACCCCGTACGCGCCGATGGTCACGAAGCCAAGCAAGATGGCGGGCCACCAGGCCCGCCATCTCGGAGGATCGAGCGCCCTCGATGCCACAGGGTCCGTCTCCGCCTCAGCCGCAGGTCAGCAGCAGGCGGACGTCGAGTCGCCGCGGCACGCGCCCGACTCCAGTCCGATCGGCGCCAGCAGTTCGATGTGCCGGCCCCCGGGCAGCACCCACGGCTGCCCGGTGCCTGCGCCGCCCGGGCGTCGGGCGTTGACCAGCGCGCTCACCCAGGCCGGTTCATCCTCGGCGCCGGTCGAGTCCGGGACCAGTACCTCCACGTCCTCGAAACCCGCCGCCCGCAGGCGGGCGGTGTAGTCGTCGATGACCAGCGCGCCGGACTTGCACGCCGACCACAACTCCATGTCCGCCTGTTCCGCCTCCGACACCGGTCGCCGAAGCACAATGTCCGACACCTGGAAGCGCCCGCCCGGCCGCAGCACCCTCGCTGCCTCGTCGAACACCGCATCCTTGTCGGGCGACAGATTGATGACGCAGTTCGAGATGATCACATCCACCGAGGCGTCATCGAGCGGGATCTGCTCGATCACGCCTTTGCGGAACTCCACGTTCGCCACGCCCACCTTCTCGCGGTTCGTCTCCGCCAGCGCCAGCATCTCGTCGGTCATGTCGAGACCGATCACCCGGCCCGAGGGCCCCACCTGCTTCGCCGCCAGGAAACAGTCCAGCCCGGCGCCGCTTCCCAGGTCCAGCACGGTCTCACCCGCCTGTAGCCCCGCGATCGCCACCGGGTTGCCGCAGCCGTAGGACACCACGCCCTCCGGCAACGCCTCCGCCTCGCCGGCGTAGAGCGTCGAGGCATATCCCGACGCGCCCTCGCCGGCGCTCCCCGCCGCTACCTCGCGGGCCCGCGCGCCGTATCGCTCGCGTACCGCCGACCGGACGTCATCCGCATGCTCAGTCGTCATCGTCGTGCTCCCGTCCGGCTGAGCCTAGCAGCATTCGTCCTCGCAGCAGTCGTCGTCGCAACAGCCGCCCGAGGCCGCCGCCGCGTTCTCGATCACCACAAACGTCCCGTCGGAGCGCATCGCGCTCTCCCTTCACCGCTCGACGTTGCATCGACATCGAGTGATATCGATGATTGTCGATACAGTGATGATGGTTGTCGCATCGACGTCTGTCAATATAGACTGGCATGGATGACCGAAAGTACGAGGACGAAGATGCCCGCAACCACCTCGAAGCCCCGGACCGCCCGGAAAGCCGCGACCCCGCGCCCCACATCCGTTCGCCCTGAGCCTGTCGAAGGGGCCGCGACTCACACCCAGCCGGGTATCCCGGCATCTGAACCGCAGCCCGTCGAAGTGCGAGCGGGCGCCGCGGCCCGCACCACCCTCCAGCCCCTCCCCGTCGTCGACCAGCTCCAGGCCTGCTGCCCGGACCTCTTCGCCGGCCCCCTCAGCGACGAAGACGCCCAGGTCGCCGCGCGCCTGTTCAAGGCCCTCGCCGACCCCGCCCGCGTGAAGCTCATCTCCATGATCGCCGCCGCCGAGGGCCAGGAAGTCTGTGTCTGCGACCTCGTCGACGACCTCGACCTCGCCCAGCCCACCGTCAGCCACCACCTCAAAGTGCTCCTCGACGCCGGCCTCCTGGACCGCGAACGCCGCGCCTCCTGGGCCTTCTACCGCCTCCGCCCCGGCGCGCTAGCGACGGTGGCGAAGGCGCTGGGTGGGGTTTGTTAAGGGGAGCACCTTCGTCGCTGGTTCGCAGCGGTCAGGCAGCCCCTTCAACGATTCCGCCCTTCTAGCGGGGTGTGAGTCCATCGATCGCACGGGTCAGCCACAGATCAGTCGGGTGGTTTAGGCGCCAACGGCGGGATAGTTCCGCAATCTTGTGTCGACCGGCGGGGCTCATCCCGCTGACAACGCCTCCGATCTCGCGCCTCAAGTTCAGAGGGTGAAACCCAAAACTCGCGAACTTGCCCGAACTAGACCATTCGAAGTACGACCAAGCGATGGTCGCCAAGTACGTTTGTTCGTTGTCGGTCGTGGAGCGATCGCGGAGTGCCCCGAGAATGTCCGCGAAGTCGTGGTCGGAGTGAAAGCCCTGATCGTCGTCAGGCCAGGCTGTGATCCAAGCCTGCACGGACCGATCCGCTAGGTAAAGGGCGGCTCCGGGGTCTAGCGCGCCACGCTTGACGACATCGGATAACAGCTTCCAATGCGAGCCAAACGCCCACGACTGATCGTTGAATGGGTGCAGCCGAAAGAGCAACTGCTGCAGCGGAAGCATCGTCTCCGATCGGGTAGACACCTTCATTGCTTGAAGGATCGCCTCCCATGACGCTGTACGAATAGCAGAATGCGCTTCTGCTGCGCCCGTGACATAGTCTGAGAGCAACTCACCAACACTCTTGATGAGCAGCGGTTCGTCGGAATGCTCCGACCTCGACGCGATCACGCGCTCGGTCTGCAGAACCGTGACGGCCAGGTTATCGTGCCAGTACACACGGATCAGGTGAGCCGCTAAGTCGTGCTGCCCGTGCTCCATCGCACCCCGCACGATCGCGTCGAGAGTGCGGAAACCCGGGAGGTCTCGTTCCCACGACGGACGTGCGAGATGATACCGGCGATCTGGGTGGATGGGCGGATACGCGCATGTGCCGATGATCTCCAGTGCACGCACGAAGGCAGGCCTTGTAACCGGGCCGGCGAGCAGGGCGCGCAGAAGCTCCCCGTGGACCTGGTCGAGTGCATTGAGGCCGTCCGCCTCAAGGGCCGAATGAATCACATATTCCTTCGTCTGGTCGTGTCGAGCAAGGAAGCGATTCCAATAGATTGAACCAAGTGCCGTACGGGTATGAACGGCGTCAACCCACCCGCCTACGAGTTGATTGAAGAGTTGGATGTCTTGACGAGATGCAGCGCTCGCCAGTGCAACGTTCAGTTGACGCATTGACCGATGACGTGTGTAGGGGTGCCTATTGACGCTACTGGTCACGTCCCGGAGCCAGTTGGGGCTTGTGACCGGGTCGGATACTGTGCGAACGATGGAGTCGTTTCCCGCCTGACTGATAAGGAATGAACCACAGAACCGGGTAAGAAGTGCTGTCGATATGAGTGCAGCTGCCGCAGCCATATCAGGTACGAGACCACGATGGATCAATGCTACGTCATCCCATCGTGCGAGTGTAGCCGACGTTACAGCCAGCGAAGCGACAAAGGACAGTAAGTAGGTCACGGCGCTCCACGAGCGCAGTTGATGGATCGCGATCTCAGCGCCAACTGCTGATGCCTTGAGCTGTACTGACAGCCCGATCGCTGCTGCCAGTAGCGCACCTATTGTCAACTGAGCACCGAATGCGGTCTGAATCACGTCAAAATTGTGCAAGCCACCGGGCGCGAGCAGGGTGACGTCTCGGGACACCAACAGGACCAGGAATGCAGGCAAGGACACCAAGACAATAGTGATGTAGAGATGGCCGGTGACCGAAGTCGGGGGTCTCACAGTTTGTTCGAGGCGCCTTCGCCTGAGCCATTCGTGTGCGCTCGTGAAAGCGACGAAGGATAACGCCAGCATTACGTGCAGGAAGGTGCCACCGACAGCCGCAAGCGTGATTGAGAGAACGGCGAGCCCGGTCGGTTGATTGTGGCTATGGATGGCTAATGGCAACAGCCATTGACGCAATTGCTCGTGTTGACGATCCGGATGTCCCAACTTGTCGTACAGGTGCCTTCCAAGCGCTAGAGAGAGCCCGACGATAAGAGTGCTCGTAGCCAAGGCTGCAGTCGCGGGCGTCGGGGTCACCGAACTCCTGGCGGAAGTGATTGCTACAAGTACAAGGAACAGCAGGAAGGCGCGCGATCCACCTGCTGAGGTTGTGCCTCAGACAGTAGACAATGCTGATGGACAGCACGGATATGCCGATCAGCAGCGCTCTGCCGTACAAGTCGGAGGTCAGCCCCAAGTCAAGTCCCCCATGGACGCCCACCGGCTACCCACCCCGCTCCCACCCCTCGGCCCCGCGTATCAACGCCCGCTGCCGGTTGACCTCGCCCGAGTGGTACACGTCGTGGTTCGTCACGATCCCGATGAGTTGCTCCACCGTCAGCGGGCGGCGCCAGGGCGCCGGGCGTTCTTCGAGGAGCATCGAGTCGTCGGGGAGCGCGGCCAGGCCGGCCGCGAGGGCGCGGTGGCCCTCGTCGAGCCACGCCAGCATCGTCTCCATGTCGCGGCCGGGCGCGCGCATGTCGCCCCACTCCAGCGAGGCGTCACCGAAGATGCGGTCGACGTACATCTGCTTTGCGCCGGCCACGTGGGTCACGATGTCGCAGATCGATAGCTCGGGGTCCGTCCCGAAGACCTCCTCGCTCCACTTCGATGGCCGCACGTCCCACTCCTCGGGGCGCACGCTCTCCACGTTGCGGCGCAGCGCGTGGAACGGGTCGTCGCGATAGGCGGCGTCGAGGCCTCGGGCGAGCGTGCCGATCGCGATGCGAGGCATGGCGCGGGCTCCCTTCGGTGGCGCGCTCCGTCAGCGCCGCGCGACGATAGCGCCTGGCCAGGGAACTCCGTCGGCGCGCGCCGCCCTCAGCTGCACTTCGTGTAGCCGCAGGCGCGGCACGTCAGGCAGCGCTCCAGGTACTCCAGCTGCTGCCCGCAGTCCGGGCACGTCAGCCCCGACAGCGACGGCGCCACCGCGGGCCTCGATGTCGCGCGGGCGGCCGAGCTGTCCGCAGCGCCGCCGTCCGGTCCTTCCTCGGCGCGGGCGTCCACGCCGAAGTGCAGGCGCAGCCAGCGGAAGACGTAGTCCAGGATGCTCGTGGCGAAGGGGATGTCCGGGTTCGCCGTGATGCCGTATGGCTCGAAGCGCGTCTGCTCCAGCTTGGCCGCCAGCTTCTCCAGGCTCACCCCGTACTGCAGCGCGATCGAGGTCAGCAGCGCCACCGCGTCCGTCAGCCCGGAGACCGTCGAGCCCTCCTTCGCCATCTTCAGGAAGACCTCGCCCGGCGCGCCGTCCTCGAAGAGGCCCACCGTCAGGTAGCCCTCCTGCTCGCCCACACGGAACTTGTGCGTCACCGAGCGCCGCTCGTCCGCCAGGTGGCGGCGGTACGGCTCCAGCCGCGCCTCCGGCGCCCACGACCCCTGCGAGGGCACGCCGACGCCGGCCGCCGGCGGCTCGTGCGCCAGCACCTGCATCGCCCGCGACCCGTCGCGGTAGACCGTCACGCCCTTGCACCCCAGCGAGTGCGCCAGCGTGTAGACCTCCCGCACCTCCTCGGCCGTCGCCTGCCTCGGCAGGTTCACCGTCTTCGAGACGGCGAGGTCGGTGTGCGCCTGGAACGCGGCCTGCATCCGCACGTGCGCCGCCGCCGCAATCTCATGCGACGTCGCGAATCGACGACGCAGCGGCGCCGGCACCTCCGGCCGCCCATCCAGCAGCGCCCCATGCGCCAGGTCGTCGAACAGGGCCTCGAAGGCGCCGTCCGTCCGCTCCCCCTTCGACTGGCTCAGGGCGAGCGGAGGATTCTCCGCCTCCTGCTCCCCCTCGCCCCCAGCGGGGGAGAGGGGGCCGGGGGGTGAGGCCTCCGAGCCCGCCGCCCGAAGCGCCATCCGGAACGCCTCGCTCACCTCGGGCAGCACCGTCCCGTCCCCCATGCGCCGGTAGTGGGCCAGCGAGAACAGCGGCTCGATGCCCGACGACGCCCCCGCGATGATCGCGATCGTGCCCGTCGGCGCGATGCACGTGCGCGTCGCGTTGCGGTAGCGAGGCCCGCCCGGCTGTCCCTCGGAAGGCCCGTAGACCGAGCGCTCCCAGTTGGGGAACGGCCCCTTCTCCTCGCCGAGCGCCGCCGACGCCTCGTCGGCCGCCTGGCCGATCACCTCGGCCAGCCGGGACGCCAGCGCCAGCGCCTCGTCGCTCTCATAGGGGACCCCCGCCGCGATCAGCAGGTCAGCGAAACCCATGACGCCGAGGCCGACCTTGCGGTTGCCCCGCACCGCCTCGGCGATCTGCGGCACCGGGAAGACGTTCGCCTCCACCACGTTGTCCAGGAAGCGCACGCCCAGCCGCGCCGTCTCGCGCAGCGCGTCCCAGTCGAAGTGCGCGTCGAAGTCCGCCGCCGCCTCGGCCGGCGATACCAGCGCGGCCGCCGGCTCGCCGTGCCAGAAGCGCGCGAGGTTCAGCGAGCCCAACGTGCACGCCTCCCACGGGAGCAGGGGCACCTCGCCGCAGGGGTTCGTCGCCTCGATGTCGCCCAGCGCGGGCGTCGGGTTCGTGCGGTTGATGGTGTCGAGGAAGATCAGCCCGGGATCCCCGGTCTGCCACGCTGAGCGCGCGATCTCCTCCAGCAGCGCCGAGGCGTCCACCGTGCCGCGAGGTGACCCGTCGCGCGGGTCGCGCAGGGTGATGGCGCCCCCTCGGGCGGCGGCCTCCATGAAGGCGTCGTCCACGCCGATCGAGATGTTGAAGCGCGTCGCCGTCACGCCGTCGTCCTTGGCGTGGATGAACTCGCGGATGTCCGGGTGGTCGTAGCGCAGGATGCCCATGTTCGCGCCGTCGCGCTTGCCGCCCTGCGTCACCAGCCGCGACACGTCATCATAGTGCCGAAGCACGGAGACCGGCCCGCACGCGCGTCCGTGCGTGGTCGCGATCGGCTCCCCGACGCCTCGAAGGCGCGAGAAGGCGAAACCGGTGCCCCCGCCGAACTTCTGCACCATCGCGGCGGCGTCTGCCGTCGCCATGATCGATTCGAGCGTGTCCTCCACGGGCAGCACGAAGCACGCGGCCAGCGTGCCCTGGCCCGTGCCGGCGTTCATCAGAGTGGGCGAATTCGGCAGGAAGCGCAGGTCCGCCATCGCATCGAAGAAGCGCTGGCCCCACGCGTCCCGCGCCGCCTCGTCCGCCTCGACCTCCGCGATGGCGCGCGCCACGCGGGCGAAGAGCTGCTCCGGCGTCTCGATGACCTCCCCGCCGGCATCGCGAAGCAGGTAGCGGCGCTCGAGGACCGTGCGCGCGTTGTCCGTGAGCAGCACCGGCCTCGTGCGGATCCGATCGGTCGCTACCATCGTGCACCCCCAGAACGCCGCGGCGTGTGCCTTCCAGTTTAGCAGAACAAGCGTTCCAAGTGTGGGGCAACCACCCATGCCGCCGCCGGCCCAGGACGGCCGTGCCGGACCCCGGCCGGAGGGCGCCGCCCGGGCCGCTCATGCTGAGCCCGTCGAAGCATGGGCGGCTTCACCCCGACGTCTGCCCACCCTTCGACGGGCTCGGTGAAGCGGATCCCCTCGCCCGCGTGCCCACCCTCGAGCGCCGCACTCGCCGCCGGAACAGCAGCCGGACACGCCCTCAACAGGCGGTCGCAGGCGGTTCAGGTCGGTTATCCACGAGATCCCCCGAGATTATCAAAGGCATTCAGCGCATCGTCAGCAACCTATTGGGAATGCGAACTAGTGTTTCATTGTCAGCCCAGTGGGGACAGTGGTAGTCTCCGGGGGCGTTGTGGGGGGAAATGGGTGAGATGCCCTTGATCCCGCAACTGCTCCGAAGGACCAGCCGGTGTACTTCTACGGCACCTTCGAGCACTCCATCGACGAGCGCGGGCGGTTAGCAATCCCCGCCCGCTACCGCTCCGCGTTCGTCGGCGGGGGTGTGCTCCGCGAAAGCCCCGAGGGCTGCCTGGAGGTCTACACCCAGGACACGTTCGACGAGGAAGTCCAGCGCCGGCTCGCCGCCGATGACGGCAACCGGCACCTCAACGGCCGTCGCATCCGGCGCAGCTTCCTGCCCGGCGCGTTCGCCGCCGAGCTAGACAAGCAGGGCCGCGTGCTGGTGCCGCAGCAGCTCCGCACCGCCGGCGACCTGGAGGGCCGCGTCCTGGTGGTTGGCTGTGGGGATTACCTGGAGCTCTGGAGGCCGGAGCGCTGGGAACAAGAACAGGAACGCCTCGCGGCCGAAGAGGCCGCGGGAGATGCCGCCGAGGTGGCTTCGTGACCGCCGAGCCGTCCCGCCAGCGCCGCCCGACCCACGAGCCCGTGCTGCTGCGCGCGGCCGTGGAGGCCCTCGCGGTGCGCCCGGGTGGTCGCTACGTCGACGCCACGCTGGGCCTCGGTGGCCACGCGGAGGCGATCTTGGACGCCGCCCAGCCGGGCGGCCGCCTGCTCGGCATCGACCGCGACCCCAACGCCATCGAGGCCGCCCGCGAGCGGCTGGCCCGCTTCGGCGACGCCGTCGTGGTCGCGCGCGGCAACTTCAGCCAGGTCGCGGAAGTCTGCGAAGCGCACGGCTTCGCCCCGGTGGACGGCGTGCTCTTCGACCTCGGCGTCTCGTCGCTACAACTGGAGCAGCCCGGCCGCGGCTTCTCCTTCCAGCGTGACGAGCCGCTGGACATGCGTATGGACCCCGACGCGGCGACTACCGCGGCCGACATCGTGAACGAGTACGAAGAAGAGCGCCTTGCGGCGCTCATCTGGGAGTTCGGGGAGGAGCGAAAGAGCCGCAGGATCGCACGGGCGATCGTCGGCCGGCGTCCGCTAGAGACGACGGGCGACCTCGTCAGTGCCATCGAGCAGGCCGTGGGACGGGGCCGGGGACCTCAGAGTATTCACCCCGCCACTCGAACGTTCCAGGCCCTACGAATCGTGGTGAACCAGGAGCTTGAGCAACTGGATACCGCTCTCACCGCGGCCCACGGCCTGCTCGACGGCGCTGGCGCGCGCCTCGTCGTGATCTCGTTCCACTCGCTGGAGGACCGAGCCGTCAAACAGTATATCCGGCTTGAGTCCACCGGCTGCATCTGCCCGCCGCGGCAGCCGGTCTGCACGTGTGGCCACCAGGCCACCCTGCGGCCCGTCGGCCGCCTGGTGCGCCCGGGCGACGCCGAGGTGGCGCGCAACCCGCGCGCCCGCTCCGCCCGCATGCGCGTCGCGGAGTCCATCGCAAAGCTGGCCGCCTGATGGCGTCCATCCCGAACCTCGCCGGTTCACCGCGCACCCGCGCGCTGGCCCCCGCCGCCGATGCGCTGGGGCTGGGGCACCTGCTGCGCCGCGTCTCCAGCTTCCTGGTGCTAGCCCTCGTCCTGCTGGCCGTCGGCGCCCTCGGGCTCTTCCAGGTGCTGCAGAGCAGCCGCCTGGCGGAGGCCGGCTATGGCATCCGCGGGCTGGAGTCCGAGCGCACGCGCCTGCAGTCCGAGATCCGGCTGCTGGAGGCGGGCGTCGCCGGCAGTTCCAACCTGGAGCATGTCCACACGGAGGCCGTCGAACGCCTCGGCATGGTCGAGCCGGAGCAGAGCGTCCACGTGAGCGTCGGCGTCCCCGCGCCGGGCGCGGTGCCGCTGCCTCGCCGCTACGTCCGGGAGGCCGACCCGCCGCCGCCAGCCGCCGAGCCCGCCTGGTGGGAGTCGCTGCTGCGGCGCCTGCCGGGCTTCGAGTAGCCCGCGAGGCCCATCGACCGCCGGCCCGCGGCCCGAGACCGTCAAACTGAGAGCGAGGGGCTGGTGAGCCAGGCACGACCGGACCATCTCACCTGGCGCCACCGCCTGGTCGCCCTTGCCATGGGCCTGTCGCTGTTGGTGCTCGTCGTACGCATGGTCGAGCTACAGGTCGTCAACCACGAGCGCTACATCGAGCAGGCCGCGGACACCCGAGCCTCCGGCGCGGCCACGCTCACGGCGCCCCGCGGCGCCATCCTGGACGCCACCGGTTACCCGCTCGCGATCTCCATCGACACCTGGGACATCTACATCGACCGCTACGTGTGGGCGCAAGACCCGGACGCGGCCTCCGGCGCGGCAATCGCCCTGGCCGGCATGCTCGGCCTCGATGCCGACCAGTTGATGGCCTCGGGCACCAGCGACGACCGCGGCGACATTCTGGTGCAGCGACGCCTGCCCTACGAGCGCGGCGCGGCCATCGAAGAAGCGGACCTCTGGGGCATCCGCTCCCTCCCGTCCTCCATTCGCTCCTACCCGGAGGGCGACCTGGCCGGGCCGCTCATCGGCTACGTCGGACTCGACAACGAGGGCCTGTGGGGCGTCGAGTCGGACTTCGACCACCTGCTCCGCGGCCAGCCCGGATGGGTGCTCCACGAGCGCGACGCCGTCGGGCGCCCGATCGCCTTCGGGCAGCACGCCGAACGCGCCCCGGAACCCGGCGGCGAGGTGCAGCTCACGATCGACCGCTTCATCCAAGACATCGTCGAGCGCCACCTCCGCGAGGCACTCCTGGAGTACCAGTCGAGCAGCGGCTCGATCCTGGTGATGGACCCCTACACCGGCGCCATCCTCGCGATGGCCTCCATGCCCGCCGTGGATCTGTCAGCGGTGGGCACCGACGGCGCACCCGAAGGCGAGGCCCTGGCGGGCTCGGTACGCAACCGCGCGCTCACGGACCTCTACGAGCCGGGCTCCGTCTTCAAGACGATCACCACCGCCGCCGCGCTCGACCTCGGCCTGGTGAACGCGGAGAGCGGCTACGAGGACACGGGAGTCGCCGAGGTCGGCGGATACGCCATCCGCAACTGGGACTTCCAGGCCTATGGCTGGGTGACCGTCCGCGAGTACCTCCAGCGCTCGCTGAACACCGGCTCAGTCTGGCTCTCGCAACTGATCGGCGCCGAGAACTTCTACGACTACGTCGAGCGCTTCGGCTTCGGCGAGCCCACACACATCGGGCTCTCCGGCGAAGCCGAGGGCATGATCCGCACGCCCGAGGACCAAGACTGGTACCCGGTCGACCTCGCAACGAACTCCTACGGGCAGGGCATGGCGGCCACGCCCCTGCAGGTGCTCACCGCCATCAACTCCTTCGCCAACGGTGGCCTGCTCATGCGCCCATACATCGTCTCGCGCGTCGTCACCAACGACGAAGTGCGCAGCTACGAGCCCGTCGAGGTCCGCCGCGTCGTCTCGCCGGCCACGGCCCGCACCATGGCGAACCTGATGCGCGACGTCGTCGAGGGCGTGGAGTGGCATGGAGCACGTGTCGATGGCTACACGGTGGCCGGCAAGACCGGCACGACCATCGTCTCGATCCCCACGGGCTACGACTTCGACACCACCATCGCGTCGTTTGCCGGCTTCCTGCCCTACGAGCGGCCGGCGGTCTCCGTGCTGGTGAAGATCGACCAGCCGGGCGGCGACGTGAACCTGGGTGGTCAGGTGGCTGCGCCCGTGTTCGCGGGCGTCGCAGCCGACATCATGGAGTACCTGGACATTCCCCCCAGCGAGCAGTTGGTGGCAGGTCAATGATGACCGCCGAACCTGTGCTCGACTCGGCCTTCGTGGAGGCCGCGCTCGGCGACCGGCTCCGCCGGCGCCTGGGTCCCGACGCGCGCTTCGAGCGCGCCGTGATCGACTCGAGGCAGACGCGCCCCGGTGACCTCTTCGTGGCGCTCCCGGGTGAGCAGACTGACGGCCACCAGCACGCCGCCGCCGCGGTCGCCGCCGGCGCCACGGGCTGCCTGCTCGCCCGCGACGTCGACGGGGTCGACGCGGTCGCGCGGTTCATTGTGGACGACCCGCTGGCCGCCCTTCAGCACCTCGGCGCCGCATGGCGCGACCGGCTGACCGGCCTCGAGGTGGTCGGGGTCACGGGGAACGTGGGCAAGACGACGACCAAGTTGCTGACTGCCGCTGTGCTGCGCGCGCGCTACCGTGTGCAGGCCTCGGAACAGAACTACAACAACGAGATCGGCGTCCCGCTGTGCCTCCTGGAGCTGCGGCCGGAGACGCAGCGGGCGGTCATCGAAATGGGCATGTACACCACCGGCGAGATCGCCCTGTTCTGCGAATGGGCGCGCCCCCGCATCGGCATCGTGCTCAACGTCGGCCCAGTACACCTGGAGCGTGCCGGGAGCATCGAGAACATCGCCCGCGCCAAGCGCGAGCTGGTGGAGGCGCTGCCCTCGGACGGCCACGCGGTGCTGAACGCCGACGACCCGTACGTCCGAGACATGGTCGGGGCCACCGAGGCGCGCGTCTGGCTCTTCGGCGAGGCCGGCCGCGCCGATGTCCGTGGGGACACGCCCGTCAGCCACGGCCGCGGCGGCTTCGAGTTCACCCTGAGCGCGCCGGGCGCCTCCCGGCGCGTCCACGTGCCGCTGCCGGGGGCGCACCTGATGAGTAACGTCCTCGCCGCCGCGACCGCCGGACTCGCGGACGGCCTCACCTTCGAAGAGGTCGCGGACGCCATCGAGGCGCTCGACGTGCCGTCGCGCCTGCGCATCCTCGAGTTGCCGGGCGACATCACGTTGCTGGACGACTCCTACAACGCCAACCCCGCCTCCATGCTCGCCGCGCTCGACCTGCTCGTGGAGATCCCGGGGCGGCACGTCGCCCTGCTCGGCGACATGCTCGAACTGGGTAGCGAAGCGGAGCCCGCCCACGAACGGGTCGGCCACCGGGCCGCCCAGGTGTTGGATGTGCTCTTCACGGTCGGCGACCTCGGACGGCGTATCTCGGAGACCGCATTCGCCGACGGGCTGGCCGGCGTGCGCCACCTGGGCTCCACGGACGAGGCCTTCGAGGCCGTCAGCGCCGTGCTGCAGCCCGGCGACGCCCTGCTGGTGAAAGGTTCGCACGCCCTGGCGCTGGACACCGTCGTCGAGCGGTTGGTCCGCGCGGCAGGGGGAGGCGCTTCGTGATCTACGCGCTCTTCGTCGGCGGGTCGGCCTTCCTGGTGGCGCTGCTGCTCGGACGGCCCGTGATCGCGTGGCTCAGCGCGAAGAAGTTCGGCAAGGCGATCTCGGAGGACCAGCCGTCGAGCCACGCTACCAAGGCGGGCACGCCGACCATGGGCGGCATCATCATCTGGGGCACCGTAGCGCTCGTGACCATCCCCACCAACCTGGTCAACGACCGCTTCTCGATCCTGCTGCCGCTCGCCGTCCTCGGCGCCACGATGGCCATCGGAATCTGGGACGACTCCGGGACGCTGGTCGGCGGCGGCACGCGGCGCGGGCTGACCTGGCGCGTGAAGTTCGCCTTCCTCGCGGTCCTCGGCGCCATCGTCGCGGGCACCGCGTACTGGGGCCTCGAGGCGGAGAGCGTGAACATCCCGTGGGGTGGGCAGGTCGAGCTGGGGCCCGCCTATCTCGTCATTGCATGGCTGACGTTCTTTGCCACCACCAGCGCTGTCTCGATCACGGACGGGTTGGACGGGCTGCTGGGTGGCACGGCGGCCATTGCCTTCGGGGCCTACGCGATCATCGGGTTCGTGCAGGGCCAGGATTACCTGGCGACCTACTCGTTCACCGTCGTGGGCGCCCTGCTCGGCTTCCTCTGGTACAACGCCCACCCCGCGCAGGTGTTTATGGGCGACACCGGAGCACTCCCGCTGGGCGCCGTCCTGGCCACAGTGGCCCTCATGACGGGCCACTGGCTGCTCCTTCCGATCATCGGGATCGTCTTCGTCGCGGAGGCGCTGTCCGATGTGATTCAGATTGCCTACTTCCAGACCACCGGCGGGCGGCGGCTCTTCCGCAAGGCGCCCCTGCACAACCACTTCGAGCTGGTGGGGTGGAGTGAGCCGCAGGTTGTGATCCGGCTGTGGCTCATCGGGTTCGCCGGCGCGATGGTTGGCATCGCACTGGCGTTGGCGGTGTGATACCGTGCAGCGAACTACGGATCATCCGCTATGACGCCTGTACCGAATCTCCAGGGGGCGCGCGTGACCGTCGTCGGGCTGGGCATCGAAGGGATCGACCTCGTGCGATACCTCTCGGCTGAGGGCGCCCGCGTCACGGTCTCCGACGCCCGTCCACCCGAGGCGCTGGGCGACGCGCTGGCGGCCATCGAGGCTGCCGCGCCCGTCCTCTCGCTCGGCGCCAACCGCCCGGAGGACCTCGTCACTGCCGATGCCGTCTTCGTCTCCCAGGGAGTCCCTGCCGAGCTCCCCGCGTTGCGCGAGGCGCGCGAGCGAGGCGTCCCCATCTCCTCCATGACCGCCCTCTTCATGGACCGCTGCCCTGCCCCCCTCACCGGCATCACCGGCTCCTCCGGCAAGACCACCACGACCGCCCTGCTCGGCGCGATGCTGGCCGAGGCGGGCGCTGACTACGTGGTCGCCGGCAACATCGGCGTCGGCATGCTGTCGATGCTCGACCGCGTCCGCCCGGAGACACGCGTGGTCGTCGAGTTGTCGCACACGCAACTCCAGTCGGTCGGGCACAGCCCGCACCTAGCCTGCGTGACCAACGTCACCCCCAATCACCTCGACCGCTTCTCCTGGGCCGAGTACGTCGCCCTCAAGCGCCGCATCTTCGAGTACCAGGGCCAGGGCGACTGCGTTGTGCTCAACCTGGACGACGAGGTGTGCGCCGGCTTCGCCACGGAGGCGCCGGCCGCCGTCGCGATGACCTCCATGCACCGTGACGTGCCGGGCGACGGCGCGATGCTGCGCGGGGGCGCCGTCGTGCGCCGCACGGGCGGCGAGGAGCGCGCGGTGCTGCCGCGCGACGAGATCCGCCTGCGTGGCGAACATAACGTCGCGAACGTGCTCGCCGCGGTCGCGCTCGCCGCGCAGCTCGACCTGGACGACGCCGCCATCGCCGGCGCCGTGCGCGGCTTTGAGGGCGTCGCGCACCGTCTCCAGCCGGTGGGGATGCACGGCGGGGCGCAGTACATCAACGACTCCATCGCCACCACGCCGGAGCGCACGCTGGCCGGGATCCGCTCGTTCACCGAGACGGTTGTGCTGCTCCTCGGTGGCCGGGAGAAGCACCTGCCGATGGGGGAACTGGCGCGCGAGGCGCAGCAGCACTGCCGCGCCGTCGTCACCTTCGGCGAAGCCGCCGACCTGTTCGCCTCGGCCGTTCGGGAGGCCGCCACCGGCGGCCGTCCGCGCGTCGAGCAGGCCACCGGCGTCGAGGACGCCGTGCGCGCCGCCTCCCGGCTCGCGCGCCCGGGTGACGTCGTGCTCTTCTCACCCGCCGGCACCTCCTTCGACGCCTACCCGAACTTCGAGGCGCGTGGCCGCGCATTCGTCCAGGCCGTGCAGTCACTGGGGGCGGACTGATGGCGCGCGTCGCTTCCCGCCCCCGTGTCGCGCGCCATGCGCCCGACTACCTGCTGCTCACGACCGTGATCGTGTTGCTGCTGATCGGGCTGATCGCGGTCTACTCCTCCTCGTACGCCGTGGGCTACCTGGAGTTCGACGACGCGAACTACTTCATCCGCCGTCAGGCCGTGGGCGCCGCCGTCGGCTTCCTCGCGCTGGTGGTCGCGATGAACATCGACTACCGCATCCTGCTCCGCCTCAGTCCATTGCTCATGCTGGGCGCGCTCGCGACGCTCTCCGCGGTTCTCGTGCCGGGCTTCGGCGTGGAGGCGTACGGCGCCGAGAGCTGGCTCCAGGTCGGACCGCTGCCCGCCTTCCAGCCCAGCGAATTCGCCAAGCTCGCGGTGCTGATCTACCTCGCCGCGTGGCTCGCCTCGAAGGGCACGATCGTCCAGGACTTCGCTCTGGGCGTGGTCCCGTTCGTCGGCATGGTGGGCATCGTCGGCGCCCTCATCATGCTGCAGCCGGACTTCGGCACCTTCATGATCGTCGCGCTGATCACCGGCACGCTTTTCTTCGTGGCGGGCGCCCGCCTGTCGCACGTGATGATGCTCGTCGCCACCGTCGGGCTCACCGCCGTCGTGCTGGTGCTCTCGGGCGGGCACCGCATGGACCGCCTGCTTTCCTTCACCGACGCCGAGTCGGACCCGCTGGGCGTCGGCTTCCACACCCTCCAGCTGCTCGTCGCCTTCGGTTCGGGCGGCATCACCGGGATGGGCCTGGGGGTCTCGAGGCAGAAGTTCGGCTATGTCTATGGCTCCCACACGGACGGCATCATGGCCATCATCGGCGAGGAGCTGGGGCTCATCGGCACCGTCCTCGTGATCCTCCTGTTCGCCCTGCTGCTCTGGCGCGGGTGGCTCATCGCCAGGCGTGCCGCGGACCCCTTCGGCTCCCTGATCGCCACCGGCGTCGTCGCCTGGATCGGCTTCCAGATGCTGATCAATGTCGGCGGCGTCACGCGCCTCATCCCGTTCACCGGGGTCCCGCTGCCGTTCATCTCCTTCGGCTCCACCGCCCTCATCGCCACCATGGCGGCCGTCGGTGTCCTGCTCTCCGTCTCGCGCTACGCGGCGCTCGAGCGCGTGCAGGAGGAACCGAGCCGCGGGGTGCTCCGCCGCCATCAGCCATCGACGGGCGGTGCGCGATGAAGTTCGCCCTGGCCGGTGGCGGCACCGGCGGCCACGCCTACCCGGCGATCGCGGTCGCCGAGCAGCTTCGGCGCACCTCGGGCACCGAGTTGATCTACTACGGCACCGCGAACGGGCCGGAGCACGCGCTGGCGACGGCCGCCGACATCCCGTACCGCGTCACGCCGGCCTCGCAGGTCCGTGGCCGCTCGCCGCTCCGGCTCCTGGGCGGCACGTGGAACCTGCTGCGCGGGACGCGAGTTGCCTCCGAGTACCTGGAGCAGGATGCGCCCGCCGCGGTCTTCGCTACGGGGGGCTACGCCGCCGCGCCGGTCGGCCGCGCCGCCGGCAAGCGAGGCATACCGCTGGTCGTCTTCCTGCCGGACGTGCGTCCCGGCTGGGCCGTCCGCTTCCTCGCGCGTTACGCCACGCGCATCGCCTGCACGGTCGAGGGCTCCCTGGAGTACGTCTCCTCGACGAAGGCGGTCGTCACCGGCTACCCGCTGCGCGCCCAGTTCGCGCAGGCCACGCGGGAGGAGGGCATCCGCCGGTTCGAGCTCGACCCCGCGTTGCGCACCGTGCTGATCGCCGGCGGCTCCCTGGGTGCGCATCAGATCAACCTCGTCGTGAGCAAGGCGCTGCGCAACCTGCTGGAGCGCGCGCAGGTGCTCCACGTCTGCGGCCCGGGCGAGGAGCACTGGCTGCGGCGCGAACGCGAGCGTCTGCCGGAGTGGCTGCGCAACCGCTATCACCTCTACGCCTACAC
Source organism: Dehalococcoidia bacterium (assembly GCA_009379925.1). Taxonomy (GTDB): domain Bacteria; phylum Chloroflexota; class Dehalococcoidia; order UBA2979; family UBA2979; genus WHSU01. The sequence continues at coordinate 2,319 of WHSU01000018.1, read as the reverse complement.
CGAGGACATGGCATGGGCGATGGCCGCCGCCGACCTGGCGGTGACCCGCGCCGGGGCCTCGACGCTCGGCGAGCTGCCGGCCTCCGGACTCCCGGCGGTGGTGATCCCCGGCGAGTTCTCGGATCAGCACGACAACGCGCGCTTCCTGGAGGAGCGCGGCGCGGCGACCGTGCTCTCCACGCGCGAGATCGATGACCTCGAGGACACCATCGCGATGCTGCTCGACAACGACGAGCGGCGTGCCGCCATGGCGGAGGCCATGCGCGCCCTCGCGCGCCCGGAGGCGGCCGAACGCCTGGCCTCGCTGCTCCGAGAGGTGGCAGCGTGATCATGGGCCTGAAGCCGCGCCAGCAGGCGCACGCGCGCGCCGTCGTCCCGAAGCGGGTCCACCTGGTGGGCGCCGGTGGCGTCCACATGTCCGCCATCGGCCAGGTGCTGCTCCAGCGTGGCCACACCGTCACCGGTTCCGACCTCTCGCCGTCCGAGTACACCGAACGCCTCGAGCAGGGTGGCGCCACAATCTACCGAGGCCACGCCGCCTCCAACATCGGCCGCGCGGAGCTGCTGGTGACCACGGCCGCCGCGAAGTCTGACAACCCCGAACTGCTCGCCGCCCGCGAACGAGGCATCCCCGTAGTCTTGCGCGCCGAGATGGTGCAGCGCCTGATCGCGGACCGCGAGGTGCTCGCGATCGCCGGGACGCACGGCAAGACCACCACCACCTCGCTGCTCGGTCTGATGACGGTGCGCGGCGACCTCGACCCGCTGGTGCTGATCGGCGGCGACGCGCCCGAGCTGGGCGGGAACGCTCGGGACGGCGCCGGCCGCTACGCCGTGGTCGAAGCGGACGAGTACGCGGAGGCGTTCCTCCAGTACGCACCGCGCATCGCCGTGATCACGAACATCGAGAGCGACCACCTGGACTATTTCGGCTCGGAGGCGCGCCTGCGCGATGCCTTCCGGCAGTTCGCGGAGCGTGTCAGCCCGGACGGCACCCTCATTGTGTGCGGCGATTCGCCGTGGGCCGTCGAGCTCGGCGAGCAGCGCCGCGCCGCCGGCGCCAGGGTCGAGCGGTACGCGATCGACTCCGAGGACGTCGAGTGGCGCGCCACCGGCCTGCGCCGCAACGACCACGGCGGACTCGACTGCTGGGTCAGCCTGGATGGCACGCGCCTCGGCCGGCTCTCGCTCTCGCTCCCCGGCCGCCACAACGTCGCGAACGCCCTCGGCGCGCTCGCCGCCGCGATGCGCGCCGGCGTCGACTTCCACCGCGCGGTCCAGGCCGTGGAGCGCTTCACCGGCGCGCGGCGCCGCTTCGACGTGCTCGCCGAGTTGGCGACGCCCGAGGGGCCGATCACGCTCGTCGACGACTACTCGCACCACCCGACCGAGGTGCGCGTGCTGGTCAGCGCCGCCCGCCAGCGCTACCCGGGCCGCCGCCTGGTCGCCTGCTTCCAGCCACACACCTACTCGCGCTCCCGCTACCTCCTGGAGGGCTTCCGCACCTGCTTCGAGGGGCTGAACGCCCTCTACGTGCTCCGCACGTACGCCGCGCGCGAGGACGAGGACCAGGGCATGGACGCACGCGCGCTGGCCGCGGAGATCGTGAAGCCCCGCGCCGAATACCTCGACAGCTTCGAGGAGGCTGCAGACCGCATCGCCGCCGACCTGCGGCCGGGCGACGTGTTCTTCACGGTCGGCGCCGGCGACGTGACCGAACTCGGTCCCATGGTCCGCCAGCGGCTGGAGGCGCGCCTGTGACCGGCCCGCGCGAGCGCCTGGCGGTCATCTTCGGTGGCCGCTCCACCGAGCACGAGGTGTCGGTGACCTCCGCGCGCTCGATCATGCGCGAGTCCGACCCCGCTCGCTTCGAGGTCGTCCCCTTCGCCATCACCCGCGGAGGCGCATGGCTCACGCCAGAGGAGACCCGGCGCCGCCTCGAACGCGTCGACGCGGGCGAGACGCGCGGCATCGGCGAGGACCCGGGCGAGGGTGCGCTGTCCTACGCCGCCGTGATGGCCGCGCTCGCCGGCATGGATGTCGTCTTCCCCATCGTGCACGGCACGTTCGGCGAGGACGGCACGCTGCAGGGCCTGCTGGAGATGGCCGACCTGCCCTACGTCGGCCCCGGCGTCGCCGCCAGCGCCGTCGGCATGGACAAGGAGCTGATGCGCGCGGTCTTCGAGGCGGCCGGGCTGCCGCAGGCGCGCTACCTCGTGCTGCGCGATCGCGACCTCGAGGGCGCCGCGGACGCCGCCGTCCGCGAGGCCGAGCGCATCCTCGGTTACCCGTGCTTCGTGAAGCCGGCGAACGGCGGCT
>WHSU01000047.1 GCA_009379925.1 Dehalococcoidia bacterium | reverse complement strand
GACCTCCGGGAGCGCCGATGACCCACCCAACAGGTGTCACGCATGTCTCCGAACACCTGTCACCCATCTCTCCCGTCTGAACACGCTGCGGGAGAGGGGGAGGGGACGGACGTGGCCTCCAGGTAGCGGCCTTCAGCGCAGACGTACTCGCCGGGCCACGGGGTCAGCGAGGAGAAGGTGATGCGGTCTTGCTTGTGGGCCTGCTGGACGCCGGCGGCCTTGAGGTTCTCGAGCACCATGGTGGGGAAGTCGCGCACGTCGTAGGGGCCGGCGGACTCGCCGACGCCGTCGATCAGCTCGTCGTCCTCGTCCACGCCGAGTACGCGGTGCGGCGAGAGGCTCTCGACGGTGAAGGGGCCGGCGACGCGGACCTTCCGAGGGTCCTCGTACGGCCTGTCGTAGAGGTACTCGAACTCCGCCTTGGCGGCGATGGAGGCGTCGATCTCGCGCTGGCGGGCGATGCGCTGCTCCCACCACTCGGCGTGCGCTGCCTTCGCCTCGTCGGACCAGCCGTCCGAGGCGTCACGGGGGACCTCCCACTCCTCCCACGACTCGCCGAGGGCGGCGTTGAGGCGTGCGCGCAGCGGTTCGAGCGCCTCCTGGAACTTCTCCCAGATGACGTCGATCTCGGCGTTGTTGGCGATGTCGCGGAGCTGGATGTGCGGCACGCGCTCGTAGACGAACCCCTGGCGCACGTCACCGTACGTGGCCTTCGACGAGACCGCCGTCCGAGTGACCTCGGCCTCCTTGCGCTGCCCCTCGGAGCTGTCCGCTAGCAGGTAGTAGGGGTACCGCGCGCCCATGATGCGGGCGCGCGCGAGTGCGAGAGCCACGCGGGAGGTGTCGATGGTGATCCACCGCCGGCCCCACTGCTCTGCGACGTACGCGGTCGTGCCGGAGCCGCAGGTGGGGTCAAGGACGAGATCGCCTGGATCCGTCGCCATCAAAATGCAGGGTGCAGCTACCTTCGTGTTGGTCTGAACGACGTAAACCTTTTCGTCAGTGAATGCACCGGTCTGGGTGTCAGTCCATAGGTCCGAAAGCGGCGTGACTGCGAAATCGTCAATGAAGCGCACATAGCCGAGGGATCGACGCGTCGGGTAGCCAAGACGCCATCCGCGCCGAAGCCGCGTCATGCCGTCGAGGTTGGTCTTCCAATAGCCGCGGCCACGACGGAAGAGAATGCCTTCGTGCTCAAAGTCATAGCTCGTTGTCGTACCGCCGCTCTGTGAGGTCAGGTTGTCATGACGGTAGACTTTGACGTCCTTCAAGGCGTCCGGGTCATGACGACGTTCCGCGTCATTCATCGGGCGACGGGTGAAGTCCGCGGTTTGGACGCGCGTGTATCTGCTGCCCGCGTCCTGCTCTAGTCCACTCGGGGCGAAGAGTTGACGATACTTGAATTGGTCGCGCGATTTCGCGAACCACAAGACGAAGTCGCCGGTACCTCCGAGGTACGAGCCTCCGAGATTCGACGTAGTCCGGAAGAATATCTGAGCAATATAGTTCGCCGGGCCGAATATCTCTTCGAGGATTGACCGCACCCGATGGACGTTCTCATCGCCGATCTGCACGAACACCGACCCGCTGTCACCCAGGAGATCGCGAGCCACCGAAAGTCGGTCCCGCAGGTAGGTCAGGTACGAGTGAATGCCGTCACGCCAGGTGTCGCGGAACGCCTTCACCTGCTCGGGCTCGCGGGTGATGTAGGCCGCGTTGCCGTCCTTGACGTCGCGGCTCGTGGTCGACCACTGGAAGTTCGAGTTGAACTTGATGCCGTAGGGCGGGTCGATATAGATGCACTGGACCTTGCCCTTGAGGCCCTCGCGCTCGGCGAGTGAGGCCATGACCTGCAGGCTGTCGCCCAGGATCATGCGGTTCTGCCAGTTGCCCTCGTGCTGGTAGAAGTCGGTCGCCTCGGCGCCCGCGGGCAGGCCGTTGAAGTCGCCGAAGAGGTCGTGCTGGTAGCCCTCGGTCTGGCGGGCACGCTCCTCGTCGGTAAGGGCCGTCTTGCGCACCAGGTCGTCGATCAGCGCCTTGGGCTTCACCTTCTCCTGGATGTAGAGTGGCGGCGCCTGCACGACGAGGTCTGACCAGTCCTGCTGGTCCTTGCCACGCCACACCAACTGCGGGTCCAGGTCCGGGTTGCGCTGGTAGCGCGCCTCGCGGACCTCGCGCACCTCGTCCGGGACGACGGGCTCCAGCTCGGCGGTGGGGATGTTGGTGCGCTTCGCCTCCTCGTGGCGTAGCGCCTCGACCTGCTTCGGCTGCTTCGCCTTGCGGCCGCCCGCCGGCGTCGTACCTCTGCTTGCCCGCCCCATGTGTCTGTCCTACCCGCTGTCTTGCCTCTGTCTTACCGCTTACCGCTGTCCTACCCGCCGGCCGTGGCGGCCGCGGCACCCACCTCGGGCGTGGCGGTCGCGGCCTCGATGATCTCGTTGAAGTGGGACTCCACCGCGCCGGCGAAGTCCGACTGGATCGCATAGACATCGGTGAACTCGGCGAACGCCCAGCGTCCGTGCGTGCCCAGGTTGTTCACGCCGGGGATCCAGTAGGTGTCCATGGTGGACCTCTTCTCCTTGGCATCCTCGCCCCGGTAGCCCTTGATCTCGACGACCAGGCGGAGGAGGTCATCCTCGCCGTGTCCGTCATCGAGGAGGACGACGAAATCCGGGATGTAGCGCCTGAGGTCGCCAGCGTAGCGGTACGGCACCTCCAGCCCGAGGTTGTGGTTCTTCACGTAGGCGCGTACCCGTGGATGCTTCTCGACGACCCGGCAGAACTCGGCTTCCCAGTCGCTGTCCAGCACCACCCAGTTGACGTGGCACTTCGTCGGGTCGGTCTGCCATCGGGACTTCGAGGTGTTGAAGTTCACGAAGCGCGTTGAGCCCTCGGGGTTGTACGTGTCAGGCAGCGCTTTCACGGGGTACCGGTCGATGTTCGCGCTGGTGATCGCAGCGCTGATGCGCCCGCACGCGATGTCGGCGATCTGCTGGTACATCAGCTGCGCCGGATAGGTGCCGCCCGTGCAGACCAGGTAGTTGTCGAGCCACTCGCGCACGATGCGCTTGAGCTGGCCAAAGAGGTAGAGCTTCGGCTCCTCGCCCGGGTCGCGGAACTCCGTGTAAAGCAAGCGGTGCGTGAGGTGGTAGAGCAGGGCGGACTGCCGCATGTCCTCCAGGTGATCGAGATCCAAGTCAATCGACTCACCGATGATGCCGGCGACCTCCGTTTTGGTCGGGCCGACGTGATCGGGCGTCAGCTTGAACGTCGACTCATCGTTGAACGTCGCGGTCAGGCGCTCCTTTGGCAACTCCGTCCGGTAGCCCTCGATGCGCGGGAAGCGGATCTCGAGCGCGTCGCGTTCAGGCGAGACGGCGCGGACCTGGACGGTCTCGCGCGGGGCCTGCGGCTTCGAGATGACGGGCTTCGCCGTGAAGTCGAAGGGGATGCCGAGGATGTCGGCGTACTCGACGTTGAACAGGCCCTCCTCGTTCAGGTCGTACGACTGACGGCGGAGGGCGCGGCCGATCACCTGCTCGCAGAGCAACTGGGTGCCGAAGGCGCGCACGCCGAGGATGTGCGTGACGTTGTTCGCGTCCCAGCCCTCGGTCAGCATTGGAGACGGAGACGACGCAACGGATCGACTCACCGAGCCGGCTCGGCTTGCCGACGGTGTTCATCACCTCGCGCAACAGGTCCTGGTCCGAGAGGTTCTGGGCACGCTCGCGGTCACCGGTGCGCTCGATGATCTCCCGCCGGAACCGCTCGATCTCGTCGGTGGCCATCGCGCGGAAGCGTGGGTCGAGCGCCTCGCCGGACTCGAGCTGTTCGCTGTCGATGAGTAGCGTGCGGGGGCGGGCGAGCGGGTTCTTGTACTCGTCGTAGTTCTTGAAGAGATCGAGGCGACCGTTCTCGACCACGGTGCCCTCATCCGTCTCGCGCTCAAAGCCGGAGATGTAGTCGTACACGAGCTTCGAGGCCGACGTGTTGTTGCAGACCACGATGAAGCAGGGGGGCGCCGCCATGCCCTCCTGCTGCCACAGCTCAAAGGTCTTCTCGTAGTGTCCGTACAGTGCTGAGAGCCCGGTCTGCAGGTTGGTCGGAATCTTCAACGGGTCCAGGTTCTCGGCCTTGCGCCGGCCGGCCCTCGGCATCTCGTCGCGGATGTGCTCCCACAGGTTGCGGTAGACGGGCTGCTCGTTACCCGGGATGTTGTCGCTCACCGGGACGCGCGGCAGCTTCACGATGCCGCACTCGATGGCGTCCATGAGCGAGAAGTCGCTCATCGTCCAGGGAAACAGGGTGCCCTCGGCATAGCCGGAGCCGCGGAGGAAGAAGGGCGTGGCCGAGAGGTCGACGACGCGCGCCACGCCGAGCTTCCTGGTGACCGCCTCGATGCCGGAGATCCAGAGGCGCGCGGCTTCCTTGTTCTTCTTCGCTTCGTCCAGGTCCTCGCCCTTGAGGTCGCCCTCCTCGTTCTCCCCGTCGCCGGTGGCCAGCTTCTCACGGTAGCAGTGATGCGCCTCGTCGTTGATGACCATGATGTTGCGCATGCCCATCAGTTCGGGCATCACGCGCTGGAGCATCTGCCCCTCGGTCTCCTGGGTCTGCATCGGCTCGCCGCGCCACCCCTCGAGCGCCGCGCGTGTACCGCGTGAGATGTCGACGGTCTCACGCAGCTTGAAGGCGTGGAAGTTGGTGATGACGATCTTTGCCTTCTCGAGGTCCGCCATCATGTCGCGCGGGACCAGCTCGCGGCTCTCGTAGTAGGCGTCCGGGTCGTTAGGTTGGAGGACGCGCAGCCGGTCCCGGATTGTGATCCCGGGCGAGATGACCAGGAAGCCGCGCGTGAACCTCCGGCTCTGCGGGTGCCGGACGGCGTTGATGGTCTGCCAGGCGATGAGCATCGCCATCACGGTGGTCTTGCCGGCGCCCGTGGCCAGCTTCAACGCCAGCCTCGATAGGTCCGGGTTCGCGGCATCGTTCGCGGCATCCAGGTAGTCGAGGAAGCGGCGGCCCTCGCGGCCGCGCTGCGGGGCGACCTCGGTGAGGTAGATCAGCGTCTCGACTGCCTCGATCTGGCAAAAGAACGGCCGGACGCTCTGGAACTCGTGGCTGCGCCAGTGCTGGAGCAGGCGGGCCGTCTCGGGCGTGACCTGCCAGTCGTTCGGATTCGGTAGCCTGCGCCACGCGTCGACGCTCGTGCGGACGGCGTTGATCATCTCGGCGGTGTCGCCGTACTGCTGGGCCTCGGTCGAGAGGCCCTTCGTGTCGCCCAGTACCATCGCCTTCTGTGCCGAGGCCTTCTGCTTCTTGGGCTTCGGAATCGGCGTCACGAAGTCCGCGATGCGGCGCGATTCCCTGATGTCGTTCGTCGGCTGCCCCGTCTCGTCGAGCTCCCAGTGGCGACCGGGATACTCATACGGCGAGTTGAGGATGGGCTTCTCAAAGAACTGGTCGGCCATACGGTCCTACGTTCGAGGCTACCCTCGGCTCTCTTCGTCACTATCGGGGACGTGGTGAGACTAGGGGCAGCCAAAGCCCTCGATCGCCCGCTGGGAGCCTACGCCAGAATCATCGGGAGTATGCCACGTACCAAGAGGCCTGGCATTGCGCGAAGCGGCCGTGTCGGGTGAGGCAGGCACGGCGGACGAGCAGACCATGAGTGTGCGGACTTCGGGATGGGGTCGCCCGGGACTGCTCGGGCGTCAGCGCCGTCCGCGGGGCCGCCATTAGTGGGCCGCTACGCGATACGCCTCCGTCAGCACCTGGAGCAATTCCTCGCTTAATTCCCGAGTGGTGTTCCCCTGGCCGACCGCAGTGCCAGATATGCGCTCGACCGGCTGGATGAAGTCGGGGCAGCGCCGCTCAAAGACGCTTCGCCAGAACTGGAGGGAGAATCGCCCGCCGTCGTTATAGCCAGTGACGAGGCCCACCCGCTCTGCCTTCAGCCACGGGAGGAGTGTGATCATCCCCCTTGCCCCATGGAAGGTATGAAGGGTGATCAACCCTTCGTCCTCTAGAGATGTCGCCCATGCGTGCAACTGGCGCATCTGTTCGCGGGCATCAGCTTGAGCTGACTCGCTCGCAGCGAGGAAGTCGGCGCCCCCCTCGACGAGGCGCCCCGCCGACGTTGCGGGCGGGGGCGAGGGCGTCGCGTGCGGAAGCGTGTCCGGTGCAACGCGCTGCGGCAGGATGACTCGCGTTCCGTCGACGTCGTAGGACGCGACTGTTATCAGGTCGATGGTCACGCGCTCGGCGACGACCTCCAAGTACCCGATGAGGCGAATGAGCTCCGGCGGTGCGTCGTCCAGCACGAACACGACGCGGAAGGAACCGGCTGCCAGGTGCTCGTTCACCGCTTCCGCGAAGTTGCCCGGGTCGACAAGCCCCTCTTGGTCTACAGAGCGCGCGGCCTCGAGGAGCGAAGCGAACCCGAGGCCGTTGAGGTGCCGCCGCAGTACTGATGACTCCAGGGCTTCGAGGTCCAGCCCGTGAAGGTAGGCTGCGTAGGCTAGCGCCTGTGCGACGACGGCGCGACGCGCCTCTGCATTGCGAGCAAGCTTCACCTCGATGACGGCGAGCCGTCCGGTCGACTCGACGGCTAGCAGATCGGCGTAGCCCGAGCCAAGTTCGACTTCGCGACCGATGACTGCAAGCTGTGGGTTCCCTGCGAGTGGGAGCACCTGCGGCGCTCCAGCAACGAGCGTGTGCAGCGCGGCCTCGTCAGTGAATCCAGCGGGCGAGAGCAGTTCCCACCCAATTGCTGAGCTGCGCCAGATGCCCGCCATCGACTTCCTCATCACCTAGTCTCAACTGGATCTCGAACCACCTTGAGTGTGGCAGATCCGTGTCTCTGGTGAAGTAATTCGTTCAGCGCAAGGGGACCGCCGAACACCGTGAGGCGATGCCCATGATCGGTCGTGTTTTTGGCCGGACGCCGAACACAGAGTGAGGACCGCGCGATTCCTCGCGCGATCAGCTCCCCCGGAGTTCGAACGTCACCTCGTGCCCGCCCTTGGGCGAGTGAAGCTCGCGCGGTTGGCCCGATACCGTGCAGCGGTTCCTGACCGGGAAGCAGGAGGAAGGACTGTCCGCGGGGACTGTTCGCCGCATCCAGGCGACCCTTCGTCGTGACCTGAACGACGCGGTGCGGACGAGCCTGCTGCCGCGAAACGTCGCCTCGCTGGTGACGCCTCCGCGTGAGCGCCGCGCGGAGTTTCGCCCGTTGACCAACGAGCAGGTCCGGAAGCTGCTGGAGGGCGTCGAAGCGGACCGGCTTTCGGCGCTCTATCACGTAGCCATGCTTGGCCTACGGCAAGGAGAGATCCTCGGACTGCGGTGGGAGCACATCGACCTCGAGGGCCGCAAGCTTGCGGTTCGGCGTTCGCTGCAGCGGTACGGGAAGGCGTTTCACTTCGATGAGACGAAGACGGCGCGCTCCCGCCGCACCATCCCAATGCCGGCGCCCGTTGTCGATGCACCCCGTGCTCATCGGACACAGCAGCTAGAGGAGCGACTCGCGGCCAGCCCTGCGTGGGAGGGCGGCGCGTGGGACCTGGTCTTCTGTCGGGAGAACGGACACCCCCTCCACGGCTCGACCGTGACGCACCAGTTCCAGCGACACCTCGAGCGATTGGAACTCCCGCGAATGCCGTTCCACGGACTGCGGCACGGGGCAGCGTCCTATATGCTGATGTCTGGCGTCCCGCTCCGTACGGTCATGGAGGTGCTGGGGCACAGCGAGATTGGCACGACCGCCAACATCTACGCGCACCTCGCACCTGAAAGCGACGCGGGACGCGGCGGACAGGGTGGCGGCCTCATCTGGGGCTGACCGAGTTCGGGTTGCTGTCAAAGTTGCTGTCAGCAGGCCGAAAATCTCACGGGAGTCCAGCGAACCAGCGGCCGTCTAACCTGTAAAACCTCTCGCGCGCCGGTAGCTCAGTGGATAGAGCATCAGTCTTCGGAACTGACGGTCGGGGGTTCGAATCCCTCCCGGCGCGCCACCTTCAATGCTTCGCGTGCTGACGGTTGTGGTCCGCTTCGCGGCGGGCCGGGCGGCGCGGTACGCTGAGATGGAGGCGGAAGGGGCTGCGATGCGCATCGTTGCCAAGGCGCTCGAGGCCTTTGTCGGAGACTGGCACTGGGTCGAGCTGCACAACGCGGAGCTGGTGGAGCCGGCCGAGCGGGTGTATCGCATCAGCGGCGCGGACACGCTGTGCGGCATCCACCTCAGCGGCCCCAACACGGCGCGCCTCCACGACACGGGGGCGCCCCCCGAGCCCGACTGCGAGGCGTGCCTGCAAGCCGGCGACGACGGCGGCATGGCAGAGGCGGTGGCGGCGGCCGAGGAGATCGTGACGGCGGTAGCCGTGCCCGTGCGGCGCTAGCCCGCGGCGGTCAGTTCGGCTGCGCGGAGGTCTCGCCCGAATCCCCACTGGCCCAGCTCTGGTAGGTCGCGCGGACGACGTAATAGTACGTCGTGCCAGGCGTGAGCCCGCCGTCCTGGTATGCGGTCGTCGGGAGACCGACGACGCTATCGACGTAGGCGTAGGGGCCGCCCAGGACTTCCGAGCGATACACGTCGTAGCCCTCCGAGAAGGCGGAGACGGTGGCCGTCCAGGCGAGGTCCACCGTGGTCGCGTCGACGACGGTGGCGGCGAGGTCCTCCGGGGGCTCGAGGGTGGCGGTGGCGAAGAGGTTGGCGGCGTTCGCCTCGTCCGCCACGAAGGCGCCGAGCGTGCCGGGTGCGGGGGTCTCGCGCAGGGCGAGCGTGGCGAGCGAGGCCAGCGCGAGCACGGCGAGGAGCAGCCGGTAGGGGTCCAGGCGATGGGCGCGGGTCACAGCGTGGCCTCCGGCGTCCGGGCAGGGCCTAGTTGTTGTTGACCGTCTGCTCCGCGTCGAACGTGAACGTCGCCTCGGTGGTGGCGTCCTGGAAGGCGTTGCCGGTCGCCACCGGGAGTTCGACCTTGAAGCACAGCGTCTCGTTCGTGCCGGCGTTCAGTTCTCGGTCGCCGGGGTCCGCACCCTGGGCGGTCGAGCCGAAGGCGCCGCCCGAGAGCGGTGCGGGGCCGTAGAGGACCGCGCCGTCCTCGACGTCGCAGTCGGCGAGGGTCTTCGCGCGCACGGTCAGTTCGAGCTGGTCGCGGAGGCCCTTGGCGTCCACGTCGGTGGCGCTGGTGGTCATGGCGTAGCGGAGGGTGAGGGAACCGGTGTTGGAGATGGTGAGGGGCTGGATGGTCAGGTCGCCGGGCGCCATGTCGCTGATCGTGACGACGGCCGAGTCGGGGCCGTCGTTCAGCAGGACGGTGCCGGTGGTGAACTCGTTACCCGGGTTCACGGCCTGCCCGGAGAACACCGCGATGCTCTCGAGCGCCCCGAAGGAGGCGATTACGCCGGCAGCCAGGAACATGGACAGCGATGCCTTGAGCACAGGCGGGGCTCCTCCGAATCCGTTACAGGAATCGTCGAGCGGTCGGGGCGCGGCCTGTAGCGGGAGCGGTGCGGGTTTCCCTGCATCTTCGCGGGACACTTTGGAAGGTGCGATTCGGAGGGCAGACGGCAGCAAGTCCCCGTTCACCGCGACGGTCCGGCATCTCCGCGTTTCCACACGCGAGGTCGCAGAGGAGGAGCGGAAGGACCGCGAGGGAGCGACGACCAGACGACGAGATTCGGAAGGAGTCGGCCTAGCGCTCTTTCCCCCGCCCGGATGGATTGCCTGCCGTCTTCTTGAAGTGCGCCGAGTACCACGCCTCTGCGCGCTTCTGAGCCTGCGCTGGTGTGATATCTCCTCGCAGGAGAGCCTTGTACGTGTCCCGCGCCTCCGACGGCTTATTGGTCATCCGAACCGCCCTCCCTGGGATCGATGATCAGATTGATCTCCGTGGCAGCAAGTAGCCCGAGCATCCAATGGCGAGGTTCGAGAGGAGCGCTGAGGCCTGGACTCGCTCCCGCGTACTCTTCGACGTAAATCGCTCGCATCGGTAGGGGGCCATCGGCATTCTGCAAATCCTCGGCCAGCATCCAACCAGTCAACATCGAGAGCGTGTGCTCGCGGAGGCGGTCATACTCTGGGTGCAGCTGGAGGAAGCGGCAGACCTCGCAGGAATCGGGGCGGATGCCCGTATGTTGCTCTACGAACGGCATCCCTTGCTCCCGCTCCGCCGCTGAGCACCATCTGTCATCCGCTTGAACTTGTCAACATTTCTCGGCTACTCATACCCCTGTCACTGCCTCCCGCTACCCGGGTGTGCATCGAAGTGGGCTTAATCCCTCCGAAGGCTTACTGCGCTACGCGACCTCGCGGGCCGCGTCGTCGTGTGCGGCGTCCGGTGCGTCGTCGGCCGTGGCGCGGTCGTAGCGGCGGTCCGCGGCGTCGATGACATCGAGGGCGACGCCGAGGTAGGTGGCGTCGAGCGACAACTGGCGAGGGGCGCGGAGGGCGTCGCTGAGATCGGCGACATCGTTCGCGCCGGCCTCGGTCAGTTCGACCATGCGCGCGGCGCGCTCGTTGAGGTGCGCGAGGGCCGCCTGGAATGCCGGCTCGCGCATGCCTCGGACCATGCGGTGCATGGCGGCCTGCTGTTCCTTGAGCCCGGACTCCAGCGTGGCCAGTTCGTCCTCGAATCGCCCGAGGACGGCGTCGACGGCCTGCCTCTGGGCCTCGCCGTACTCGAGCACTGGCAGCCGGTGGTGGTCGATGCGGCGGTACGTCTCCGCCAGGCGGTCGCGGGAGCGCTCGAAGTAGGGGAGCGAGGCGCGGTAGGCGGCGGCGCCCTCGGCCTTCATCTTCGCGATGAGCGACTCGAGGTTGGCCTCTTCGCCGCGGGCGAATTCCTGGAGCGGTCCCAGTTGCGCATCGGCGGCGGTCTCCAGGCGCGCCATGGCACGGTCGTAGCGACGCAGGATGTCGCGCACGGGCGCGGTCTCGCGATCCAGCAGTCCGGCGACGCTGTCCTCCACTTCGCGTTGCGCGTCCAGGAAGCGGCGCAGCCGCTCGACGTGGGTGGAGCGCATCGCCTCACGCGGTTCGCGCTCGGGCGGGGGTGGGGCCTCGATGCGCGGTGCGAGCGCGGCCAACGGGCTGACCGGGGGCGTGCCGGGAGGGGGCGGCGGTGGCGCCTCGGCGGGTACTGGCGGCGCGGCCTGTGCGGCCTCGAGCGGTGCGCCTTCGGGGGTGGTGGCGACCCTGGTGGGCGCGGCCGTGGCCCGGCGCGAGGGCGGGGGGTCGGCGGGCAGCGGCGGTGGGACCCGGTAGACGCCCTGGCGCGCGCGGGCCAGGAGGTCGGGGACGGCTTCGGGGTCGACGACGCCTCGAGCGATGGCGCTCAGCGGACGGGCGTGCCCGCTGGGGCGCCAGAAGGCGAGTGCCGCGAGGACGACGGCCGGCATGCCGACGAGCAGCGCCTTGCCGACGGGTGAGGTGGCGAAGGCCAGCAGGTAGCCGGCGTACGGGATGGTGTAGACCATGCGGGAAATCGGTAGTTCCGCCCGTACCTCGCCGGGGTCGGGGCTCTGGTTGGCATCGCCTTTCGTCTGGAAGACCGTGACGCCCTCCTGTACGCCGACGTCGACGACTCGGTGGGTGACGGGCGAGGCAGGGTTGAGGGGGCGGCGAAAGGTGATGACATCGCCGGCGCGCACGAGGGCGGGGTCGACGCGCTCCGCGACGACGACGGACCCGGGCCGGATCGCCGGGGACATGCTGCCGCCGGTCATGACGAAGGCGTCATAGCCGAAGACGATGGGGAGCGCGGAGGCGGCTACGCCGGCCAGCACCAGCAGCGCCAGCCCGAAGACGGCCATGCGCATGAGGCGGCGCAGCGAAGGGCCGACGGCGCGCCATCGGTCCGGGAGCGGGGGGAGTCCCCGCACCACCTGCTCAAGCGGCACCATGCGGCGCCCGGTCGCTGCCATGCACGGCCTCGGCTCGGTCTACGCCTCCACGCGTCCGTGCGCGGCCGGCGTCGCTTCCGATCTGCCGTGAACTCTCGCGCAGGCGAGGCAACGCGGGCATCGGGGAATCCCCGACACCCCTGGCAGCGGCGCGGGCGGGGGACCGCCGGCCGGCGGGTTAGCCCGTCCCGCTGGCCGGCACGCCCTGCTTCTCGGCGAGCATCTCCCACAGTTCGGAGGCGCTCTCCGGATAGGGCTCGGCCTCGTCGCGGAGTTCGCGAGCGTCGTCCGCCATCACCTTGATCTCGGCGCCGGAGCGGCCGCGTAGGTCACGGGTGGGGAGTGCCTGCAAGTAGCGCAGCAGGGCGTCCCAATCGTCGCCGCCGGCCTGCTCGAACGCGATCTGTACGTCTCGCCGCGAGTACACCTGGTAGACCATGGTCCACCTCCAGTCGGATGTGAGCGGGCTGCCCAAACCGTACGTCGGGCGGCGTCACAGCGATGTCGCAGAGGCGCGACACGCTGTTGCACGCCGGTTGCAAGTCCGGCGCGGGCGGCGGGGTCCGCCTCGGGCCCCCGTGCCACCTCGATGCCGGTGTGGGCGCGAGGGGCCGCGTGAGGCGAGGTGGCGCCCGGCGGGCCGGCGCCGGCGTACCGGATGCACGTCACCTAGCGATTCGTTAACAATTGGGATAGATTTCGGGTGCTCACAGCGTGCCCGCGACTACTTCGCCGCGCGACGGTGGAGCGCGTCTGAGGCCGAATACCGTAGGGAGGGAACTGTGAGAACGAGCCTGTTGTGGCGCTATTCCGTGCTAGCAGTCGCCATGGTCGGTCTGCTGGGCCTCGCGTGCGAGGACAATGGAGATGGGGAGGGCAGTGGCAAGCTGCAGGCCGTGATCGACCGCGGCGAGTTACGTTGCGGCGTCAACGACGGCGTGCCGGGCTTCGGGTTCCTGGAACCGGACGGTAGCTTCTCCGGCTTCGACGTCGATTTCTGCCGCGCCGTGGCGGCGGCGGTGCTGGGTGACGCCGAGGCGGTGGAGTACATCCCGCTCTCGGCCGGCGCCCGCTTTGATGCGCTTGTCCAGGACGAGATCGACGTACTGATCCGCAACACGACGTGGACGGCCGAACGGGACGGCGCCCAGGGCGCCGCGTTCACGCTGACCACGTTCTACGACGGCCAGGGAATGATGGTGCGGTCCGAGTCGGGAATCACGTCGATCGACGACATGGAGGGCATCACCGTCTGCGTGCTTCGCGGCACGACGACCGAGGGCAACCTGGAGGACCGCTTCGCGTTGGGGGGCATCTCGTACACGCCGCTGGCCTTCGAGGACCTGGACACGCTGGAGGCGGCGTTCCGGGAGGAACGGTGCGATGGGTGGACGTCGGACCAATCGCAGCTGGCGGCGCGCCGGTCATCGTATCCGGCGGAGGCGGGCGGACCGGACTCGCTGACGGTCCTGTCCGAGGTGTTCTCGAAAGAGCCGCTGGGGCCGGCGGTCCGCGACGGCGACGACGAGTGGTTCGACGTGGTGAACTGGGTCGTGATCGGCATGATCCAGGCGGACGAACTCGGCGTCGGCAGCGACAATGTCGAGGAGCAGATCAGCGAGCCGTCGAGCATCGATGTCGCGCGGCTGCTAGGCGTCCCGTGGGAGGGCGGCGAGGACCTGCCGGACTTCGCGCTGGGCGTGGACCGCACGTTCATGCAGGAAGTCTTGCGCCAGGTGGGGAACTACGATGAGGTGTACGAGCGGAACATCGTGCCGCTGGGCATCCCGCGTGAGGGCACATTGAACGCATCGTGGCGCGAGGGGGGCATCCTCTACGCGCCGCCGATGCGCTAGGCAGGCAGCATCGAGGGCCCCCCGGCGGCCGAGTGACCGCCGGGGGGCCGTTGGACCATGTCGACCATCGCGATCCCCGGCCGCGCCCCGGGCTTCTGGCACCGGCGCCGGACGCGCCGGCTAGCGATCCAGGCCGCCTTCGGCGTCCTGGTGGCGCTGATCCTGCTCTACCTGCTGGAGCGGGCGCTCGGGCTACAACTCGGCTTCGAGTTCCTGAGGTCGCGCGCCGGGTTCGCGATCAGCCACCAGTGGGCGACCGACTTCTCCGCGAACAACAGCCGGTTGGACGCCTACCTGACGGGGGTGTGGAACACGGTCCGGTTGGTGGTGGTGGGGCTGCTGCTGGCCACGTTCCTCGGCGTCCTCGCGGGGGTGTCGCGTCTGTCCTCGAACTGGCTCGTCGCGAAGATCGCGCTGGTGTACGTGGAGGTGTTCCGCAACACCCCGCTGCTGATCCAGATCATCTTCTGGTACACGGCTGTGTTCCTCCGGCTTCCTCCCACCCGCGAGGGGATCCAGTTGTTCGACCTGGTCTTCCTGTCCAACCGCGCGCTCGTGATCCCGTGGGCCTTTCCCCAGGACGGCATCGGGGTGTGGCTGATCGTCCTCGCGGGCGCGGCCGTGGCCGCCTGGGCTGTGCGCCGCTGGCGCATCGCGGACGAGGAGCGCACCGGCCAGCCGGGGCGCGGCAACACCATGGCGGTCACGCTCTTCGTGTTGCTGGCGGCGGTCTCGTACGCGCTGACTGACCAGCCGCTCGACCTGGAGGTCCCGACCGTGAACCCGCCAGTGAACGGCTCGTTCCGGGGCATGGGAGGCGGGCTGCAGGTGTCGCCGGAGTTCGCGGGGCTGCTGGTCGGGCTGGTGATGTACACGGGCGCGTTCATCGCTGAGATCGTGCGCGGGAGCATCCAGGCGCTCCCGCGCGGGCAGGGCGAGGCCAGCCAGGCGCTGGGCCTGGGGGCGTACGACCGGATGACGCTGATCATCCTCCCGCAGGCGCTGCGCATCATGATTCCGCCGCTGACGAACCAGTACCTGAACCTGACGAAGAACTCGAGCCTGGCGGTCGCCATTGCCTACCCGGAGCTGTTCTTCGTCGGTGGCACGATCCAGAACAACGCCGGGCATGCGGTGCCGATGTTCCTGCTGATCATGGCGACCTACCTGGTGCTGAGCGGCGTGACCGCGACGGCCATGAACGTGCTCAACCGGCGCGTGCAAGTGGTGGGGAACAACTGATGGCCGCCGCGGCGCGCGTGGTCGCTGCTCGCCGCCCGTGGCATGTCCGGGCCCGCCGCTGGGCGCGCGCCAATCTCTTCAGCAGCGGTTGGAACACGTTGCTCACCGCCGTCACGCTGGCGGTGGGCGGGTACATCACGTTCGCGCTGCTGCGCTTCGTGCTCGTTTCCGCCGACTGGGGGGTGATCGAGGCGAACCGCCGGCTGATCTTCCTCGGGCGCTTCCCGCAGGGGGAGGAGTGGCGGGTGTGGCCGCCGCTGTGGGCGTTCCTGTTGCTCGCCGGGGCGTCGTACGGGCTGTGGGGCCGGCTGCGGCCGCGGGACGCCGTGGTCTTCGTGTTGAGTTCGGCGTTCCTCTACGCGTTCATGGTCGAGGGGGCGAACGCGCTGCTGCTGGGGATCGGGCTGGCGCTCGCCATCGGCACCTGGGCGGCCTCGGATGCGCTGGTGCGCGGCAGCCGCTACGAGGAGCTGGCGAAGCGCATCACGGTCGGCGGCTGGGCGCTGCTGGTGCCGTTCCTGCTGTTCATGCTGGCGGGGTTCGGTGGCGTGCGGAGTTCGCTGTGGGGCGGCCTGCTGCTGAACGTGGTGGTCGCGACGGTGGCGATGGAGGCGGCGCTGGTGCTGGGCGTGCTGTTCGCGCTGGGGCGCGCGTCCTCGCTGCCGCTGGTGAGCCGGGTGAGCGCGCTGTACATCGAGGTGATCCGCGGGGCGCCGTTGATCGCGTGGATCTTCATCGGGTGGTTCGTGCTGCCGGCGTTCCTACCGCCGATCCTGGGCCTGCAAGACATCGGACTGGTGCTACGCGCGATGCTGATCTTCTCCTTCTTCGAGGGCGCCTACATCGCCGAGATCGTGCGGGGCGGGCTGCAGTCCGTGCCGCGAGGGCAGGTCGAGGCGGCGCACGCGGTGGGCCTGGGCGCGGTGCGCACGATGACGCTGATCGTGCTGCCCCAGGCGCTGCGCAACGTGATCCCCGCGCTGGTGGGGCAACTGATCACGCTGTGGAAGGACACATCGCTCGTCGCGATCATCGCGCTGACGGACGCGGTGGGGGCGGCGCAGGCGGCGATCGCGCAACGCGAGTTCATCGGGCGGCAGGCGGAGGTCTTGCTGTTCGTCGCGTTCCTGTTCTGGACGGTCGCCTTCGTGATGTCGCGGCTGAGCCAGCAACTGGAACGCGCCCTGGGCGTCGGACAGCGTTGACCGAGTAGGATCGGAGCACGATGACCAGTACCGAGACACGGACCGAGGCTGCCGACGCACTGACGGGCGAGATCATCGTCTGCCAGGACGTGGAGAAGTGGTACGGCGACTTCCAGGCGCTGAGAGGCATCACGACGACCGTCCGGGAGGGCGAGGTGGTGGTGGTCTTCGGGCCGTCCGGCTCCGGCAAGTCCACGTTCCTGCGCTGCCTCAACCGGCTGGAGGAGCACGACGCCGGCCGCATCGTGATCGACGGCATCGAGCTGAACGACGACCTGCGCAACCTGGAGAAGGTCCGCTCCGAGGTGGGCATGGTCTTCCAGCAGTTCAACCTGTTCCCGCACCTGACGGTGCTGCGGAACATCGCGCTGGCGCCTCAGAAGGTGCGGCGCATGCCTCGACGCGACGCCGAGGCGCTGGGTAGGGAGCTGCTGGAACGCGTCGGTATCCCGGAGCAGGCGGACAAGTTCCCCGGGCAGCTCTCCGGCGGCCAGCAGCAGCGCGTGGCGATCGCTCGGGCGCTCGCGATGCGTCCGAAGATCATGCTCTTCGACGAACCGACCTCGGCGCTCGACCCGGAGATGATCAAGGAAGTGCTGGACGTGATGCACAACCTGGCGGAGTCCGGGATGACGATGATCGTGGTCACGCACGAGATGGGCTTCGCCCGGGAGGTGGCGGACCGCTTCCTCTTCTTCGACGAGGGACTGATCGTGGAGGAGGGCACGCCGGAGCACTTCTTCACGGACGCGCGGGAGGGCCGGACGAAGCTGTTCCTCAGCCAGATTTTGTAGCGCGCCCTCGACGCGGGGCCGCGATGTGGGGCCCGGCCCGCCTCGCCGCTATCATCCGCGCATGCCTCGGTACCTGCTTGCGCTGGACGAAGGGACGACGTCTGCCCGTGCGCTGCTCTTCGATGAGCGCGCGCGCGTGGTGGCGGTGGAGCAGCGGGAGGTGGCGGCGCGCTACCCGCAGCCCGGGTGGGTGGAGCAGGACCCACGCGAGATCTGGGACACGCAGCTGCGCGTCGCCCGAGGGGTGCTCGAGCGGGCGGGGATCGCGGCAGGAGACGTCGCGGCCATCGGGATCACCAACCAGCGCGAGACGGCGGTGGTGTGGGACCGCGCGACGGGCGAACCGGTCTACCCGGCCATCGTGTGGCAGTCGCGGCAGACGGCGGCGATCTGCGACGACCTGAAGGCGCGCGGCCTGGAGGACGCGGTGCGCGCACGCACGGGCCTGGTGATCGACCCGTACTTCTCCGCGACGAAGGTGCGGTTCATCCTCGATGCCGTCGAGGGCGCGCAGGCGCGGGCCGAGCGGGGCGAGCTGGCGTTCGGCACCGTCGATAGCTGGCTGCTGTACCGGCTCACGGGCGGCCGGGAGCACGTGACCGACGTGACGAACGCGTCGCGCACCATGCTCTACAACATCCACGCACGCGACTGGGACGACACGCTCCTCAAGGCGCTGCGCATCCCTCGGGCGATGCTTCCGGGCGTGCGCGCGTCGAGCGGCCGCTTCGGGACGGCGGAGGCGGAGTGGCTGGGAGCGCCCGTGCCGGTGCTGGGGGTGGCGGGCGACCAGCAGTCGGCGCTGTTCGGGCAGCGGTGCTTTGTGGTGGGGACGGCGAAGAACACCTACGGCACTGGATGCTTCCTGCTGGAACACACCGGCGAACGTGCCAGGGCTTCCGCCAACGGGCTGCTGACCACCATCGCCGCGAGCCACCTCGAGCCTTCCGGGGGGGCGGAGTACGCGCTAGAGGGGGCTGTGTTCTCCGCCGGGGCGGCGGTGCAGTGGCTGCGCGACGAGCTGCGCATCATCGATTCGGCGGCGGAGAGCGCCGAGGTGGCGCGGAGCGTGCCCGACACGGGCGGGGTCTACCTCGTGCCGGCGTTCACGGGCCTCGGCGCCCCGCACTGGGACGACCGTGCCCGTGGCCTCCTCGTGGGGCTGACACGAGGGACGGGGCGCCCTCAGATCGTGCGGGCGGCGCTGGAAGCGATCGCGTACCAGGTGCGCGACCTGGTGGAGTGCCTGCGCGCAGACAGCGCCGCGGACAGCGACACGGACAGCGGTGTGGCGATGGAGTCGCTCAGCGCCGACGGTGGCGGCGCGGCGAACGACTTCCTGATGCAGTTCCAGGCGGACATCCTCGGGATCCCCGTGCGCCGGCCGCACGAGGTGGAGGTCACGGCGCTCGGCGCCGCGGCGCTCGCGGGCATCGCGGCCGGCACGTGGCGCGACCGCGACGAGTTCGCGTCGGCCGCGGCCGGCGACGAGGTGACGTTCGAGCCCTCGATGTCGCCCGAGGAGCGGGAGGCCGGCTACGCGGGCTGGCAGCGGGCCGTCGAGCGCTCGTTGGGGTGGTCGGAGTAGCGTCCGCGCGGGCAACCATCGTCTGCTTCTTTACTGGTAACATCGGCTCCGGCATTGCGCGCTCCGGTCGAGCAGGGAGGGTCGGGATGGCATCGGTACGCAGGGAGTTCTCGGTCGACGCCAGTCCGGAGGTGGTGTGGGACGCGTTGCGCGACTTCGGCGCGGTCCACGAGCGTGTGGCGCGCGGCTTCGTACTCGATGCCACGCTGGAAGGGCGCACGCGGTCCGTCACCTTCGCCAACGGCACCACCGCCCGTGAGCTGCTGGTGGACCTCGACGACGAGGCGCGCCGGATCGTGTATGCGGTCGTCGGCGGGCGGCTGGAGCACCACAACGCCTCGGCGCAGGTGTTCGCCTCGGGTGACGGTGGCAGCCGGCTCGAGTGGGTCACCGATCTGCTGCCCGACGAGTTCGCGGACTACGTCGCGGGGCAGATGGACGCGGGTGTCCTCGCGATGCAGGCGACGCTGAGCAAGCCTGTCGAGGGGTAGGCCTGCAGGGCCGCCACCCAACGACGGGCTCGGCGCTGGTAGGCTTGTGGTGTTTCGAAGACCCCCACCCCAACCCTCCCCCGTTGTTCAGACCGGGGAGATCCGTGACACCCGTTCGGAGACATGCGTGACACTCCAGTCGTGCGGCCGGGGGCGAGAGGGGTCGCCCGATGCCGTGGCGGGAGCAGTCGATCATGTCG
>WHSU01000050.1 GCA_009379925.1 Dehalococcoidia bacterium | reverse complement strand
CCGCCGTACGAACGCTTCGCGCTCCGACATGATCGACTGCTCCCGCCACGGCATCGGGCGACCCCTCTCGCCCCCGGCCGCACGACTGGAGTGTCACGCATGTCTCCGAACGGGTGTCACGGATCTCCCCGGTCTGAACAACGGGGGAGGGTGAGGGTGGGGGTGACTCCTCGTCTGTCCCCTCCCCCTCGACGGGGGAGGGTGACAGCGCTTCCGTTCGCCCTGAGCCTGTCGAAGGGCGCGGCAAGGAGAAGCGCGCCGCCATCTTCATCGGCCCGAGTTCGGTACAGTCTCCCGCCCCGACCTCGTCACCGCCGCCCGCGAGGCAGCCGACGCAGGCTTCGACGTGCTCATCGGCTGCGCCTTCAACTACGAGGCGCACGCCAGCGAGTTCGAACGCCTCGGCCGCATCCCCGTGCTCAAGGCGCGCATGAACGCCGACCTGCACATGGGCGACGCGCTCAAGAAGACCGCCAGCGCCAACCTCTTCGTCATCTTCGGCGAGCCCGACATCGACATCCTCGATGCGGACGACGGCCAGGTGCAGGTGAAGGTGAACGGCGTCGACGTCTTCGACCCGAGCAGCGGCAAGGTGCGCAGCGACGACGCGGACGGCATCGCCTGCTGGTTCATCGACACTGACTACAACATGGAGTCGTTCTTCGTCCGCCACGCCTACTTCCTCGGCGCGAACGACCCGTACAAGGCCCTGAAGACCACCCTCAAGGCCGAGATCAACGAGGAGGCATGGGAGTCCCTCCACAGCGACACCTCCCGCCCCTTCCCGAAGCCAGCGTCCGGCCGCATCGCCGTCAAAGTCATCAACCACCTCGGCGACGAGGTGATGAAGGTGTTCCGGGTGGAGTAGTGCGATGGCGGAGACAGGACGGCTCAGCCCGAAGACCGTGGTAGTGCTGCGCCTGATCGCGGACGGGCAGGGCTACGGCCAGATCGTCGACGGCCACCCATCGATCACGTACCTCGACATCTTTGCTGCCGCACGCGAGGCGCTCGAGTTGAACGAGGCGCCGTCCGACTACCAGCAACGTCTCGTGGCGATCAAAGCAGAGTTCCCCATGGCCTACGAGCCGTGGAGCGCCGAGGACGACGAGCACCTGCAGGCGATGCACGCTGCCGAAGACTCGATGGCCGAGATGGTGGAGACGTTCCAGCGGCAGCCATCGGCGATCCGCTCGCGACTGTCGAAGCTGGGACTCAGCTGAGCCGTGGAGTTCCGCATCGCGGACACGTTCACGGAGAGCCTCGGCAGGCTGACCGGCGACGAACAGAAGGCTGTGAAGACCACAGCGTTCGACCTGCAGGTCAACCCGGCCGACCCCGGCATCCAGCTCCATCGGCTCGGCAAGCAGCGAGACCGCAGCTTCTGGTCCGCGCGCGTCAGTCGCGACCTCCGCATCATCGTGCATCGCACGGACACCAGCCTCCTCCTCTGCTACGTCGACCACCACAACGCTGCATACGCCTGGGCCGAGCGGCGCGTCCTCGAACGCCACCCGAAGACAGGCGCCGCACAGCTCGTCGAGATCCGGGAGACCACCCGCACGATCGAGGTGCCGCAATACGTGCCGGCGGCGACGCCGCAGGCACCGGCGTCCACCGTCGAAACGCCGCCGAAGCCGCTGCTCTTCGACGGCCTCTCGGACGACGAACTGCTGGGGTACGGCGTCCCCCTCGAGTGGCTGGGGGACGTGCGCGCGGCGACCGAGGACTCCCTGTTCGACCTCACCGAGCACTTGCCTGGGGAGGCGGCGGAGGCGCTGCTCGAACTCGCGACCGGCGGCCAGCCTCGGAGGCCCGTACAGGCAGCCGAGGACGCCGACCCCTTCGCGCACCCAGACGCGCAGCGTCGGTTCCGTCTCGTGGCGAACTCCGAGGAGCTACAGCGCGCGCTCGAATACCCGTGGGAGAAGTGGACGGTCTTCCTCCACCCCGCGCAGAGCGAACTGGTCGAGCGACGCTACAACGGACCTGCGCGTGTGGCGGGTTCCGCGGGCACCGGAAAGACCGTCGTCGCATTGCACCGCGCTGCCCACCTCGCGCGCGTCCATCCCCAGGCGCGCGTGCTGCTCACCACCTTCAGCGACACCCTGGCGCAGGCCCTCCAGCGGAAGCTCCCACTTCTCGTCGACAACGAGTCGGACCTCGGACAGCGCATCACGGTCCAGGCCATCGACCGCGTCGGTGAGCAGGTGTACGAGATTGCGTTCGGGGCACCCTCGATCGCTGAACCGGCAGCCGTGCGAACGCTGCTGCGGGAGGCTTCGGCAGCCGGCGAGCCACACCGCTTCAGCGAGCGCTTCCTTGAAGCGGAGTGGCACGACGTTGTCGACAGCTGGCAGCTCACCACGTGGGAGGCATACCGCGACGTGGCCCGCCTCGGACGCAAGACCCGCCTCGGTGAGCAGCAACGCGCCATCCTCTGGAGAATCTTCGAGCCACTCCGCCAAGCGCTCGACGAGCGCGGCCTCTCAACGCTACCGGCGGTCTTCGCTCGCGCGACCGAGCACGTCATGACCATGGCTGAGCGCCCATTCGACTTCGCGGTGGTGGATGAGGCGCAGGACATCAGCGTCCCTCAACTGCGCTTCCTCGCCGCGCTCGCCGGCGGTCACGAGGATGGCCTGTTCTTCGCGGGCGACCTCGGCCAACGCATCTTCCAGACACCCTTCTCCTGGCTCTCGCTCGGGGTCGACGTGCGCGGCCGGTCCTCGACGTTGCGCATCAACTACCGCACTTCGCACGAAATCCGGCAGCAGGCCGACCTGCTCCTCGGCCACGAGATCGCGGATGTCGATGGCAACGTCGAGGTACGCCGCGGGACAGTCTCCGCCTTCAACGGCCCTGAGCCCGTGATCGCGGTCCTCGACTCGGTCGAGGAAGAGACACAGGCCATCGCCGAGTGGCTCAAAGCCCGCGCCGCGGAGGGCGTGGCGCCGCACGAGATAGGTGTGTTCGTCCGCTCGGACGAAGAGCTGAGTCGCGCACGAGAGGCCGTGCAAGCGGCCGGACTCAGCGCGGTTGAGCTCGACGGGACAACGGACGGCCAGTCAGGCTCGGTCGCCATCGGCATCATGCACCTTGCGAAGGGCCTCGAGTTCCGCAGCGTCGTCGTGGCCGCCTGCGACGACGAAGTCATCCCCCTCCAATCCCGCATCGAGAGCGTGGGCGACGAGGCCGACCTCGAGGAGGTCTACAACACGGAGCGCCAGTTGCTATACGTAGCCTGTACACGCGCCCGCGATCACCTCCTGGTGACCGGCGTCGAGCCAGCCTCGGAGTTTCTGGCAGACCTAAGGCGCTGACGGCGACCGAACGCGGTCCACAGGCGGCGCTCGTCAGGAAATGGCGCGTCAACGAGAGGGGCGGCCGCAATACAGACTCACCCGGGCGACAGCGCGGTGCAACGTTCGGCGGAGGCCAGCATTGTCACGCGCTTGTCGGCGCTTCTCGGCGTGACGCTTGAGAAGCGGCGGCTCCCGCACCGTGGGGGCTGGATCGAGGTCGACGCTGCCGCCGAGGAGCCGCCCATCCTCTGTGAGGTCTGGGCTCACCAGGGCCCGCCGAAGTCCGCACAGAAGGCGAAGGTAATGACCGACGCGATGAAACTGCTGTTCGCGAGGTCGACCCTCCCGGAGGCTCAGCGCGAGCGATGCCGCCTGCTGCTCGTTCTGGCGGACCCGGCTGCCGCCGCGCACTTCCAGGACAAGAGCTGGATGGCGGGCGCGCTGACGTCACAGGGCATCGAAGTCATCGTCGTCGACCTCCCGCAGGACGTCCGCGAGCAGATCCGCGACGCGCAGCGACGCCAGTACCGTTAGGTTCCGTTGACGACGTACCACCATCCCGCGCTGTCGACTCCTCACGATCGAGACCGGCCTCGATGCAATGCGAACAGTCAGGACGATCCAGTAGCTCCCAAACCGGCCGCTAGCCTGCCGAGTCGGTTCGAACCGGAGTGTCAAGGTGGACACCCAGGACGCAGCCGGCAGCCAGGACTTGGTCGCGTACCCGACACCACTGCTCGTGAATCACTGTTGGCTCTACCGTGGTTCCAGCGCCTGACGCAGCTTGTGCACTCGCGGGGTTCACGTAGCCCGGCAACTCGATCGCCGGGCGAGCGAACCGCGGGTCCGCCTCCCCTGCGAACATGGCGGGTACGAATGAAAACATCCCGTTTATGGGGGCCTCCAGAGTCGCGCCACGATAGAGCGTGAACGAATCGCCTCCGCTACCGGTGGTCACCAGTGACTCTACTGTGCAGATCCGAAAGCTTTCGTCGACGTCCAGCGTCGATGCGTCACGAGGGCTATACGGCCTTCGGTCACGCACTACAAAGACCGTATCGAGCACGAACTGCCGATCTAGCTTCGAGCCGAAGAGGATTATCGATCCGGGTGCCAGGCTCTGCAGTGCCGAAGGGTTGCTGCGGTACGTGAGCTGGCGGCAGTTGCTGTAGCGGAACTGGTCACCAAAGACCCACGGGTCCGTGTTCTGCCGGGCATCTCGGTCGCGCGGGCGCTCCCATACCGGCCGATGCAGGTAGCAAGGCAAGCGCCCGGCGTACGGCCAGCGATCCTCTATTAGCGACGGGGCTTCCCACTCGCCCCAGAACACGATGTTGGCGGTCTTCTCCTCGCCCGGCCCATCCACGTACCGCCCGGGACTGACTAGGAACTTCCTTCCGTGCAGGCCGCGGTTCCAGGGCTGTCGGACGGCGTCGCCTGGCTGATGCTCGGCGCCCGGGTGTGGGAACTGGACAATCGCTGTCCTTGTTTCGTCAACCGAAATCACAGCTGACACTCCACCGCCGCGTCTTTAGTCAAATAGCAGTACCACCCCGGCGTGTCGGCTCCGTCGTCTCGGAAGTTGACCTTGTTCAGCCGCCCACGCCGATTCGCGACGACGACCCAACTCGCGCCGGCACCACGGCTCCGCGCGTCGCGCAAGTACTCCTCGACCGCTTGCCGCCTCGTGTCCGCATTGAGGACGACCGTATGTTCCCCGAGCTCGACTCGGACGCAGGCCGAGCCGCCGAAAGCCCCGACGTCTCCGACGGTTGGAGCGTCGGACTGCTCTAGCCAACGGTCCAGTAGATGTACGAGCTCTGGCTTGCTGCGGACGGTCGTGCCGCGCGCGATGTGCCCGCCTGGTTCGATGTCGATGTTGCCAGACATCATCGCTCCCATCTCTTTCACCCATCCTGCGAGACGCTGCCGAAAGGCGCGCGTGACGCCGAAGCTGCTCTGGAGGTTGGTTGACCAGCCCAGGACCCGTGTGGGGCCGCTCCAGCCGGAGTACAGGGCGCACGACTTCGCACCCTCAGTCAGCGAGCCGTTCCGCTCCAGCGAGGCAAGCCCCTCTGATTGAACGTGCTCCAGAACCTGTCGGCCGTTCAGCAAGACGAGTGCTACTCCTCCGTGTTTGAGCTGCGCCCGCAGGTGGGGCACGCCATCGTCGAGCAGCATTCGGCGACTCTGCGGGCTCGCGATCTGGCCCCACACCGGCTCGGTGGCCCACTGCACGAGGTCCAGGTGACAGGCGGTTCGGTCGTAGTAGCTGACGCTTACCGAGCGCAGGATTTCATCGAGGGGATCGAACCAGCGGCGGTACGGATTGCGGTCCGGGTCGAAATAGGCGTAGCAGTCGTCCAGCACTGCCGCCACCTGTTCGTCCGAAAAGGAGGCGGTATCGTTTGTTCCGAGGGACGGCAAGGTCGCCAGGCGTCGGGACTGGCCGGAGAGCAGCTGGCCACCATCAAGGAACTCGCGAGCACTTGGGTTGATTCCTAGCGTCGCGACCCTCGCGCGTTCTAGATCGCCAAAGGAAACCACGGGGGTGGAGCCGGAGACCACCTCGCTCACCGGTGGTGGTGCCCGGCGGATCATCCGGACCAGGTATTGAGGAGTAGTCGTCGCGCGCATCGCGGTGATGCTACTTGACTATTGCACCGGATGGGCGAGCGACTATTGCGCCGGGCGGCAACACGCACGGAGGTTCGCAGGCAAGATCTTAGTTCGCCGGCCAGCGTCGGCCGACCACACGTTCTGCTTCGAAGACCACCCGGAAGCTCAGCAGCCCGACCCGCGGATGCACGATGGCCGACAACGTGGAGTAACCTCGGTCCGCAGCGGGGTGGACTGTGGTTCCCTGGGGACGATCAGGACAAAGCTTCGGTCGAGTTCAGCGAGATCATCGCGGCGCGCAATCGGTCAGCGGGCCTTGAGTTCCGGCTGTGGCTGCGCAAAGAGACCGATAGCATACCCGGGCAGGCTGCCGTAGGTCAGTCAGTTCGCGGAGCGGCGCCGGTCCGACAGGCTTTCGAGGGCTTCGCGGTAGAGCGCGGCGGCCTCGTCCCAGCCCTCGCGCTCGGCTTCCTCCAGCCCGTACTGGAACTTCCACGCCGCCTCTGACAGCAGGCCCTGCCGTTCCAGCTCCTGCCCCTCGATGAGCCAGCGGCGGTCCCTGTCGCGGGACTTCCTGTGGCCGCCCAGCGTCGGGAGCGAGGGCAGTCCCGGCCGTGGCGACTGCGCGATCCTCGTGCCCAGCCGCCGCAGTGCGGAGCCCGAGCGCCCCACCGCTTCCGTGGCGGCAGCCTGCAGCGGGGCGCGCGACGGCGCGTCTCCGGTCTCAGTCGGTCCCGGTGCGCCGTTGCGACGGCCGGCAGCGTCTGACGGTGGCGGGGGTGGTAGCAGGTCATCGTCGACTGGTGGCGTGGGCGCTGTACCGCGGGCCCGCCCCCCGTTCCGCGTCCCGCTGCGGCGGGCGCCGGCCCGCGACTCGGTGCCGCTGTGCGGGGAAGCCGGCGCGAGCGGCGCAGCCCGCACCGGTGCTTTCGAGTCCGCTACTTCCGATGCCAAGTCGTCCCGCTCTTCGTCGCGCTCCCGGCGTTCGGCGCCGCCGATGGCCGGTGACGAAACGGAGTGGTACCGCTCGTATGCGGCGCGGCCCGCGAAGAAGAGCAGCACCGCCAGCGGGAGGCTGGCCGCCGCCGCCAGGCCGTTGAGTACGGCGTTGCGCTCCAGCGACGGGCGCGGCAGGCGGTCTAGCAGCCCACCATCGCGTTCCCCCGGCGGGTCAGTCGCGCCGGAGGGGACGACCAGCACCTGCCCCGCCTCGATCGTCGAGGGGTCGGCAATCGCGTTCGCCTCCGCCAGCTCAGCCAGCGCGATGCCGAAGTCTGCCGCCAGTTGTGCCAGGCTGTCGCCGGGCTGGACCACGTAGGTGGACGCGCTCGTTTCCGGCGCCGCGTCCGGGCCACCAGGCGCGTCCGCGCGGCCATCGCACCCGGCCAGTAGCCCGGCGGCGAGCACGAACGCAATGAGACTGATTATCCCCCGCATAGCCTCAAGAATACCCCGCCCGTCACCGGGGCTGCTCAGGCGCCGGCGGACGGGATCGGCGCTCGTCCCCGCATCGCCCTCCTAGATGATCGGGCCACGCCCGTCCATCACGGCCTTCGCGCGCTGCAGCGCGGTCAGGCCCACATAGCCGGTGAACGCGCCCACAGGCGCCGTCACCACAATGGCCTCCATCTCCAGTTCAACCAGCGAGACGATGAAGCCGGCGAAGATGAACGCCGCAAGCTGCAAGAAGAGCTGCGCGAACAGGCACCACATGGCGACGTTGACCGCGATCGCGAATCGCGGTGACATCTACGCCTCCGGGCCTGTCCGGAAGCCCGCCCGGTATGGCGAGCCTGGTCAGGCCGACCGCTTCAGGGTGCCCCCCACCGGTCCGTCCGCTTCGCCCCCCATTGTCGCGCGCGGCATCAAATCGACGCCAGCGTCCGCGTAAAGCGCGCCCCGGGCGATGTGGTCGATGAGGTAGAGCGCCTGCGACGCGCTCGGCCGGCCCGCGGGACCGCCATCGATGCGCTGGCCGATGACCGCTTCGATCTCGTGCAGGGCATCCCGCAACTGGGTGTCGGTCATCGTCGGCTCCACTCCCTCGTCTCCGGTAGCGGCATAACGTCCGCGGACGTCAGCCGGTTCCGAGCGTAGGGAAACCACGATGTCACGGGCAGTGGGAAAACCCTGATCTCCGCGCGGCCAATGCCCGCGCCCGCTGCCACCGGTCAGTGGCCGGCCGGGTCGTCCGCCGTATCCGGCGTCGACGGCGTCGCTGCGCCGAGGGCCATGCGCTCACCTCGACGGCGCTCCTCGACCTGCGCGAGGCCGTCCGCGTAGAGCTGCTGCTCTTCGGACCAGCCGTTGCGGTCCGCCTCCATCAGGCCCGCTCGGAAGTGCCGCTCGGCCTCATCGAGCAGCCCGATGCGCAGCGTCTCCGTGCCGTGCTTCCACCAGCGTTCGCGGGAGGCGACGCGCTGTCGCTCCAGGCGCTGCCGCTGACGGTCGCGCGCCAGTTGCGAGCCCGCCCGCCGCGGGACGGCCGCGACGCGGCGCCCGGTCGCGAGGGCCAGCCGCTTCCCGCCTCTCAGCGTGTGCCCCAGGCCCTGGCCCAGACCTCGACCCAGCGCGCGGCCCGCCGAGCGCGGCGCCGCCAGCAGTGCGTGCCTCAGCGGCGCGAGCGAAGGCAGCCGCCGCGCCGGCGCGGTCATGGCCGCCACGCCCGCGCCGGCCGCGGTCGCGCCGCCGGCCATGCCCGGTACGCCGCCCGAGGCGCCGGGGGCTGCCGAGGTGGCGTCGGGCGCGGCGGGAGCGGCGGGCGCGGTGCGCGGGACCGCGGGGGCGCCTTCCCGCGTCCGGCGTACCAGCCGCACCAACCGGCGGCCGAGGCGCGTAGCGGGGATCGCCAGCACCCACAGCACGACGAAGGCGATGACGGCGGCCGGCAACATCAGGCCCGCGACGGCGCCCTGGCTCAGTGCATCGTCTGTCAGCGTCAGTTCGGGCTTCGGCAGCCGCTCCCACTGCTCACGCGCCCAGTCCAGCAGCGCATCGCGCTTGGCCTCTGGCGCCTTCGCGTCCGCCTCCGCGCCGGCCGAGGGCGCCGGTGGCGCCTCCTCCAGCAGCAGCACGAGGCCGGTCTCGATCACGTCGCGGTCCGCGATGTCATTGAGTTCCGCCAGGCGCGCCAAGGGGACGCCGGTCAGCCGCGAGATGATCGCCAGCGTCTCGCCCCGCACGACCACGTGCGTCGCCGCTGTCGCGACAGGCGAGGCGACGGCCGGTGTCACCTCGGCGGGGGCCTCGCTGTCGCCCTCGCACCCCGTGAGCGCGAGGGCGACCGTTGCCGCGAGCAGGGCGGCGAGCAGCGGGACGCCGCGACGGCGGACGGAGCATCGATGGGCGGGAGTCACGTCGGACCTCCAGCTACACACGTCCCGCTAGACACCTCGGCTACACGAAGTACGCCCGGCACGCGCGCCGGAGCGCGTCCACCGTGAGGGCCGGCGTCACCCCCTCGAAGGTGGCAAAGTCCACCAGGTTGCGGACGATGTCACCCGGGTGCGAGCCGCGAAGCGGCCGCCGAGGCGTGTCGTAGTACTCGGCCACCGCCACCTCCACCGCCCGCGCGTCGTACTCCAGCCCCGCCCCTTCCGAGGCGCGCCGGAAGATCTCGCGATACTCCTGCCGCGTCGGGTCAGGCACCTGCACCTTGTGACGGATGCGGCGGAGGAACGCCTCGTCGCCGATGTCGTGCGGCTCGAGGTTCGTCGCGAAGACCAGGATCACGTCGAACGGGACGCGGATCAGCTCCCCAGTGCGCAGCCCCAGCTGGTCCACGCCGTTTGCCATCGGCGCCATCCAGCGGTTGAGCAACTCGTCCGGCCGCACGCGCTGACGCCCCAGGTCGTCGACCACCAGCACCCCGCCGTTCGCCTTCACCTGCGGCGGCGCCGTGTACGTCAGGTCCACCGGCGAGAACCCCATCTCGAGGTCGTCGAGCGTCAGTTCGCTGCCGAGCGTGACCAACGGCCGGTGGCAGACCGCATAGCGGCGGTCGAAGCGTGCACCGCCCAGCGGCGCGAAGTGGCTCGCATCCCCCGCCGCTTCGCCAGCACTATCGAGGCCCGCCCCGAACTCGGCCTCCACCTCCGAAACAGGCGTCGCAGCCGGTGCCGGGACCGCCTCTATCTCTTCGTGCATGCGGGCGTCGAAGAGGCGCAGTGTCTGACCGCCGACATCGAGCGCGTACGGGATGGCGACCGGTGTGCGGAGCATCTCGCGGATCGCGGACGCGATGGTGCTCTTGCCGTTGCCGGAGTGCCCGTACAGCATCAGCGTGCCGGCCGACACCACCCCCGCGCCCACGGCGCTGACCAGCGCCTCCGGCTGCACGAGGTGCCCGAGCGCCCGCGCCACGTCAGACGGCGCGATCTCGATGCGGTGCACCGCCTGCGCGGCCTGCACCCGCAGGTAGTGCTCGTATGGGACCGGCGCCGGCCCGACGTAATGCCCGCGCTCGAAGGCATCGAAGGCGTGCCGGCGGCCGCGGTCCGTCAGCGCGTACTGGTACTGCAGCGGCCCCGCCTGCGACAGCGTCTCCGTCAGCCCGTCGCGCTTCATCAGGTCCATCAACTCGTCGATCACCGGCCGCGTGAGCCGCACGAGGTCGGACAGCTGCCCCTCGGTCACCCGCGACCGGTAGTACATCGTCTTCGCGACGAGTTCCGTCAGCGTGTGCGGCTGCAGCCCGGTCTCCTCAATCGACCGTGGCTCCGGGATGTCGACGGGCATCGCCACCCCGCCCGCCGGTCCGAGGGCTTCCGTCTCCACCGCGTATGGCATCGTCGTCACGCCGCGCCTCCTGCCGCGCCTGGCTCGGCGCTACTCGCTGCTTCGCTCGCCGCGGCGTACCGCAGCACGTACGGGCCGATGGCGACCTCGTCCTCTTCCCCCAGCGACGCCCAGTCCACCTGCCGGCCGTTCACGCGGGTGACCGCGCTCCGGTCCAGGTTGTGCACCATCGGCCGTCCGTCGCGTCGCCAGAATCGAGCGTGCTCCGCGGCGATCCCGGGCGCCGCCGGCAGCCGCAGCGCGCACGTCGACGCCGTCCCCACCGTCACCGGCTGCTCCCCGAGTTCGACCTGCGGGCTCATCGATGGCCCGACGAGCACCACCAGGCGTCCCGGCGGCACCTCGTCCGCGGCCACCTCCTCCACCGGCAGCGGCCGCACGTCCGGCGCGGTTGGCTGCTCGAGGACGCGCGTCGGGCGTCGCCGCCGCAGCACAAACGCCCCCGCGCCGATCAGCGCGACGGCCGCCAGCCCGAGGGGTAGCAGCGGCAGCCCGGAGGACTCCTCGACGGCCGGTGCCTCCACCGCGACCGGCGGAGCGACGGCCGGCGTCGTGACCGGCGCCACGGCCGTCGCGGCCGGAGGCGGCGCCGCCTCTCGCCGGCTCGTGTACCCGCGCTCCACGGTGCCGTTGGCCTCCCCGGAACGCACGGTCACCGCCATCGAGCGCTCACGCGCCGACGGGTCCGCGACGCTCTCGAAGGTGACCACGAACTGGCTACGCAGCAGCGACTGGAGTGACTCGTAGACGGCGGCCATCTCCTCCACGGTCGCCACCGGGAAGAACCGCCCGCCCGAGCGCGCCGCGACCTCCTCCAGGTACGGCCGGTCGATCTCGGCGCCGATGCCCACTGTGTAGAAGAGCGCGCCGCCGTCCGCGATGCCCTCCAGCGACTGCTCTCGAGTGCGCGTGGACAGCCCGCCGAAGTCCTGCCCGTCGCTGAGCAGCACCACCGCCCGGCGCGCGTAGCCAGCCTCCTCCGCCACGCGCACCGCCGTGTCCACGGCGTCGTAGAGCGTCGTGTTCCCCAGCGCGGCCAGCCCGTCGATGGCTGCCAGCAGGGCGGCGCGGTCGGAGGTCATCGGCTGCACCACCTCGGCGCGGTCCGCGAACGACAGCACCGCCGCCGCGTCCCCCGCGCCCAGGCTCTCGACGAGCGAGGCCGCCGAGGCCTTCGCGCGCGCCAGCATCTCGCCCTCCATGCTGCCGCTCACATCGATCACCAGCACCAGCCCCAGCGGAATGTCCGCATCCACGGCCCGCACCACGGACTCGATGCGCGCGGGCGAGCCGGACTCCAGCACCTCCAGGTCCGCCGCCGCGATGTCCTCCAGCGGCCGCCCATCGAGGTCGGCCGTCAGTACGGCATGCACGAGCGGGAACTCGGAGTCGTCCACCTCCGCGACGTCGACCGCGATCTCGCCGTCCGCCAGCGCGGACCCCGGCAGCACGACGGCCGCCAGTACCGCCACGATCAGCGCGAGGTGAAACGATGCGGTCCGCAGACCTGGTATCCGCACGGCATGTCTCCCTACGCCAGCAGGTATGGCTGCGACCAGGCGAGCGAGAAGAGCACACCCACGTACAGGAACGGCGTGAACGCCACCACGTCGCGCCGCCCTCGCACCCGCAGGCCGAGCACGACCAGCGCCACGGCGGCGCCGGCCACGAAGGTGAACGCGAGCATCGGCAAGACCCCGTGCAGTCCCACGGCGATCCCGCAGATGATGCCGTACTTCACGTCGCCAAAGCCCATCGCGCCACGCCCCACGAGGGCGATCACGAACAGGATGCCGAAGGCCAGCAGGCCGCCCAGCAGCGCCTCGGCGGCGTGCTCCCGGTACAGCGTCAGCGAGGCGGCCACCGAGACGGCGAGCAGCGGATAGACATAACGGTTGGGGGCGCGCAGCGTCCGAACGTCATGCCACGCGATCACCGCCAGCGGCGCGAGGTACAGCAGGACGGCGGCGGCCGCGGGCATCGTCCGTTACCCGCCCAGGTCCCCGACGAAGTTGATGAGGTTCATGATCGACGGCACGATCACGACGGCCACCATCGCGGGCAGGAAGCAGAGCGCGAGGGGAATCGTCATCAGCACCGGCGCACGCTGCGCCGCGACCTGCGCCCGCTGCCGTCGAGCCAGGCGCAGCTCCTCGGCCTGCCGTCGCATCACGTCGCCCAGCGGCGTGCCCAGTTCGTCCCCCTGGTTCACCGCGTGCGCGATGCCGATCAGGTCCGGCACGCCGCTCCGTTCGGCCACGTAGAGCAGTGCGTCCTGCCGCGCGCGCCCCAGCCCGACCTGCCGCAGGTAGAGCGCGAACGCCTCCGACAGCGGGCCCTCGGTCTTCTCGGTCACCATCGCGAAGGCGGCGTCCACGCCCAGGCCCGCCTCGACGCTGGTGGTGAGCAGGTCCATCGCGTCCGGAAGGGCGCGGGTGATCGCCTTCTGGCGCTTCTTCACCTTGTTGCGCAGCCGGGCGTAGGGCAGCAGCGCCGCCAGCGGCATGATCGCGATCACCATCACGAAGGTCTGCAGCCCGGTCGCCTCCGGCATCGAAGACACGATGTAGAACAGCAGCGCCGCGCCGATGCCCGTCGACAGCGCCCACACGCCCAGGAAGCCCGCCAGCGACCACGGCTCGTCCGCGGCGATCAGCATGCGGTTGATGCCGCGGATCCAGTTCTGCGGCAGCAGCCGCGCCAGCAGGCGGCCCACCTTCGGCAGGTTCGGCGCGATCAGCCGGCGGCCCGCGCTGCCCTCCGTGCGCGGATGGTGAGCCGCCGCGTCTGACCGGCCGGACTGGATGCGGCGGCGCACGACGTTGGGCTTCGGGCGCATCAACTCGAAGGCGCCGAGCGCGACGGCGAGGAAGGTCAGCAGTGCGATCAGCAACAGCACAGGCGCCCCCTAGACGTCGATCTGCGCGAACTTGCGGATGAGGAAGAGCCCGAACACCTCGAACGCCATCCCGATGGCGAGCGCGATGCGGCCCGGCACGGTGTCGATCAGCAGCCGCCCGAGGTCCGGGTTGAGGCCGATGAAGGCGACCGCGATCAGCACCGGGATCAGCGCCATCAGGTTGCCGGTCAGCTTCTGGCGCGAGGTCAGCACCTTGATCTCGCCGTATAGCTTCGCCCGCTCGCGGATCGTGTTGCTGACGTTCGTCAGGATCTCGGACAGGTTCCCGCCCACCGTGCGCTGGATCACGATCGCCGTCACCGCGATGTCGAGGTCGTTGCTGCCGACGCGCGCCGACAGCTCGGCGAAGGCGTCCTCCGCGTTCGCGCCCAGGCGCAACTCGCGCAGCGTCTGCTCCAGCTCCGCCCCCAGCGGTTCCGGCGTCTCCTGCGCGGTGTAGTCCAGCGCCTGGATCAGGCCGGTCCCCGCCCGCAGAGACTTCGCCAGCGTCGTCAGCGCATTCGGCAACTGCTTTTCGACGGCCTCCAGGCGTTGCGCACGCTTGCGGCTCACCCACCACCGAGGGATCAGCCAGCCGATGAGCAGCAGCGCGAACGCCGCCAGCACGCTGACCGATGTCGGCATGCCGAAGCGGCTGCCGAGCGCGAAGCCCAGCACCACGCCGCCGACGGCGAAGGCGATGGGACCGCCAGGTATTCGCTCACCCGCAACGGCACGCCCGCGCGGTCCAGCTCCCACTCCATGCGCTCGCGAGCGTCCGCGTTCAGCGGCAACGCGTCCACCAGCGGCAGCGAGCTGCGCTGCGAGCGGAGCGCCGAGAGCACGCCCAGCCCGCCGGCGTCCCCTCGACGGATCACCCGAGCCCGCGCCACGCGCTGCGTCTCCGTCACGCGCTGGTAGGTGTAGACCACCGCCAGCGCCGTCGCCGCCGCGAACGAGAAGCCGATGAGCAGCAGCATCGGGTCCACGGTTAGCCCCATCTCCCGACGCCGAACATCTCGCTGCCCAGGTCGATGCCGTACGCCTGCAGGCGGTCGCTGAACGTCGGGCGGATGCCCGTCGCCCGCGCCTCGCCCAGCACCCGGCCCTCCGCGTCGATGCCCGTCTGCCTGAAGACGAAGAGGTCCTGCATCGTGATCGTGTTGCCCTCGGTGCCCGTCACCTCCGTGAGGCTGGTGATCTTGCGCGTGCCGTCCGCCATCCGGGACAGCTGAACGATGACATCGAAGGCGGACGCCATCTGGTCGCGGATCGCCGTGACGGGCAACTCGAAGCCCGACATCAGCACCATGTTCTCCACGCGGGCCAGCGCGTCCCGCGCCGAGTTCGCGTGCACGGTGGTCATCGAGCCCTCGTGGCCGGTGTTCATCGCCTGCAACATGTCGAAGGCTTCCGAGCCGCGGACCTCGCCGACGATCATGCGGTCGGGCCGCATGCGCAGCGCGTTGCGCACCAGCGAACGCTGGGTCACCTCGCCCTTCCCCTCCGTCGAGGGCGGCCGCGCCTCCATCGAGATCGTGTGCTTCTGCTGCAACTTCAGCTCGATCGGGTCCTCGACCGTGACGATGCGCTCCCGATGAGGGATGTACGCCGAGAGCGCGTTCAGCAGCGTGGTCTTGCCGGAGCCGGTGCCGCCCGAGACGACGATGCTCAGCTTTGCCCGCACGCACGCCTGCAGCAGCAGCTCCATTTCGCCCGAGAGCGTGCCGATGGCCGCGAGGTCGGACATCGTGTAGCGGTCGCCCAGGAAGCGGCGGATCGTGACCACCGGCCCGCCCGGCACCAGCGGCGGGATGATCACGTTCACACGCGAGCCGTCCGCCAGCCGCGCGTCCACCATTGGCGACGCCTCGTCCACGTGGCGCCCGATGGCCGACACGATGCGGTCGATCATGCGGTAGACGTGCGCGTTGTCGCGGAAGCGGGTGTCCGCCTCGTGCAGCAGCCCGTCCCGCTCGAAGAACACCTCGAACGGGCCGTTCACCATCACCTCGGAGACCGTGGGGTCACGCAGCAGCGGCTCGATCGGCCCGAGCCCCAGCACCTCGTCCACCACGCGCGTGACGATCTCTTCCTTGCGGTCACCGGCCAGCGATGGGAAGAGCTGCCCCGCGATCGTGCGAGCGCCGGCCTCCACCTGCTCCCGCACCCGCTCGTTGTCCAGCCCGCGCAGGACGCTGTCGTCCAGGTCGCGGATCAGGCGCGTGTGGAGCTGGTCCTCGATCTCCCGGTCGTCCAGATTGGCCGCGTTCCCCGCGCCCAGCCCGCCACCGAGGGGGCCGAGCCCGTTGCCGCTACCGGCCCCGGTCGACGGTCTCGACGACTGGTTCCAGACCTGTGTCATCGTCCCCTGTTCCTCTCATGGCCGGACCCCGCGCAGGCAGCACCCGCCGCCAGAAGGGCTCCGAGGTGGACTGGGTGTCGCTCGCGCCGGACTTCCCACCGATGCGGCGGGCCAGCATCGTCAGGCTCTGCGCGGCCTTCGCCTTGCCGCCCCGCAGTACGAGGGGCTGCCCGACCTGCACCGAATCGATCACCGCACGGTCGTGGGGCACCGTCCAGAACACCTCGCGGCCGATGGCTTCCGCCATCTCGTCCGCGTTGATGCCTTGGTCGTGGCTGCCCGCGTTCAGCACGAAGCGCACGCGGTCCGGGTGCACGCCCCACTTATCGAGGCGCCGCACCGCCGCCGCTGTGTCGCGCACCGCGGAGACATCGCCCGAACTGACCACGAGGCTGAGCGTGGAGGTCTCGATGCACGCGCGCACGAACGCGTCCATCGCCCCCGCCGTGTCCACGATCACGAAGTCGTAGACCTGCGCGTAGAGGTCGATCAGCCGCTTCACGTCATCGAGCGAGCAGCCGTCCCACGCGTCCTCCTCCTCGGAGGCCGCCAGCACGTCGACGCCCGTCGCCGCGTGCGTCGTCACGAACTGCCGCACCATCGAGCGGTCGACGTCCCCGCGCTGCTTCACCAGGTCGCCCACGGTCACGTCCGGCAGCAGGTCCAGCATCGTCGCCACGTCGCCGAATTGCGTGTCCGCGTCGATGATCACCACCGACCGCCCGGTCTCCTGCCGAAGCGCCACCGCGAGGTTCGTCGACACCACGCTCTTGCCGATGCCCCCCTTCGCCCCCGCCACCGTGATCACCGACCCCCGCCCGTGTACCGCCGACAGCTGCCCCGCGCGGCGCATCTGCCGCCGCTCCTCCTGGTTCAGCGCCACACCGATGGCGTCCCGGATCCGCGAGGACTCCACCGGCTTCACCAGGTAGTCCCGAGCCCCGAAGATCATCCCGCGCCGCACGGACTCCGCGTCCCCGGCGCTCGAGTAGATGATGATCGGCGTGTCCGGCAGCGCGTTCGCCAGCCCGTCCGCCGTGTCCAGCGGCCGCGCCGCCGGCTCCTCCACCGCCACGAAGATCACGTCCGGCCGCGCCTCGAGGGCTAACGACACCGCCTCCGTCCCGTACCCCGTCTCCCCCACCAGGTCCAGCTCCGCCCGCGCCACCGCGCGCTTCATCGACACCCGGCTATCGAGGTCTTCGTCCGCGATCAGGACGCGGAGGTTAGCCACGAGACCCCGTCCCTTCCGTTCGGAGACCCCCACCCCAGCCCTCCCCCGTATAGGGGGCGGGGGCCAGAGCAAAGGCGTCAGAGGTCCCTCTCTGATCCCCTCCGCCCTTGCGGGGGAGGGTCAGGGTGGGGGTCCCGCCCAGGCTCCAGTCCCCTCCCCCCTTGCGGATGTTCAGACCGGGGAGATCCGTGACACCCGTTCGGAGACATGCGTGACACTCCAGTCGTGCGGCCGGGGGCGAGAGGGGTCGCCCGATGCCGTGGCGGGAGCAGTCGATCATGTCGGAGCGCGAAGCGTTCGTACGGCGGG
>WHSU01000061.1 GCA_009379925.1 Dehalococcoidia bacterium | reverse complement strand
CCGGAGGTGGAGAAGACGGCGCTCGTGCGCCACGCGAACCGCCTGTTCCTGGTCGGTGCGAATCTCAGCGTCCCGTTCTTCACGATCATCCTGCGCAAGGCCTACGGCCTCGGCGCGATCGCGATGGCGGGCGGGTCGTACAAGGTGCCGGTCTTCACGGTCAGCTGGCCCACGGGCGAGTTCGGCGGCATGGGCCTCGAAGGCTCAGTGAAGCTGGGCTACCGGAACGAGCTGGCAGCCATCGAGGACCCGGAGGAGCGCAAGCGCACCTACGACGAAATGGTGGCCAGGGCATACGAGCGCGGACACGCGCTCAACCAGGCGTCGACGTTCGGCATCGACGACACGATCGACCCGGCGGACTCGCGGCGCTGGGTCGCAAGCGCCCTACGCTCGGTGCGCCCGGCGCCTCGAGGGCCCGGCAAGAAGCGCCCGTTCGTCGACGCCTGGTAGCCTGACACCTCGACGCATCGCGTACGCTGATCTCACCGCACCACCACGCGGGAGGGAGCGGCGATGACGCAGGACACACCGCAGAGCCCATCGAGTACCGAAGCGACGAAGCAGGTCGTGCATCTGCTGGTCGGCGACCTGTCGCGCACCGCTTGTCGTGTGCCGGCCACGCCGGCGATGAACGTCACGACAGTTGCGGACCACGCATCGTGTCGCGAGTGCATCCTCAACTCGGGACGCAACTGACGGCGGAGCTGCCGCCGGCCGGTCGCTACCTCAACTCGTAGGCAGCGGGATGGGGCTCGCGCGTCTGCGCCCAGTACTCCAGCAGCGAGAAGGGCCAGTTCTGCGCGACGCGGCCCTTCTCGTTGCGATACCACGAGTTCACCGTCGCCACGCCCCACACCATCTTGCGGTTGCCCTCGTCGATCATGACGTTGTACGCGTCGTGCGCGTCCTCACGGCACTCCAGCGAGCGGTGCCCGCCCTCCAGCAGCAGGCGCAGGCAACCGAGGAGATAGTGCACCTCGCACTCGGAGAAGTAGATGATGCTCCCGTTCACCACGATGTTGGTGTTCGGCCCGTAGAGCATGAAGAAGTTCGGGAAGCCGGGGACTGTGATGCCCATGTAGGCGCGGGCGTCCCCATCCCAGCGCTCATGGAGGTCGACCCCGTCGCGACCGGTCACGCGCATCGGCGTGAGGAAGCGAGACGCCTGGAACCCCGTGCCGTAGATGATGACGTCGGCGTCGTGCGCCTCGCCGTCCGTGGTGACGACGCCATCCGGCGTCACCCGCTCGATGGGCTCAACGACGAGCCTCACGTGGTCGCGCTTCATCGTGCGCGCCCAGGACCCGTTGTCCAGCAGGATGCGCTTCGAGGCGGGCGGGTAGGTGGGCAGCATCTTCTCCAGCAGGTCCGGCCGGTCCGCCAGCTGGCGCTGCAGGTTCGTCGTCATCATCCCCCGCAGCGCGTCATTGCGAGGCCCAACCGACCGCTCGAGGTCCGGCCAGTCCTCGTCGACTCGCGCGGCGGGGAGCAGGCCTTCCGTGGTGCCCCAGAAGAGCCAGAAGCGGTACCAGTGCGCGTAGTGGGGGACGTGGCGGAATAGCCAGCGCTGCCCTTCGGGCACGGCGTCGTGGTACTGAGGCACGTTCCCGAGCCAGTTCGGCGTACGCTGGAATACGGTCAGCGCCGCCACGTCGTCCGCGATCGCGGGGACGAACTGCGCCGCGCTCGCGCCGGTCCCGATGACGGCAACGCGCTTGTCTCGCAGGTCGACCTCGTGGTCCCAGCGCGCCGAGTGGAACGCCGGGCCCTCGAACGAGTTGAGGCCGGCGATGTCGGGGACCTTCGGCCGGTTCAACTGCCCGGCGGCGCTCACCAGCGCCTGCGCGTCCAGCGTTTCCTCCGCGCGGTCCGGCTGGCACACGCGCACCGACCAGATCGCGCGGCCCTCGTCCCAGTCGGCGGCAAGCACCTCGGTGCCGAAGCGGATGTGGTCGAGGACCCCGTACTCCCGTGCACATTCTCGGAAGTAGTTCAGCAGGACACCCTGCGTCGAGTAGTGGCCGGGCCAGTCCACGCGCTGCGCGAACGAGTAGCTGTAGAACGCGTTCGATACATCGACGCGTGCACCGGGATAGGTGTTCTCCAGCCACGTCCCGCCGACATCGTCGTTCTTCTCGATGATCACGTAGGGCACGCCCGCCTGTCCCAGCCGGATACCCGCCAGGATGCCTGACATCCCGGCGCCCACGATCACCACGGTGAACGGCAGGTCGGGGTCTTTGCGCCACGACGGCGCCCGGGGGTCCGCTTCCGTGGGTGCGAGTTCCTCCAGTACCAGCGGCAAGTACTCCTCGACCGCGTCGGAGCTGGTCATCCACTGGAACATGCGGCGGTAGTCGTCCTCCGTCATCGTCCGCGCGCCCTCGCCGGCCCCATCACGGAGCAGCCGCAGCGCATCGAGCGCGATCGA
Organism: Dehalococcoidia bacterium; assembly: GCA_009379925.1. Classification (GTDB taxonomy): domain Bacteria; phylum Chloroflexota; class Dehalococcoidia; order UBA2979; family UBA2979; genus WHSU01. Next base: position 8,147 of record WHSU01000061.1, on the reverse strand, counting down.
GGTGGCGCGAGCCTGCTGCTCCTCCGACAGCCCGCCCTGGGGCAGCGGCGGTGAACTCACGGTCGGCCGGAGGTCGCCAGGCAGGAGCGACAGGTCGCCTGTGGCGTGCGCCAGCGCGGGGAGGAGTGACGGCAGGTGCGCGCCGTCCTGGATGGCCGCGCGCAGCGCGGCGTCGTCCGCGGTGATCGGTTCCGTGGTGCGGGCAATGGGCATGCGGCGCTCCGATGCTGTGGTCGTAGGGTAGCGCGCGGGAGAGACGGACGCCTCGGCGTCCCACGGGGCAACGCCACCACGGACTTGGGTGTCTCTGCCGGGGCGTTTTGTGCTAATACTGCGCCATCACGTCGGGGGCGTGTCATTGACGCGCTCTCGCATGCTGGGAGGAGATTGAACATGGCTTCCGAGTTCAAGCAATTCCTGCTGAGGGGTAATGTCATCGACCTCGCGGTCGGGATCGTGATCGGCGTCGCCTTCGCCGCCGTGGTCACATCCTTCGTCGGGGACCTCCTGACGCCGCTGATCGCCGCGATCTTTGGCGAACCAGACTTCTCCGCGCTCACGTTCGAGATCAACAACAGCGTGTTCCGCTACGGCGCGTTCATCAACGCGCTGATCTCGTTTGTGACCATTGCTGCGGCGATCTTCTTCTTCGTCGTGAGGCCGGTGAACGCGCTCATTGCGCGTTCTCGTCGTGAGCCCACGCCGGACCCGACGACTCGGAAGTGCCCTGAGTGCCTGAGCGAGATCCCGGTCGACGCGAGGCGCTGCGCCTTCTGCGCCGTGGAGGTGGCGTCGGCGCCCGCAACGGGCTAGCGATGTCCACCGACCCGGCTTCGGGTGCTGGAGAGGCGAATCCGGCAGCATCGCTGCGCGCCTCCTCGGCACCCCGGACACCGCTCGCGACGAGGGCGAACGTACGCCCCCCGGAGGGACGCTCCGTGGCGGCGCGCCGTAAATGCGCCAACGGTGCGCACTGCGATCATCCGAGATAGGGTGAGGCATCGTGAGATTCGATGACGATGCGCAGCTCGATGCGTCGCAGGTCGACGACCGCCGCGGCCGCCGGATGGCGAAGCGTGGCGGTCTGGCGATCGGCGGTGGCGGCGGACTCATCGGGATCCTCGTGGTCGTCGTCATCGCGCTCGCGGGCGGTGGCGGCGAGGGCGGCGGGGCCGCCCTGGGGACGCAGCTGCAGGACCTGCTGAACCAGTCCACGGGCGGCGCCAGCGCCGAGGACGTGCCGTCCACGCTGGCACAGGACTGCCAGACCGGCGCCGATGCCAACGAGCGCGAGGACTGCCGCATCGTGGCGGTGATCAACAGCGTGCAGGCCTGGTGGACCGAGGCCTTCCGGCTGGAGGGCGCCACGTACCCGCTGGCGCAGACGCAGTTCTTCGCGGGCTACACGGAGACCGCGTGCGGCGGCGCGGACTCCGCCGTGGGACCGTTCTACTGCCCGGGGGACGAGAAGGTGTACATCGACCTCGGGTTTTTCGATGACCTGCGCACCCGCTTCGGCGCGACGGGTGGCCCCTTCGCGCAGGCCTACATCATTGCGCACGAGTACGGACACCACGTGCAGAACCAGACCGGCGCCCTCCAGCGCAGCCAGGGTGACCGCAGCGGTCCGCAAAGCGGCGCCGTGCGCGTGGAGTTGCAGGCGGACTGCTACGCCGGCGTGTGGGCGCACAACGCGGTCGGCACCGGGTTCATCGAGGAGCTGACGCCGGAGGCCATTCGCGACGCGCTGGACGCCGCCGCCGCCGTCGGCGACGACCGCATCCAGGAGCAGTTCCAGGGGAGAGTGACGCCCGAAGCATGGACGCACGGCTCATCCGAACAGCGCCAGCAATGGTTCCTGGAGGGCTACCGGGTCGGCGACATGCGGGCGTGTGACACGTTCTCGGGCGACATCTAGCGAGGTAAGCACGGACGGCCTCCCGCCCGGGACGACCACCCGGCGGGTAACAGGGACCCTGCCGCAGCGCCATCGGGAGGTACGCGTTGGCTGACGTCGGTGAGTTGTACCTCGGGCAGCAACTGGACCTCTCGACGGGTGAGGACAGCGGCGAGCCGCTGCCGTACGACCGCGACGACCTCACGACGCACGGCGTGATCGTCGGTATGACGGGTTCCGGCAAGACCGGACTCGCCGTCGTGCTGCTGGAGGAGGCGCTGACCTCTGGCATCCCGGCGCTGATCCTGGACCCCAAAGGCGACATGCCCAACCTGTTGCTCAACTTCCCGGACTTCGCCCCATCCGACTTCGCGCCCTGGGTCAACGATGGCGACGCGCGCAACGCCGGTCAGTCCACCGGCGAATTCGCGGCGGCGCAGGCCACGATGTGGCGCGAGTCATCAGGCATCACGCCGGAACGCATGCGCGCGCTGACCTCCAGCGTCGAGTTCAGCGTCTACACGCCGGGGTCCAGTGCCGGCACGCCGCTGAACATCATCGGCGACCTCCGCGCGCCCTCCGCCGACACCGACATCGAGTCGATCCGGGAGGAGGCCGCCGCGCTCGTCGGCGGTCTGCTGTCGCTGATCGATGTCGACGCAGACCCCCTGGCCAGCCGCGAACACATCCTGCTCTCGAACATCGTGGAGACCGCCTGGGCGGCACAGCGGGACCTGGACCTCGCCGCGCTGATCGCCCAGGTGCTCGAACCGCCGTTCCGCAAGCTCGGCGTCTTCGAGGTGGACACCTTCTTCCCCGCCGCCGACCGCCGCGCGCTCGCCATGCGGCTCAACGGCCTCGTCGCCTCGCCGTCGTTCTCGGCGTGGACGGAGGGGGCGCCGCTGGACATCGGCGCGCTCCTGCACACGCCGGACGGGCGCCCGCGCGCCTCGATCATGTACCTGGCGCACCTCTCGGACGCCGAACGGCAGTTCGTCGTGAGCCTGGTGCTGGCCCGGGTGATCACCTGGATGCGAGGCCAGAGCGGGACGAACAACCTGCGCGCCCTGGTCTACATGGACGAGGTCGTCGGCTTCGTGCCACCCACGGCCGAACCGCCGGCCAAGCGCCCGATCCTGACGATCCTCAAGCAGGCCCGCGCCTACGGCGTCGGCCTCGTGCTGGCCACCCAGAACCCGGTGGACCTCGACTACAAGGCGATGTCGAACGCCGGGACCTGGATGGTCGGGCGGCTCCAGACGGAGCGCGACAAGGCGCGCGTGCTGGAGGCGTTGTCCTCGGCCGCCGGTAGCGCCGACCTTCCCGCGATCGACACCGCCATCAGCGGGCTGGGCAAGCGCGAGTTCGTCCTCCACAACACCCACGACCGAGGCGCCCCGAAGCGCTTCTCCACCCGCTGGGCGATGTCCTACCTTCGCGGGCCGCTGACGCGGCAGCAGTTGCCTGCGCTCCCCAACCTCGCGGCGCCGCCTGCCGCTGCCCCGGCGACACCAGCGGGCGAAGCACCAGCCTCCGCGGATGCCTCGCGCGCCGAGCCCGCCGAGGCGAAGCCCGCCCTCGCCGAGGACGAGTCGCCGGTGCCGCCGTCCGTCGCCTCGGGTGTCCCTGTCTACTACGTGGACCCGGCGGCGCCGTGGGCGCCGGAGCTGGGGGCCGTTGCCGGTGGGAAGCGGCTGGCGCCGGTGATCGTGGCGCGCGCCCACCTCCGATATGACGAGACCCGCGCGGGCGTGGTCCACCGTGAGGAGTGGGAGGCGATCATTCCCCTGGACGGCGACGTGCGCCTGGACCAGGCCCGCCAGGTGGACGTAGACGAGCGCGATTTCCGCCGCGACCCGCCAGAGGGGGCCGTCTTCGTCATCCCCTCCGCGAAGCTGGACACCGCGACGTTCTTCCGCGACGTCGAGCGTGACCTGAAGGCGTCGCTCCAGCGCGAGCGGACGGTCGAGCTGTTCGCCAACCGCGAGTTGAAGCTCTTCTCCCGCGTCGGCGAGACGGAGGAGGCCTTCCGCGCCCGCTGCGAGGAAGCGGCGCGGGCGGAGGCCGACCGCGAGGCGGTCAAGCTGCGCGACACCATGGAGTCCAAGATGGACCGCGTCCGCGCCGCACTGGCGCGGGCCGAGGACCGGGTGGAGCAGTACCAGGCCGACACCCAGACACGGAGCAGCCAGGAGTGGATCGCAGGGGCGGGGGCGCTGCTGGGCGCCTTCCTCGGCGGCAAGTCCTCGGCGACCTCGATCGCGAAGCGGCTCGGGCGTTCGGCCAGCGGGGCATCGTCGCGACGCGGGCAGACCACGCGCACCAGGCAACGGCTGGAGAACGCGCAGGAGGCGTTCGGCCGGAAGGCCGAAGAGTTGGAAGACATCGAGGCGGACCTGCAGGACGACCTCGCAGACCTCGTCGAGCGTTGGGAGGAGGTCGCCGCACAGGTCGAGCGACTCCAGGTCGGCCTCGAGCGAGATGACGTAGACGTGGACGAAGTCGCGCTCGCATGGCTTCCCACCAAGTAGGCGGGCGCAGGGATAGGGAGCACCACCGTGGACGAGCTGATCAAGAAGGTCGCGGAGCGAGCCGGCATCGACGCCACGCAAGCCGAGCAGGCGGTCAACGCCGTGTTCGAGCAACTGCAGGAGCGCCTGCCGGAGCCGATCGCCTCGCAACTCAAGGGGCTGCTGGATGGCGGCGGCGGCGAAGGTGGTGACATGGCGGACAAGCTGAAGGGGCTGGCGGGCGGCCTCGGAGGTATGCTCGGCCGCTAGCGCCAGCGGAAGGTGTACGCGTCTGGCGGTGCCGGCTACTCCTGCCAGCACACCGCCGGACGCGGCGCAGGCTGCTGCCGTGGCCTCGGCCGGTTGTTCGCCCACAGGCATGATGGGCGCAAGCCGCCGGCTGCGAGACCCGTCGGATCGAGCAGCCTCTACGGGCGAATGAGCACCTTGCCCGTCGTCTGACCGCCGGCGACACGTTCGATGGCCTCGGGCACGCCGTCCAGCGGCCACTCGCCGCCGATGTGGGGTGTCACTTGCCCCGCCAGGTGCCATGCGAACAGGTCGCCCATGCGGCGGCGGACCTCCGCCTCGTCCTGCATGTGGTCACCCAGACCGGGCCGGTGCCAGAAGATCGACCCGCCTCGCTGCCCCAACAGCGCCTCCAGCCCCGTCACCGGCCCAGAGGCCGCGCCGAAGAGCACGCACGTCCCGCGGCGACGCGTGGCCTGTAGAGACGCCTCGATGGTCGCCTGGCCCACCGCGTCGTAGACCACGTCCACGCCCTCGCCGCCGGTCGCCTCGCGCACGGCCTCCAGGACATCGCGCTCGCCGCGGTTGATCACCACGTCGGCGCCCAGGTCGCGCGCGAGGCGCGTCTTCTCCTCGCTGCCCACGGCGGCGATGACCCGCGCACCACGGGCGACGGCTATCTGCACCAGCAGGTGTCCCACGCCTCCCGCCGCCGCGTGGACCAGACAGGTCGTGCCGGGGCGGAGGTCGAAGGAGTCCGTCGCCAGGTAGTGCGCGGTCGTGCCCTGGACCATTAGCGCCACGGCGACCTCGTCCGTCACGCCCTCCGGGATCGGCACCGCGCGCCATGCTGGCACCACCGCCAGCTCCGCGAAGGCGCTCGGCATCGGGTTCCAGTAGACGACGCGCTCACCGGCCGACAGGCTGGAGACCTCGGCGCCGAGGGCGTCGACGGTCCCGGCCGCCTCGACGCCGGGGGTGAACGGCGGCTCTGCGCGACGCGCTGTGCCCCGCACCATCCCTGCGTCGGCGAAGTTGACCCCGGCCACCGAGACACGCACCAGCACATCCCCCGGGCCGGGCGCCGGCGCGTCCACATCGGAGACCCGGATGCCATCGAACGGCCCGTACGCGGTGACCACCGCAGCTCTCACGACGCGCTCCCGTGTTCGCCCGACGAAGTGGACGGCGAGGACGATACGCGATCCGCCAGCCACCGCGAAACGCGAAGCAGAAAGGGCCGGCGCCAAGTGCCGGCCCTCTGTGGTCGTCCGACCCGCGTCGACCGCCGCTAGCTGTCCAGCCAGATCTTGCCCACCACTTCGGTGCCGCCGCCGTACGAGCGCGTGCGCGCGAAGTCGCGGACGTTGGGCCGGACGCCGATCCAGACGGCGCCGCCGGAGGGCTGCACCGGGACGTACCACATCTGGTCGGCGTTCTGTCGCTGGATGTCGAAGAAGATCTCTCGGCGGGCCTCCTCGTCCAGTTCGATCGACTGCTTCTCATGGAGGTCGGTGATCACCGGGTCGGAGACGCGGCCGTGGTTCGTCGGGTTGTCCGTGAAGAACCGTGCCGTGTACCCACTGGGGTCAGAGAACGGGCTGGACACGCCGAACGCGATGCCTTCGAAATCACCACGGAACGTCTGCGTGATGTACTGCGAGTTGTAGTCCTGGGTCTGCGCCTCCACGGGCAGGCCGATATCGACCAGCCAGTTGTAGCAGACCACAGCCAGGTTCCCGAAGCCAGGACCGTACCGGTTGTCGGTGTACTGGTACGTGATCGGCGTGTCGGGCAGGTCCATCGCCTGGATCAGCTTCATCGCCTCTTCGGGGTTGTACTGGAAGTACGCGCCCGTGGGCCCGTGGGCCTCGGACTGCGGGTCCAGCCACCAGCGGGGACCGAGCGCCGCCGGGATGATGTTGTTCCAGCGGACCGGGTACTCCAGCCCCACCTCCGCGATCGCTTCCAGGTTGTAGCCAAACTCCATGATGCCGTCACGGTCGAGGGCCATCGAGGTCGCCCGTCGGAAGCGCTCGTCACGCCACGGTGCGTCCGGGTGCGACTCCTCCGGGGAGAAGTACATGAAGTCCAGGCTCCCACCAGGGATCGGCACCCACTGGACATCCGGCTGCTCCGTCTTCAGCACCGGGACATCGTCCGAGGTCACGCTGATCGCGTGCAGGTTGCCGGCCTGGAACTGCGAGTAGCGGTTCGCGTACTCCGGGATGATGAACTCGCTCACCGCGTCCATGTACGGCCAGTCTTCGAAGTAGTTCTCGTGCCGTTCGAACTGGAAGTTCGACGAGATCTCGTACTCCGCCATCCGCCACGGTCCAGAGCCAATGGGCGTGACCGCGGGGTCGAAGTCGCTGCCCGACTCCCGAGGCATGACCCACAGCAGGTTCCCGTCCGAGATCTGGCTCATGAAGATCGGCGACGGCGCTGCCAGGTCGAACGTCAGCGTGTAGTCGTCCACCACGGCGACGTTCAGGATGTTTTCGACCTGCGAGGAGTTGGGCGACTCCGGCGCCCTCAGACGCTCCCAGGAGTAGAGGACGTCGTCCGCGGTCAGCTCGCGGCCGCTGACCGGCGCGATGTCCTGGAACGGCACACCTTGTTTCAGCGTGACGGTCCAGTGCTGCCCGTCATCGGTCTCGGCGCTCTCCGCCAGGTCGGGCACGATCGGCGCCTCCTGCGGGTCGACGTCAGGGTCGGCGCCGATGCGGTAGAGACGGCTGTAGACGTACGCGGCGAAGCTCTTGGTGCCCGTGCTGGCGTTACCGTACGGGTCCAGCGTGGCGGCATCACCGCTCGTCGAGGTGAGGTAGGTGCCGCCGCGCTTGATGTCGCCGCTGGTCTCCCCGCCGCCACCGGCAGCCGCGCCCGTTCCTGTCGGCGAGGCGGAAGCCGCGCCGGGAGTCGAGGTGCTGCCGTCTTCCTCGGGGTCGTCGTCGCCCTGGCAGCCGATCAGCGCAGCGGCCGCCAGGCCGCCGCCCGTCATCCCGGCGGCACGTAGCATGCTCCGGCGCGAGAGTCTCCCGCCCCGATACGTCGTGATTCGTCCGCTCATAGAGGGCTCCCTTCGATCAGCGGAGACCTCCAGGTTGGCCTCCAGCTCCCTCGATCGCAGAGACTGCCCCGTAACACGCCTAGTGTCAACAAATGTCGTACACGAAAGAGATACCGAACGACCCTCCGGTACGCGTCCGGTGAGGGGCGGTGAGGGCCGGCCTGGGACCGTAGAGGCGACCAGGGCGGGCACCGATGTTACGCCCGACGCGTGTGCAAGCCGGTGGCTCTCCCCCCGGTCACCTTCGGAGGTGACCGGCTTCCCCCCTGCTCGGCGAGTGTTCAGACCGGGGAGATCCGTGACACCCGTTCGGAGACATGCGTGACACTCCAGTCGTGCGGCCGGGGGCGAGAGGGGTCGCCCGATGCCGTGGCGGGAGCAGTCGATCATGTCGGAGCGCGAAGCGTTCGTACGGCGG
>WHSU01000017.1 GCA_009379925.1 Dehalococcoidia bacterium | reverse complement strand
CGAGGCGCCCGAGATGTGCCACTACGAGATGAGCTGCGCCGGTCGCGGCCGGATCATGGTGGGCGCCGAGTGGACGGAGCGAGTCCGCAGTCCCTCCAGCATCGGCGGCGTGAATACCCAGTCGATCGAGGTTCAGTTGCCCGATGGCCTCGACGAGCACTGCGAGCGCGCCCGGACCGCCGGCGCGGAGATCGAGGCCGAGCCAGAAGAGCAGTTCTACGGCGACCGCACCTACCGGGCGATCGACCTCGAAGGGCACCGCTGGACGTTCTCGGTCCATGTGCGCGACGTCACCCGCGCCGAAGCGGAGGCGGCGCTCGGGCACCCGATCGTGGCCCGCGACTGGCAATGACCGAGCCCGCGGTCGCCGGCGTGGACGGCACGCTGGCCGCGTTGGCCGATCCCCTCCGGCGTCGGGCGGTCGAGTTGCTGGCGGAGCGACCGCGACGGGCCAGCGAGCTGGCGGAGGCGCTCGGCGCCACGCGGTCCGCCATGAGCAAGCACCTGCGGGTCCTGCGCCAGAGCGATCTGGTCACGGAGAGGCATCCGGAGTTCGATGCGCGGGTGCGGATCTACGCGCTGCGTTCGGCGCCGATCGCCGAGCTGCGTATCTGGCTCGACACGGCAGAGCGTGCCTGGGTCGAACAGTTGACAGCCTTTGCCGCGCATCTCGGACAGGAACCGTGACCGAGCGCTCGCGCGTCCTGGTGACGCTCCGGGTGCCGGTACCGGCGGAGCGAGCGTTCGCGGCGTTCACCAAGGAGATCGCCGCGTGGTGGCAGCCAAACAGCCTGTTCCAGTTCACCGCGGGGCGGACGGGAACGCTCGCCTTGGAACCCGGTCTCGGCGGACGGTTGATGGAGACCTACGCCGACGGCGGCCTGTTCGTCGTCGGTCACATCCGCGTGTGGGACCCACCATGCCGCCTCGTGCTCAGTTGGCGGCATGCCAGTTTCGCCGCCGACCAGGAAACGGAGCTGCAGCCGGCCATCCTCAGACGTCGATCGACGATTCGTCCGTGGGCCGACTTGGCGGCCGGTTGTCGTCATTCGGATCGAGCCCACCGAGGCCTTCGCGCATCGATGCGGCCATCTCGGACGGAATCACCGGCGAGGAGTAGAGCTCCAGCGTCGCGCGTGCCAGCCGGATGTAACCGGGCATCGTGAACACGTCAGCGCCCAGCGAGCGCGAGACATGCTGGTGCAGCACGAGCACGCCCAGGGCCTGGGATGTGAGAACGGTCGAGAAGGCGCGGATGTCATCCGTCTGCACGTTGAACTGTCCGCGCTGGATGAGGTCCTCCGTCATGGCGACCATCTCCTCGAACAACGTGGCCGCTCCAGGCGAGCTGTCGACGAGTGCCCGGGCGATGTAGCGCACGACGGGGATGGCGTTCTGGTAGGCGGCGGCGAGGAACAGCGGATCCTTCGTCGCTTCCGGCTCTAGCCCGGCGATCTTGGTTGACCGCAGCACGCTGAAGGCGTGGACATCGCACTCCTCGCGCAACCGCTCCTTCGTCCCGAAGTGGTGCTGCACGAGCCCTGCTGACACGCCCGAGCCCGCGGCGATGTCCCGGATCGAGACCCCCCGGTACCCGTGGTCGGCAAAGAGCACGATGGCGGTATCCCGGATCCGGGCGCGCGCAGTGACATCGGTGGGATTCGTACGAGTGGTCACGCGATTACGATACGACTGTATCGATTCCGATGCAATCGTATGGTGACGGCATCCGACCCCAGGACAGACAGGGGTGACCGCGCCCACGCCATTCTCACGCTGATGCTTGACGCGGGGCTGCGTATCAGCGAGGTGACTGGACTACGTACGGTCGACCTCGACCTTCAGGCGGGCCGGCTCAAGGTGCTGGGGAAAGGCGGCAAGGAACGCATCGTCCCCTTTGGAGCGGCCGCGCAGCGCTCGCTCTGGCGCTACCAGAACCACTACCGGGCGGCGCCGGTGGGCCCAGACGTCTACTTCTTTCTGACCCTCGACGGCCGTCCGCTCGGAAAGAGCGGACGGCCGTCCACAGTCAAACGTATCGCGAAACGTGCAGTTCGCGTCGTGTGCCGCGACGAGGGCATCGAAGGCGGACCGGTCGCCGCGTGGCGCTGCGGCCAGCCGATCCGCTTCGCCCGATGGGCTGGGTGATCGTTCAGCTGTCGCCACGCGCCGCGCGCTCCAGGCTTGAGATGTCGATCTTCTTCATCGCGTAGGTCGCTTCGACGGCACGTTGTCCCGCAGCCGGATCGGATCCGTACAGGTAGGTCTCCGCGATGGTTGCGGTGATCTGCCAGGTGAGGCCGAATCGGTCGGTGACCCAGCCACAGTCAGCGGGCTGTCCGCCCTCGCCGAGCGCGTCCCAGAGGCGATCGATCTCCTCCTGGGTGTCGCACTGCACCAACAGGCTGGTGCCCTCGGCGAACTGGAAGTCCGCGCCGCCGTTGACGGCGAGGTATTTGCGTCCGAGCAGTTCGAACCGCAGCGTGCGGACTTCACCCTCGGGTCCAGGCTCGCTGGGACCGAACCGGGTCTCGCCGGTGATGCGGGAGTCGGGGAACAGGCCGGTGTAGAAGTGCACCGCTTCCTCGATGCCCGCCGGGAACGCGAGGTGGGTAATGATCTCCTTCATGGTACTTCCCTTTCTCTTCATGCCGTGGGGCGGTCTGTCCGCCCGTCCGTACGACGACAAACTCATCACTGAACGGACACAGTCCCGGCATCACCGACCGTTGCCGCTCACGGTCATGGCCGGCGGTCACCGAGCGATCGACCGACCCTTCCATCTTGCAGCCTAGTCGTGTCGAGACGACGCCTGGCTTCTCGCCGGCCCCACTTGTGGGCACGGCGCTGATGCTCGGTGACCCGCACGTCCTCCCCGTTCGTCGGTTTCGTGTCCCTGACACGACTGCCAGTCACCGGTTCGCGTCATCACGGGTCAGTCGGAGCCAGCCGAGTAGCAGAATTCCGCCCGCCCAGGCGGGCAGGACCACTACGGACGAAGCCGTGGTCATGCTGGACGGCTCTCCGACAAGGAGGAATGCTGCGCCGGACCCTGGTAGGGCCGCGCCGAGAGTCGATATCCAACCGCGGAAGGCTGCTAGCAGCAGAGGGAGTACCAGCATCAGGAGGAACACCGTGATCAGGGCTCCGGCCATGGTACGTAGCAGGAACCCGAGCCCGACCGCGAGGGCGGTCCCGGAAGCGAACACGAAGGCGGCGGCCCCCAGCAGGTTCAGGGCCTCATCCCACGGTTGGGTGGGGGCTGATCCGGCGGTGCCGAATGCGGCTAGTCCGCAGGCCGCGAGCAGCACACCCGCGCCGGTGGCGACGGCTACGGTCACGGCGGTGCGAGCGGCGAAGAGGATGGTGCGTTGTGGCGTCCACTGCAGCGCCAGTACGATTCCGCCGGTTGTGTAGTCGGAAGTGACGCGGTCAGGGCAAGACCCAGGAGTGGGAGCTGCGCGGGCATCGTGATGAACCTGGCCGGTGTCCATGCCGACTCGTCGCGGAGTTCGGATGGGTCGGCGGCTTCGAGGCCGAGGGCGGTGCCGAGCCCCACCATGACCAGGGCTGCCGCGGCCAGGGCGAGGTTCACGAGTTCTTTCCTGGCAGGTTGAGGGTGCCGGACGGCCAATGGCGACCCGTCCGGCCCCGGTGGAGCCGTTGAGCGACGCGGGTACGCGGTGGACTGACGCGCACGCGAGTGTGCGTGGTCGTACGGCGCTGCGCTTCGGCCACGGTACGGGCGTCCACCTGCCGCGAGCATCACCGTGCAGCCCGTCTTTCTTGCACGGTCATTACAACTGTAGCGCCTCCCTACGTAACGAGCCGCGTCTCCGGCGCCCGCTGACATACTCCCGTCCCCCGCGCAGCGCGCCGCCCATAGGACGGCGCCAGGGAAGGACCCCGCCCCATGGATACCGCGGCCCGGATCCACAGCCCACTCCGCCCACGGCACCTGGCGCTCGCGGTCGTACTTCTCGCCGCCCTCGTCGGGTCGGCGTGGCTCTCGATGTCTACAGCCGGGGCGCAAGAGACATTCGTCGTCACAAGTCCGGGCGATGCGGCGGATGTCGAGCCGGGAGATGGCGAGTGCGCCACCGCGGACGGCGATTGCACCCTGCGCGCGGCCATCCAGGAGGCGAACGCGGTCGCCGGCCTGGACAGCATCACGTTCACGCTCGACGGCGCGACGACGATCACCCCGGCCGCGGCGCTGCCCGTGGTGTCCGACGCGGTCGCCCTCGACGCTGCAGACGTCACGCTCGACGGCTCCAGCGCGGGTCCCGACGCCCCCGGGCTACACATCGCCGGCGGCGAGAGCACCGTACGAGGGCTGACCGTGCATTCGTTCGACGGACCGAGCCTGCTCCTGTCCACGGCCAACGAAAACACCGTCCAGGACAGCGTCCTCGATGTCCTCGAACTGACCGACAACACCGATGGCAACGTCATCGGTTCGGCCGGCGCGGGCAACGAGATCGGCCAGCTCTCGATCGTGCGTGGCGTCGAAGGCGGCTCCGCCTTCAACACCGTGCAGGCCAATACGATCCAGCGCATCGAGGTGCTCGAATCCGCCCTGAACACCATCGGAGGGCTCGAGGCGGGCCAGGGGAACACCGTCACGGACGGCATCCGGCTCGCGCGCTCGTTCGGCGACCTGGTGGCCGGCAACCTGATCGGCACGGACGGCGTCCAGGCGCTGGGGTCCGGCACCGGGCTGCAGGTGTTCGGCGTCGGCACCGACATTGTGGGGAACGTGGTGTCGGGCAACGCCGGTGACGGCATCGACTACTCCTCCACCGGCCCCGAGGCGGCGTTCATTCGTGGCAACCTCATCGGCACGGACGCGTCCGGCACGGTCGCGCTGCCGAACGGCGGCGCGGGCATCCGCGTCTCCGCGGGCGGCCACGATGTGCGGATTGGCGGCGCCGACGCGGGCGCGGGCAACGTGATCGCCCATAACGGGCTCGGCGGCGTGTTGGTCTCGGACGTGCAGGGCGCGGCCACCGGCAACCTGGTGCTGGGGAACTCGATCTTCGCCAACGGCGGCCTCGGCATCGACCTCAACGGCGACGGCGTGACGGCGAACGACCCGGGCGACCTGGACCCGGGCTTCGAGGGCATCGCCAATAACCTGCAGAACTTCCCCGTGCTCGACGCGGACGAACTGGCGGCCGGTCATGTCGCCGGGACGCTCGACAGCCGGCCCGGCGACGACTACCGCATCGAGGTCTTCGCGAGCGCGGAGCCGGACGCCAGCGGCTACGGCGAGGGCGCGCGCCTCATCGGCGCGACGACCATCGAGGTGCACCCGGGCGGCGACGCGCCGTTTACGGTCGACCTCGGCGAGGGCAACCTGACCCCCGGCGAGTGGCTGACGGCGACCGCGACCAACCTGCGCACCGGTGACACGTCGGAGTTCTCTCTGGCCGTGCAGGTCGGCGGAGAGGCGCCGAGCGAGCCCCCGGCCGACCTGGCCCTGCTCGTGAGCGCCTCGGCGGACCGTAGCGGTGCGCAGCCGCTTGACGGCGCGACATTGGAGGCGGGCGCGGCCTACGTCCTGGTGCCGGAGGACGGCGTGGACTTCGTCGCGTTCTTCGTGGACGACCCGTCGCGGTCCGGGCTGGCGTACCAGGTGGAAAACGTCCAGCCGTACGACCTCGCCGGCACGGCGGGCGACGGCTCCGCGTGGCCGCTGGACCTCGCGTCGCTCGGGGCCGGCACGCACACCGTCACCGCCACCGTGTTCATGGACGACGGCACTGAGCACGTGCTGAATGCGGCCTTCGAGGTCGGCTCGGATGCCGGTGGGGACCCGAACGGCGAGCCACCGGACGACGGGGCTTCCGACGATGGCGAGCCGGCGGACGGTGGCGACGAGGGCGACACAGCGGCGTTCACACTGATGGTCGCGCCGGCCTCGGAGGCGGGGCAGCCGTTCGCCCTGGACGGCGCCGTCCTGAGTGGTGAGGTCGTCGCGTCCCTCGAGCCGGCCGCGGACGTCCGTCTCGTGCGTGTCGCGTTGGACGGCCGCCCCTTCGCCGAGTTCGCGGGGAACGCGCTGCTCTCGATGCCGGGGAGCCCGCGGAACCCGTTCGACACGACGCGCCTCGAAGACGGCGAGCACACGCTGGCGGTCCAGGCGGAGCTGGCGTCAGGCGAGACGGTGACGCTCAGCGCCACGTTCCAGGTGCAGAACGACCCGGACGACGGGGGGTAGCGACGCGAACCGGGGTGGTCGCCGCCAGTCGAGAGGGCCGGCGGCGCGAGCGCCTTGCCCGTCCGTGCTGGGACGGCAGATCGCTATCCGATCCGCCGCCCGCGCGGCGCCGTCGCCGGTACTGTCGGTCGGAGACCAGCCACTGACGAGCAGGAGGCCACGACCGATGACTGCCGAGCGCATCAGGATGGGCGAGTCGCAGAGTCTGGAGATCGTCCGATCAAGTCCGGAGGCACTCGAGGTCGAATCGACCTGGCAGCCGGGTGGCTCGCCGCCGCGCGCACACTGGCACCCGAGGCAGACCGAGCATTTCGAGGTGCTCGAAGGCGAGCTGACCATAGCGATGGGTGGCGGATCACCGAGGGTGGTAACGGCCGGGGGAAGTTTTGAGGTGCCACCGCAAACCACGCATGCGATGTGGAACGCTGGCTCGGCGTTCTGCCGGGCGCGCTGGCGCATCACGCCAGCACACCGCACCGAGGAGATGTTCCGGGCGATCGACAGGAAGCCTGGCAAACTCGGCATGCTCCGGATGTTGTGGACGTTCCGGAACGAGTACCGCCTCGGCGTACCGCGCGGATAGCGGTGGCTCACTTGAGCACGCCCGGCGGAGGGTCGACCTCGCTGGTGCGTCACGGATCATCGTCGTCGAGCAGCCAGCTGTCGTGTTGGGGTGCTTCTCCTCGGAGCCGCCTTGAGGGTGCGCTCGCCCGGATGTCCCCGTCCTTCCGCTCCGTAGAGCGGAAGGACGTTCCAGTACCTCGTAGCACTGGGCGGACGGAGAGGCCTACCCCTCCACCGGCACCTCGCTCTCGTAGTACTCGATGCCGAGGTGAGTGATCTGCTCTTCGCCCATGAGGTAGCGAAGTGTGTTCTTCAGCTTCGTCTGCTGGATGAAGAGGTCGTGCTCGGGGTAGAGGTCAGGCGCGTGTTGCGGGCTTTTGAAGTAGAAGCTGAGCCATTCCTGGATACCCGCGAGGTTCGCGCGCTTCGCCAGGTCCATGAACAGCGCGAGGTCGAGCACGATCGGTGCCGCGAGGATGGAGTCGCGGCAGAGGAAGTCGACCTTGATCTGCATGGGGTAGCCCATCCAGCCAAAGATGTCGATGTTGTCCCAGCCCTCTTTATTGTCGCCACGCGGTGGGTAGTAGTTGATGCGGACCTTGTGATAGAGGTCGCTGTAGAGCTCGGGGTTCAGGTCCGGCTGGAGAAGGTACTCGAGGACGCCGAGCTTGGACTCTTCCTTCGTCTTGAAGCTTTCCGGGTCATCGAGGACTTCGCCGTCGCGGTTGCCGAGAATGTTGGTGGAGAACCAGCCGTTCACGCCCAGCATGCGGGCCTTGAACATCGGGGCGAGCACGGTCTTGATCAGCGTCTGGCCCGTCTTGAAGTCCTTGCCGGCAATCGGGACGCCTCGGTCCTGCGCCAGCTTCACGAGGGCAGGGACGTCGCAGGTGAGGTTTGGTGCGCCGTTTGCGAAGGGCACGCCTTCCATGATGGCGGCGTAGGCGTAGAGCATCGACGGCGCGATGGCTTCGTCGCTGGCTTCCATGGCCGTCTCGAAGGCCTTGAGCGTCTGGTGGACCTCGGACTCTTCCATGAAGATCTCTGTCGAAGCGCACCAGACCATCACGAGGCGGTCCGCGCCGGATGTCGACTTGAAGTTGCGAATGTCGGCGCGGATCTGTTCGGCCAGGTCGCGCTTGTTGTTGCCTGACTTGATGTTTTTGCCGTGGAGGCGCTTCACATAGTTGTCATCGAAGACAGCCGGTTGAGCGGGGATGGTCTTGAGGAAGTCCTTGACCGGCTCGATGTGCTCATGCTTGTCGATGACGCCGGCGTTCAGAGCCGAGTCGTATGCATCGTCAGGGATGGGGTCCCACGCGCAGAAGACGAGGTCGTCGAGACCGGCGAGGGGTACGAAGTCCTTGATCAGTGGGTTGCGGTTCTGCGTGCGCTTGCCAAGACGGATGTTGCCCATCTGGGTGAGGGAGCCGATGGGCGCGCTGATGCCCTGCCGCGCGCCTTCCACGCCGGCGATGAAGGTGGTTGCCACGGCCCCAAGGCCGACGAGCATGACGCCGAGCTTTCCGTTTGCGGGTTCGATGGTGCGAGTAGGTGTTGTCACGAAGTCCTTCGCCTCCAGGGAGATGTTGTGCTGCAGCGCGAGCTGAAGCAGCGTGCGATGCCACTGCGCGGGAACGATGCCCGTAGCGGCCCAGTGCTGGACGGTGCTCTGCCGCTTTCCGATGAGAGTTGCGAGGGCCGACTGCCCCCCGAATCGCTGGATGATGCGTTCTGCGGAATTCATGGTGCCCGTAGGATACCAAGTTTTTCGTTAGCTGTCAGTTGGGGTCACGGATGTCCACCGGCCTGGCAATCTGGCTTGGCCGAGGGGTGGACTCGACCACAGCCAGCGGCCGCGGCGCACCGGTCCTCCCCACCGCTTCATCGCTCGCCAGAAGGAGCGGGTTCCGGCACGATACCTACATGGTTGCACCGACCACGCCGCGAAGCGGCGACCCGATCTCCCCTGCGAGTCACGCGGCCACCGTCGCCGCACCCGGCGACCGGCCGCGACGGCTGGTGCTTGGCACCGGCAACGCGAGCAAGGTGCGCGAGATCCGCGCGATTCTCGGGGGCAGCGGCTGGGAGCTGCTCACCCCCTCGGAGGCCGGTGTCGACATCGCGCCGGTCGCGGAAACCGGTCGATCTTATGTCGAGAACGCAGTCGCGAAGGCGACCGCCTATGTGCGCGCCTCGGGACTCCCCTCACTCGCCGACGACTCCGGCCTCGAGGTCGACGCGCTCGGCGGCCGGCCCGGCGTGCTCTCCGCGCGCTACGGCGGCCCGGGCATGGACGACCAGCGTCGCTACGAGCGGCTGCTGGAGGAACTGGCGGGCGTCCCGCTCTCCCGGCGCACCGCCCGCTTCCGCGCTACGGTCGCCGTCGCGCGCCCCGGCAACCAGCCGATCGTCCGCGAGGGCGTCGTCGAGGGCCGCATTGCCCTCGAGCCGCGCGGCGCCAATGGCTTCGGCTACGACCCGGTCTTCCTGCTGCCGGGCGGCCAGACCATGGCGGAACTCGGCGACGAGAAGCAGCGCATCTCGCATCGGGCGCTGGCGCTGGCGGCGCTGCGGGACGTGCTGCGCGACCTCAATCGGTAGCGCGCCCGCCAGCGAACGATGCGAGACGCCTCCGAGGGCCATACACTGGTGTCATGACCCATCCGGACTTCGGCGACGACTTCGAGCGCCCGGTGGCGGCCGGCGGCTCGCTCGTGGACACCCTCGGGCGGCCGGTGCATGACCTGCGCATCTCCGTCACGGACCGTTGCAACTTCCGCTGCCAGTACTGCATGCCGAAGGAAGTCTTCGGGCCGGGCTTTGCCTTCCTGCCGCGCGACCAGGTGCTCTCCTTCGAGGAGATCACGAGGCTGACGCGCATCTTCACAGGCCTCGGTGTGCGCAAGGCGCGGCTGACCGGCGGCGAACCAACGCTGCGGTCCCAGCTGCCGACTCTGGTGGAGCTGCTCAAGGGCATCGACGGCCTCGAGGTCACACTGACCACGAATGGCACGCTCCTCGCCTCGCAGGCCGAGGCGCTGGCGGCGGCCGGGCTGGACCGCGTGACCGTCAGCCTCGACTCGCTGGACGACGCCACCTTCCGGCAGATGAACGACATGGACTTCCCGGTCCACCTGGTGCTGGAGGGCATCGAGGCGGCCGCACGCGCCGGCCTGGCGCCGGTCAAGGTGAACGCGGTCGTCCGCCGAGGCGTGAACGACCACACCCTGCTCGACCTCGCACGCCACTTCCGCGGCACCGGTCACATCCTGCGTTTCATCGAGTTTATGGACGTAGGGACGACCAACGGCTGGCGCATGGACGAGGTGGTGCCGGCCAGCGAGTTGCGCGACCGCATCGACGCCGAGTTCCGGCTGGAGCCGCTTGACCCGAACTACACCGGCGAGGTAGCGCAGCGCTACCGCTACCGCGATGGCGCCGGTGAAGTGGGCTTCATCACCTCCGTGACGCAGCCCTTCTGCGCGACGTGTACGCGTGCCCGCCTGTCCGCGGACGGCAAGCTCTACACGTGCCTCTTCGCCGCGGGTGGCACCGACCTGCGGGAGATCCTGCGCTCCGGCGCCAGCGACGAGGAAGTCGAGGCGCTACTCCGCTCGACGTGGGAGCGGCGCTCCGACCGTTACTCGGAGCTGCGGTCGTCGGAGACGGCGGGGCTGCCCAAGGTGGAGATGTCGTACATCGGGGGGTAGGCGCAGAGCCCTCACGCACGACGAGTTGCCGGGATACCCGGCAGGCGGCCCCTCTCCCGCGCTGCGGGCGAGGGGAGCAGGAAGATGCCGCGTGACCCGACCAGACTCCGCCAGCAGACAATCCGCTCACCCTGAGCCCGTCGAAGGGCGCGCGGACGCGCCGGCCTCGCCGGCGCTCTCCCACCTCGATGCTGAGGGGCACGCGCGCATGGTGGACGTCTCCGCCAAGGCCGTCACCGCACGCGAGGCGACCGCCCGAGGACGCGTGGTGATGCAGCCGGAGACGCTGGCGCTGATCGTCGAAGGACGCGTGCCGAAGGGCGACGTGCTGGCGACCGCCCGGCTGGCCGGCATTATGGCCGCGAAGCGCACGAGCGACCTGATCCCCCTCTGCCATCCGCTCCCCCTCACCGGCATCGAGGTCACGCTGACACCGTCGGACGGCGCGGTAGACATCGAGGCGACGGTGCGCACGACGGCGCAGACCGGCGTGGAGATGGAGGCGCTGACGGCGGTGTCGGTCGCGGCTCTGACGGTCTACGACATGTGCAAGGCAGCCGAACGCACGATGCGCATCGAGGCCGTGCGGCTGGTCGCGAAGTCCGGCGGCGCCTCCGGCGACTACCGCGCCGACGAATAGTGGCTCATGCGGCCGTGTGCTCCTGAAGCAGGGTGTTCGGATCTCGTTGAAGGCGAGTATCGGTTCCCGCTTCGCGCGACCTTGCCCGCCCGCACCGAGTGCGCCTCGGTCACCGTCATGGGGCAAGCGCCGGCCGTCATCGGTGGCGGTGCGCGCGTCCCGCTCGGTGCGCGTAGGTGTGTGAGGACTCGATTCTTCGCGAATTCTGACGGTTTCGCGATATAGGGCGAGGCCTCCGTCCGTGATACTGCCCGTAGAAGGAAGACGGGCGGGGTCGGTCTGTGGCGCTCTTTTGTACTGAATGCGGCCTGACATTGCAGCGCGGACGCTGCCCGCGGCACAACGCGTCGCGCACGCTGCTGGGCGCCCGCCTCCAGCGGCTCGCGCCGACCATCGTCGCGGGGCTGCTTCTCGCCGGCGTGGTCGCCGCGCTCGCCCTGCTCACGCTGACGGCCCGCGAGCTGTCGACGCAGATCGAGCTGGTGCGGGGTGATGTCGCCCGCCTGTCGCTGGAACTCCACGCCACGAACGAGCGCGTCGAGGGGCAGCGCGAACTGCTGAGCGCGCAGGGCGACCAGCAGCAGGAGGCGCTACGCCGCATCACCGAGGCGGAGGCGATCCTCGAGTCTGACGTGGAGATCGCGGACATCGCGCGCATGGTGCGCCCGTCGGTGTTCACGGTGGAAACCGCCTGGGCCATCGGCACCGGCTTCGTCATGAGCACACGCACCGGCGAGGCCGTGGTGATCACGAACTACCACGTGGTCGCGGATTTGTGGCGCACGGGCGGCCGCGAGGTCACCCTCCACCGCGAGGAGCACGCGCTCACGGGCCGCATCGCCAACGTCAGCGTCGAGCACGACCTGGCTGTCATCGTTCCCTCGGACGCGCTGACCCCGCTGGACCTGGAGCGCGCGCCGCCCGAGGTGGGCGCGCTGGTGGTGGCGGTCGGTTCGCCGTACGGGCTGGAGGGCACCGTGTCGAGCGGAATCGTCTCGGCCATTCGGGAGGACCGCATCCAGTTCTCGGCCCCAATCAGCCCCGGCAACAGCGGCGGGCCGGTGGTGGACGAGAGTGGCGCCGTCGTGGGCGTCGTCGTGGAGAAGGTGGCGGGCGTGGGGTATGAGGGGCTGTCGTTCGCGATCCCCATCGACACCGTGTGCCTGACCGTCACCTCGTGCGAGGAGTGACGATGCCCTGTCCGAGATGTGGCGGCCAGAGCGAAGGTGGGTGGAAATTCTGCCACCACTGCGGCCAGGACCTGCGCCCGGGCTCGTCCGAACTTGAAGCTGGCGGCTCCTCGGCGGGCGTGGCATCCGAGGCCGCCCGGCGGGCCCCCGCTGCGGCGGTGCTCCAGCGCTCACTGTCCGCGACGGGTGTGGCCGTCGCCACCGGTGGACGCCACCGAGCACCGGAGCGTACGGCGGCCCCGGCCTCGGTCGTGACGCCCGAGGCGGACACCGGGCGGCGCTCGCGACGTCCGCGATGGCTGGTCGCGCTCGGGGCGCTGGCGGTCGTGGCTACGCTGGCGGCGTTCGCGGCGCTCGGGTTGTTCGCCTTCAATACGCACTCGCAACTGGACGACACCACCGCCGAACTGCTCGCGACCAGCGGCACACTGGAGGACACGCGCGCGACCTTGAGCGCCACCGAGGCGGACCTCACGCAGCGCTCCGAGGAGCTGGTCTCGCTGCAAGCCGACCTCGATGACACGGCCGCCACGCTCGACCGGCGGACGGCCGAGCGCGATGAAGCCCGCGACGAACTGGACGCCGCGGAGACAGAGATCGCCGGGTTGCAGGGGAGCCTGGACGAGACGCAGGGCGACCTGGCCACTCAGCAGCAACGCGCCACACTGCAGTCGGGCCAGATTGCCGTGCTCAAGGACTGCCTGGCGGGCGTCTCGCTCTCCTTGCAGTACCTGGCGTACGAGTACTGGGACGAGGCGATCTGGGCGCTCGAGGCCGTCGAATACAGCTGCGACCAGGCCTTCGCGCTGTTCTAATCCGCCCGCCAGCGTTCACGAGCAGGCCCGGCGTCCGTGTAGCGGGTCGCCACCGCCTGCTCCACGCTCAGCGTGAAGCAGACGTAGCGCTCCGCGACCTCGTACGAGGCGGCCGCGACGGCCAGTGCTCGGAGCGCCGGGTCCTCCACGGGCTCGGCGCGGCCGCGCAGGAACACCTCGCCACCGCCGCCGTGGCTATCTTCCACCGAGCAGTGGAGCGCGTAGCGCGGGTTGTGCCGCAGGTCATGCCCCTTCGGCGAGGTGGGTTCCATGAAGAGGAAGAGCCGTTCACCATCGATGATCGGCGTGACCGGGTGCACGCGCGGCGCGCCCTCCCGAGTCGCGGTCGCAACGTAGGCGACGCGCCCATGCAACCGCTCGCGCGCGAACGTGGCGAGGTCCGGTGCGCCCTCGGCGAAGGCGGCCCAGGTCATCCGGCGGTCATCCTGCCTCCTGCCGGCGTTCGAGTTCCGCGATCGCGGCCTGCACGGCCCGATGCGCGTAGGTGACGTAGTCCGCCGGCGGCAGGTCGAGCTTCACGGTCTCCTCCTGGCGCGTCGCGACATGGTCGCCGCCTCGGGCGATCTCCTCGTCGTCGAGGCCGATCTGCAGTTCGTACAGCTCACCGTCGTCCGCCAGGATGACGCAGCCCAGGTCGGCGCCGCCCGGTGGGTCCACCTCGATGCCGTAGGCGAACATGGCGCCGGGGAACGCCGGGAAGGGCTGTAGCTGGCCGGCCAGCGTCTTCAGCAGATCGCGGAGTTGTCCGGCGGCTCGCTCCACAATGGCGTCCGCGTAGGCTCGATGTTGCAGCGGATCGTCTGCCATGCGTCCCTCATCCGTCAGTAATTCGGCAGGGCGGGTGGGTTATGCTGATGGCACCATTATGCAGGCGACACGTCAGCAGATCCTCGACTTCCTCCGTGACCACGGGGACGCCAGTGTGCGTGAGCTGGGCGAGCACCTGGACCTCACGGCCACGGGCGTGCGACAGCACCTCACGATCCTCCAGCGCGAGGGACTGGTAGGGAGCCGCGAGTTGCGCGGCAAGGTGGGGCGCCCGGCGCTGGTCTACTCCCTCACCGAGAGCGGTGAGGCCACGTATCCGAAGTCGTACGACCAGCTGGCCAGCGCGCTGCTGACCGCCGCCCGCGACACGCTGGACGACGCCGCATTCGGCGAGTTGTTACGGCGCGCGGCGGAACCACTGGCGCGGCCACACCTGGCGCGCCTCGAGGGCCTGACAGCGGCCGAGCGGGTGGAGGCGGCGTGCCAGGTATTGCGCGACCAGGAACTGATCGCCGACTGGGAAGAGCAGGACGGGGCGTTCCTGCTGCACGAACGCACCTGCCCCTACCTGGAGGTCGCTCAGCAGCACCGCGCGGCCTGCGACGTGGACGTGGCGTACATCGCCCAGCTCACGGGGATGCGCGTGGAGCTGGAGTGCTGCCGCATGCACGGCGACGAGGGCTGCACGTACCGCATGGTCCCCGGTCAGCCGGTCCCGCTGGCGTCCGACCCCTCGCTGCGGCTTCCCGTCACCTCGGTAGCGGCTTCGCGCACCTCCGACTGAGGTTTCACGCCGCCGCCATCACGACACTCCCTGGCCTGCGGGATGAGAGTCCCGGACGCGTGCCGTATCCTGCCCCGTTGATGCGGCTGCACTGGTACCCGTGGCGTTCCGGGACGCGCTTGCGCGTCCGCTCGCTCGCCCCGCACCACCCTCGAGGGCGGTGCGACGTGGGGCGGCGGTAGCGCCGTGGCCATCTGGGTGGGCCGTTACGCCATGGTCGGCGGCGAGGTGCGCGAGCATGGCCCGTGGCTGGTCGACCGCGAGCGCCGCCGCGAGGACGAGACGGTGCGCCTCATCGTCCTGGCGGAGCCGCTGGACGAGCGCTCCGGTGAGTTCTGCGCGGAAGTGGCAGAGGCGGTCGCCGCCCTGTTCGGACGCGAGGCGCTGTCGCTGACCGGCGGCCTGTTGCGTTCGCTCCAGCAGGCGCACACCAACCTGGCGGAGTGGAACCGCCGCTCCCTGCGCGAACACCAGGTCGCCGTGGGCCTTACCTGCATCGCGATCCGAGAGGGTGTGGCGACCATCGCGCAGGTGGGACCCGGTAGCGTCTATGTCGCGGGCCCGGAGGGCCTCGAGAAGTTCGTGACGGATGACCTGCCGGCGGCGGCGCCGCTCGGCGGCCCGGAGCCTGTGGAGCCGGCCTTTCACGCAGCCGACCTGGACAAGCAGCAACTGCTCCTGCTCACCAGCGATGTCGAGGGCGCCATCGGCGCGGGCGCCATCGGCCATTCGCTCGCCGCCGGCCCGGAGCGCGCGCTTGCCGAGTTGTTCGTGCGCACGCGCCAGCTGTCCGATATGACCGCGGTGCTGATCGCCGACCTCGACATCGACGAGGACGAAGAGCCACCGCCACCTATCGAGACGTGGGACGAGGACGAGGAGGTCGAGGGGCGCCGGGTCATCCTCGGCGAGGCGCCGTCAGTGGCGCCAGCGCCGGTGGAGGGTACGCCGTCGCCGGTCCGCCGCATGGCGCCCGCCGGACCGGCGCCGCGCGAGCGTCCCAGTGAGGAGCGCCGCCCGCCCTCGCCGATGCCGCAGATCCGCCGGCCCCCTCGGGTGGTGGGGCACCGCGCGCCCGGTATGCCCACGGGCCTGCCGTGGCGCTGGCTTGCGGGCGCCCTGGCGGTGCTGCTCGCGCTTGCGGCCGCCGTCTGGCTGGTGGTGCCCGGCCTGCTGAGCGAAGACCGCGAGGCGCAACTGACGGACGCCCTCGGGCGCGCAGAGGGTTTCCTCTCCGTCGCCGAGGGCACGGTCGACCCGGCGCAGGAACGCCAGGCGCTGACCTCCGCCCTCGCGGCCATCGAGGAGGCGCGCGCCATCGATGCGGAGGACCCGCGCGTGGCGCCACTGCAGGCGGAGGCACAGTCGTTGGTGGCCGTGCTGGACGCGGTGGTAGAGGTGGCCGACCTGCGGGAGGTGATTACGTTCGAAGGCCGGATCACCGCGCCGCTGACACCGGCCGCGGTCGTCTACGGGCGCGGCGACCTCTGGATGCTGGACGGCGAGCGCGGGCGCGTCTTCCGTATCCCGGAGGGAGGCGGCGACCCGACGGAGGTCTACCGCACCGGCGAGCGCTACGAGGAGACCGAGGCGCGCGAGCCCCTGGCGATCACTTGGGAGTCGACCAGTGGCCGGCTGCTGGTGCTGGACACGGCGCGCACCCTCTTCGCGATCGACCCGGAGGCGCCGCAGCCCACCGTGCTCACGTTGCGGGACGCGGAGGAGATGACCTCGGTGGGCGCCATGGCGGCGTACGTGGGGAACCTCTACATCCTGGACGCGGAGGCCGGCGAGGTGTGGCGCTACCTGCAGGCGGGCAACGGTTTCGACTCGGAGCGGTCGGGGCTGCTCGGCGGGATCGACCTGGCGGGCGCCTCGGCGCTGGGCGTCGATGGTGACATCTACGTGCTGGACGAGGGTGTGTTGAGGCGTTTCCGGCTGGCGCAGGAGCAGGAACCGCTGCTCCGTGGCATCGACACCCCGCCTGAGTCGGCCGCGGGGCTGGTGGAGGACGCGGCTCGCGGCCGCATCTACATCGCGGACCGGGGCAACGAGCGCGTGGTGGCGGGCAACCGCGAGGGTCCATTCCTCGCACAGTTCCTCCACCCCGAGTTCCTGGACCTGCGCGGCATCACCCTCTCCGCGGACGGCTCCACCGCGTACGTCCTAACGGGTAGCGGGATCTACGCCTTCGACCCGCTGCAAGAACCCCCGGCCGCGGCCGCCCAGCCGTGAGCACTCCGGACGGTGAGGGTATGCTCGAGACATGCTGATCCTGGGCATCGAGAGTTCGTGCGACGAGACCGCCGCCGCCGTGGTGGCGGACGGCCGTCGCGTGCGCTCGAACGTGGTCGCCTCGCAGCAGTTGCTGCACGCGGAGACCGGCGGTGTGGTGCCGGAGGTGGCCGCACGGGAGCACCTGCGTGCGCTGCCCCTCGTCGTGCGCCAGGCGCTCCGCGAGGCGGAGTGCGACTGGGATGACCTGGACTACGTGGCCGCGACGGTGGGTCCGGGCCTGCCGGGCGCGTTGCTCGTCGGGCTGAACGGCGCGCGCGGCCTCGCCTACGCGCGCGGGCTTTCGCTCATTCCGGTCGACCACATCGAAGGCCACGTATGCGCCAACTGGCTGCTGGACGACGAGCCGCCGCTGCCGGCGCTGGCCCTGGTGATCTCGGGCGGGCACACGGAGCTGCTCCTGATGGAGGACCACGGCCGGTACCAGCGGCTGGGCGGGACCCGCGACGACGCGGCCGGCGAGGCCTTCGACAAGGTGGCGCGGCTGCTTGACCTCGGCTACCCCGGCGGGCCACCGGTGTCGCGCCTGGCGGCGACGGCGCCCGAGCGGCGGCTGAAACTGCCGCGCGCCTGGCTGTCCGGCTCGGACGACTTCTCGTTCTCCGGCCTGAAGACGGCCGTGCTACACACGGTGCAGGCGCCGGACGCGCCACCCGCCGCCGAGGTGGCGTGGGCCTTCGAGGAGTCGGTCGCGGACGTGCTCTCGAAGAAGGCCGCCCGCGCCGCCGAGCGCGAGGGGGTCGCCTCGGTGCTGGTCGCCGGCGGCGTCGCCGCGAACCGGCGCATCCGCGAACGCATCGAGGAGCGGTCGTCGGTGCCGGTGTTCATCCCGCCACCCGACCTGTGTACGGACAACGCCGCGATGATTGCGGCAGCGGCCTTCCGTCACCTCGATGACGCGCGCCCAGCGGAGGCCCCGCTGGACATCCGCCCGATGGCCTACCGCTCGCGGGTGAGGTGAGGTTCGGTCCAGTCCGGTGCAATCCGGGTTCTGGAAGCGCTGAGCGGCGCGCGCTCCGTTCATCCTGAGCCCGTCGAAGGACGCGCGCCGCACCCGTCGCCCTTCGGGCGATAGGCTCAGGGCGAGCGGGTGCTGGTTGCCGTCGCCTCGGTGCTCTCGCCTACGGTACGAACGGCTCGATGGCGGCGCGTTCCTCGCCGAAGGGGTCCTGCTCCGTGGCCGACTCGCGGCCGAAGACCATGACCGGGCGTCGATCGGCGTCCCACGCCGGCCACTCTCCGATCCCCTCGTGCGAGGGGTTATCGGAACGCACGAAGGCGAGCCACGCGTCCATCATGTTCGCGGACAGGCGCTCCGCCTCCGGCCCGGCGCCGGCGAACTTGTCCTGCGTCGGCGCATCGAGCGTCCCGAAGACGAACGGCATCTCGAGGGCGTGACACGAACCGAAGGCGCCCCGCCGCGCGGGTGACTCCCAGGTGAACAGGTAGTTGTAGGTGTTCGGCTCGTGCGCCCGCTGGAGGCCCGCCACGCGCTGCGTGGGGATGCGGAACCGCGCGTCCGTGTTCACGGCGTCCAGCAGGTCGATGTTGTCCGTCGACTGCCCTCGAGCGCCGCGCGCGGCGCGGTAGGCGTCCACGACTGCGCTTGCGTTGTCCTCGGTGGCGCTCTGCCCAGCGAGGGACGGACGGCGGCGGGCAGGTCGGCGTCGGCGATCGGTTCGCGCCGGGGCGGCAGGAACAGCTTCACCTCGTCGCGGTTGGTGCCGATGAGCAGCGGGATCCCGGCGGCAGCGCCGTCGCGCAAGGCGTCGCGAGGCGAGTCGGGCAGCGTCTTCGGGTCGCGCACGGGCGAGAAGCCGATGCCCTGTGGGCGCAGTGTGGCGAGGGCGCGCTCCTGCGCCTCAACGATGCGTTGGTGGGGGATCTCCGCCAGCTCCTGGAAGCGCGGGCGGTCGAGGCCGAGTTCGGCGAGCAGCGTGTCGGTCGCCTTCGTCGCGGCCTCCGGGCTCAGTGCTCGCGCGCCGCCGCTCTGCATGATCGCACGGCGGAAGAGCCCGCGCGCCGCGGGCATGGCGAGCAGCACGGCGACCGCGCCTGCGCCGGCCGACTCGCCGAAGATCGTCACATCCGAGGGGTCCCCGCCGAACGCCTCGATGTTGTCGCGCACCCACTGGAGCGCGGCGACCTGGTCCAGCGAGCCACGGTTCTCCGCGTCGTCGTCGCTACCCGACTCACCGAGGTGGAGGTAGCCGAGGGCGCCCAGGCGGTAGTTGATGGTGACGACCACCACGTCGCCGCGCTCAGCCAGCGGGCCACCGTTGTAGAGGTCCTCGTAGCCGGCGCCGTGGGTGTAGCCGCCGCCGTGGATCCAGAACATCACCGGCCGATGCCGGCCGTCCGAGGCGGGCGTGAAGACATTGAGGTTCAGGCAGTCCTCACCCCGGGGGCCGCTGGCGGCGAAGCCCTGTACCGGGTGGGTGCCCTGCGGCGCCGCGAGCCCGCGCTCCGTTGCCTCGCGGACGCCACTCCACGCCTCGGCGGGTCGAGGTGCGCGGAATCGGGCGGCGCCGTCCACCGGCGCGGCGTAGGGGATGCCGAAGTATGCCTCGTGGCCGCCGCGCTCCAGGCCTTGCACCTTGCCGTGTGTCGTCTGGACGACCGCCATCGCTGCCCCCTATCGCCGCGGCGTGCTCGCGCGGCCCGGCGCATTGTACAGCGGGGTGCCGGCCGCGCCGCCCCGGCTACCGCGGGCGCCACGTGACGAGCGCGGTGTAGCGCAGCCGCGGGGGGAGCCGCACCAGGCCATCGGGTGAGCCGAAGTGCTCCGCGAGGAGCGCGCGCAGCCGCTCGTCCTTCGGCGACCCTTCGCGCAACCAAAACCGCGACCGCTGGCTCGCCACCGCCTCATCCAGGGTGACGCGCGGGGGCGCCGGCAGCGGGAAGGTGCGGACGTCGAAGCGGCGCCCCCACCCGGCCAGCACGGTCAGGAACTCCGGGAGCGCCGGCAGCACGTGTGCCGGCTCGCCGTGCAGTTCCGCCCACACCGCCTCGATGCCGCGGCTGGGCGCCATGTCGCCCAGGACCACGGCGCAGAGGCGGCGGGTGTGTGCCTCGGTCGCCTCCAGGAAGGTCCGCAGGTCCGGGACGTCGTACAGCACGTGCGCCACGAAGGTGGCGTCGACGCTCGGGATGCCGAGCGGGTGGGCCGCCGGCCAGCGCGACGGGTAGAGCCGCACGTTGCTCGCGCCGGCGTGGCGCGCGGCGTCCTGTAGCGTCCAGCGCATCGAGGACGACGGTTCGACGGCCAGCACCTCGCGCACTCGCGCAGCGAGCGGGACAGCATATCGCCCGCCACCTGCGCCGATGTCCAGGAGCGAATCGGACGGCCGAAGCAACTCCAGCAGCGCGGGGACCTCGGGTGGCGGCGGGCCGCCGGGGCGGAAGGCGCGGGCGCGCGGCGCGTAGAAGTCCGCGGGCGCCTCCTCATGGTCCTCCCGCAGCCGCTCGATCTGCTCGTAGTTCGCATCTACGAGCGAGCGCCAGGCCGCGAAGGCCTCGTCTGCGGATGGGCGGAGCCACCGTTGCGCATCGTCGAAGTCCACCTCGGTTCCTTCCCCGCACGGAGCAGCGTATCGACGATAGCGCCCGTATGCTCTGGCGATGCCTTCCCCCACGCCCTCGGACGTCCCGACCTTCGAAGCCCTGCGCGTGCTCGCCGTCGAGGTCGCGCGCGAAGCCGGGGCGCTGCTGGCGGCGCGCAGCGCCGGACGGGGCGGCGTGGTCGGCACGAAGTCCACGCTTACGGACCTGGTGACCGAGGCGGACCGCGCCTCCGAAGCGCTGATCGGAGAGCGCCTCGCCCTGCTGCGCCCCGGCGACGGGTTGATCGGCGAGGAGGGTGCGGCGCGCGCGGGGACCTCCGGGGTGCGCTGGATCGTCGACCCGCTCGACGGGACGGTGAACTACGTCTACGGCATCCCGGGTTCGGGCGTGTCCGTGGGCGTCGAGGTGAGCGGCGAGCGCGCCGCCGGCGCCGTCCACGACATCTCACGAGGCGAGACGTTCAGTGCGGCCCTCGGTGGTGGGGCATGGCTCGATAACTCGCGCATCCAGGTCACCACGGCCGCCGACCTGTCCACGTCGCTCATCGGGACGGGGTTCGCGTACGCGACGGAGGTGCGGGCCGCGCAGGGCCGGGCCGTGGGGGCACTGCTCCCGCGCGTCCGTGACATCCGCCGGGCCGGGGCCGCGAGCCTCGACCTGTGCTGGGTCGCGTGCGGCCGCCTGGACGGCTACTACGAGCGCGGGCTGCAGCTGTGGGACCTGGCTGCGGGCGACGTGATCGTGCGCGAGGCGGGCGGCATGGTGGGGGCCATCGATGGCGGCCCGCCGGTACCCGGCTCTGTGATCGCGGCCGGCGCCGCGCTCTTCGAGCCGCTGCGCGCACTCGTCCGCGAGGCCGAGGCGGGGGCGAGCGCCTCGCCCGCGGGTTAGCCGGCCCCGAGAAGCGCCGGACGTCGCGATCCCCTCTCGACCCTCGACCGTGGGGAACCAGCCACGGACACTGTGCGTTCTGATCGATAGACGCTCACACCCCGCACGACTGATCGTGCGTCATCCGCGTACCGCCTGGAAGGACCGCATGTCCCGGCATCGACGTCCCCTCCGCTTCCTCGGCCTTACCGTCCTCGCCGCTACGCTGCTGCTCGCGGCCTGCGACGGAGATGACGACCCCGACCCCACGCCCACGGTCACGGCGACCCCGACCGCAACGGCCGAGCCGACGGCCGAGGCGACTGCCACCCAGACCGCGAGTCCGACCGCGACGCCGACGGAGACCGCGAGCCCCACCGCTACGGCGACAGCCACGCCGGCCGGCGACACGAACTACCAGGTCTTCTTCACGCGGGAGCCCGTGCCGGAGGACCCGACCATCGTGTACGCGTCCGAGCGCTCCGCGAACGCCTCGGACCTGCCGGGCGCGGCGGTGGTCGCGCTCATCGAGGGACCGACGGAGGCGGAGTTCGCGGAGGGCTTCCGCTCCGAGTGGGCGCAGTTCGAGTACTCGGGCGAGCCGTGCGACGGCGAGCCGTTCGAGGTGGGGGTCGAGGAGGTCACGGCCACCGTGCGGTTCTGCCAGCAACCGGCGCTGAGCGGCGTGCTCTCGGACGCGCGGGCGGAGGCGCAGATGGCGGCGACGCTGTCGGCGCTGCCCGGAATCGACCGGGTGGTGGTCCTGGGGCCGGACGGCAACTGCCTGTTCGACGCGAGTGGTGAGAATCTGTGCCTGGAGGCCGACAATTAGGGCCGGCCCCGCCGTCGACGGCGCTTGTGAAGGCGTATACTAATAGCGAACGGAGGCGGCGAGGACGGTCCGACGGCCAACCGGGACGGCCCCACCGCGTTCGTTGACGCTGAGATAGGCCATTGCTACGGTTGGGCCGCATGGCAGTCGGCGCATCAGGCGCGACGCATTATTGTGCCCTGCGGCCCGTGCGGGGCGAGAGCGGGAGACTGGTGGAACTGCAGACCGACCAGCTCTTTAACAACTACATCCCCGTCCTCCTGGCCTCGATCGTTGGTTTCATCCTGGTCCTGTCGGCGCTGATCGGCTCCCGGCTGCTCGCGCCGTTCTCGCAGGACCGCGAGAAGTCGACGACATACGAGTGCGGCATGTTGCCGCTGCGCCGGACGTCGACGAACGTGGGGATGCGGTTCTACCTGTACGCCATCCTCTTCGTCATCTTTGACGTAGAGGCCGTCTTCATCTTCCCATGGGCGCTCTCCTTCGTCGGCATCGGCCCCATGGCGTACTGGACGATGGTGATCTTCATCGCCATCCTCGCGCTCGGCCTCGGTTACGCGTGGAAGAAAGGGGCGCTCCAGTGGCGGTAACACCGGACACCACGACCCGACCCGCACCCACGACGGCTCCCGAGACGGCCCCGACGCCGCTCGAGCCGCCGCTGCCGGTCTTCCCGGGCGAACACCCCAACGAGGCGCCGCGGCTGACCCCGGTGGAGTTCCAGCCGGGCAAGGCGCTCTACAAGCAGATCCTGCCGGGCGTCATGCAGGTGCCCGCGGACCTGGTGCTCGCCGCCTCCCGCAAGTCCTCGCTCTGGCCGATGACGTTCGGCCTCGCGTGCTGCGCCATCGAGATGATCGCGACCTACATGGCGCACTACGACCTGGACCGCTTCGGCATCGTGCCATGGCCGTCCCCGCGTCAGTCTGACGTGATGATCGTGGCCGGGACGGTGACCAAGAAGATGGCGCCGGCCGTGAAGCTGCTCTACGAGCAGATGCCGAACCCCAAGTGGGTCATCTCCATGGGCGCCTGCGCGACCAACGGCGGCCCCTACACCCGTTACGACCGCGTGCTACAGGGCGTGGACAAGGTGATCCCGGTGGACGTGTACGTCCCGGGCTGCCCGCCCCGCCCGGAGGCGCTCATCGACTCCTTCATCGCCCTCCAGGAGCTGATCATGGAGGAGCGCGGGGTGATCGGCCGATGACCTCAGACGGAAACGGGGCCGCGGAGGCGCCGGCCGAGGCGCCGGAGTCGTTCGAGGGCACGATCTGGCCCGATGTGGACCGGGCGCTGTCCGGCATCTCCGCCCGGCCGGAGCGTGGTGCGATCGACGTGATCGTGCACATCCCGCGCGAGGAGCTCATCCGTGGCCTGCGTGTGCTGCGCCAGGACGAGGCACTGGACTTCGACTACCTGCGCTGTCTGACGGCCGTGGACAACGAGGACGAGGGGATGGACGTGGTCTATCACCTCTACTCGATCGGGAAGAACCACAACCTGACCGTGAAGGCCACGCTGCCGAGTGACGATCTGACTTTGGACACCGCCACGGTCGTGTGGCGCGCGGCGAACTGGCTGGAACGCGAGACGGCCGAGATGTTCGGCATCCGCTTCAACAACCACCCGGACCCACGCACCCTGCTGATGCCGGAGGACATGGACGACACGTTCCCCCTCCGCAAGACGCACCCGCTGGCGGAGATCGAGGTGTTGCAGGGCGAGGGCATGGGTTACACCGAGGAGGACCTCTAATGGTCGTCCGGCCGGAGATCGAGCGCGAGTTCGAGACACAGGACCTGCTGCTCAATGTGGGTCCGCAGCACCCTTCCACCCACGGCGTGTTCCGCATGGTCATGGAGATCGACGGCGAGCTGGTGAAGGACGTCGTCCCGTACATCGGGTACCTCCACCGTGGCGCCGAGAAGCTCTGCGAGACCATGGACTACCGCCAGGGCATCGGGTTCATGGACCGCACGGAGTACCTGGCGGCCTTCAACGCCGAGCTGTCGTACGTGATGGCGGTGGAGGAACTGGCGGGCCTCGAGGTGCCGGACCGCGCCCAGTGGCTCCGCATGATCCTCTGCGAGATGAACCGCATCGCGAGCCACCTGATGTTCATGGGTGCGTTCGGCATCGATGTCGGCGTGTTCGGTACGCCGTTCATCTACGCTTGGCGAGAGCGCGAGGCGATCTTCGACCTGTTCGAGGAAGTCTCCGGCGACCGCATGATGTACGCCTACTTCCGCCCAGGCGGCCTGGCCTGGGAAGTGCCGGTCAACTTCACAGAGCGTGTCCGCGAGGTCCTGAAGGCCGTCAACCAGGGCATCAAGGACTTCGATGGCCTGCTGACCGAGAACGAGGTCTTCATCGCCCGCACGCGAGGCGTGGGGGCCATCTCCGCGGCCGACGCGATCGACTTCGGGATGAGTGGACCGTCGCTCCGCGCCTCCGGCGTGCCGCTGGACATCCGGCGCACGGAGCCCTACCTGAAGTACGCCGAGGTCGACTTCGACGTCGTCGTGGGTCAGAACGGCGACGTGTACGACCGCTACCTCTGCCGGCTGCAAGAACTGCGCGAGTCGGTCCGCATCGTGGAGCAGTGCCTGGAGAAGCTCCCGGACGGCCCGATCATGCCGGAGAAGATGCCGCGCATGCTGCGCACGCCGCCCGGCGAGGTGTACATCCGCACGGAGGCGCCGCGCGGCGAGTACGGCATCTACCTGGTGAGCGAAGGCGGCAACCGGCCGTACCGGCTGAAGGTGCGCAGCGCTTGCCTCTCCAACCTGCAGGCGCTGAAGCACATGTCCGTAGGCCAGTACGTGGCCGACGCCATCATCGTCCTCGGCTCGATCGACATCGTGTTGAGCGAAGTGGACCGTTGAGCGGGGTAGCCGGGTGACAAGCGAACTCTTCGGTGCGGACCTGAACCCGTGGGTGGACGCCATCGTGCGCCTGCTTATGTGGGTGGGTTTCATGACGGTCGTCGCCATGGGCCTCATCTACCTCGAACGCAAGGTGCTGGCGCGCTTCATGGCGCGCATCGGCCCTCAGAAGACCGGCCCGATGGGACTGCTGCAGTCCGTCGCCGACGCCCTGAAGCTGATCGGCAAGGAAGACCTCCGCCCGCGCAACGCGGACCCGTGGACCTTCGAGCTCGGCCCCTACCTCGTCTTCATCCCGATCTTCATGTCCTTCCTCGCGATCCCGCTCGTGTTCGACTGGCACATCCGCCTGTTCGAACTAGGCCTGCTCTACTTCGTCGCCATCTCCTCCATCAACCTGGTCGGCTGGGTGATGGCCGGCTGGGGCTCGGACAACCGCTACGCCATGCTGGGCGCCCTGCGCGCGGTGGCACAGGGCATCTCCTACGAGCTGCCGCTGGTGCTGTCGCTGGTCGCGGTGGCCATCTTCAACCAGACGCTGAACCTGGAGGAGATGATCCTCTTCCAGGGCCAGACGCCGAACATCCTCTGGCAACCGCTGGCCTTCATGATCTTCTTCGTCGCCGCGCTCGCGGAGATGAACCGCCCCCCCTTCGACATCCCGGTGGGCGAGTCCGAGGTGGTGGGCGGCCCCTTCGTCGAGTACTCCGGCATCCGCTGGTCCATGTTCTTCCTGGGCGAATACACGGCGCTCTTCATCATGGCGCTGCTGGCCTCCGTGGTGTTCCTCGGTGGCTGGGCGTGGCCGCTGGGCGAGGAGCTGGGGCGCTGGTGGCAGGTCATCCTGATGACCGTGAAGACCTCGGCCTTCATCTTCCTGGTGTTCTGGGTCCGCGCCAGCATGCCGCGCCTGCGCATCGACCAGCTGATGGCCTTCTCCTGGAAGGTGTTGCTGCCGTTGACGTTCGCCCAGGTGCTGGTGAACGGGCTGGTGCTCGCCTACGAGTGGGACTACTGGGTGTCCCGCGTCGCCCTCGGGGTCGCCGGCCTGGCTGGCATCGTCCTGCTGTACGCAATCATCGACCGCAGCGTGCGCCGGCCGCGGCCGCGACCGGCCCCTGTGGCGCAAAGTGAGGCTGTGACCGCATGAAGGGCCTGGCCAAGAGCCTGATGACGACCCTCTCCGTCTTCGCGCGCAAGCCGGTGACGCGGGACTACCCGAACTACCACAAGCCCATCCCGGAGCGCGACCGCGCGTTCCCGCTGCTGCTGTGGGACTTCGAGATCGACGAGCCGTTCTGCACCGGCTGCCACGCCTGTGAGCGGGCCTGCCCGGTGGAGTGCATGACCGTCCTCATGAAGGACAACCCGAACCACCGCTCGCAGGGCGGCGACTCCAGCCGGCGCAAGATCATCGACAAGTTCTGGATCGACTACGCGCGCTGCATGCGCTGCAACATCTGCGTCGAGGTCTGCAACTTCGACGCCATCGCGATGAACAACACGTGGCAGGGCCACGAATTGTCGGTCCACGACCGGAGCGACCTGGTCATGGACCTGCCGCAGCTGCTGGCGCAGTCGAAGACCGGGAACCTGAAGGAGTGGGTGGCGGACTAGCCGCCACGCCTGGTCCGTTGTGCGGGCCGCCCGGACTGGCGGTCAGCGCCCGGATGCGTCACCCTGCACGAGGCCGCCGACATCGAGGCGGCCGGGTGGACGCGGGCGAGCCGAGAGGCCGTCCCGGCCGGGGTAGGGGAACAGAGAAGGCCGCGCTTGTTCGAACGACTACCGCTCCCATCGCAGTTCGACCGCATCATCGTCACCGGCACTACCGTGGTGGCGCTGGTCGGGCTCCCCATCCTCATCGTCCTGCTCGTCCTGCTGACCGCCGGTCAGATCTCGGGCGCCGAACTGGTCTTCTGGATGGCCTCGGCGGTCATCGTGGCCGGTGCCCTGGGCGCCGTGCTGGTGCCCAACGTCGTACACGCTGCCCTGGCGCTGGTCGCGACCCTGCTTGGCGTCGCCGCGATCTTCCTGCTGCTCGCCACCGAGTTCATCGCGCTGGTGCAGGTACTGGTCTACGGCGGCGGCGTGGTCATCCTCCTCCTCTTCGGTCTCATGCTCACCAATGCCGCGGATGACCCGGTGGTGACGGACGGCTCCCAGAAGCCGTTCGCCGCCCTCGTGGGCGTGCTGCTCATCGGCATCTTCGCCGCGGCGGCGCTGGACGCCGAGTGGGCGGGCGACGTGGCCAACATCGTCCCCTTCGAGCTGTTCGGCGAGCGGCTCTTCCGTGACTTCCTGGTGCCGGTGATCGTGGTCGCCATCCTGCTGGACATCGCGCTGACGGGTGCGTTCGTGAACGCCCGCCGCGAGCGCGTCGAGGAGCCGGCCGCGGACGAGGAGGTGCGCGCGTGATCCCGCTGGAGAACTTCCTCCTGCTGTCCGCGGTGCTCTTCGGCATCGGCTTCTACGGGGTGCTCGCCCGGCGCAGCGCCATCCTGATCCTGATCAGCGTGGAACTGATGCTGGCCGGCGTCTCCATCAACTTCGTGGCGTTCGCCTCCTACCTGGACCCGGAGGCGTTTAGCGGACTCATCTTCGCGCTCTTCGTGATTACCGTGGCCGCCGCCGAGGTCGGCCTGGCGCTGGGTATCGTGCTGCGGATCTTCCGGGAGCGCCGGACGGCCAACGTGGATGCCATCGACGAGCTGAAGTGGTAGCGATGCCGAGGGCGCCCCTGGGGGACGCCGCGTCGCGCACAAGACCGTAACGGCCCGGTGGGCCAGACTGCGCCGAGGACATCGGACGCGGCCTAGTCAGACGGGGATGGTGGGTGCGGCGCGTGGACACCCGGGGGACGGGCCGCGCCGGCACGGAGGAAGGGTAGGCGCTCCACATGAGCATGGAGCAGGCCTGGGTGCTGCCCGCCATTCCGGCGGCGCTCTTCGTCATCATCGCGCTCTTCAACCCGCTGATCCCGCGTCGGGGTGACTTCCTCGCGGTCCTCGGGATGGCCGCCGTGGTCGCGCTGGTCGGCGTGATCCTGGTGGACTTCACCAGCGCGTTCCATGACGGCCATTTCGAGCCGGTGGCCGGGGAGAACGCCTTCTCCTTCAACTGGATCACGATCGGCCAGGACTTCTTCACCATCGAGTTCAGCACCTACGTCGACCCCATCACCATGGTCATGCTCGTGGTCGTCTCCTTCGTCGCGCTCATGGTGCTGGTCTACTCCGTGGGCTACATGCACGGCGAAGCGCGGTACGGCTGGTACTTCGCGGCCCTCTCCTTCTTCGTGGCGTCGATGCTCACGCTGGTGCTCTCCGGCAACCTGATCATGCTGTACTTCGCGTGGGAGGGCGTGGGCGTCGCGTCCTTCCTGCTCATCGGCTTCTACTGGGAGCGCCAGAGCGCCGCCGAGGCCGCCAAGAAGGCGTTCATCACCACCCGCATCGGTGACGTGGGCCTGCTCATCGGCATCATCCTGCTCTGGCGGGCGACGGGGACCTTCGACATCCAGCAGATCATCGCCGCCGCGCAGGGCGGCGAGATCGGCGAGACCTACCTCACCGTCGCCATGCTCTTCCTGTTCGCCGGCGCCGCCGGCAAGTCCGCGCAGTTCCCCCTGCACGTCTGGCTGCCGGACGCGATGGAGGGCCCGACGCCCGTCAGCGCGCTCATCCACGCCGCCACCATGGTCGTCGCCGGCGTCTACCTGGTGGCCCGCTTCTCCCCGGTCTTCGCGGAGGTGCTCGTCGCGCGGGATGTGGTGCTCTACACCGGTCTGATCACCGCGCTGATGGCGGCGACCATGGGCCTGGTCTCCAACGACATCAAGCGCGTGCTCGCCTATTCGACGGTGTCGCAGCTGGGCTTCATGTTCGTGGCGCTGGGCGTGGGCGCCGTCACCGCGGCGATGTTCCACCTGTTCACTCACGCCTTCTTCAAGTCGCTGCTCTTCCTCGGCTCCGGCTCCGTGATCCATGCGACGCACGAGCAGGAGGTCGAGGAGCTGGGCGGCCTCTGGCGGAAGATGCCGGTCACGGCCGCCACCTTCGGCATCGCCAGCCTCGCGCTCGCCGGCATCCCGATCTTCGCGGGCTTCTGGTCGAAGGACGAGATCCTGCGCGCCCTGTTCGATGGCGGCGAGACGGGCGCGTTCGTGGTGCTGCTGGCTACGGCCGTGCTGACCGCCATCTACACCACGCGTCTCTTCGTCCTGACCTTTGCGGGTGAACCTCGGAACCGCCAAGCCTACGACCACGCGCACGAGTCGCCGCTGATCATGGCGGCGCCGCTGGTCATCCTGGCCACACTCGCCACGGTCGCCGGCTTCTTCGCCATCGACGAGGTGGGCCGCGCGCTCGGCTTCGCCGGCGGCATCGGCGAGCTGGTGTACCTGGAGGAACCCCACCACTTCTCGGTGGACTGGGCGCTGGCGGGGACGGCCACAGCCGGCGCGGTGGGCGGCGTCATCATCGGCTGGATCTTCTGGCGCGGCCGTGCGGAGCGCGCGATCGCCGCGCGGGACTGGGACCCGGCGCTCCACCAGTTACTGGTCAACCGCTACTACATGGACAACCTGTACCAGGGCATCATCAACCGGGCCATCATGGGCCTGGGGGGCGTGATCGCCTGGTTCGACAAGCGCGTGGTGAACGAGACCGGCGTCGACGGCGGCGCGCAGAGCATCGGCTACATGGGCCTGCGCCTGAAGTTCCTGCAGACCGGCAAGATCCCGAATTACGCGCTGGCGATGGCGGCCGGGGTGGTCGGCCTCGCGCTGCTGGCGTTCAGCAGCTAGCCGGCGCGCGACCGCTAGCGAGCGTGGGCGGAGACGACGAGAGGGCCCGATGACCGAATCCGACGGCTACGTACTGCTGGCACTCTTCCTGGTGCCACTGGGCACTGCCCTGCTGCTCATGCTGACGCCGTCGCGCGAGCGCACCGCCATCATCGGGCTGACCGGGCTCGCGAGCCTCGCGATGTTCGCCCTCTCCGTCTACACCTTCGTGGCGTACTCGTTCAACGGGGACCAGTTCCAGGCCGTCCTGGCCTTCACGTGGATGCAGAACGTTGGCGTGCTGGGTGACAAGGGGATCCAGCTCAAGGTCGGGGTCGATGGCATCGCTGCCTCCATGGTGCTGCTCACCGGCATCGTAATCCTCGCCGGGACGTGGGTGTCCTGGAAGATCGAGGACCGCCTCAAGGACTTCTTCATCCTCCTGTACATCCTGGTCGCGGGGGTCTTCGGGACCTTCGTGATGCTGGACCTCTTCTTCTGGTTCCTGCTGTACGAGACGGCGCTGCTGCCGATGTACCTCCTGATCGCCGTGTGGGGCTCCACGCGCAAGGAGTACGGCGCGATGAAGCTGATGATGATGCTGCTGGCCGGCTCCATCCTCATCTTCACCGCCATCTTCGCCATGTACACGGAACTCGGCGCCGGCAGCTTCGACATGGAGCTGTTCTTCGCCGCCAACTTCGACGAGGACTTCCAGAAGATCTTCTTCCCGATGATCCTGGTCGGCTGCGGCACGCTGGGCGCCATCTTCCCCTTCCACTCCTGGTCGCCCGACGGCCACGCTGCCGCGCCGACCGCCGTCTCGATGTTGCACGCGGGCGTGCTGATGAAGCTGGGCGCCTTCGGCGTGATCCGGCTGGGCTTCCAGATGATGCCGGAGGGCGGCGAGTTCTGGGCGCCGGCCATGATCGTGGTCGGCATCGTGGCTGCGCTGTACGGCGCGGTCTCCGCGCTGCGGCAGACCGACCTGAAGTTGATGACCGGGTTCTCCTCGGTCTCCCACATGGGGTACGTCTTCCTGGGGCTCGGGACGATGAACGTGATCGGCTGGAACGGCGCCGTGCTGCAGATGTTCGCGCACGGCGTGATGACGGCCCTCTTCTTCCTCCTGATCGGCGGGATGTACGACCAGTCGCACGACCGCGAGATCCCGCACTTCTCCGGCCTGGCCAAGCAGATGCCTATCTGGTCGATCTTCTTCGTGATCGCCGGCCTCGCGTCGCTGGGACTGCCCGGTCTCTCCGGGTTCGTCGCGGAGGTCCACATCTTCATCGGCACCTTCCGCTCCTACCCAATCGTGGGTGGGTTGGCGGTCCTGACGGCCGCCATTACGGCGACCTACCTGCTGAGGATGTTCGCGCAGGCCTTCTTCGGGCAGCCGAACCCGCAGTGGGGCGGGTTGAACGAGATCACCTGGGGCGAGCGCGCGGGCGCGACCGTCCTCGCCGGCTCGATCGTGCTGCTCGGCCTCTGGCCGGCGCCATGGATCGACCGCATCAGCCCCAGCATCATCGACGTGATACCGGGCGTGACGCTCTAGCGCGGCGAGGGGCAGCCTTCCGAGAGATCCCACGGGTGCCTCGACGGACGGAGCGAACGTGAACGTAGCGACGGGCAACGGTAGGCTGCCGGGCGGGGCCCGCCTGGCCGCCGGAGGAAGCAGCGGAGCGAAGTAGTGGACGTCCTGGGCAACGAGCTGAACTTCCAGTACGAGTTGCTGCTCCCGGAGATCGTGCTCGCGGTCACCGCGATGCTGATCGTCGGGCTGGACGCCTTCCGCACCGAGTTGAACCTGGGCCGCCGCACGCTTCCCGGCCTCGCCATCCTCGGGCTGGTGATCGCGGGTGGCCTGAGCCTCACCTGGATCGATTCCGACACCGACTTCGCGCGCCTGATCACGATCGATAACTTCACCACGTTCTTCCGGCTGCTCTTCATCGCGACGGCGCTGGTGATCATCGTGGGGTCGTGGGAGTACATCGAGCGGTACGTGGCGCACAACGCGGAGTTCTACGGCCTGCTGCTGCTCTCTACCGCCGGCGCCATCTACATGGCCGCCGCGCGCGACCTGCTGACGGCGTACCTGGCGCTCGAGGTGCTCTCGTTCTCCCTCTACACGATCGTCTCGCTGGCCCGGAACGACCAACGCTCCGGTGAGGCGGCTTTGAAGTACGTGCTCCTCGGTGGTGTCGCCTCGGCGATGCTGTTGTACGGGCTCAGCCTGCTGTACGGCGTGGCGGGCTCGACGCAGTACCCGGAGATCGCGGCCGCGCTCAGCGCGGGCGTCGAGGATGTCGAGCTGCCGCTGCTGCTCGGCCTGGTGCTGATCGTGGGCGGGCTCGGCTTCAAAGCGTCCGCGGTGCCCTTCCACATGTACGCCCCCGACGCGTATGAGGGCGCCCCCCTGCCGGTGACGGCCTACCTGTCCGCCACCTCGAAGGCCGCGGCCATGGCGCTGTTCCTGCGCTGGTTCGCCGGTCCGCTGCTGCCGGCGATCGACGACTGGCAGTGGATGATCGCGGTGGTCGCCGTGGCGACCATGGTGCTGGGGAACCTGGTGGCGCTCCAGCAGCGCAACATCAAGCGCCTGCTCGCCTACTCCTCCATCGGCCAGGTGGGCTTCATGCTGATGGCGATCGTGACCATCTCGGAGGTGTCCGCGTCGGCACTGCTGCTGCACATGGGGGGCTACCTGGTCACGAACCTCGCGGTGTTCATGGCGGTGATCGCCTTCTATAACCAGACGCAGAAGGAAGACATCGTCGAGTTCCGAGGGCTGGCGCAGACCAACCCGTTCCTGGCGCTGGTGATGACGGCCGGCCTGTTCTCGTTGGCCGGAATGCCACTGCTCGCGGGCTTCCTCACGAAGTTCATCCTCTTCCAGTCGGTCGTGGACGGTGGCTACACCTGGCTGGTGATGATCGCGCTGATCATGAGCACCGTGTCGCTCTACTACTACCTGCAGGTCGTCAAGCAGATGTACCTGTACGAGCCCTCCGGCAACCCGGCGCGCTGGCGGCTGTCGCCCACGGGCTACCTGGCGACCGGGGTGCTCCTGGTGGCGACCGTCGTCCTCGGTATCTACGCCTCGCCGCTCTACACTGCCGCCGACCGCGCGACCGTGGCGCTGTTCTCGTAGCGGGCACCGCCACCCTGCCGGCACACGAAGAAGCCCGGCCAGCTGGCCGGGCTTCCTGTTGCCCTCGATGAGGGCCGCGAGAGGGTGCCGCGAGCGCTAGCCGCGCTTCGGCAGCGCCACCGTCGCGGTGCCGGGCGTGGTCTGCGTGCCGTCGGGCTGGGCACACCCGACGTCTAGGTCGACCAGCGCCTCGCCGTCCTGCTCGTACTTCTTCGTGATCTTGCCCCACACCTTGATGTTCTGGCGCGCGGGGTCCATGCCGCGATAGCTGACGCCCCAGTTCACGATGCGTCCCTGCTCGCCGCGCCACTCATCGAGCAGCCGTCCGATGAGCATGCCCTTCAGTGCGCCGTGGACAATGATGTCCGGGAGCCGGTTGTTCTTCGCGAAGTTGTCGTCGTAGTGGATCTGGTAGAAGTCGCCAGAGGCGGCGGCCCACACGATCAACCGCTGCGAGCTCATCTCCTCGTCGAGCGCGGGGATGTCCTGCCCCTCCTGGACGTCGTCCCAATAGACCTGATCAGCCATCGTCTGCCGTCCCGTCTGCTCTAGTACGAGATGCCGGTGCCGCGCGTCTTCGCCACGACCTCGCCATCCTGGTTGGTGAAGACCGTCTCCGTCTTGCGGACGACGATGCGGCCGTACGCCCGGCTGGGCATCAGGTCGACACCGGTGCTGGTGGAGACTCCCTGGAGCACGTCGCCGGCGTAGACCTGCTTGATCGGTTCGACCTCCGTGCCGCCATTCAGGCCGCGCGGGAAGTGCTCGTTGCGGCCGCCCTGGCCGCCACCACCGCGGCCCTCGTTGGCGGGATTGAAGACCGGGCGCCCGTGCAGTCCGGGCGGCGCCGGGAGCGCTCGATGCCCCGCCGCCTTCGCCGCGGCCTCGTCGTAGTAGATGGGGTTGGTGTACCCCACGGCGCGCGCGAAGAGACGGATGTCCGTGGAGGTCACCTCGTATCGCGTCGGCGCGCCGGCCTGCCCGACCGACTTCTTCATCTCTTCAACGGCGGCTCGTTCTGCGTCGGTAACCTGAACGTCTTGCTGTACCAACGACCCTCCTCCTTCGCTCGTTGTTCTGCTGACCACACGGGCCCCACGGGCCCGTTCGGCTGCCGGGCGGCAGCATACCCCGCACGTCATCGCCTCGCCAACAGCAAGGCTCCCCCCGCGGTATGCTCGCCGCCATGTCTGTGCGCATCGAGCTGATCGATGACCCCGACGCCGGGTGGGCCGAACTCGCGCAGCTGTTCCTCGCGCTCCACCAGTACCACCGGCCGCTGACCGGCATTGAGCTGGCCGCGGGCTGGGAGGCTGCGCAGCGCACAGTGCTTCGCGCGCCCCCGGACGGCATCGTGCTTGTCGCCCGGGAGGGAGCGGAGGCGGTCGGGTTCCTGAATGGCGCTGTGCGGCAGCACCCTGTGTTCGACGAGCGTAGCTTCGCCCTCGACAACGCGTTCGTCGTGGAGCGGTTGCGCCACGCCGGCGTGGGACGGGCGCTCCTCGAGCGCGCCGAAGCATGGTGCCGCGAGCAGGGCATCGAGATCGTCCGGCTCAACGTGATGGCGGCGAACACCGCGGGCGTGGAGGCCTGGCGCGGCCCGGCTTCGGACCGGAGAGTTACCGGATGGTGAAACGACTCGGCTGATGGCCGCTACTGCGCGCCGGCGATCGCGCGTCGGGTCGCGGAGCCCGGCTACAACTGCGGCAGGTAGCGGTCCAACTCGTACCGGCTCACCTGCGAACGGTACTCGGACCACTCGAGCTTCTTGTTGGCGACCAGCGTGTCGCAGACGTGTTCGCCCAGCGTGCGGCGCATCAGGTCCGAGCCCTCGAATCGCTCGATGGCTTCGTCGAGCGACGAGGGCAACTCGCCCAGGCCGCGGTCGCGGACTTCGTCGCTGCTCAGCTCGGCAACCGAGCGCTCCAGGGGCGCCGGCAGCGGGTACTCGCCCTCGATGCCGGCGAGGCCGGCGGCGAGCACCGCCGCGAACATGAGGTACGGGTTGCAGGCCGGGTCGGGGGCGCGGTACTCGATGCGTGTCGCCTCCTCCAGGCCGGGGCGGCCCTCCGGCACGCGCACCAGGTCTGCGTGGTTGCGTGGCGACCAGGTGGAGTGCGTGGGCGCCTCGTAGCCCGGCACCAGGCGCTTGTAGGAGTTCACCCACTGGTTAGTGATCAACATCATCTCCGGCGCGTGGTACAGGAGCCCCGCCATGTAGTGCCGCGCTCCTTTCGAGATCTGGAGCGAGTCTCCGCCATCGAAGAAGACGTTGCGCTCGCCTCGAAAGAGCGACTGCTGGAGGTGCATCGCGGAGCCGTTCTGGTCGCGGAGCGGCTTCGGCATGAAGGTGGCGTAGACCCCGTGGCGCATGGCCACTTCCTTCACGACCAGGCGGAAGGTCATGACGGCGTCCGCCATGGTGAGCGCGTCCGTGTAGCGCAGGTCCATCTCATGCTGGCTGGGTGCGCCCTCGTGGTGGCTGAGGGCCACGCCGATGCCCATGTCCTCCAGCGTCAGCACGGTCTCGCGCCGCAGGTCGGAGCCGCCATCGAGCGGTGTCAGGTCGAAGTAGCCACCCTGGTCCAGTGGTTCCGGGTCCTTCGCGTCCTTGAAGTAGAAGAACTCGATCTCGGGCGAGACGTAGAACGTGTAGCCGCTGTCGCCCGCCCGCTCCACCGTGCGCTTTAGCACCCAGCGCGGGTCGCCCTCGAAGGGCTTGCCGTCCGGCGCCATCACGTCGCAGAACATCCGCGCGACGGCCTGCTCCCGAGGCCGCCACGGCAGGATCTGGAACGTCGCGGGGTCCGGGACCGCGATCATGTCGGCTTCGTCGCGGCGCGCGAAGCCCTCGATGGACGAGCCGTCGAAGGAGATGCCGTCCGCGAGGGCGTGTTCCAGCTCCTCGATGGTGATCGCGACGGATTTCAGCATGCCCAGGATGTCGGTGAACCAGAGACGGATGAACTTCACGTCGTGGGAGCGGCACGCCTGGAGCACATGCTGGCGCGAGTCGAAGTCGTTCATGGGGAGATGTTAGCCCGCGGACTGTTTCGGGGGTATTTCGCGGGCCTCCATATTCCGGGACGCCGGGAGTCGGGGGGCGGAGCGAGCAACGAAGAGGCCCGCCGGTGGCGGGCCTCCTAGCGTGCGCGGAGTGTGGGGCCGGGCCTAGCGCCGCAGCTCCGATGCGACGACTCGGCCCTGGTCGGCGATCCTGCGCGC
Organism: Dehalococcoidia bacterium; assembly: GCA_009379925.1. Lineage (GTDB taxonomy): Bacteria > Chloroflexota > Dehalococcoidia > UBA2979 > UBA2979 > WHSU01. The sequence continues at coordinate 25,293 of WHSU01000017.1, read as the reverse complement.
CTGCTCGGCGGCGACGCTGGCGCGGTCCAGCCCGTCCGCCACCCGGTCCAGGATGCGATCGACCCGCTTCGGCTCCTTGCGCCGCTTGATCAACCGGAAGGCCAGAAATGAACAGCCGATGATCACTGCCAGGGTCAGTGCGTACCTCATGGTTCCTCCGATTCACGCCGTTGTCCGCCCACTATAGCGCACCCTGGTGACCGCCCTTCCGACGTAGATGAGGTTGCAACGCAACGCTGAGACTGTCCGCGTCAGCGGATATCCGCGATGCGGTACGCTGGTACGAGCCCGGTGGAGCGCGCAAGCGCGCGTGACGCTGGTGTGGGAGGGGGATGGCCGGATGAGCCTCGAGGTCGTGCGCGACATCGTGATCGTGGTGGGAGGCGCCGTCTCGGTCCTCTTCCTGGTGATCGTGCTCGCCTTCGCGGTCTACCTCTTCCTGCTGTACCGGCGCACGCGCCGCGCCCTCGTCCGGCTGCGCGCCAGCGACGTCGACCCGATCGTCGCGCAGGTGGTCGGCATGGTCACCGAGGCGAAAGCGACCGCCACGTTCTTCAATGACTACGGCGTGCGCAACGTACGGACCGGCGTCCGCACCATCCAGCGTCTGCGCATGGCGATGAACATCGCGGGACAGCTACGGCTGCTCGTGAGTTCGGTCTTGCTGCTCTCTCGCCTGAGGGCCGCTTTGCGCGCCCTTCGCGAGGTGGGCACGTGACGATGGGCGAGGCGCGGTGAAACGGCCGCGACTGCTGGGCCGCCTGACGCGGCGGCTGCCCGTCGGGCTACCTGGCGCTATGCCCCGGGGCATCGGCCATCGCCTGTCGGAGCGGCTGCCGCACCCGCGCCGCGGCGAGCGGGTGCGCGCCGAGCCGCCGAAGCCCGCACCGGCGCCGTCGGAGGGCCACCCGGCCGCTCCTGGGGATGGTCCGGCGCGGCGCGAGCGACTTGAGGCGCGGGCACGCGCCATCCCGGAGGGCGTCGGGGAGCGCGTGTGGTCCGCCGTCGGCGCCGCCCGCGAGGAGTACGAGAGCGCAGTCGCCGAGCAGTACGCAGAGTACGAGCGGCGCAAGCGCTCCCCCGGCACCGCACCGGGGCTGGCGGCCCGCGCGATGGCGTCCGGCCGAGCGCCGGACGGGCGGCTGGAGTCAGCCGATCTTGCGCTCGCCGGCCTCGATGGCGGTGGCGCCACCGCGGGGGCGATGCCCGGCGTGGCTGCGGCGAGGGCCGAGCCGGCGGGGGCCGGCGAGCGCAAGATGCGGCTCGCGATGCAGATGAAGGACGGCTACCAGGAGCATGACCTGGGCGGACAGTCCGCCGCGATCGCGTATCGGTTCTTCTTCGCGCTCTTTCCTTTCATCATCTTCCTGGCGGCGCTCGGCGGCACGATCGCCCGGGCCGCGGACGTGGCCAACCCGACGGACGACGTGCTCGAGTTCCTCGGCGCGACGTTGCCGGACGACGCCCGACGGCTCGTCTCCGACCAGTTGGAGTCGCTGGTCGGCAACTCTGGGGGTGGGGTGCTCTCGGTCGGCGCCGTGCTGGCGCTGTGGGCCGCGGGCGGTGGGATGAACGCGGTGATGAAGGCGCTGAACCGCGTCCACGGCGTGCAGGAGCGGCGACCGTTGGTGCCGCGCTACGCCGTAGCGATCGGGCTCACGTTGCTGGCGAGCGTCGGCATCCTTGGGGCGTTCCTGCTGATCGTGGTGGGGCAGGTCGCCGGCGACCGCGTGGCCGAGGGTCTCGGACTGAGCGATGCGTACGAGCGGGCGGCGCAGGTCGGGCGGTGGCCGCTGGCGGCGCTGCTGCTGATCCTGGCGACCGCCGTGCTCTACCGGCTGGCCCCCAACGTCCGAGTGCCGTGGCGGGCGGTGTTCGCCGGGGCCGCCTTCTTCGTGGTGGTGTGGCTGCTCGCTACGCTCGGCTTCGGGATCTATGTAGGGCGGTTCGCGTCCTACGACGCCACGTACGGTGCGCTCGCGGGCGTGATCCTGCTCCTTCTGTGGTTCTACCTCTCCAGCCTCGCGCTGCTCCTCGGCGCGGAGCTGGCGGAAGCCATCCGCAAGCCCGAGGCCCCTCCGGTCTGACGATTCAGACACCCTGACCGCGAATCGGCGCATCTCTCCCTGACACCGTGCCCGAGCGGCGCGCGTGGCGTACGCTGTCGCCGCCGCCCGGGCGAGCGGGCCGTGCGCGAGCCCCGTCGGCGGGCTCGGGGTGGGTGGATCAGCCGGCTGAGGCGGGAAGTGCGGGCGGCGTCGGGCCGTCGGGGGGAGTACGCGGGTGGCGACGCTGCAGGAGGTGAAGCAGCTGGCGGAGTCGCGTGGCGCGCGGCGCGTCGACCTGAAGGTGACGGACCTGCTGGGCCGCTGGCAGCACTTCTCCATGCCGATCGACCGGTTCACGCCCGAACTGGCCGCCGAGGGCCTCGGCTTCGACGGCTCCAGCCTGCGCGGCTTCCAGCCGATCGAGGACTCTGACATGCTGCTCGTGCCGGACCTGGAGACCGCCGCGTTCGACCCGGTGCCGCAGCACCCCACCCTGAGCCTGATCTGCGACGTGGTGGACCCGATCACGCGAGAGCGGTATTCGCGCGATCCCCGTTATGTCGCGGAGAAGGCCGAAGCGCACCTCCGCACCACCGCACTCGCGGACACGGCGTACTTCGGGCCGGAGCTGGAGTTCTTCATCTTTGACGACGTGCGCTTCCAGCAGACGCCCAACACCTCCTTCTACTTCGTGGACTCCAGCGAGGCCGATTGGAACAGCGGCCGCGACGAGGCGCCGAACCTGGGCTACAAGGTGCCCAGCAAGGCCGGCTACTCCCCTACCCCACCCTTCGACTCCCACTCCGAACTGCGCTGGGCGGTCGTCGAGGCGCTCGAGTCCGTCGGCCTCACGGTCGAGGTGAGCCACCACGAGGTCGCGACGGGCGGCCAGGGGGAGATCGCGACGACATACCGCACACTTCGCCACAAGGCGGACGAGGTGCAGTGGTACAAGTACCTGGTCCAGAACGTGGCGCGTGCCTTCGGCCAGGTCGCGACGTTCATGCCGAAGCCGGTGTACGGCGACAACGGCAGTGGAATGCACACGCACCAGTCGCTCTGGCACGACGACAACCCGATCTTCTTCGATAGCAACGGCTACGCGGGCCTCTCACAGGCGGCGCGCTACTACATCGGCGGGCTGCTGCGGCACGCGCCGGCGGTGCTGGCTTTCGCCAGTCCGTCCACGAACTCGTACAAGCGCCTCGTACCGGGCTTCGAGGCGCCGGTGAACCTGGTGTACTCCGTGCGCAACCGCTCGGCGGCCGTGCGCATCCCCACGTACTCGCAGTCGGGCGCCGCGAAGCGCATCGAGTTCCGCCCGCCGGACGGCACGGCGAACCCCTACCTGGCATTCGCGGCGATGTTGATGGCCGGCCTGGACGGCATCCAGAGCCGCATCGACCCCGGCGACCCGCTGGACAAGAACATCTACGAACTGCCGCCCGAGGACGCCCGGCGGCTGGCGACGGTGCCGCCCACCCTCGACGCCGCGCTCGACGCGCTGGAGAAGGACTGCGACTTCCTGAAGAAGGGTGACGTCTTCACGCAGGACCTGATCGAGCGCTGGATCGAGTTCAAACGCGCCGAGGTGCTGGGACTGAATGCGCGTCCCACCGCATACGAGTACGAGCTGTACTTCAACGGTTAACCCGTGCGGTAACCGTCGGACGGCGTGATGCGAGTGTGACACGCCCGTAACGCGCGAGTAACCGTACGGACACCTCGGCGTCACGACGTAGCAACCGGGCCTTCATATCACTGTCGCCGGGTCGTAACAGCGGCTCTCTAGCCTTCCTGTCCAAGGAGGAGAGAGCACTGTGCACGTACTGACCCGACGACTACCGATCCGGCGATTACTGGTACGACCACGGACGAGGGCCGCGGCGGTCTTCGTGGGGGCCCTGGCGGCGTTCGCCATCCCCGGCTTCGCAGCGGCGCAAGAGGGCACGGAGGTCCTGGACGACCTGGCGGCTGCGATCGACACCGGCTGGCTGATGCTGGCGGCGATCCTGGTCTTCTTTATGCAGGCCGGATTTGCGCTGGTGGAGTCCGGTTTCGTCCGCTCCAAAAACGTCGTCAACATCCTGATGAAGAACGTGCTGGACGCGTGCTTCGGCGGGCTCGTGTACTTCGCGGTCGGCTACGGGCTGGCCTATGGCGTGTCCAGCGCCTCCACCTCGTTCTTCGGCGCCGGGAACTTCTTCCTCACCGACTTCACTGACTACCCGACGTGGTTCTTCCAGTTCGTCTTCGCCGCCACGGCCGCCACGATCGTGTCCGGGGCGATGGCGGAGCGCACAAGGTTCGGCGCGTACATCCTCTACACGATCGCGATCACCGCGTTGATCTACCCGATCGTTACGCACTGGGTGTGGGACGGGTCGGGCTGGCTGACCGCGTTTACCGATGACCCGATTGGCGACAACGGCTTCGTGGACTTCGCCGGGTCCACGGTGGTCCACTCCGTGGGCGGTTGGGCCGCCCTCGTCGGCGCGATCATGGTTGGCCCTCGGCTGGGCAAGTACACGGCGGACGGCCGGGTGAACCCCATCGTGGGTCACTCGATGCCGCTGGGCACGCTCGGCGTGCTGGTGCTGTGGCTCGGCTGGTACGGCTTCAACGCGGGCTCCACGCTCGGCCTGACCGGCGGCTTCGCTGCGATCGCGGCGCGGGTGGCCGTCACGACGACGCTTGCCGCCGCTGCCGGTGCCACCGTGTCGATGCTCATCTCGTGGGTGCGCTACGGGAAGTCCGACCTCAGCCTCTCGCTGAACGGCGTGCTCGGCGGTCTGGTGGCGATCACCGCCGGCACGGCGACCGTCGAGCCGTGGGCCGCGGTCATCATCGGTGGCATCGGCGGCGGTGTGATCGTGTTCGGCGTGGAACTGCTGGACCGGCTGAAGATCGACGACCCTGTGGGCGCCGTGCCGGTACACCTGTTCAACGGCATCTGGGGCACCCTGGCCGTCGGCCTGTTCACCACGCAGGGCTACATGGGGGACGCGTACGGCGTGGAAACCGCCAGCTACGGCCTGTTCATGGGCGGCGGCGTCAACATGTTGCTGGTCCAGCTACTCGGTGTCGCGTCCGTCGCGGCCTGGGCCGTGGGCACATCGGTGGTGCTGTTCGGGCTTATCAAGTTGACCGTGGGCCTGCGCGTCACAGAGGCCGAGGAGCTGAGTGGCCTCGATGTGGGCGAGCACGGCATGGAGTCCTACCCCGAATTCACGGGCGGCCGCGACCCCTTCAGCGGCTACTCCGGCGGAGCACCCGCGCCGGCCGGCGCGCCCGCCATGGCCACGCAGCCCGTCCCGAACCCCGCACCGCGGCCGCAGCAGGGGTAGGAGGTCACCGATGCAGAAGATCGTAGCCATCATCCGGCCGGACCGGCTCCAGGTGGTGAAGAAGGCCCTCGAGGACCTCGACCACGCCGGGATGACGCTGACGGAGGTGCGCGGGCACGGCGTGCAGCGTGGCATCACAGAGCAGTGGCGTGGCCAGACCTTCCCCGTCGAGTACCTCACGAAGGTGAAGGTGGAGATGGTCGTGCGGGACGAGGACGTGGAGCCGATCGTCTCGCGCATCGTGGAAGCGGCGCGTAGCGGTGAGGTGGGCGACGGGAAGATCTTCATCGCCCCCGTCACCTCGGCGATCCGCATCCGCACCGGGGAGCGGGACGAGGCCGCGCTCTAGCCTCGACCGCCGGCATCCGGGCGCCGCCCTGCGGCGCGCCGGATGCCCTCCCCGCCAGTACGGCCCGACCCGCGGAGAGGATCCCATGCAACCCCCATCGCCTCGACTGTTTCCTCACCCATCGAGCGGTGACGACGAGCGGACGACGCGGGACGCCCCGCCCCGACTGCTCCACTCCGGCCCGTCCGTGATCCACGCCGGGGACCTCTCGATCGACCGCGACCGCTACCAGGTCACGGTGCGGGGAGGCGCGGTCCGCCTGACGTACCTGGAGTTCAACGTGCTGTGGCTCATCGCGGAACTCGATGGCCGCGTCGCGACCTACGAGGCGCTGGCGGACGCGCTCTGGGGCGAACGCACTTCGAGGACGCGCCGGCGCCTGGCTGTGGTGGTCTCGCGGATGCGCTCGAAGCTCGGCGAGCCGGGTGCGGCCTGCGTCGACACGGTCACGCGGGTGGGCTACCGCCTCGCGGCCGGGTGAGGCGCCGCACGGACGTCTCGTGCGGCGCGGGCTGACCTCGGGCTGACAAAACGCCACCGGCCAGCCGCCCCACCTTCCGATGTGATGGCATTGTAACGATGGATATGACGTAGTTTATGCTTCCGGCAAAGGCTCACGTCTAGGGTTCCGTTCGGATCGCCACTACCCGCGCGTCCGCGGGGTGGGCGGTCCGGGAGGAACCACCATGGCCTCGAATCTGCCGGATGTGCCGTGCCCGAAGTGCGGAGCGATCAACACGGCCACTGCCTCGACATGCCGCACCTGTTCGGCCAACCTGATCGACCCGTACGGACAGGGAGACGACGCGCCTAACAACCGCGAGGGTGGACTGAACGGCTTGCTGAGGCGAGTCGGCCTGAAGCGGTAGGCTTCACGCCGCCCGAGGCGCCCCGCTAGCGGTTCTGTTCGATGAACCGATAGCCGACGTTGCGCACGGTATCGATGAACTGCTGGCGGCCCTCGATCTTGGAGCGGATACGCCGCACGTGGACGTCCACGGTGCGCGATCCCCCGTAGTAGTCGTACCCCCAGACGCGGTTGAGCAGCGCCTCCCGCGTGAACGGTTTGCCTGGGTTCGTCGCCAGGAACCGCAGCAGCTCGTACTCCTTGTACGTCAGGTCTACGACGGTTTCGTCCACGGTGACCCGGTAGCGCTCGAGGTCGATCTCCAGCGGGCCGTGCCGCAGCACTGTGCCGTCCTCGGCGCCCGTGTACGTCCAGAGCACCCGTGCGACGCGCGTGCGCAGTTCGTCCTCGTCCAGCGGTGGCACGATCAGGTCGTCCACCTTCACGCCGGCGCCCACCAGGTGGAGGTGCTGCGGAGGCGTGATCGCGATCGTCCCGGCGCCCTCGGCGACGGCCGGGTCCGCGAGGACCGCGGCGAGCCCGCCGGACGTGAACCCGAGGTCGAGGTCGAGCAGGATGAGCGCCGGACGCCAGTCACGCGCGACGATGAGGCAGCGTTCCGCGCTGTTCTCGGCGCGTACGTCATGACCGTCGCGTCGGAGGGCGGCGCTCACGGCCGCCACGCGGGCCGCATCGTCCGAGAGCATGAGCACCCGCTGCATGGAGCGCGGCCTTCGACTGGCGGCGCCCGCCGCGGGACGCCTCTCCTGCCGCCACTATATCGGACGTACCTCCTGACGGCGCTACCGGTCGACGGTGACAGCCGTTGGCGGTTAGGCTGGCAGCGGCTCCCCAGGGACCTCCCACCGAGGACCGGAGACAAAGGCATGCTCCGACCGACCCGCGCACTCCTCGCGTTATGCTGCGCGCTCGCTTACGCGGCTACCGGCGCCCTCCCGGCGAGCGCACAGGACAGTCCCGGCGGCTACCTGTGGGCCTTCGCCGACCGCTTTCCGTTCTCCGACGAACGCGCCGAGGCGGCGTTCGCCATCCTCGTCGACGAGGCGGCCATCGAGCAGCAGCGCGAACTGGCGCCGGACCAACTGACCTACGCCAACGAAAGCGTCGCACGGCTCGCCGAGCAGGCCCCGGAGGACGCCCCGTTGCTCCTCGCTGCCGCGGGCCTCGCCCCGCCGACCGGGGGGCCGCTGCTGCTGAAGCAGGCCCGCACGTGCCGCGTCTGGGCGCCGGACGCAGAGGCGCTCGCGGTCGGCAAGAGCTTGAGCATCGAACTCGCTCGCGTGTTGCGCGACCTGGGCGTCATCGCTAGCGAGTGTTCGCCGGCCAGCTCGCCGGAGGAAGCCGACCTGCTCGTGTGGGCCGCCGGGACGGCTGAACCGCTGCCGGGCCTGAGTGACGGCCTCGGCCCGGGGACGGCCGATGGCTTCCTCGAGCAAGCGCCGGCCGGTCAGGGCGCAGCCCCGGCGCCCGCGCCGTCCGGTCACGGCGTCCTCGCCCGCCAGGGGCGCGGCGGTGGCCTCGTTGAGCCGTGGCTGGCGGTGGTCGCCGCCGCGTCGATCGCCGCGCTAGGCGGGTTGCTGGCGACCGCGCGCCGGTAGCGCTCTCGGTACCCGCCGGCGCCTTCGCGTCCGGCCCGCGCGCGTCCTATGCTCGATCGTCATCGAGCAGCGAGGGGTGCGGCGTGGCGACAGCGGTCAACTTTGCGGGCGTATCCCTGTCGTTCGCCGCGCGGCCGGTGTTGCGCGACGTGTCGTGGGAAATCAACGACGGCATGAAGGTCGGCCTCGTGGGGCCGAACGGCGCCGGGAAGTCCACGCTCTTCCGCCTGCTGATGGGCGCGGAGGAGCCGGACAGCGGTTCCATCTACCGCCGCCCCGGCGCGTCGGTCGGCTACCTGGCGCAGGAGCCCGTCCTCACCTCCGGCTGCACGGTGCTGGAGGAGTGTCTCGCCGCCGATGAGCGCGTGGGCGCCGCCGAGGCGCGCATGCGCGACCTCGAGACGCAGATGGGACTGCCGGAGGTCTATGAGGACGGCGAGCGGCTGGCGCAGGTCATGGAAGCCCACCAGGCGGCCCTCGATGCGTGGGAGCACCTCGATGGCGGGGGCTATGCGGGACGCGTGGAGCGGACCCTTCGGCGGCTTGGCTTCGCGCCGGAGGAGTTCACGTTGCCGGTGGAGGCACTGAGCGGCGGGCAGCGGAAGCTGCTGGCGCTAGCGAAGGTGCTGGTCGCGCAGCCCGCCATCCTGCTGCTCGATGAGCCGGACAACCACCTGGACCTGGACGGCAAGGCGCTGCTGGAACGCGTCATCCTGGACCACCCCGGCACGGTCGTGATCATCTCGCACGACCGCTACCTGCTCGATGTCGTGGCGGACGAGATCACCGAGGTGGAGACGACCGGGCTGCATCCCGGCCGCCCGCAGCTCACGGTGTGGCCGGGCAACTACTCCGAGTACGTGGTGGACAAGCGCGGGGCGCTCGAACAGCAGCAGAAGGACCACGTGCTGCAGGAGCGCGAGGCGACGCGCCTGGAGCAATCCATCCAGCGCTTGAAGGTCTTCTCCCGAGGCGGTGCGAACGAGAAGTTCGTGCGCCGCTGGAAGAGCATGCAGAAGCGCCTGGACAAGATGGATCGCGTCGAACGGCCGGTCCTCGACCGGCGCCGCATGGGCCTGGAGCTGTCGGCGGAGCGAGGCAGCCGCAAGGTGCTGGAGGTCACGGGTCTCGAGAGGCGCTTCGACGACATCGAGGTGCTCAGCGGCCTGGAGTTGCTGATCTGGTCCGGCGAACGCGTCGGCCTCGTCGGACCGAACGGCGCGGGGAAGTCCGTGCTCTTCCAGTTGCTGCTGGGGGAGGACGAGCCGGACGGCGGCGCTATCAAGCTCGGCCCGAGTATCGAGGTCGGCTACTACGCGCAGCAGCACGAGACGCTGGACCCCGGCCGCAGCGCGCTGGAGGAGGTGCGCCGGCTGCGTCAGATGCACGAGGGCGACGCCGTCGCCTTCCTCGGGCGGTTCCTCTTCGACTACGAACTGGCGCGGCGGCCCATCCGCACGTTGAGTGGGGGCGAGAAGAGCCGGCTGCAGATGGCGAAGCTGATGCTGACACAGGCCAACCTGCTGTTGCTCGACGAGCCGACCAACAACCTCGACATCCCGTCGTGTGAGGTATTGGAGGACGCGCTCGAGGACTACCGGGGGACGGTGCTCGCCATCTCCCACGACCGATACTTCCTGGAGCGCATCGCCACGCGCATCGTGGAGCTGCGCGACGGGCGGCTGGTGGAGCACGCCAGCTACGCCGGGTACCGCGAGCGGCTCGAGGCGCGCGGGGCGGTCGTTGCGCCTGCGTAGGATGTCCCGCCCGTCGCTTCCGAGGTCGCCCTGAGCGCGAACTGTCCACCGGACCATCGCCGCGCGCTGCTGCCCCGCGCTGACGAGGCGTGTCGATTTTGGCTGCTCCCCTTCGACGTTCTGGTAGGGACGATCTTCGGAACCGGTCGACCCGACCAGCCCAGAGCCAGGAGAGCGAACGGAGCGCAGTCATGCCCCAGCGAGAACCCGCAGAAGCCACCAACCTCGACCGCTACGGCAACCCGGCGTTGCTGTGGAGCAGGGTCCGCGACACCCTCGCCGCCCCGTCCCCGAGCGATCGATTCTTCCTCGGGACGACCCGGCCGGATGGCCAACCGCACGCAGCAGGTGTGGGCGCCCTCTGGTCCGACGGCGATTTCTACGTCGTGAGCGGCCCCGATACCCTCAAGTCCCGGAACCTGGCCGCGAACCCGGCCTGTACGATCTCCGCCGCTGTACAGGGCATCGATCTCGTCCTAGAGGGTGAGGCCACGAGGGTCACCGACGGGCCAGCATTGGAGCACGTGGCCGCGCTGTACCGCGCGTCCGGGTGGCCCGCGGAGGTCGAGGGCGACGCGTTCACGGCGCCCTACAGTGCGCCGAGCGCCGGGCCGCCGCCCTGGTACCTCTATCGCTTCACGTTCCACACAGCCTTCGGGGTCGCCACAGAGGAGCCCCACGGCGGGACGCGCTGGCGGTTCGACCGCTGAGGCCACCGTGGCGCCCCGCGGTCGACCAGGAGGGGGCCCATCACAGCGATGTCCGCGGCTCCCGAAGTCCGGATCCGGGCCGATGATCCTGCCGTGAATCATCGTCACGCCGTGGCCCTGCTCTTCGCGCTTGTCGCCGCGCTCGTGACCGGCTCGCCGGTCCGAGCGCAGGCGCCGATCGTCGGGCAACTGCCCTCGGGCGGCGGTGTGGCGCTGGTGACCTGGGGCGGAGGCACGGCCGCTGACCTCGCAGCCGCGGCCGAGGCGCAAGGTTGTTCGATGCGCAGCGTCTGGGCGAACGCCTCGGGTGGTCGCCTGGCGGGCTACCTGGTGGGCGCGCCGTCCTTCGTGAACACGGCCTGGTCGGGGCGGTTTGCGAGCGACTTGGTGCCGCCGGCCACTCCCCTGCTCGTGGTGTGCCACGCGCCCATGAGCACGGCCGGGAGCCCGGTGATCGGTGGGTGCCCCGTGTTCCCCTCCGACAATCCCTGGAACACGGACATCTCGTCCTACCCCGTACACGCGAACTCGGACGGCTACATCGGCTACATCACCGGGCTCGGCGGCAATCAGCGGCCACACGCGGACTTCGGCGAGAATCCCGACTATGGGATCCCTTATGTCGTGGTGCCCGAGGGGCAGGCACGGGTCCCCGTGAGCTTCGACTACGACGACGAAAGCGACCCCGGTCCCTACCCGATCCCCGCCAACGCGCCCGTCGAGAGCGGGGGCGACCGCCACGTGCTGGTCGTGGAACAGGGCGACTGCCGCCTCTACGAGCTGTTCGCGGCGGAGTACCTGGGCGGCTCGGCGGGCTGGCACGCGGGTTCGGGTGCGGTGTTCGACCTACGCTCGAACACACTGCGGCCGGACACGTGGACCTCCGCCGATGCCGCCGGGCTGCCGATCCTCCCCGGCCTGGCGAAGGTGGCCGAAGTGCGTTCGGGGCGCATCGACCACGCGCTGCGATTCACCGTGAGCCGCACGCAGCGCGGCTTCATCCACCCCGCCACGCACTTCGCGAGCAGCGAGATGGACACCGACGCGCCGCCGATGGGCTTGCGGCTGCGCCTGCGCTCGGACTTCGACATCTCCGACTACAGCGGCGACGCCCGCTTGATCCTGGAGGCGCTGCGCCGCTACGGCATGATCGTGGCCGACAACGGGTCGAACTGGTATATCTCCGGCGCCACCGACCCAGGATGGGACGACGACGACCTCAACCAGCTCAAGACGGTGCCGGGCACCGCCTTCGAGGTCGTCGATACCGCAGCATCCGCACGGACTGAGTCCTGCCGATGACATCGGACTTCGGCGTGCGGCGTGACCGCCGATGATCACCGGGAGACCCACGGTGCGCGGCACGTAGGAGCTGTCATGGCAGAGCGACCGACCGATGACCGAGTGAGCGTAGCCGAGGCGGCACGTCGCCTGGGGGTGAGCACCAGCACGGTGCGTCGCCGCGTGGCGGCGGGCGAACTGCGCGCGCTGCGAGACGGCCGGCGGCGGTGGGTGCTCCTCGAGGGGACGGCCGTCGAGGTGGGAGCAGCGCCGACACCCGCCAACGTCACGCCGTTCGCCGCTTCCGTCGATGCCGCCGCGCAGCCCTCGGTGGCAGCGGCGTGGGCGGTGCGTGACCGGCGCACCCTCGCATGGCTTGGGACGCCGACAGGCGCCGGGCCGCGATTCGTCAGCTCGCTGCGGAGTGCGATGCGCTACGAGTCGCCGGAGGAGGCACTGCAGGTCGCGGCCACCCTCGCGCGCGACGGCTGGACGGTCGAGGTGCGCTCGGTCTTCGTGGAGACGCTGGCCGCGTAGCGGCGTCTACGTCCGGCCCGGCCTGGTCCGCTCCGGCACCGGCTCTCCGGTCTCCATCGCCTGGATGATCTCCTCGCGGCGGCTTCGGACGTAGGTCAGGCGCTCGGTCAGTTCGGCCTGCATCACTGTGAGCTGCTCGACCTTGTGGTCGACGACCCCGAGCTGTCGCTCGAGCGTGGAGATGATCTGCTCGATGCGCTTTTTGCGCGCGGCCAAGTCCCGGTCCGGCCGGAAGGTCGCCAGGATCTGCTGCCGCAGATCCTCAGCCTCCACCATCTCCTTGATTTCGGAGAGGGTGAAGCCCAGCAGGTCTTGCAGCCGCTTGATGAACTCGATGGTGGTGATGTCGGCGTCGGAGTAGAGGCGAAAGCCGCCGTCCATGCGCTCCGGCGGCTTGAGGAGGCCCTTCTCCTCGTAGAAGCGCAGGGTACGCTGCGTGACACCCGTCCGCTCGGCGACTTCGCCGATCTGGTAGCGGGCTTCGGCATCGGTGCGTTCGGCCTGTTCGCTGCTTGTCACGAGTGCATCCTATGGAGCCCGCGAAAAGACCGTCAAGGAAGACCGACAAGCGGCAGGATTTGCCTGCAGCCGCCGCGTCAATCGTCGTCGTCGTCGTGGTCGTGCGACGCAGTGGTGGAGGCAGCCGGAACCAGGGGCATCGCGCCGGACGCGCGGGGCTTTCGAGGGGCCGGCACGCGCCCTGCGGCCTCTACAACGGCTCGCACGGCCTCAGCGCCGCCCACCAGGACGAGAGGCGCCCCGGCATCACGCCAGGTCTCCAGCGCCGCTTCTTCGGCCCCGGTGCCCGCCTCGATGATCAGGGGTGCGCCGGACAGTTCCACGATGCGACGGAGGCGCAGTTGGTCGCGCACGGTCATCCGCGGGGTCGCGTCGCCGGCGAGGACCGCGTCCAGGGCCAGCCCCGCGAGCGAGCGCAGGCGCTCTTCGCTGCGGTCGTCGTCCAGGAGCAGCACGCGCCCGGCGTCGTGCCCGCTGAGCGCGCGGGCTTCGGTCCGGGCGTCGTCGAAGACGAGGAAGTCTGCGCCGGCCTCCACGGCCGTGCTGGCCTCCGCGGCGGTGCCGGACTCCAGGCGCACGCCCACGGGCCGGCTCCCCGCGGCCTCCACGGCGGCGGCAACCGCCGAGGGGCTGCCGGCCAGCAGGACGTCCGCCCCCGCCTCGATGGCGGCCCGGGCGGCTTCGCCGTCCGAGACCTGCGCCATGACCAGCATGTGGCGGCGCTCATCGCGGCCGGCGAGCCGCGCAAAGCCCAGCGGGCCATCGCCGGGACGGCCGATCTCGCGAATTCGAGTGCGAAGTTTGCTCATACGATCCCTGGTGCGGCGCGGTCCGCGCCGGTTGTCTACGGGCGTGTGGTGACATGGAGCCGGCGGGGGGATTCGAACCCTCGGCCTGCTGTTTACGAAACAGCTGCTCTACCACTGAGCTACACCGGCTCGGTACCAGGTTCATCTACAGTAGATAACCCGTTGCAGGTGGTAAGTCCAGCGCTCCCATGAGAAGATAACTATCGCGACCGGTTATCGCCCAGTTACGGCACATCGAGGGAGAACCATGACCTCCGACTCCGCATCCACCATTGTCGAGGGCGCCGTACCGCGGGTCAATCCGGGCGAGCGTCCGGCCCTGCCGGTCGAGCCCGAGATCGTGTCGTTCGTGCGCTGGTGCCGCTACCAGGGCCTCCGCCCCAAGACGGTGCGCATCTACGAGGAGGCCGTCCGGCAGTTCTTCGTGTTCGCCCTGGACGCCGGCATGCCCGTGGAGCCGCTCGGAAGCGTGCGCCGGGAGCACATCGAGCACTGGTTGATCGCGCTCTCGGAGAGCGGCCGCTCCAGCGCGACCGTCAAGAACCGCTTCATGTCGTTGCGGCGGTTCTGGGACTGGGCAGTGCAGGACGGCGAGGTCGAGGCCAATCCGATGGCGCGCATGCCGCAGCCGCGCGTGGTAGAGCAGCCCGTCGAGTCGCTGTCCGAGGGTGAGCAACGGGCGCTCGTGGCGGCGTGCGAGGGCCGCACGTTCGAAGCGAAGCGGGACCTCGCCATCGTCCGTGTGTTCCTGGACTGCGGACTGCGTCTCGGCGAGTTGACGGGGCTCCAGTGGGACCCGCACGCCCGCGGCATCTCCGGGTGGGATGACCGCGAGGACGGGCGCAACGACGTCGACCTGGACCAGGGGATCCTGGTCGTGCTCGGCAAGGGCGGCCGGTTGCGGCCCGTGCCGATCGGCGACAAGTCCACCCGTGCCCTCGACCTTTACACGCGGGCACGGGCGCGGCATCCGGCCGCCCGCGACCCATCGCTCTGGCTCGGAAGAAGGGGCCGCCTGACGGACAACGGCATCCGCCAGATCGTGAAGCGCCGGGCGGAGGACGCCGGGCTGGGGCATGTGCATCCCCACCAGCTGCGACACAGCTTCGCCAGCGCATGGCTTGCGGGCGGCGGCTCGGAGGGCGACCTGATGAAGATCGCCGGTTGGAGTTCGCCGCAGATGCTCCAGCGCTACGGCGCCAGCCGCGCCCAGGAGCGGGCGATCGCCGCGCACCGTGCCCGTAGTCCCGGCGACCGGCTCTGAGCGCTGGACTTGTGCTGCAACACATGGTACCGTCCCGCCCAATGAAAACGAACAGACGTTCGGACGCTGTTTGGAGCGCTGTGCAAGCCTCCTGGGGCGCCGCCCGCGACCTCGATGACGAGGGCATCGTGCGGGCGCGCACGCTGGCGCCGGTATCGCTCCCGACGGCAGAGGAAGCGCGCACCGGCGTGATCGGCGCGGAGACGCAGGCGCGCCACGGCCGGGAGATCCGTGACTTCCGCGAGGCGGACGGCCGCCGGCAACTCGCGGAAGTCCGTGGTCTGCGCGCCGCCGCCCGCTCCGCGGTCCGCGAGGCCGTCGCGGCGGACCTTCTCGTCACGGACGCCGGCGACGCGCCATACGCTCCCGGTCTGCCCGCCGAGGATCTTCCCCTACGTATGCGCCTGACGCCCGCCGCCAGCGCGGCGCTCCGTGCGCGTGCCCTCGACGGCCTCGCCGCGCCGCCCGCTTCGATGGGGCCGCCGGCGCGCTGACTTTCTGACCGCTCTCGCCGGCGACCCGACTCACATCGGGCGGTCCGAGCGAGAGCGAACCACCAGTGACATTATCCGCAACCGAGAGGCGCCTGCGCGCCCGCCTCGGCGGGCTGACGGCCCACACCCTTCATGATCCTCGCGACCTCACCGCACCGGCGCGTGCCGCGGCGCGGCGGTCGCTCGACGAGCGGCTCCTGGATCTCATCGATGCCGTCGCTCCCGGCCTCACGGAGGCCGAACGGGCCGAGCGACTCGATCGCGCGCGCCGCCGGCATTTCGCCGGTCTCGCCCTGAAGTCGGCGACGGCGCGCCGGAAGAAGTCGCAGGGGTGACCTCCTCAGCCACCCAGAGACTGGCCGCGGGCATCGGTCCGTCTTCGGGTGCGTCCGGCGGGGGGATGCGGGGTGACAGCCATGGCCCCGCACCCGCCTCGCCGGCGTGTCCGCGTTGCGGACACAGCCTCACGGAGCTGCGGCACCCTCGCGGCCTCTGCAAGTTGGTATGCAGGTGCGGGTGGTGCTCGCTCCCCTACTGGCCACGCGACCGCCGCGACGCCGAGCGACGGTGCCGAGCAATGGCCGCCGATGCCCGCCGTGCGGAGCGTCGCCGGGAAATTCCGTGGTGGGCGAAGTGACCACCGGCCCGACGCCGACGTCGGTGACCCCTGGTCAGCGGTGGACGGCCTCGCGGCCCTGCCCGGTCTGTGGCGGACACGACGGCCTGCGTCGCGGCCAGGCCCGCCGTTGTGGCGGATTCCTTTCGGCGGACGGCGCGTATGCCCGCTGCCAGCGCGAGCAGCACGCCGGCGCCCTCATGCCTGGCCCGGATGGCCTCTACCCCCACCGCCTCGACGCGCCATGTGGCTGCGGGCGCGTCCACGGTGGCATCGCAGCACCACGGGATCCGGATCGAGATCAACACCGTCTCCACGATGTGCGCGACGGAGACGAGGCTCGCCGAGAGGCTGCGGCCGCCATCTGGCGGCGCGCGGGGGCGATCACCGGCACGCCGGTCGAGGTGTACCTGCGCGGCCGCGGCCTGGAGGCCGCCCGGATCCCCACGTTGCGCGCGAACCGCACCAAGCATGCGCCAAGCGCGCGGCATTTGTGGACCATGGTCGCCGCCGTGCAACACGAGGGCCACGCCGGCGTGTCCGCCGTCGCCCGCACCTACCTCGACGATGCGGGGCACAAGTCCACCATCGAGCCCGTCCGGATGATGCTGGGCCACGTCGCCGGTGGCGCCGTACGCCTCGCGCGGGCCACGGACCAGCTCATCGTCGCCGAGGGCATCGAGACGGCCCTGTCCGTGCTGCAGGCGACACGGATGCCGGCGTGGGCCGCGCTGTCGGCGGTCGGAATCCGCCGCCTGGTGCTGCCCGCGTTGCCGCTGGCCTCGGAGGTGCTGATCGCCGCCGACCACGACGCGGAGGGGATCCAGGCCGCGCAGGCCGCCGCGGGCCGCTGGCGCGGCGAGGGCCGCCGCGTCCACATCGCCGTGCCACCCGAGCCCGGCGCCGACTTCAACGACATCCTCCTCGACCGGGCGGAGGCGTCCGGATGAGCGCCGAGCAGGTGATGCGGATGGTCTCCTCGGCGCCCGACACGCTGCCGGCGCAGCACCAGCAGCTGCTCGGTGACTCGGTTAACTGCACTGACCTCGGAAACGCGCGCCGCCTGGTCCGGGTGCAGGGCGACAACATCCGCTACTGCTGGCCGCTCGCCACGTGGTTCGAGTGGGATGACGCCCGCTGGCGGCGGGATCCAGGTGGGCGCATCTTCGAGCTGGCCCGTGACGTCATCCGGGAGGTGCGCCGGGAAGCGGAGGACGCCCACGCCTACTCCGGTCGCCTGCTCGCCGAACTGCACGATCTCAGGGAGCGCGGCGTCCCTGAGGACGGAGACGTGTACCTGGAGGCGCAGAAGGCCTACGCGAAGTCGCAGGAGCAGGTCTCTGTGCTGAACAAGTGGGCGATGACCTCGGAGGGCGAACGCCGGCTGAAGGCGGCCGTCGAGCTGGCGAAGTCGGAGCCCGGGATCAGCGTGGAGCCGGGCGGCCTGGACGCCGACCCGTGGCTGCTGAACTGCCGCAACGGCACCGTCGACCTGCGCACGGCCGAATTGCGGCCGCACCGTCGCTCCGACCTGATCACGAAATTGGCGCCGGTCGACCACGACCCGGAGGCGCAGCACGCACTGTGGGAGCGGTTCCTCGCGGAGGCGCTGCCTGATGCGGCGACGCGGGCGTTCGTGCAGCGCCTGATGGGCTACTGTCTCGCCGGTGTCACGTCGGAAGACATCTTCGCCTTCCTCCACGGTCCGGGCGGCACCGGCAAGTCGACCATCAAAGAGGCCGTCCTGGCGGCGGTGGGCGACTACGGCCAGGCCGCCGACTTCGAGGCGTTCACCGCCCGCCGCCACACGGGCGGACCGCGCCCGGAAATCGCCGGCATGGTCGGCGCCCGCCTCGTGGCAGCCTCCGAAACCGAAGGCAATCAGAAGCTCGCCGCGGCGCTCGTCAAACAGCTCGCCGGCGGCGACCGCATGGCCACGCGCGGCCTGTACCAGAGCACCTTTGAGTTCACGCCGCAGTTCACGATCATAATCTGCGCCAACGAGCGACCCCGCATCCCCGACGACGACTCCGGCATCTGGCGCCGCCTGCGCGAGGTCCCCTTCACCACGGTGTTCGCCAAGCCCGACCCCGGTGTGCGCGCCCAGCTTCGCGACCCATCCGTCGCCGGCAGCGCAATCCTTGCGTGGCTGGTCGAGGGCTGCGTCGCCTGGCAACGCGACGGCCTCGGCACCGCGCCCCAGGTCGAGGCCGCCACCGCCGAATACCGCACGACCATGGACCCGCTGGGCGACTTTTTGTCCGACACATGCGTCGTAGGCGAGGACTGCCGGGTGCCGGCCGGGCAGCTCTTCGAGGCCTACGAGCGGTGGTGTGACGAACTGCGCCTGAAGCCGCCCGAGCGCCTGACAAAGCAAGGATTCGGACGCCGGGTGGGCTCCCGTTTCGCCTCCGCAAGGAGCCGCACCGGGAAGTCGTACTACGGCATCGGGCTCGCCGCTGAACCTGAGCGTGACGGATGTGGTGGTTTTGACGGACCAATCCAGAAACCTCTCTCGTTCAAAAATTACCCCTCTCCCGAGGGGGGTTTACGGATTCATCCGTCGCAACCACCACATCCGTCACAGACCCCGAACCAGCCAACGCAACACCCGGCGCCCAGCCACCCGATTGGGGATGACCGATGAACACTCTGCCGCCACCCGATCCCGAACGCTGCGTATCTGTCCGGCGCGATGGTGAGCGCTGCGGAGGCGCGCGTCTCGATGACGTGGATGTGTGCTGGGCTCACGACCCGCGACTGGCCGAGAAACGCGCTGAGGCCAGCCGGAGAGGCGGGCGCAACAGCTCCAAGCTCATCCGCCTTCAGAAGGCGATGCCGCCGCGGTTGGTTCCGGTGTTCGAACGCCTGGAGCGGGCATTCGAAGACGTGCTGGCCGGCCGCATCACGGCTCGTCAGGCCACGGCGGCGGCCGCTGTAGCGCGGGCGATGATCGCCACCGCCACGGCGGGCGAGTTGGAGCAGCGAGTCCGCGACATCGAGGCTGCGCGGGCGGGCGATAAGGACGCGAAGGGCGCTTCCTGATGGAGAACCTGCTCGCCAGTTATGTCCTCGCGGCACTCCCGACCGGCGCTCTCGGTAGGTTCGGCAACGGCGTCTGCTCCACCTCGCGCGCGCCCAGTTATCTACTCGCCAGTGGAGGCGCGTCATGAGCGATCCCGCCGGCACCCTGCGGCGCCGCGTGGGCCGCCTCGCCTCGGAGGCGAAGGCCAACGGCGGCCCGTGCTCCGCCTGTCAGGCTGCACAGGAAGCCGCTCAGCGCGGCGAGCCCGACCGGACGGAGCGATGCCCGGTCTGCCGGACGTTGCGGCCCTGGGCGCGCGCTGCGGCGCGGGAGAGCCTGATCGAATTCACCAGCCTCGTGAAGCCGAAATACCGCCCGGCGGCGGTGCACGTCGCGCTGGCGGCCGCGCTGGAGCGCGTGGAGCGCGGCGAGGTGCCCAAGCTGGTGGTCACCTTTCCCCCGCGCCACGGGAAATCGACCCTCGTGTCCGAGACATCCCCGCCATGGCTCCTCGGTCGGAACCCGGACCGTCGGGTGATGATGACCAGCTACACCGCGCGATTGGCGCGGGGGTTCGGGCGCCGAGCGCGCAACATCACGCAGTCGACGGAGTACCAGGCCATCTTCCCCGGCGTCACGGTGGCGGACGATTCGTCGGCTGCTGACGAGTGGAACATCGAGGGGCGCGACGGTGGCTACCTCGCGGCGGGTGTGGGCGGCAGCATCACCGGGCAGGGCGCCGATGTCCTGCTCATCGATGACCCCATCCGGAACCGCCGCGACGCGGACTCGCTGGTCTACCGGGACGCGGCGTGGGACTGGTACTCCGACGTGGCCAGCACGCGGCTGGAGGGCCTGGGCGCCGTCATCCTGTGCAATACGCGCTGGCACCAGGACGACCTCGCGGGCCGGCTACTGGAGGCGGAGCCAGGCGAGTGGGAAGAGCTGCGGGTGCCCGCCATCGCGGAGGCGGGCGACCCGCTGGGCCGCGAGGTGGGCGAGGCGCTGTGGCCGGCCCGCTTCCCGCTGTCGCGGCTCGAGAAGATCCGGTCAAGCAGCGTGGATTTCGACGCGCTCTACCAGGGCATGCCCACCAGCCGAGGCGGCGCGACGTTCCGGCGGGAGTGGTTCGATGGGCTGCGCTTCGACGCGGATGACCGGGGCCACGTCAACCGTTGCGCCGGCCGCTGGATCTCCGTCGACACCGCCATGAAGGAGAGCGTCACGAGCGACTACACGTCCGCCGTGGTGGTCGAGCTCATGCCGGATTATCGGCTCGCGGTCCGTGAGACCTACCGGGAGCGGCTCGCGTTCCCGGACCTGCCGAGCACGATCGAGGCGATGGCGCGCCGGCACAACCGGGACCTGAAGTTGCGCGGCGTGCTGATCGAGGACAAGGGCAGCGGCATCTCGGCGCTCCAGACGCTGCGGGCGTCGGCGCCGGGTTGGTTGGCCGGCCTGCTGATCCCGTTCGAGCCTGGCGGCAGCAAGGAGTACCGGGCGGCGCAGGCGGCGGTCTGGACGCGCAACGGGTGCGTGCTGCTGCCGGCGCCGTCTGAGGGCGTGCCGTGGCTCGCCGACTTCGAGGCGGAGCTCTTCGGGTTCCCGTCGGTCGCCCACGACGATCAAGTCGATTCGCTGGTACAGGTGTTGCTCTATCTGGAGAACTTCCTGAGTGAGGGCTTCCGCGCGCGGGCGGCGGCGTACGAGGCGCGAGATGTCGTGCCGATTTCGGCGAGCAAGCAGGTGATTGACCGCCTGGCGAGCGTCAGAGCGGGGTAGGAAGGGACTGAGGCATGTACGACACGAGGACGGCGGCGGAATTGCGCCAGGACCTCAAGCACGTGCGCGAGCGGGCGGGCAGCTGGGACACCGGTCACGAGGCGGGCCGCAACGCCCGGGCCCGCGACCGCCGCGAGTCCGAGGAACTGGAGGACGCGCTCGAGGCCGCCGAGAAGCGTGAGCGGGCGGCTGACGTCGCGGCTGAGGAGCACCGCGAGCAGGAGCGGGCGCGATGGGAGGCGGAACGCCAGTCGCGCCGGCAGCGCTACATCGATGTAGGCGGCGACGCTTCCCAGTTCGACAAGGAGTGGCCGGCGCTCAAGAGCCGGCTGATCGAGGAGCGGGAGAACGCCGCTCGCAATCACCCGCGACTCGCGCGGGTCAGGCTCTAGGAGGCAACGATGGCTACACGACTTGTCCAGGCGCAGCGTCGGGCGGATGTCGACAACTACCTGCAGTTGGTGCTCGCGGCGCTTTCGCCGCTGGTGGCGGTCCCGCCCCCGGAGTTCCGCGACGACGGAAGCGACCCGACGGGCAGCCGCCACCGCTACGTCCTTGAGCTCGCCGCCTGGATCGGCGACGGCGTGGACGACCTGCGGCAGCGCGTCGAAGCGCTCGAAGCACCGTAGAGGAGGCACTGATGGCAGCAAGGGGAGCGTTGATTAAGCGGCGCAGCGAGATCGAAGGGCAAGTGCACGGGCTGCTCGAGGAGCTGGCCGGCCTGCTGCCGCCGGGCGCCGAGATCCCGGTGTTCAAGCGGGACCTCGGCGGCGAGGAGATGTCCCGCGACATCGCCCGCGAGATCTTCAACGAGCGACGGTTGAAGTTCCTCGCCGAGGCCTTGCTCACGGTCGCGGAGGTGACGGGCTGGCCCGAGTACCACCCGGAGGCCGGTGCGGCCCCAGGAGCGGCGGCACAGGTGGTGGGACCGGAGCAGGCGGACGCACACGAGGACTGCGATGCGGCGGCCTGCTAGGCTGCGTTGGAGGACGTCTTCGGGTCGCCGGGGGAGGATGGTCCGGGCGACGTTCTCGTCGCTGCTCACGATCGGCGGTGAGCAGTGTCAGTTCGTGTGACCTTGGGTGGCTCGGCGCCGTTGACGATCCCTCATGTCGGGCACGAAGCGCCGCGGTGACTCGTCATGTCCGCAGCCAATACCTGTACTGACATCCCTGAATGTGTCGCCGCTCCCCCGTCTCTGATGAGAGGTACTGGAGCTGCGTGGCCGAGGGAGACGAGGACGAGATTCGTTGCCGACGTGATTTCGCTCTACGTTCTGCCCGTGCGCAACAAGGTGGTCGAGCAGCGCGACCAGATCGAGCGCGCCAGGCTGCAGGCCGTGGCCGAAGTGGATCGCCGGGAGCGGCAGCTCGCGTACCTGGACGAGCTGGTCGCAGCGCTTGAGGTGCGGACAGAGCCCCCGGGGGAACCGGTCAGCGGCGGCGGCTGGAAAGGTTGCGCCCATGACCCGCGCGCCTGCCACCCCAAACTGCCCCGGCGAGCCGTCGCGTAGCGAATCCACCGCCTCCTCCCCGCCCGGATCACGCGCAGGTCACCGCGCGGTCACGGATCCCCTCCGCTGCCCTCTTTCAGCACTCTGCTAGGACAAACGGTTGATGTTAGGTAACAAAAACGTTACCGTCTCTGTGACTCTCATAACAACCTCATAACGACAGCGGAGCGCGATGACGATCCCGGAGTACGACGATCCGGCAGGTGACCGACGAGGAACGGGCAGCCGACCCCGTGCAAAACCCTCGCTGGCCCACGTCCGTCTGCTGCATGCGAGGACGCGGCTTCGGCACGTTTATGCCAATCCGGATGCGACGATGCAGGCGGACATCGATGCGCTCGTCGAGCAGGTCAATGCATCCGGGCGTTCTACAAAGCCAGGCCGGCCGGCACGGCCTATATCCCAAAGCCCGGGCGGTGACGCGTTCCTCGGGTGCGAATCGCACCTGTACTTCGAGAACCGGCTCGCCGGCTCCGGCCCTGATTCGACGCCGCAGTAAGCGAAGCACGGACGGTCCCAAGGGGGTTCACCACCCTAAACGCGGCGGAAGCGCTCGCGGAGGATGGCGGCGAGGATGTTGAACGCGAGCAGGGCGATAACAGGAGCGAGTCCGGGGGACATCGCTCTGGAGTTCCACGGAAAGAACGTACTGGATTCGGCTCGAGGGGATTGCTGAGTTGGTACTAATACCACGCCGTCGCTTGGTACTAACCACCGCGACATGGCTTCTACTGCTACTCGCCGCCGCTGCCGCGGTGTTGAGCGTACGGAAGCCAACGGAAGCATCGCATGGCGAAATAGCCGTGCTGTCAGGGATCTGGGCGAATGTCTGGAATGCGGAATGCTACTATCCTCCACTGTGGGCGCCATGTGGGGCAGCCGGCCCGCACTCTGGAGGCAATACTCCATTCGACATAGGCAACGGGAACCCTGATCACTGGATCTTTGCTCAGCTGGACTACCTGCCGACCAACGTCTCTGGCGGTTGGATGCAGGACTGGAACATCAGTTCCGCTTGTGCTGACAAGACCGGCGCTGAATGGAACGGACGAAAACTGTACGTAAAGATCTACTTCTATGACACAGCAGGCAACATAATTACGTGGATCCATGCGATCTACCAACACGTCGGCAACGAGCGCATTAGTTCGATAGCCACGTGGAACAATCCGTACTCTACCGATCCCTATTGGTGGGATCCGGACTATACGCTGAACAATCTCCGCCTTGGCGGTATCCTGGTCGCTGATGTCGCCCAACTCGGCTCGTCGCCTTCTCCTGGTTGCTCGACTAACGAGCACCTTCATATGGAGGGCAACGCATACTCGCGGTACAACACGGCACGCTACTACTTAGAGCCCGTCACTGACCGCGTCGATGACATCTTTTATTACCACCAGCCTCTCATTAACGGGACGTACTGATGAAAGCAAGTCTAACGAGGCACGCGATCAAGCTTTACACTAATAGAGCCTCTATCGCGGTGTTCGCCTTGGCCATCGCCTTTGGAATGTTCGCGGCCGTGAACGTGGCGACCGGAGGGGCTCAGCAACCACGTGTCGGCGAGGATTGGGATCAGAAGCGGGCGAAGGAAGCGGCGACCTATACTCCGCTGACTAAGGCGGTGATTACGGATCCTTCTCAAGCTCCACCACCACCGTCAACTTCGCGTTTCATCGACGAACGTGGGTTCTTCTCGATACCGCCGTACGACGATCGAGCGCTGACCAACGAGCGGAAGGAAGCCGATCCCGTAAATGACCCTCGCTGGCCTGCATTCGTCCACTGCATGCAGGGGCACGGCTACGGGACGTGGGCGAGCAGTCCGGACACGGCGACCCAGGCTGACATCGACCGGCTCGTCGAAGAGGTCAACGTATCGGGACCGTTCTACGAGCCGGCTGGCCCGACATACACGTACTTGGCAAGCCCTGCGAGTGATGCGTTCCTGGACTGCGAGTCGAATCTTTACTTCGAGAACCGACCAACGCCTGGCGGATCCTGAGTCGACGCGGAGTCCCGCTGGAGGGTGGACGGATGCCTCGCCTGCACCGGGCTCGCGGCGGGGCGTTGACTGGAAGATGGAGCATTTGTTGACGAAGAGCACGATCTCCGAGCAATCGCCGGCCCCGGTGGTGGGACCGAAACGAGCTGGCCCGAGAGCCTTCAGTTCGCAAGCGTTCGTGATGATTGCCCTGAGCATCGCGCTCATCGCGGGCTGCTCGGATGGCGCGGGGGTCACCCATGGGACGGCGACAGCGACAGTTACCGGCGGGACCGCGACGGCGACTGCCGCCAGTACCAGTACGCCCGCCGTGGGTACCACCGGGATCCCGGCCGTGGACTCAGTCCTCCAGATGCTCGAGGCCGGCGACCTCGAGGGGCTGATCGCCCTGGTCGAATACCAGCAGGCGGGTTGTACCACCGTTGGCGAAGTCGGTGGACCTCCCCGTTGCGAGCCAAGCGAGCCTCCCGGGACCGTCGTGTCCGTCTTCCCGGTCGTTCAGTGCGAAGGGACATTCCTTCGGGACGCGCGTCCGGCGCTGGCCTCGATCGTCGAAGGATCTCTGTACGCGGTGGTTGAACTTCCCGCAACTCCTCGCTCGGTACCGTACTGGCCCGCCGGCGAGTACCGCATCATCGTGAAGGAAACGCCGGAGAACCCACAGGGGCATGCCATCGTGCTGGAGCGGGGCCGGATCGTGCGGACGGATTCTGGCTGCATGGATATCGACACCCTGATGCACAGCGGCTCCCTGCCATTGCCGGTGCTCCT
>WHSU01000039.1 GCA_009379925.1 Dehalococcoidia bacterium | reverse complement strand
GTTCAGGTGGCTGGTGCCCCCAGGGGGAATTGAACCCCCGTCCCCACCTTGAAAGGGTGGTGTCCTGGGCCACTAGACGATGGGGGCGTTCCGCTACTCGAAGGATAGCAGCGGAACGCCCCCACGGTCATGCGTTTGCGGCGTGACCTAGCGCGGCAGCGGCGGCCTCGATCGGACCGGGGGCAGCCGCGACCGGGACGACGAGAACGGCGGCGTGGCGCTCGCGGGCGGCTGCGGTAGCCGCTGAGAGCCACCCGAACCCGGTCGCGGGCGCTGGCCCTGCTGCGCCGCGGGCGCCTCACGCGGGGAGGACCCCGGCTCTGCCACCGGCGCGTCCTCCTCCGCCTGCTCGTCCAAGCGCTCGGGGGCGCTCAGGCCGTCGGCGGCGACGGCGCTCAGGGCCTGCCGCACGAAGCGCGGCTCCAGCGGGACGTGCACTCGGGGGAGCGCGGGGACATCCGCCGCTGCGGGCTGTACCGGCTCGGCCTCTTCAGTCTCTGCGTGGTCGGCGTCCTCGACGTCCTCGATGTCCTCGGCTTCAAGCGCAGCCGGCTCGGCCTCCCAGCGCGCGGTCACGTCCGGCAGCACGGGCTCATGCTCTGCATGCGCCGGCTGGAGCACGGGCTCCGCCTCGACCTCGGGTGCATCGACACCGCCATCGCCTCTGGCCTCTTCGACCTCGGCCTGTTCGACCTCGGGCTCTTCGGCGAGCTCCGCAACGGCCGGCTCGACGGGCTCGTCCGCCTCGGCTGCCGCCTCGAAGCGGCGCTCCGCCGAGGCGGCACCGGCTGTGCCGTTCCAGCTGCTCCAGTTGCTCCAGTTGCGGGTCGCAGGCTGGGCGTCAGGCTCCGGTTCCGCCTCGACCTCGGCCTCCGGCGCCGGGGCGTCGAGGGCTACCGGCGCCTCCTCGACTTCTTCTGCCTCCGCCACGGCCTCGACGTACCGTTCGACGACCGGATCGGCGTCAGCCTCCGGCGTCTCGGTGTCTGGCGTCCCAGCGAACGTGGCCTCGGTGCGAGCGACGGGCGCAGGCTCGTCGGGCTCGACAGCAGCCGCGGGCCACTCCGCGTACGAGGGCGGCGCGGGCGTCTCCTCGCCCGCCTCCGCCTCCAGCACGGGGTCCGGTAGCGGGGCGTCCTCGATGGCCGGGGACTCCTCGATGGCCTCGGCCTCGACGGGGGGCTCGACGTATGTGGGCGCCTCGGTGGCCGTTGCGGTCAGCGGCTCGGCGACTGTCTCGACTTCAACCGCCGCCTCGGGCGCCTCGGCCTCCGGCTCGAGGAACTCGAGGTCGTCGACCTCATGCTCGGTCGTCTCGGCCACCGCGGCCACGGCTTCGCGCGTCTCGTCGGCTGGCGCCGCCGCGACCTCGGCGAAGGGGGACACGGGCGGTGTCTCTGGCTCCGCCTGGGGCGCCTCGACGGGTTCCGGGGCCTCGACGACGGCAGGCGTTGCGGGCTGTTCGTTACGGGCAAAGGACTGCGCGTACGACTCGCGTGGGGCCACGGGCGCCGGCTCGACCGGCTCGCGCGGCTCATCGAAGGCGTGCGGGGAGGGTCCACCGGCCGGGGTGATGTCCGGCATGTCTGGCTCCAGGACCAGGCGCGCGTACTCTTCGTCGCGCTTGCGCCAGAGCAGGTAGGCGATCACGGCGCCGCCGGCCATGAGCAGGCCGAGGAACATCATCCCCTTGCGGCGTCGGTGCGAGCGCTTGCGCCGGGAGGCGCGCTCGACGATCGGCGCGGCCTCCCGCGCGATCTCCTCGGCGGCCCCGATGCTGCGTTCGATGAGCGGAGCGGCGTCGTGCGCCACCTCCTCTGCGCGCTCGCGCCCGCGGCTGGCCATCCTGGTCAGCCGGCCGGGTCGTTCGGGGTGTCGGTTCCTTCTCGGCATCCGTGTGATGGGCATGCATACCCCCTTAAGCAGGACGCTCCACGGCCGGCTCTCCGCGTGCGCCCTCTGTGGACAACTGGTTCTACCCCGGAAGGCGGCGCATTCTAGCACGGGCCTCCGGCACACGATCCCACGCGTTGCACAGCCGTCGGCACACCAAGCGGCCGAAGAGGCCGATGGGGATGCCAAACGTTGGCGTCCGGATGCCATCTCTTATGTCGCTGTCGCCACCCGGCCCCAGCGCCTCGATCTCACCACCCGCGACCAACCCCGCCTCGGGAGTGGCGCTCCTTCGGGGGTCCGCCGGTCACACCGGTTTCCTCTGAGGCAGGAGGGGTATAGTTTCGTCGCACGGCGTCCACGTTCGGGAGGAGCTTCCGATGGCGATCCAACCCACTGAGCGGCGCAGGCTTGCAGCCCTCGAAGAGTTCCGAAACCCCGCAATCGGATATCAGCTACTCCTCAGGCTCCGCATCCAGAATCGGCCCGGCATGCTCGGGCGGGTGACCACGGCGCTCGGCGACGCGGGCGCGAACATTATGGACATCGACATCCAGGAGGCCGGCGCCGGCCAGATGGTGCGCGACTTCCGGATCATGGCGGAGGACGAAGGCCACGCCCAGCGCATCGCGACCGCTGTGGACAACATCGAGGGCGTCGAGGTCGTCCACGCCTCGGACCGGACGTTCCAGCTGCACCGCCGTGGCAAGATCGAGGTCGCGAACAAGGTCCACATTCGCACCAACGCGGAGCTGGCCCACGTGTACACGCCAGGAGTCGGCCGGGTCTCCATGCAGATCCACGACAACCCGGACGCCGTCTGGTCCCTCACCATCAAGTCGAACGCCGTAGCCGTCGTGACGGACGGCACGGCCGTGCTGGGCCTGGGCGACATCGGCCCGGAGGCGGCCATGCCGGTCATGGAGGGCAAGTCGATGCTCTTCAAGTCCTTCGCGGACATCGACGCGTGGCCGATCTGTCTGAACACCAAGGACACCGAAGAGATCATCAGCATCGTCAAGGCGCTCGCACCGGGCTTCGGCGCGATCCTGCTGGAGGACATCTCAGCGCCTCGGTGCTTTGAGATCGAGGACCGGCTCCGAGCGGAAATGAAGATCCCGGTCTTCCACGACGACCAGCACGGCACCGCCGTGGTCGTACTGGCGGCGCTCATCAACAGCCTGAAGATCGTCCAGAAGCGGCCGGAGGACCTGAAGGTCGTGGTCCTGGGCGTAGGCGCTTCGGGCGTCGCGTGCTCCAAGATCATGATGAACTTCGGCGTGAAGAACGTGATCGGCTTCGACCGCCAGGGCGCCGTCTACCAGGGTCGCGACAATCTGAACGTCGCCAAGCAGTGGTTCGCCGAGCACACCAACCCGGAGGGCTTCGACGGCACGATCGCGGAGGCGCTGAGGGGCGCCGACCTCTTCCTCGGCCTCTCCGGCCCGCGCCTCATTGAGCCGGAGTGGGTCCGCGACATGGACCAGGACGCGATCGTCTTCTCGCTGGCGAACCCGGAACCCGAGGTGATGCCGGACCTCATCCAGGGTTATGCCCGCGTCATCGCGACCGGACGGTCCGACTTCCCCAACCAGATCAACAACGTGCTCTGCTTCCCCGGCCTCTTCCGCGGTGCGCTGGACGCGGGCGCCATCAACATCACCGAGGAGATGAAGATCGTGGCGGCCCGCGCCATCGCCGAGACGATCCCGGACGACCAGCTGGGCGAGGACTACATTTTGCCCTCCGTCTTCAATGAGGAAGTCGTCGCCCGCGTCGCCGAGGCCGTGGCCTACGAGGCTGTCCGGTCGGGAGATATCCGCGAGAAGGGCTCGCGCGTCTTCGTCTAGCCTTCGGTGCTCACGAGACACCACGAAGCCCGGCCACGTGCCGGGCTTTGTGCTACGGGCGACCGGCCGGCGCGAGGAGCGTGACCGATGCGCATCGGGGTTGTCTCCGACACGCACATGCCGCGGATGGCGCGGGACCTGCCCGAGCCGCTACGCCGTGGCCTGGCCGGCGTCGACCTCATCCTGCACGCCGGCGACTTCGTCACGGAGCTGGCCGTCGAGGCCCTGGAACGCGTCGCGCCCGTCATCGGCGTCGCGGGGAACAACGACGACGCCGGCATCCGCCGGCGCTTCCCAGCCCGGCAGGTCATCGAGCACGCCGGCTTTCGCATCGGCCTGGTACACGGCCACGAGGGTCGCCGCCGCACGACACCGGAGCGCGCGCTGGAGGCGTTCGAGGGTGAGCGACTCGCCCTGGTGGTCTTCGGCCACTCGCACATCCCGCTACTCGACGAGCGGGACGGCGTGCGGCTCTTCAACCCCGGCTCACCCACCGACAAA
Source organism: Dehalococcoidia bacterium (assembly GCA_009379925.1). Classification (GTDB taxonomy): domain Bacteria; phylum Chloroflexota; class Dehalococcoidia; order UBA2979; family UBA2979; genus WHSU01. The sequence goes on along the minus strand of WHSU01000039.1, from coordinate 28,363 downwards.
CGGCGTCAGTCACGCTTCTCGTTTGGCATCCTCGAACTAGGCGCCCACCTCGAGGCCCGGCACGAGTTCTACGACCGGAAGCGTGCCGAAATGCCTAAGTAACGCGTTTCAGAGCGGGGGCAACTGGTTCGGATCGACTGACGTGAGGCCAGTTGGTTGCTCCTCGCATCAGGCATCCGTACCTCATCGGTGCCGTTGATGCCGTACGTGCGACGCTTTAGATAGGCATTCCGGGCAGTTGTGAGTCGCGAGGTGCCCCCTCGGCCGGTCTCAGCCGTACCGTTCCTCGGTCCAGGGGTCGCCGTGCATGTGGTAGCCGTACATCTCCCAGAAGCCGGGGCGATCCTGCGCCACGAACTCCATGCCCCGCACCCATTTGGCGCTCTTCCAGAAATAGAGGTGCGGGATCACGCCTCGGAGGGGCCACCCGTGCTCGATGCTGAGCGGCTCGCCGTTGTGCGTGTGCGCCAGCATGTCGTCGTCGCTCAACATCTCGTCCAGCGGCACGTTCGTGGTGTACCCACCGTACGAGTGGAAGACGACGTGCTTCGCCTCCGGCAGCGGCTTCACGCGCGCCACGATGTCGCGGAAGCGCACGCCCTGCCAGTCGTTGTCGAATTTGCTCCAGGTGGTGACGCAGTGGATGTCGTTCTGCATCTGTGCCTGTGGCAGCGCCATGAACTCATCCCAGTTGAGGGTGAGTTCCTCCTCCACGAGACCGAAGACGCGGAACTCCCACGTCGCGAGGTCGATACGGGGGATGCCGCCGTAGTGAAGCACCGGCCAGCCGTCCGTCAGGCGCTGCCCAGGAGGCAGGCGAGGCCGCCCGTCCTCAAGCCGCTCGTCGGAGCGGGGGTCGCGGCGAAACGGGTTGAAGACCACCGGCGTACTCCTGGCTGCGTGTGGCTCGGACACTGTCTGGCGTGATCGTACCACCACGGCTGTGCTGCTCCCGGCGCTCGAGCGCGTGCCCGGGCGGCCCGAGGCGACCGAAATGCATCCCTCTCGTACGATGGATCCAATGGATACCCAGCACACCTCTGGGCCGCCGGCGGTCGCCGGTGCTGAGCCGCTCGCCTCGGCCGGCTCCCGCTGGTCGCGCGTGCCGTTCTTCGCTTCGCTGGTTGTGGTGGTGATCGCCGCCGACCAGTTGTCGAAGGTGCTCGTCCGTGGCTGGCTCGACGTGGGCGAGAGCTGGCCGGCCGGCACCGGCCTCATCCGGCTGACGCGCGTGGAGAATCCCGGTGCGGCGTTCGGCATCCTGCAGGACTCCGGCCCGTTTCTCATCGTCACCGGGTTGCTCGCGATCTTCGCGCTCGTGGCGTTCTTCGTCTGGGCGCCGCCCCAGAGCCGGTTGCACGTCACCGCGCTGGCGCTGGTGCTCGGCGGCGCGCTGGGCAACTTCATCGACCGCGTCGTCCGAGGCACGGTGACCGACTTCATCGACCCGACGAACTATCCGTCCTTCAACCTCGCGGACTCCGCCATCGTGACCGGCGTGGTCGCCCTCGTGGTGCTCTCGCTCTTCGAGGGCGCAGGCGATGAGGGCGCCGCTGCGGGCTCACCCGTGACGGGTGCGGAACCCGAGCGCGGCGCGGAGGCCGGCCGGGAGCGCGCCGGGTGAACCCGACTCGCCTCGTCACCACGCACGCCGAAGGCCGTCTCGACCGTGCCATCGTGGAAGCGATGCCCGAGCTGTCGCGCTCGCAAGTGCGACGCCTCATCGAGGACGGCCTCGTCTCCGTCGACGGGGCGGTCGTCGCGAAGGCGAGCACCCACGTCGGACCCGGCACAGAGGTCGCGGTCGTCGAGCCGGTCGTGCCGAACCTCGACCTCCAGGCTCACGAAGTGCCTCTGGACATCGTCTACGAGGACGAGGAGACGCTGGTGCTGAACAAGCAGCCCGGCCTCGTCGTCCACCCCCGCCCCGGCATGAACGCCGTCACTCTGATCAACGCCGTCCGCGCCCGCTACCCGGAAGTGCGCGAGATCGACGACACCGACCGGGGCGGCATCGTGCACCGGCTGGACCGCGACACCTCCGGGGTGATCGCGCTGGCGAAGTCGGAGGCGTCCCAGTTCGCGCTCAAGGAGCAGTGGCGGACCCGCAAGACCTTGAAGGTCTACCTGGCACTGGTCCAGGGCCGCGTGACGCCGCCCGAGGGCATCATCGACGCACCCCTGGGCCCTGACCCGGTGGACCATCGGCGGCGCGCGGTGCTGGAACGCGGCCAGTCGGCGCGCACGCAGTACCGAGTGCTGGAGCAGTACGGTGACGAGGCAGCGCTGCTGGAGGTGCAGATCTTTACCGGCCGCACTCACCAGATCCGGGTGCACATGGAGGCGGTGGGCCATCCGATCCTCGGCGACGCGATGTACGGCCACCCGTCCGACCTGATCGCGCGCCAGGCATTGCACGCGTTGCGCCTCGGGTTCACGCTGGCGTCCAACGGCGCGTGGCGTGAGTTTGCGGCGCCGCTGCCGGACGACATCCGCTCGGCCATCCACGGGCTGCGCGTGCGCCACGGTGTCGCACCCTCGGCGCCGGCGGTCGATGGCGACGACGGCGCGGACGAGCGTATGGCGAAGCACGCGGGGAGGCGGTAGATGCCCGAGGCGACAGAGCGACCGGTGCGCGTCCGCTACGCTCCCAGTCCCACCGGCGACCCACACGTCGGGAACATCCGCCAGGCGATCTGGAGCTGGCTGTACGCGCGCCACACCGGCGGGCAGTTCTATGTGCGCCTGGAAGACACGGACCAGTCGCGATCCGTCCCCGGCTCACTCGAGCGCATCCTGGAGTCGCTCCGCTGGCTCGGCATCGACTGGGACGAGGGCCCCGACATTGGCGGACCGTATGGCCCCTACACCCAGTCCGAGCGGCTGCCGCTCTACCGCGAGGCGGCCGACCGGCTGCTCGCCGGCGACTACGCCTACCGCTGCTTCTGCACCACAGAGGAACTGGCGGCCATGCGCGAGCGTCAGAAGGCCGAGGGCACACTGCCCGGATACTGGGGCGTCTGCCGCGACCTCGACGCCGGTGTTGTGGCCGAGCGCGCGCAGCGAGGCGACCCACACGTCGTGCGCTTCAAGATGCCGCGTGAGGGCACCACGACGTTCAACGACCTGCTTCGCGGCGACATCACGGTCGAGAACCGCACGCTGGACGACATGGTCATCCTGAAGTCGGACCAGTTCCCCACCTACGCGCTCGCCCATCCCGTGGACGACCACGCGATGCAGACCTCGCACGTCACGCGCGGCGAGGAGTGGCTGCCGTCCGCGCCGCGCCACGTCCGCATCTGGGACGCGCTGGGCTACCCGCGCCCGACCTTCGTGCATATGCCGGTCATCCTCGGGGCCGACGGCGGCAAGCTGTCGAAACGCCACGGCGCGAAGTTCGTGCTGGAGTACGCAGAAGAGGGCTACCTCCCGGACGCGCTGTTCAATTTCCTTACCATCCTCGGCTGGGCGCTGGACGACCACACCGAGATCTTCAGCCATGAGCGCCTGATCGAGGTCTTCGAGCTGAACGACATCAGCGTGAACCCGGCGACCTTCGACCAGCAGAAGCTCGAGTGGATGAACGGCGTCTACGTCCGAGAACACACACCGGAGGACGAGCTCGCGGAGATGTTCGCACGGCGCCTCGAGCGCGAGCTGCCGCCCGACGTGCCCCGCCCGATCGACCGCTCGCTGGTGGAGGAGTTCGCGCCACTGATCCGAGAGCGTGTGCGGCTGCTCAGCGAGGTCACGGACCTCGTCGACTTCTTCTTCCAGCCGGAGGTCACCCCGCCCCCGGCAGAGATCTTCCTGCAGAAGCGCTGGAAGGACGACGCCGAGGGCGCCGCGTCCGCGCTGGACGAGGCCGCGAAGGCCCTCGACCGCCTGGACGATACCGGCGAGTGGGCGCACGAGGCGATCGAGGCGGTGCTGCGCGACCTGGCGGACCGCCTGGAGCTGAAGCCCGGCGACCTCTTCACCCTCTGCCGCCTGGCGGTTACGGGTAAGCGCATCACGCCACCGCTGTTCGAAACGATGGACATCGTCGGCGTCGGGCCCACGGTGGAACGGCTGCGTAACGCCGCCTCGATGCTGCGCGAGACGGCGTCTGCGGGCGCGCGGTAGGGCGCCACGGCCGCGCATCGGGCGTGACGCTGCGCGGGCGGCTTGCTAGGCTATCAGGCAGGCTCTGGGGACTCGTCTAATGGTAGGACAGCGGATTCTGGATCCGTCAGTCGGGGTTCGAATCCCTGGTCCCCAGCCACTTCCCTTCATCGCAACCCACACCCCCGATGCGTTCCGGCCATCGAGCGCCCCGTGAGCGGCCGTCGCCCGCTCCTCGCGTCGTTCCCACCGCTCGCGTTCCTGGTCGCCCTCGCCCTCGGCCAGCTCGTCCACCGTCGATGGCCGGCGTCCCTCCCCGGTGGCGTCGCGCGTCCGCTCGGCGTGCTCCTGCTCGCCGCGGGCGGCGCCCTGGATGCGTGGGCGATCATGACGCATCGGCGAGCGGGGACGTCCCCTATCCCGTCGGCGCCGACGGTCGCGCTGGTAGCGGACGGGCCGTACCGCTACTCACGCAACCCGATCTACCTGGCGCATGCCCTGCTGGCGATCGGCGCGGGGCTCGTCGCGACACGGTCCGCGTGGGCGCTGCCGGCCGGCATGGCCGCGCTGCGCGCCACCGACCGCTGGGTGGTGCCGCACGAAGAGCGCGAACTCACTGAGGCGTTCGGAGACGAGTACGCCCACTACCAGCAACGCGTCCGAAGGTGGCTCTAGGAGGCCCGGTCGAGGGCTGGATCTAGACGGCCCGCATCTCCTTACGGAGCCGGTCTCCGAGGCGCAGCGCCAGCGCGACGATCGTGAGCGTGGGGTTGGAGCAACCCCCGCTGGGAAAGACAGACGAACCGGCCACCGAGAGGTTTGGCGAGCCGTGTACGCGGCAGTCGCGGTCGACCACGCCCCGGCATGGGTCGTCGTGCATGCGCGTGGTGCCCATGTGGTGCCAGCCACCCTTGATCAGCCTCGGTGGCCGCTCGTCGCCGTACATCTGCTCCAGGTGGCCGATGCCGGCCTCTCGGAACGCGACATCAAGGAGCCGGACGGACCGCCGGATCGACTGGCGGTCGTCCTCGGTGACCCGCCAGTCCAGCCTGGCGCGCGGTACACCGAGGCGGTCTCGACGCGAGCCGAGGGTGACGCGCGAGTCGGAGTGCGGGGCTTGCTCGGCCATCGTGTCGACGGCGAGCAGGGTCGGTCGGGACCGCATGCGAAAGCCCAGGACGCGCGGGGCGATCGAGGGCAGAGCCGCCGACGCGAACAGCACGTGGGGGGCCAGTCGCGCGGTCACCAGACCGCCCTGAACGGCGGAACGTACCTGCCCGTATGCGCTTCGTGCCCGCTTCTCCAGGACCTCGGCGGCCGGGCTCAACTCGAAGGCGGCGTTGAGCAGCCCCTCGTCGCGGACCACCTCGTCTGAGAGGCGGAGCATGGCGTGGACGCGCGTCCCGTCCACCTCGTGGCGACGATACAGGCCGACCCGCTCCAGGGTCTCCGGGCTCGTCGGTCGCAGGAACGCGGCGTTGAGGTGTGGGTGCTCCATGAAGTGGCGGCCCACCTGGTCGTGCTCGTTCCCCAGGCCGGCTGGACGGTCGCGGCGCGACACGAGCAGCAGTCGCGCGTTCTCGATCGCCCCGGCCGCGAGCACGAACTGCCGGGCCCGCACCGCGAAGCGGTTCCCGTCCAGCGTGGCGACCTCGACGCGTTCCACGCAGCCGGTGACCGGGTCCGCGCGAAACTCCGTGGCGTTCGCGTGGAGGATGACGTCGCAGGCCGAGGCCGCGGCGAACCGGTCTAACTGGGTGCGGAAGTGGTCCCCTGCGCCGTACTGGAAAACCGCCGTCTCGACGCGCGTGCCCTCCATCGACAGCGGGCGCCTCCCCGCCCGCTGCCAGTAGGCCGGGTCATAGCGTGCCGGTCCCAGCCCGGAGGCGTCCTGCGCCCGCTCGTAGTACGGGGTCAGACTGTCTCGATCGATCGGCCATCCGGGCAACCCCAGGTCCGGTCTCGCCTCGAAGTCGATGGGGTCGAGGGGGCGCGCCCTCAAGCCGTGTACCTTGAGCGCGTTGGCCGTGCCGCCGAACCCGCGCGCGCGGGTGAAGCGCACCGGGTAATAGGGGTGCCCGACATTGCGGGCGGACGCCAGCCCCTGCTCACCCCTCAGGTGGCCTCGGAGGACGCGCAGCGGATGCTTGAGGGAGTGCGTGAAGGCAGTACCACCGCCCACGAGCATGGTGACGTGAGCACCAGAGTCCAGCAGTGCCCCCGCCAGGGTGATCGCGGCCGGACCGGCGCCGACGATGCACACGTCGGTCGCAAGTTCGCTACCCGCCAGTACTTCGTCGGCTTCAACCAGCAACGTTCGCCCCGCTCGCGGTCGCCATACGAGTATGGCCCTCTATTCAAGTGTCGGCCTCCTGAAGAAGTAGACGCAGCCCCCTCGGGAGAACGCGGAGGACCTCGATTGGAACTTGCGCGCCGGGCGCGGTATACGAAGAGGAGTGTCCTGTTCGAAGTCTGCGTCCACATCCGAGCCGGAGACCGGCATCCACGGGTCCGGACGGCGCCCCTCCCAACGCGTGAGTCCGGCGGGCGCCGCTGACTTGTGCCCGATCGAGACTCCCAGCCGCGTGTCCGGCCGGACACTCGGTGTCCGCCTGTGAGCGCAGGCGGCCAATCCGTCACGCTGCTCTCCAGGAGCGCCCGAGCGCTCTTTGCCTCGCTGGCCGCCGAGGGGGACACCCAGCCCCTCGGTGACTTCACGACGCCGCCGCGCATGATCGTGATCTCGGTGATCGCGCTCGGCGTTGGCGCCATCGGCGCCTTCCTGGCGGTCGGTCTGCTGCGGCTGATCAGCCTCTTCACGAACCTCTTCTTCTACCTACGCTTCTCGGCGGAGGAGGTGTCTCCCGCAGGCACCGACCTGGGACTGCTGGTCGTGGCCGTGCCCGTGCTCGGTGGGCTGATCATCGGCGTGATGGCCCGCTACGGGTCGGAGCGCATCCGCGGGCACGGCATTCCCGAGGCACTGGAGGCGATCCTCATCGGCCGGAGCCGCGTGGAACCTCGGGTGGCCGTGCTGAAGCCGGTCTCCTCGGCGATCTCGATCGGCTCGGGCGGCCCGTTTGGCGCCGAGGGACCGATCATCATGACGGGCGGCGCCATCGGCTCGATCATCGCCCAGCTCATGCGCCTTACCAGCGCCGAGCGTAAGACGCTGCTGGTGGCGGGCGCCGCCGCCGGTATGTCCGCGACCTTCGGCTCACCGATTGCCGCCGCGGCGCTGTCCGTGGAGCTGCTGCTGTTCGAGTGGAAGCCGCGCAGCCTGATCCCGGTCGCGCTGGCCAGCAGCATGGCGGCGTTGCTCCGGCACTACCTCATCGGCCCGGTGCCGCTCTTCCCCACGCCGCTCCACGTCGACTTCGTGGGCCCGCTGGGACTGCTGGGCTGTGTCATGGCCGGCATGCTCGCCGGCGGGCTGTCCGCGCTGCTCACCGGCGCGGTCTACGCCTGCGAGGACGGCTTCCACCGGCTACCGCTCCACTGGATGTGGTGGCCCGCCATCGGAGGCTTCTTCGTCGGGCTCGGCGGCCTGGTCTTCCCGGAAGCCCTGGGCGTCGGCTACGAGACGATCGGCCAGCTGCTGCAGGGTGAGGCGACCACCCGCATTGTGCTGGGCGTGCTGCTGGTGAAGTCCGGCATCTGGGTGGTCGCGCTGGGCTCGGGCACCTCCGGAGGCGTGCTGGCGCCGCTACTGATGATCGGTGGAGCACTCGGGGCGCTGGAGGCGGGAGTCCTGCCCGAGGAGGGGGCGGGGTTCTGGCCGTTGATCAGCATGGCCGCGATCCTCGGCGGCACGATGCGCGCGCCCTTCACCGGCGTGATCTTCGCGCTGGAACTCACGCACGATGTGGATGCGCTGCTCCCGCTGCTGGTCGCCGTTTCGGTCGCCTACGGCTTCACGGTGTTGACGCTGCGACGGTCCATCCTGACCGAGAAGATCAGCCGGCGCGGTCTCCACCTCGGGCGCGAGTACGCGGTCGACCCGCTGGAGATCCTGCTGGTGCATCAGGTGCTCCGGACGGAGCTGACCGCGCTGCCCTCGGTGGCCTCCCCGACGCAGCTCAGGGCCTGGCTCGACCGCTCGTACGAGGGCGACGAGCCAACCGCGTACCCCGTGATCGCCGCCGATGGCGAGCTCCGGGGGATGCTCCGGCGCTCGGAGTTGCAGCGCCTGCTCTCGGAGGGGCCGGGCGACGAGGTCGACCTGGCGGCGGCCGCACGCCGTGGCGCGGTCGTCTATCCGGACGAGCCGCTGCGGCTCGTCGTCTACCGCATGGCCGAGACCCGAGAGACCACCCTGCCCGTCGTCGAGCGCGGCGGGGGCGTGTTCCTCGGCATCATCTCCCTGTACGATCTGCTGACGGCGCGGGTGCGGACGCTACGCGAGGAGCGAAGGCGCGAACGCCTGCTGCGCATCCACCGCCCGCTGCGCGACCTGCGCGCCCGCTCGATCCGACGTGAACGGCGCCTGCGCCGGCCGCAGCCGTAGGCGAGCGGTGACCAGGGCATCGAGCGCCGAGGCCGTCGTCAGAAGTCGCCACCCAGCTCGGTCAGTACGGACGGATACTCGTGGTCGTAGCTCACCACCCGGGCGGCGGCACGCAGCCCGGAGGGCGCCCACTGCCGCACCAGCGACTCCAGAGCCACCCACCGGTACTCGTTGCCGTCCTCGAAACGGAGCAGCCAGAGGTCACCCTCACCGCCACGCAGCGACTCGTAACCTCGAAGTAGCCACACATCCGCTTCCCAGGGGCCCCACGTCGGAGCGGGGATCTGCGCGTTGCTCACGGACACGCGGCCGCGAGCGACGACGGCGGCGCCGTCCGGAGCCAGGAATTCCGCCCAGCCACACTTCACCCTCATGGCGTCATCCGGGCTTAACCGCCGCCGAGAGTCAGCAGCAACGTGGAGTCGTCGATGGCGGTCACGGAGTGCCGCACGCCGGAGTCGAAGGCCACCAGGTAGCCTTCGCGGGCTTCGAACTCCTCGTCATCCAGCGCGACGCGGACGCGGCCCTCGAGCACCTGCACGGTGGCGGCCCCACGCGCGGCGTGCTCGGTCAGGGTCGCGGCCGGGGCCAGGTGTGTCATCACCACGGAGAGGCCGCCCTGTTTGATCAGGGTCACGCCGTGACGGTCCTCGTCGCCGGCCTCGATCCCGTGCAGTTCCACGGCCGCCTCAGCAAGGTCCAGCAACAGGTGCTCCGCGCTCAGCGTGTGCGTCCGTAGGTAGGCGTGGCCTTGAGTCATGCCGTCCTCTCCCATCGCCGTGCCTGGGCTCGAGGGGGTACCCGAGACCCGTACATTCTCAGCGTAGGGCCAGGCTCCTAACAGGGACGTACGGCCCGAGCGTCGAGGACCATGGGCACGCTCGGCCACCGGGGACGCGCCCTACGCTGCCTCGAGGGGAGGCGTGCGCTACTAGACTGGAGGTGCCGTGCGGTGGCCCTGGCGGCGGGGCTGCACGCCGGCGAGGAGGCCCATATGCAGCAACAGACACCTGCGGGCGTGCTCGAGCGTGAGCACCGCGACATCGACGAGGGGCTCACGCGGTTCACGGAGGACCTTGCGCGTGGCGAGTGGCGCCCCGAGCCGCTGGAGGTGGCGGCGCGCGCCCTCCGACGGCACATCTACCTGGAGGAGGAGCTGTTCTTCCCGTCGCTCCGCGAGTCCGGCCTTGTGGCGCCCGTCATGGTGATGCTTCGAGAGCACGGCGAGATCTGGCACGCCCTGGATGAGGTGGAGCGGCTCGCGGCCGCGCGGACGGACCGCGCCTCGACGCTGCGGGCGCACGAAGAACTGGCCGAGGTGCTGGAACACCACAACATGAAGGAAGAGCGGATCCTGTACCCGCAGGCCGACACCGCGCTGGACGACGCCGCCAGCGAGCGGCTCCGCGACTTCCTCGAGACCGGCACGCTCCCCGAGGGCTGGGTCTGCGAGGCCCTCCGCTAGTCGAAGCGCCGCAACCCCTGCACCGCCGCGGCATCGAGGCGGCGGGTCAGTTCGGTGACCAGCCGGATGGCGCGCGCCACGTCGTCCCGGTGGATCACGCCGTTGTGACTGTGCAAGTAGCGCGTCGGGACCGTGATGTTAACGGTCGGGGTCCCGGCCCGCGTGCGCTGGATCGCGCTGCCGTCCTGTCCGTAGCCGGCGAGCACGTTGAACTGCAGCGGGATGTCCAGCTCGCGCGCCAGGTCAACCACCACGTCGCGGAGCCGGTTGTTCGGCAACATCGAGGAGTCGTGGAGGAAGAGGCCCGGCCCCTCGCCCAGCCGCTCCTGTGCCTCGTCCTCCGTGATCCCCGGGTAGTCCGCCGCGACGCCCGACTCGAGGGAGATACCGACGTCCGGGTCGACCTCCCAGGCACTCGTCTGGGCGCCTCGAAGGCCCACCTCCTCCTGCACCGTGGCCACGCCGTACACCGTATTCGGGTGCCCGGCCTCGCGTAGCGCCTGCAGCACGCGCACCATCACGGCGACGCCCGCGCGGTCGTCCCACGCCTTGCCCAGGTAGAGGTCGCCGCCCGCCATCGCCTCAAAGCGGCTATCCGGTGCGATGGCGTCGCCAGGCCGGATCCCCAGGCGCTGCTCGGCGTCCTCGCGGTCGCGCGCGCCCACATCGATGAAGATGTCGTCGCGCTTGAAGACCTTGCCGCGGTCCTCCGGGGTCATGACGTGGACGGTCTTGATGCCCGTCACGCCGGGGACGGGGCCGTTGCGCGTGAGCACAACCCACCGCTGGTTGATCAGCGACTGGTCAAGCCACCCACCGAGCGGCTGGAACTTCAGGTACCCCTCGCTGGTGATCCGACGCACCAGCAGGCCCAGTTCGTCCATGTGCGCCGCCAACATGATGCGCGGGCGTTCCGCAGAGCCATCGAGGCGCGCGATCAGCGAGCCGACCCCGTCCGTCTCCAGCGAGTCGGCCACCGTCGCCAGTTCTTCGCGCACGATGGCGCGCACTGGGCCCTCGAAGCCGGTGGGGCCGTAGGCGTTCGACAGGCGCTCCAGCAGTCCGGCATTCGGGTCTCGTTCGGCCTCGGTCGTCATGTCGTGCCTCCCCCTAGATACCGCTCGGAGCGCAGATCGCGTGGCGCGAATCTACCGGAGTGCGCGACAAGGCGCTTCGAGGCGAGACGCCACCCCTCCGCAGGCCCGGCCGCTCGCGTAGGATGCACGCGGGGAAGGGAGCAAGCACCCATGGACATCGGAGTGGGGCTCGACTTCACGCTCGGACTGACGTTCGAAGACCAGCGCACGCTGGCGCGCGAGGCAGCCGAGCTGGGCTACGACCAGGCCTGGACGCCCGAGGGCTCCGGTCTCGACTCGTTCCAGGTCTGCGCCATGCGCTGGAACGCCAGCCGCGAGGTGAACTCGGACGGCCTCAAGACCGGCATCTCCGTCTCGCCGGTGGCCTACCGCACGCCGATGGGCTTCGCGATGAGCGCCGGGACGCTGGGCGCCATGACCGGAGGGCGCTTCGTCCTCGGCATCGGCTCCGGCCAGATCTACCGCGCCGACTTCAGGAGCGCGATGGGCGTCCGCTCCTCCTCGACCCTGGCGACCATGCGCGACTACCTGGCGATCGTGCGCGGCCTGCTGGCCGGCGAGACGGTCGAGTACGAAGGCGCGTCGCTGAGCGCGCACGGACTGAAGCTCGGCATCGACCCGCCACCGAGGACGCCCGTCTACCTCGGCGCGCTGGGACCGAAGATGCTGGCACTGGCCGGCGAGGCGGCGGACGGCGTCTGCCTCAACTGGTGCACGGCGGACCAGGTCGCCGAGGCACGGCGCACGGTCGACACGGCGGCGGAGGCGGCCGGTCGCGCCGCCGAATCGGTCCCGCTGTCCGAATACATCCGCGTCTGCGTCGACGATGACGTGGCCGCGGCCCGTCGAGGGCTGGCCCGCGCAACCATCGGCTACGCGATGGGGCCGGCGGGCAGCGCGCGCGACCGGCGCTTTGGCTACCGCCCCCACTTCGAGCGCATGGGCTTCGCCGACGAGCTGGCCGAGCTGGACCGCCTGCGCGAGGGCGGCGCGTCGATGGACGATCTGTGCGACACCGCCTCGGACGAACTGCTGCTGGGTGTCGGCTACTTCGGCACCCCTGACGGCGCAGCGGAGCACTTCCGAGGGCTCGCGCAGGGCCTCGACGTGGCGATCGTGCGCGTGGTCGCCGCCAGGCGCGGGATCGACTCGGTGCGCGCGGTGATGCGGGCGTGCGCTCCGAACCGCGAGTAGTCCGAAGTGCCCCGACACCACACGAAGAGCCCGGCGATTCGGGCGGGCTCTTCTCTGACGACTGACCTCGAGGGAGCGGGCGCAGGACGCCGTGCCCCTACAACCGGAGCCTGCTACGCAAGCAGTTCCGCCGCCTCGAGGTTGAACTCCTTCAGCATGTCGGCGGCGTAGGTGATGCGGCCGGTCATCTGCTGCGCGTCGCCGTGCACCAGGCGCAGGCACGCCTCGGCCATGTGCTCCACCGGCGTGACGTTGTCCTTGTTCGACTCGTTCACCAGCCCGTGGTGCAGTACGCCCGGCGTCGCCACGAGGCCCGGCGAGATCACGTTCACGGCGATCTTGTCGGCGTAGACCTCGGACGCGAGGCCGGTGGTGAAGCGCTCGAGTGCCGCCTTGCACATGCCGTAGACCGTGCCACCGCGGCCGCCCGAGTCCGCCTTCGGGTGGAGCGCGGCGTGCGAGGAGATGTTGAGGATGCGGCCGGCCTGCCGCTCGCGCATCTTCGGCAGCACCAGCTGCGCGAGGTGGAACGGGCCGTAGACCTGCACCTCGAGCATCAGTTTGAAGCGCCGCTCCGGAAAGTCCTGCACCGGGATGAAATACGTCACCGCGGCGTTGTTCACGAGGATGTCGACAGGCCCGAAGGCCTCGTCGGTCGTGCGGATCAGCGCCTCGCGGTCCTCGGAGTTCCCGAGGTCGCATCGGACGGCCATGGCCTCGCCACCGGCGTCGTTGATGCGCTCGACGACGCTGCTGATGCTGCCGGGCAGCATGTGGTCGCCCTCGTTCACCGTGCGCGCGGAGACGACGACCTTCGCGCCCTCCATCGCATAGCGGATCGCGATCGCCTCGCCGATGCCACGCGAAGCGCCGGTGACGACCGCGACCTGGCCCGCGAGCACGCCGTCCTTGTTCACCGTTGCTGCCATCGCCTCGACTCCCCTCGTCGCCGCTTGCTGCGGTCAGTATCGGTGCTCCCCGCGGTTCATGCCGCCCCGTCGCCATCGAGGCCCCACGCCACCGCGTTGCGGAGGAGCATTGGGAACGCCTCGGTCTCCCACGACCCGCGGAGCGTCCGCGGGGTCTTCGTGTCGGGCGAGACGCTCTCGTCCACGAAGGGCTGGCTGTTGGTCGTCGGCGTGTGGCAGTGCCCCAGCGATACGTAGGCCACCGCGCCGTCTCCCGTCTCGCGCACGTAGCCCAGGACACGCGTCTTCCCGTCCGGCTGGAGCGCGGTGTCCTCGTCGTAGGCGAAGCCGAAGCCTGGCGGCGACGCGTCCGGGCCGAGTTCCGCCGTGAGTAACAGGTGGCTTTCCGAGGGCTCCTGTACCTCGATCATGTAGGGCTCGTCGACGGTCTCGAACGACTCCGGGAGGCCTCGGGTCAGGGGGTGGTCGCGGTCGACCACGTCGACGCGGAACCGCCGCACGGGCGGGTGGTTGATGAAGAACCCCCCGAGGGTCTGGTGGTAGCTGCTCTTCACCATCCGCCGCCGGTTGCCCTGCGCCGGGTCGCGTCGCGCCTGGCCCCCGCTGCTCCCATGGAGCGCGAGCCAGCGCCCACCACCGGCGAGCCAATCCGAGAGGAATCGCGTCTGCTCGTCGTCGGCGAAGGGGCCGGCGACGTACGTCACGAGAAAGCGCGTGCCCGGCAGCCACTTCTCGATGTCGGTGAAGTCGCCCGCGACCGTGGTGTGGACGTGCTCCGGCCCCTCGAGCAGTTCGAGGAGCCGGAGCCGCGCGTAGTCGTGGTCGTGACCGGCGGGCGATCCCGGCGGATAGCCACCGGCGATGACATGCGCGCGCTTGGGTCGAGGTCGCTCGGTCACCATACGTGGCTCCTCCCCGCGGGTCCCCTCGGGCAGTCGCGCCCGGCGGGCGCTACCCTACGCCGCTTTCCGCCGCGCGTGAAGGCGCATAGATTCGCGCACGGGGCAGCAGCCGAGGAGAACCGATGCGCCAGTCACGCGCCGCGGCCCACCGTGCCGCCGAGCACCGCTGCCTCTCGTGGCTGCAAGCGCTGGCGGATGGGCACGCGGCCGACTGGGGCATCGAGCCAGTGACCGTCGAGGTCAACCGCCGCCTCCGCACCACCGCCGGCCGCGCGCTGAAGATGTCCGGCGTCATCCAGGTGGCCGGGTGGCTCCTGGGCGGGACGGACGAGGTCATCCGGGACACCCTGGCCCATGAGATCGCGCACCTCGTGGCAGCCTCGCTGGAGCCGAAAGCACCTCCGCACGGGGACCTCTGGCGGGCGTGCGCGGTAGCAGCGGGCGCCGAGCCGAGGGCGCACTACCGGTGGTCCGACCTGGCGGCACACTGGCGTCGCCTGGTCATCTACGAGTGCGCGCGCGGCTGCGAGTTCGCGCGTCCGAGCGAGATCAATCGCCGCCGCCTGAAGCTGCTGCGCTGCCGGCCGCACGGACTGCCGCTCGCCCTGACCGAGCGCACCGAGGTGCGCGGGGCCTGAGGACGAGCGGCCGTCTCGCCTGTCCTGCCTCGACGCCGCCCCTACGAACTGGCGACGGGCGCCGCCTCTTCGCGCGGCTGCTGCTTTGGCGCCGGGTTGGTGATCCCCGCGACCAACTGACCGGGCACGGCCTGCGCCAGCTCATCCACGGTCCAGTGTCGCGCCTGATGCACGCTCCGGATGACCTGCCGCGGGCTGTACCGCGAGGCCTGCCAGCCCGAAGTGCCGATCACCTGGCCGCTGACCGCGCCGCCCGCCTCCGTGCAGAGCCACGCCACCGGGGGCGCGTTGTTCTCCGGGTCACGAGGCGTCGGACCGCCGTCGCCGTTGGACGTCATGGTCTGCGCGCGTCCCGCACGCTGGATGCCGGCCGCCGCGCGGATCTGCGCCGCCGTGTCCGGCACCGACTGCGTCATGCGCGTGTTGCCGCCGGGGTAGATCGCGTTCACGGCGATGCCGTACGGGCCTACCTCGCGAGACAGCGCCCGGGCGAGGCCCACCATGCCCTCCTTGGCGGCCGAGTAGTTGGCCTGGCCTGTGGAGCCGAGGCCGGACCCGGACGAGAAGAGCAGTACCCGGCCGTACCCCTGCTTCAGCATGGGCACGATCGCGTTGCGCGTCGTGTTGAACGCGCCCTTCAGGTGGACCGCCAGGACGGCGTCCCACTCCTCCTCGGTCATGTTGAACACCATGCGGTCGCGGAGGATGCCCGCCACGTGGCAGAGGATGTCCACGCGGCCAAACTCGCGGAGCGTAGTGTCCACCAGGTCTTTCGTGTCGGCGAACTTGGAGACGTCGCCGTAGTGCGCGATCGCCCGGCCGCCCTGCGCCTTGATCTCGTTCGCCACCTCGTCGGCGGGGCCGGCGTCACCACCGCTGCCGTCCAGGTTGCCGCCGAAGTCGGCGATCACGACCGCCGCCCCTTCGTCCGCCATCTGCAACGCCACGCCCCGGCCGATGCCACGGCCGGCGCCGGTCACGATCGCGACCCGTCCATCGAGTCGGTTAGCCATCGTCGTTCTCCTTCTGAACTCGGCCTCGGACGCGGCTAGACGCGCAGCGGACTCGCGACGCCGTTGGCCAGCGTGCGAGGCATCTGCTCGTCCATCTCGTCCATGGTGAAGCGCCGGCCGAAGCTGAGGATCTGCCGGTCGATTGCCGGGTAGGAGTACAGGTAGACCTCGCCGCCCCGCACCCCGAAGAGCTGGCCGTTCACGTCTTCCGAGGCCTCCGATGCCAGGTAGCACGCCAGCGGCGCCACGCTCGCCGGGTCGTCCGGATGCGCGTCGCCTTCCCAGTGCATCGTCGGGAACGGCCGTGCGATGCGCGCCATCTCGTCCGCCGACAGCACACCGGCGGGCGGGCGGAGTTCCTCCGAGAACCCGCCGAACAGGCGCGTGCGCGCCAGCGGCGACACCGCGTTGCAGGTCACGCCGTAGCGCCCCAGGTCGCGCGCGACCGTGCGGCTCAGGCCAATCACGCCCTCGCTCGCCGCCGCGAAGTTGGACGACCCCACGGCGCCCAGACCAGCGTCGGACGTCATCATCACGATGCGGCCGTAGCGCTGCTGGCGCATGGCGATCGAGGCGACCTTCACGACGTTGAACGTCGCCTTGGCGTTGCCATTGATGACGCTGTCCCAGTCGCCTTCGGTCATCTCCCAGAAGGGCGTGTCGCGGCGGATCCCGGCGCAGGTGATGAGCGCATCGACGCGCCCGTAGCCGTCCAGGGCGGCGCGCACGGCCGCCTCAGCGCCGGCCATGGTGGCCACATCCTCGGTGACTGCCGTCGCCTTGCCGCCCTTAGGGGTGATCTCGTCGACGACTGCCTGCGCGCACGCGGGGTTGGCCCCCGTGCCGTCCGGTTCGCAGCCGTTGTCCGCCACCACCACCGAGGCGCCCTCGGCGGCCGCCTGCAGCGCGGTCGCTCGCCCGATCCCACGCCCGGCGCCGGTGATGACGACGGCCTTGCCGTCCAAGGCTCCCATACCCCCTCCTTCCGCTCCGTGTAGCGAAGGGATATTACATCCACCGGCAACTCCCCGGCGCGTACGCTCGCGGGCCTCTCCAGGCCCGTGATGGCCCTGGTGCTTTTCGGGGTTTCTCCGCTCGACGGAGTGGACGGCATGACATACGGTGGAACGGTGCCGGAGCCATCCGGCGCGGCTCTCAGTCCGCCGTCGAACGTTTCATCCGAGCTTCCACGTCGCGCTGTTGGGTATCCAGTTGGTGAGCCGTCGCGTAAGCGGCGGCTGTTGCCGGCATGTGCCGGCGTGGAGCGTGTTCTTGAGTCAGAAGATTTATGTTGGCAACCTCCCCTTCACGGCTTCCGAAGAGGAAGTCGAGCGCCTGTTCGCGGCGCACGGCGAGGTGATCTCGTGCAGCCTGCCGAACGACCGGGAAACCGGCCGTCCGCGCGGCTTCGGATTCATCGAGATGGCGCAGGGCGATGCCGCGAAGGCCATCGCTGCGCTGGACCGCAGTGACTTCGGTGGTCGCACCCTGACGGTCAACGAGGCCCGGCCTCGTGAGGACCGCGGCGGCGGTGGGTCCCGCTTCGGCGGGGGCGGCCGCTACTAGCCACCGCCTACCGGATACGCCTTTTCGAGGGCGATCGGATGCCGGTTCGCGGCGGTGACACGTAGTGACACCGTTGACGGGGGCTCGGGAGACCGGGCCCCCGTCGTCGTGTCCGCCCGCTTCGGTGTCGCCCGGCGGTTGTTATCGACTTGTCGCGTCGTCGCTATTGCCGCCCAACGCACCCTCCGTCACGCTGAGTCGATGAAGGACGCACGGCCCGCCCGGCCGCTCTCGTTCCCCACAGCAGGACTGCCGCGTGCTTGACGCCCTCTCCGAGTGGGTGATCGATGTCGTCGAGTCGCTCGGCTACCTCGGCGTCGCGCTGCTCGTGGCGCTCGAAAACGTGTTCCCACCGATCCCCTCGGAGGTGGTGCTCGGCCTCGCGGGCTTCGTCGCGAGCCGCGGCGACGCGCTACTCGTCGGGATGATCGTCGCGGCGACCGCCGGTTCGCTGGTCGGCGCGTGGGTGCTCTACGCCGCCGCTGCCGCCTTTGGTCGGGACCGCCTGCGGGGCATCATCCTGCGCAACGAGCGCTGGCTGCGGGTGACCGAGCGGGACATGGACCGCGCCGAGGGCTGGTTCGACCACCATTCCAACACCGCCGTGCTGGTCTGCCGCTGCATCCCCCTGGTGCGGTCGCTGATTTCGCTGCCGGCTGGCTTTCAACGCATGCCGCTGGCGCCGTTCACGCTCTACACGGCGATCGGCAGCCTCGCGTGGAACAGCATCTTTGTCACGGGCGGCTACCTCCTGGGCGAGCGCTGGGAGACGATGGCCGAGTACGCGGACTACCTCCAGTACCTCGTGCTCGCGACCACTGCCGCGGGCGTCGCCTACTTCGTCTGGCGCCGCTTTCTGGCACGGGACGCGGGCGACGATGCATCGAGGGCCGACCGACGTCCATGACCGGCGCGCGGTCTCACCGGCGCCTCGACGCCGTTAACGCGCCATGCCGCTCCCCCGCGCGTCGCGTACACTCCGCACGTTGCGAGGATCTACGGACGGCGCGCCGGCAGGCACCGAGCGGGGACATCCGGGACAGAGGGAGGGGACACCATGGGCAAGCTCGACGGCAAGGTCGCCGTGGTCACCGGCGCGAGCCGGGGCATCGGCCAGGCGATCGCGGAACTGTTCGCCGAGGAGGGTGCGAAGGTCGTCTGTGCGGCGCGGACGCTGAACGAGGGCGACCACCAGCTCGAGGGCTCGCTTGCCCGGACGGTGCAGAACATCAAGGACGCCGGGGGCGAGGCGCTGGGTGTCGCGGCCAACGTCTCCGAGGAAGATGACTGCATGCGCCTCATCGAGGAGGCGAAGTCCGCCTTCGGCCCCGTCGACATCCTCGTGAACAACGCGGCGCTGAACTACTACATCCCCATCGTGGACTACCCGGCCAGCCGCTGGGTGCGCTCCTTCGCCGTGAACGTGCACGGGCCGTTCATGCTCTCGAAGGCCGTGCTGCCCGACATGATCGAGCGCGGCAGCGGGGCGATCGTAAACATCTCCTCCGGCGCCGCCATCGGCCCCGGCCGCGGCCCCTACGAAGACACCACGGCCCGCGGCGGCACGATGTACGGCGCGAGCAAGGCGGCCCTCGAGCGCTTCACGCAGGGTCTGGCGCAGGAGGTCTATCAGCACGGGATCGCCGTGGCCTGCTTCTCGCCCTCCCAGGTAGTGCCCACGCCCGGGACGGTCTTCCACAAGCTGGTGTCCGGCATGGACGACCCTCGAGGCGAGCCGCCGACCATGATGGCGCGCGCCGCACTGCTGCTCGCCAGCGAGCCCCTGGACAAGGTGACGGGCCGCGTGACCTACAGCCAGCAGATCCTCAAGGAGTTCGGCTGGATCGAGGACGCAAAGGGCACGGGCGTCGAGCGGACGGGGTCCGGCTACTCGCAGATCTGACCGCCGTCGCTGGAGTCCCTCGCGGCGACGTGCAGGCGCCGACCGCGGGGAGAACAATGGAGGGGACTGGCCCGGCCGGAGTCGCAGGCACGCCTGCCGAGCGGGGGAGAGGACGAATGATGCACGGAGCGCTTCGACCGCTGGGTGACATCAAGCAACTACGCGACCCGGTACTGCTGGCCGGGTTTACCGGCTTCACAGACGCGACCGGGAGCGCGGTCTCCACCATCGGGTACCTGGCCGAACAGTGGGGCGCCGAGGCGCTGGCCGACATCGACCCCGAGCCGTTCTACGACTTCACCGTCCAGCGCCCACGCGTCCGTCTGGAGGAAGGCGAGCGGGTCATCGACTGGCCGGAGAACCGGTTCATGGTCGCCAGCCCGAAGGGCGCCGACCACGACATGCTGCTGCTCATCGGCGCAGAGCCGCACCTGCGCTGGCGCACCTTCACGGGCGTCGTGGAGTCGCTGCTCCGCGAGGTCGGCTGCACGACCAGCATCACGCTGGGCGCCCAACCGGCCGGCGTGCCGCACACGCGACCGCTGCCGGTCAGCCTCTCGGCTTCGCACCCGGAGTTCGAGCAGCAGTTCTCGCTCAAGGCGCCGGCCTCCCGCTACCAGGGCCAGACCGGCATCGTCGGGGTACTGAACCTGCATTTGCGTTCGCTTGGGTGGCGCAACGCTAGCCTCTGGGCCATGGCGCCGCACTACCTCACCATCGGCCCCAACCCCAACGTGGGCACCTCCCTGGTACGGCTGGTGGACCACGGATTCGGCACCAGCACCTCGCTCACCGGCCTCGAGGAGCAGGCGCAGCAGTTCGACGAGCAGGTCGCGGAGGTGATGCGCGAGTCTTCGGATGCGGCCGCCTACGTGCGGCAGCTGGAAGAACAGTACGACGCGAACCAGCCACCGCTCCCGGCCATCAGCGAACCGGGCGCGCCCGGTGGACTGCCGCCCACGGCCGACCTGCTGGACGACCTCGAACGCTTCCTCCGCGAGCAGCGCGACAGCGACTGAGCGGCCGTGACCGGCCGCCCGCTGGTGATCTCCCATCGCACGGACATGGGTACATGCCCCGAGAACACGCTGGCCGGCATCGATGCGGCCCTGGCGGCCGGCGCTGACGGCGTAGAGGTCGACGTGCGCGCTACCGCGGAGGGCGAGGTCATCTTGCTGCACGACGCCTCGCTGCGGCGCACCACCGACGACCATCGCGACGTCTCCAGCGTGACGCTCGCCGAGCTGCGCTCCGTCCGGGTGGGGCCGCGAGCCGGCGATGCGGCGCCGCTCCCGGTCCCCACGCTCCGCGAAGCGCTCGAACGCGTCGATGGCCGCTCCATCCTCGTGATCGAGTTGAAGCAGCCGGGCATCGAAGCCGCCGTTGCGCAACTCGTGCGCGAGGCACGCGCCGCCGAGTGGTGCTGGGTCTGGGCGTTCAATCCGTCCGCCGGCGCAACCTGTCGCGCGGCCCTGCCGGAGGTGCCGGTCGCCCTCAACACGTCGGCCGGCTCGGCCGCCCGGTACGGCTACGTCGACCCCATCGAGGTGGCCGTGCGCGCCGGCTTCGCTGCGGTCAGTCCCGACCACTCGATGGTCGACCGTGCCCTCGTCGACGGGGCACGCCGGCGTGGCCTGGCTGTCTACACGTGGACCGTGAACGACCGGGCGGACATCGAGCGCGTGGTGGACGCGGGCGTGGATGCGGTGTGCGGTGACGACGCGGCGGCGATCATGGCAACGCTCGAGGGGTAAGCGTCCGGCTTTCGCGAGCGGGCCACCGTTGCTAAACTGATAAGCCGACTGAAGGAGTGTAGCTCAGCTGGCAGAGCAGCGGTCTCCAAAACCGCAGGTCGGGGGTTCGAATCCCTCCACTCCTGCCAGGTCGGTCGCGTGCCCAGGTGGTGGAAACGGCAGACACGCTGTCTTGAGGGGGCAGTGCCCTTACGGGCGTATGAGTTCAAGTCTCATCCTGGGCACCACATCAACACCAGAGCGCCGCGACGGGCGGCCACTAGCGGGCGGAAGTAGGTCAGTGGTAGAGCGCCTCCTTGCCAAGGAGGAGGTCGCGAGTTCGACCCTCGTCTTCCGCTCCACCGTCCTCCCTCCCGACGTCCTCGTGGCCACGTAGCCAAGCGGCAAGGCAGGGGTCTGCAAAACCCCGATCACCGGTTCGAATCCGGTCGTGGCCTCCACTCTCCCAACCTGTCGAGCGAGACCCGGCGCCGCCACGGGCTGAACACCTCACAAAGCCCGTCGACGCCCCGCCCGCCGAGGTCGCGCGACGCTGAGTCCGGAAGCAAAGAAGCGGCGGGCTGACGCCCGCCGCTCCTGGTGGTCCGAACCGCCAGCGGTGCCGGACGGATCGGCAAGCGGTGGCTTAGTGCCACCGCTTCCATGGCCGGTCGTCGCCGGAAACTGTCCAGGTCAACAGACCCTTCACCGGCTCGCGCTTTTCGACGCGAGGCTGCTCATAGCGCATTCGCATGTACCTTCCTCATACGTCCCGGACGGGACCCCTTGTGGACAGAGCCGATCCTCGCCGCGGGGCACTTGGGAATGCGAAAGAAAGGCTGCGCAGGCCGTAAGGAAGGCGTCAGAATTGGCCGGATAGGCGAGATGGCGCGTGAGCCGCGGCTTACTGCGGCAGCAAACGCGATACCCGGGCTCCACGCAGTGCTCGGATAGCGTCCGCAACAAAGGTGACCCGACCTGCAATACTTGGTGTGCAAGGCGTGGACCCCTTGCGTCCGCCGCAGGCTGAGTGCCAGCTCGCCTGCGGCACGGGAGGCTCCGACAGCGGGTTCGCGTCGGAGCCTCTTCCGTTCGCTCGCCAGGCCTCGGCGCCCAACCGACGCACCGAGGATCCCGCAACACTCCTGTCCGATCCGACCGGGCGAATCGTGTCGGTTCCGTATCAAACAGGGGGGCCGTCCGCACGGGCCGGCTGTTGCAGAACTATCACGCGATACGCTCAACGCGCACGGTGGTCAGGGCGGTCGCCCGACGCGGCCGGTCGTCCGCTCACTCTCGCCCGCCCTGGGGGCGGCCACCGCTGGCGAGGAGCCAACGATCCTGCTGCCACCTCGATTGCCGCCGCCCGACGCTCACATCGGGGCCGCGCCGAAGGCGGGACCCGCTCAGGCAACCGGGGCCGCGCCGAAGGCGGGACCCGCTCAGGCAACCGGGGCAACACCGAGTGCCCTGCTCCAGCGCGAGCGGCAGCAAGCCGCCGTCTCCGACCTCGGCCAGGCAGCGCTTGCCGGTCGCGAACTCGATTGGGTGTTGCAGCGGGCAGCGCAACTCGTCCACGATACCCTGCAGGCGGACTTCACGAAGGTGCTGGAGTACGAGCCGAAGCGCGGCCATCTGCTGGTACGCGCCGGTGCAGGCTGGCCGGACGGCGTGGTTGGCGAAACCGAGGTCCCCGACGGCGCCGACTCGCACGGTGCGTACACCATCCGTGTGCTCCACCCGGTCGTTGTCCGCGACATCGCTCGCGAGGCCCGCTTCGAGATGGCGCCCGTGCTGCACGAACTCGGCGTCGTCAGCGGCGCCAGTGTGCTCATCGGGGCCGAGGGTGCACCTCCGTTCGGGGTGCTGGAAGCTGACATGCGGACGGCCCGTGTGTTCACCAGCCACGACCTCGACTTCCTGCAGTCCATCGCCAACGTGATAGCGGCCACCGTCGAACGAGGACATCACGAACGCCGTCTTGATGAGTTCGTATTCCTGGTGTCACACGAATTGCGGAACCCGCTGACCAGCGTGACGGGCTTCTCTCGTCGCCTCCAGCGCCGCGCCCTAGCCGAGGGCCGCGACGAAGTCGACATCGAGGAACTCCAACTGATCCGCGACGAGAGCCAGCGGATGGCGCGCACCATCGAGTTGCTGCTCGACATGGCCCGCCTGGAACGGCGTGAGCGCGGAGAAGTCGTCCGCGAACCCGTCGCGCTCATGCAACTCCTGCGGCAGACGGTGGCCGTCGCGCGGGAGCGTTATCCGTCGGTGACGTTTCACCTCGCCGACCCGAACATCGACATCGCCATCGACTCGGATGGTGACCGATTGGGGCGCATCCTCGCGAACGTCGTGGACAACGCGGCAAAGTATTCGGTGCTCCGGCCCGAGGTGCACGTGACCGTCAGGGCGCGGGACGGATTCCTCGATGTCGGTGTACAGGACGCCTGCGGCGGTCTCCCCGAGGACCGCATCGAGCGGCTCTTCGACCGCTTCGTCCGCGGCGACACGCCGGGACGCTCCCGAGGCATGGGCATTGGCCTCTACGTCTCGCGGCGCCTCGCCGCGTCCATCGATGCGGAGATTGAGGTGGAGAACGTACCGGACGGGTGCCGGTTCACCATCAGGCTCCCGCGGGCAGGCTGACCGGACCTTCCCACACTGCTACGCCGATGCAAGGAAGTTCGCGACCGAGGCGATCCCCTGGCAATGGTGCCCCCCATACGCTCCCAGGCGTGACGCGCTGACCCCACCGCGACACCCCTTGAGAGGGTCGCTATGCGCACGATCGATCGGCCCGACGTCGAACGAGGGACGGAAGCGCCGCTCACCGCGAAGGCGAATCCACCGCACGCCCGGCTGCTCCTCAATCTGAACGCCTGGCGCAGCACGCGCATCGGGCGCCTCGTGCGAGTCGGCAAGCTCGCTCGCATCTGGGGGATCGTGCTCGGGTCAGAGGTCTTCGAGAACTGCAACCGCACCGTCGTCCTGCGGCATCCGCACGGCATCATCATCCATCGACAGGCGCGAATCGGCGACCGAGTCGTGATTATGCAGGGCGTCACCGTTGGCGCCCGAGGCCGACGCAACATCCCTACCGTCGAGGACGATGTTTACATCGGCGCCGGGGCCAAGGTGCTTGGCGATATCGTCGTGGGGCGGGGTGCGCGCATTGGCGCCAACGCCGTGGTCACACGAGATGTCGCACCGGGACACACGATCGTCGGGGCGAACGAGGACCTCACCGAGCGGGCGCTTCGGCGCCGGCGCGCCTGACCCGGACGTTGCCCTGCTCCACCGGCTCAACCCGCACCGCTATCCTGAACGTACCCACCGGGGTGGCGGAACGGCAGACGCAGCGAGCTTAAACCTCGCGGCCGCAAGGCGTCCGGGTTCGAGTCCCGGCACCGGTACCAGAGTCCCAATGCCCCTCGACGTGGACGCGACCCACACCGTTCAGCGGTCACCCGCGCTGGTCGATGCTTGCCGCGTACCCGCGCAGAAGGGTTTGATGCGATGGGGACGGAGTTCCAGCTCGCCTTGATGTTCGGTGAGGTCGTCGCCGTGGTCGTCGCGATCTCGGCGTTCCGGCGCTTCAAGCTATACCGCGTCGACACGGCGGGCCGGCCGTGTGAGAACGCGCTCGCCCTCTCCGTCCGCGCGGGCCTGGTCATCGGCGTGACCGCCATGATCGGCACCTGGATCGTGCTCACCCTGCTGATCTGACCAGCGTGTAGCGGTCGACGGGAGCGCCCGCTCCCGGCAACGTTGCGAGCCCACCCGGGCGGCACGCGCTCGAGGCGAGGTGGCCCGGCGTGCGCCGCGCGCCTATCCTCGGTAGCCACGCCAACCCATCTCCCGCAGCGACGAGCGGCCCGCCTATGCCCGCGATGATCGAGGCGCACGGCCTCGTGAAGACCTTCGGGGACTTCCGCGCCGTCGACGGCATCGACTTCCGCGTCGAGGCGGGCGAGTTCTTCGGCATGCTCGGGCCAAACGGCGCCGGCAAGACCTCCACGATCCGCATGATCTCTTGCGTGGTGCCGATCACCGCCGGCGCCCTCCAAGTCGATGGCCTGGATGTGCGCTACGAAGACCGCGCGATCAAGGCGCGTCTTGGTGTGGTGCCTCAGGACGACAACCTGGACCAGGACCTGTCCGTGCGGAAGAACCTGGAGGTCTACGCGCGCTACTACGACGTGCCAAAGCGGCTCGCGCGTGAACGCATCGACGAGGGCCTGGAGCTGATGCAGCTACAGGACCGGGCGGACGAACGGATCAGCGCGCTTTCCGGCGGAATGAAGCGCCGGCTGGTGGTGGCGCGCGCTCTGGTCAACGAGCCACGGCTGCTGATCCTCGATGAGCCGACCACCGGCCTCGACCCGCAGGCGCGGCACCTGGTCTGGCGCAAGCTGCGCCTGCTGCGCGAGCGGGGCGTGACGATCCTGCTGACCACGCACTACATGGACGAGGCGGAGCACCTCTGCGACCGGCTGATCGTCATGGACCACGGCCGCGCGCTGGACGACGGCCGCCCGCGCACGCTCATCGAGCGGTACGTGGGGCGCGACGTGCTGGAGCTGCACCTGAACGACGAGGAGCGCGCCCGAGTGCGCGCGTACCTCGACCCGCGGCTCGGTGAGAGTGCCCGCGTGGAACAGATCGAGGATGTCACGTACGTCTACGGGCTCGGCCAAGAACACGCCCGCGAGGTCGAGGAGCTGGTGGGCGACCACTACCGAGTGATCGACCGGCGGGCCAACCTGGAGGACGTGTTCCTCACGCTCACCGGCCGGGCCCTGGTGGAGTGACAATGGCCACAACCACCTCGACGCCCACGACGGAGGCACCGCCCGAACCGCCCTCCGGCCGCCGGCGCGGCGGCGTGCTGCCGTGGCTCGGCGTCGCCGTGCCCGGTCGCCGCACCTATCGCGTCTGGCAGCGCAACCGCGATGTGTTCTTCCAACTGTGGCGCGCGGAGCTGATGCCACCACTGGTTGAGCCGGTGATCATGTTCGTCGCGCTCGGTCTGGGCCTCGGTACCTACGTCGAGCTGACCGGCGACACGGAGTACATCCAGTACCTGGGCCCGGGGGTGCTGGCCATGTTCCCCATGTTCGCCTCGGTCTTCGAGTCGCTGTTCGGCGCGTACTTCCGGATGGACCAGCACGGCACGTACGCCGCCATCTTGTCGACGCCCGCTCGGCCCGAGGAGATCATCGCCGGCGACGCGGCCTGGGCGGCGACTCGCGGCGCGATCAACGCGGCACTGATCCTCGTGGTGATGGTCGCGCTCACGCCCGTGTACGGGTTGATCGAATCGCCGCTCGCACTGCTCACCATCCCGGCGGCGTTCGTCCTGGGCGCGGTCCTCGGAAGCCTGGGGCTGGCGTATACCAGCCAGGCGCGCTCGATCAGCCAGTTGACGTACTTCTTCAGCCTCTTCGTGCTGCCCATGTTCTGGTTTAGCGGCGGCTTCTTCCCGCTGGAGAGCCTTCCCGGCTGGGCCACCGCGGTAGCATGGTTCACCCCGCTGCTCCACGCCGTCGAGCTGAACCGAGGCCTGGTCACCGGCGACATCGGCTGGGCGCACCTCGGTCACCTCGCGTGGCTCGTCGCCGTGTTCTTCCCCGCCTTCTGGCTGGCCCTCTGGACGATGCGCCGACGGCTCGTCGAGTAGCGCCCGCCACCGGGGACCGCCGGCACCCGCCTCGAAGTGCGACCAAAATTCGTATGACGAGGGTGTTCACAAGTTCGCATACAGCCTGTATGATGCGGGCACCCCGAGGGCACAACGATGGTTGTGTGCGCTCGTACCGCCTCGGACGGCGGCCTGAGCGAAGCCAGGGGTCTGCCCGTTCACAGCACGAGGAGATGCCATGGCCACCGAGACCAGGCCCAACCAGCAGGACCAGGCCGAGACGAAGTCGGCGTATGACCTGCTCCTCGAGTACGGCCGCGACCGTGGCTACAAACTCGACTGGTTCCAGCAACGCGAGACCTGGGGAGCCGGACACGACTCCGACACCGCATCGGGCGGCCTGCTCCTCCAGGACGTCGACGCCGGCCCGTTCGCGCAGATCCCGGAATGGTCGGACAACCTCACCGGCCGCCCGCGTGGCGCCCTCACCCGGCCCACGGCGCCGAAGGTCGGCAACTACTCCATCCGCACCAAGTCCGATATCTGGCTGAAGAACGCGGCTCAGCTCTACGAAGAGGCCGTGCAGCGCCAGTGGTCCTCCGCGACGGATATCCCGTGGGACACCCTCGAGGAGTTGCCGGACGCCATCGAGCGCGCCGAGTGCCAGCTCACCACCTTCCTCACGGAAGTCGAGTTCGTCGCCGGTGACGTGCCGGGCAAGTGGATCTCACAGACCACACCCGACTACTACGAGCCGCGCATGTTCCTGATCTCCCAGATCATGGACGAGGCGCGGCACCTGGACGTCTTCCGCAAGCGCACGTTCGCCAACGGTGGCGGGCTGATGGCGCAGACCACCAACGCGGCGTTGTCCGGCGGCGCGATCGACTCGGCACGCGACTTCACCGAGATGAGCGCCCGCCTGCACATCTCGGGCGAGGGCCTGGTGCTCTCGATCTTCCGCATGGGCGAGCGCATGTCTTACAACGACGCGGAGAAGGCGATCTACCGCCTGGCCGCCTCGGACGAGTCGCGCCACGTCGCCTTCGGCGTCATGCACCTCCAGTACCTCTCGCAGACGGAGCCGGAGCGCAAGGACGAGATCCACGGCTACCTCGATGAGATCGAGATGGGCCTGGTGGCCGGCGCGAGCGGCCAGAACCCGGCGGCGCGTGGCACGCCATCCAACGCCGCGCTCGCGATCCTGCTCGGGGGCGGCGCCGACGCCACCTCGATCGAGGAGGGCAACAAGATCGCGCTGGCCGTGCGTCAGCGGCAGATCAAGGAATACGTGCAGCGCGTCAAGGTCGCCGGGCTCGGCGACCGCTTCGAGAACGGCCGCGCGAACGCCGCCCTCGCGGCATACGTCGGCGCCTGAGCACGTTTCGCGGCGGGGCCGTACCGTCTGGGGTGCGGGCCCGCAGCCTCATCGCCCCGGCCCGCGCGGGGACTCGTAGCTGATTTCCGGAGGGGACGATGGTCCAAGCGAACGCACCGGCGCCGAGCGAGGGCGCTCCACCCCCGCCGCCCGACTTCCAGATGCCCGACCTGAGCTGGATGACCAAGACCATCGGCTGGGGCGTGCGCGCCCGGCCCGAGCCCAACGGCGGCGGCCTCACCATCGACCGCCTCAACGTCGGCGTCTACGCCGAGGTCCCCGAC
>WHSU01000041.1 GCA_009379925.1 Dehalococcoidia bacterium | reverse complement strand
CGCCTCCGCGCTCGGTGAGCGAGCGGCGCCCGTGGTGCTCCCTCCGGGAGTCCACGACCTCAACGCACTCGGCCAGGTGCCGGGCGGGCGTGACGCCTTCCTGCGCGCGCTCGCCGAGGCACGCACACGAAAGGAACGGTCATGGCAGCAGAGCGATCCGGCTCCCCGCGCCCGCGCCGCCTGAGCACCGCGACCAAGCGGCGACTCCGGCAGCCGCTCGCGCCCGAGCACGTCTCGGAGCGGCGCACCGACGACGGCGAGGTGCTCAGGTACCTCGAAGGGTGGCGAGCGATCCAGCTCGCCAACGCGATCTTCGGCGAGGACCGCTGGGGAGCCGAAGTGGTCGGCGAGGTCGCCTACCGGCCGCTCCCTCAGACCGGCCGCCGCAACAGCACGCCGCTGCAGGGTATCTACACCGCGACGGTGCGCGTCACGGTCGACGGTTGCCCGCCGCACAGCGACGTCGGCACGGCGGCGGTCACCGACCAGACGCCTGAAGACCACGCGACCGCCTGCAAGGCCGCCGTCACCGACGGGCTCAAGCGGGCGCTGCGCCACTTCGGCCCGGCGCTGGCCAATGAGTTGTCCGCCGGGATCGACGGCTCGCTGCCGCCGGTAGCGTCGGGAGCGGACACCGAGGAACTCCAGCGTCAGGTGATCGCGATCGCCGAGCGCGCGGGCTCCGACGAGGCCCGCACCCGCGACTGGGTCGCGGAGAAGTACGGCCTCTCGCTCGACGAGCTCGACGGGCCGCACCTTCAGGACGCGGTCTCCCGCCTTGCGCGCGGACTCGACCGCCGCAATGGACACGACCGGGCGGCCTGAGGCGCATGGTCTTGCATCCGGCCACCCGGCGCGTCATCGAGACGCGCTCGGGGCGCTACGCCGTGGCGGTGATCCCGCTCGAGTACTCGCCGATCCCCGGCTTCCACGCCACCGCCGTGCAGGCGGTGCGCACCGACGACCCGACGCATGCCGTGCGGCTCACGCTCTACGAGCGAGCGACGCCGCTCCCGGATCCCCTCGATGGTCCGCGCGCCGCGTAAGCGCACCACCGAGCGGCCCGATCCCTACGCGGACGTAATCGCTCGCATCACGGCGGCGCTCGAACGCGGCACCGTACCCTGGCGTCACCCGTGGCGCTCGCGGGGGCTGCGCAACGCGCTCTCCAACCGCCCCTACCGCGGCATCAACCTGCTGATGCTGGGGCTCGTCGCGCTGGAGCAGCGCTACGACGACCCGCGCTGGCTGACCTACCGCCAGGCGGAGCAGATCGGCGGCCACGTCCGGCGCGGGGAGCACGGGACGCGGGTCGTGCTCTGGAAGTGGCTCGAACGCCCGGACCGGACCGATGACGAGCCGGTCGACCGGTTCCCGCTGATGCGGCTCTACACCGTGTTCAACGTCGCCCAGTGCGACGGGCTGGAGCTGGCGGATCCCGACGCCGGGATCGCGTTCGACCCGGTCCAGCAGGCCGAGGCGATCGCCGGCGGCTATGCGGATGGCCCCGCGGTCCTCGACGACGCCGATGCCGCCTACTACGTGCCCTCGCGTGATGAGGTGCACCTGCCGCCGCGCCCGTCCTTTCGGGCCGCAGACGCTTACTACGCGACGCTCTTCCATGAGATAGGTACCGGTGCAAGTGTCCTCCTCACTGCTTGGACGATCGGCGTGGCGGGATGACACGCCGCGGATCAGGTGGGAACGAGCACACGGACTCGTGCGGACCGAGCGGCTGGCAGCCCGCGGAAGAGCTTCGCGCGGCGGTGGGGTCCCTCGCCCGCCGATGGAGCCGAGACCGCCCTGATGTGCGTGAGGACCTCGAACAGGAGGCCTTACTCGCCATCTGGGCGAAGGGCATGACGGACGCACCGCTCCGCCACCAACTGCGGACGGCGCAGCACCGGATGCTGTCGGTACGCAAACTCGGCAAGTCGGTGGACGGGAAGCTCGACGGCTCCTACCACCGCAGCCGACGGTACATCGTCGTCTCAGTGGAGCAGGGAGCGGCCGCGGCAGAAGGCGACGTGCTTCCGCTGCACGATGTCCTCCCCGCGGCCTTTCTGGTCGAGCCCTACGTGGTGAGCAAGCTCCGGCTCCTCGAACTGCTTTCGGTCCTGGCGGCCGACGAACGCGACTGCGTTGAGCTGCTCTGTGCGGGGTTCACGCCCCGAGAGGTCATCGAGCGTTCTGGGGCCGGGCCCGCAGCGGTGACGCATAGCCTGCACAGTGCGAGGCGCAAGCTGCGGCCACTGCTGCACCCGGCATGCAACGCAGCCCCCGCCGTTGAGTCCCGGGCCGCGTAGCCTTATCGCTGGTCGTCGCGGTGCGCGCTGCGCGTTGATGTGATAGGACGGCGCTCCTCGAGCTCGCGGTCGCGGACGGCAAGCATGTCTTCCGCGACCCGAGCGCGGTGGAGCAACGCGAGGTTCTCGGTCGCGAGCGCCCGCTTCTCCTCTGCGTGAGTGCTCACGTGCGCCCGCAGCTCGGCGATGGTGGCCTTGAGCCCGGTGATCGCCTCCGCGAGGCCCTTCGCCGGGGTCGGGCCTGCCGCCGCCGCGACGATCTCCTCGAGGATGGCGCGGTGCGTGGTGTAGAGCGGGTTGCGACTGCGGCCCGCCTCGCGAGCGACGGCTGTCGGAGTGAGTCTCACCGTCTGTCCGACGTGTGTGGGGTGTCGCGGCACCCCGCGGATCAGGCGGTCGAGGGCGGCCCGGTAGGCGCTTGCGGTGCGATCGCCGCGTGCATTCCTGCTCGAGGATGGGTCAGTCTGTTTGCTCGTCATCGTCATGCTTCCCCAGTCTCGTCAGCACGCGATCGCACTGCGCGATCGTTTCGTCAAACACGGCGCGGCGGAGGGGGCTCGCCGTCTCCTGGAGGATCGCGTTGCGGCTCCGACGGTCTTCCCAGTAGAGGCGATGGCGTCCGTCGACCACGAAGTTCGCGCAGTCCACGCAGACCGCCGGCGCCCGGCCGGCCTCGCTGGGGGCGAGCGTTCCGCCGCAGCGCGCGGTCTCCGGCTGGAAGACGCACCAGCCATAGTCGCAGGCGTGGATGCGCAGATCGGTCTCCTGCATGACGAAGCCGATGTAGTCCCGCCGGACCTGTGCGCCGGCCCGGCCACGGAAGATTGCGTTGCCGGCGACGATCCGCTCGCCCATCTTCCCGGCGAGGCGGTCTGCGGTAAGGAAGCGCTCGAGCGCGGCCGCCGTCTCGATCTGGCCCTCGTGGTCGACGAGGCCCTGGAGATCGAAATCGGTGCCGACATAGCCGCGCGCCGTCATCGCAATCGACGCGTGCTTGAAGTGGTCGGCGAGCCCGAGCAGCTGCGAGCGGTCGCGCCGCGCCACGAAGCGGGCGAAGGTCTTGCGGAACTGGTGCGGCGCGAACGGCCAGGGCCGCCCCTCGTAGGCAGGAACATCGACGCGGGCTGCGAAGTGTCGCAGGCGCAGCGCGATCTGCATCTGGGTGACGAGCACGACCTCGCCGTGCTGCGTGTTGCGGGTGAGGAACAGCTGGTCGCGACCGGAGAGCAGACGCAGCCGCGCACTCAGGCGCTCGAGGACATCGACAGCGGACACGACCGGCGCCGGCGCGAACCAGCGTTCGTCGCGACCACCCCGATCGTCTACGGTCTTGAACAGGCGCGCGCGGACATATGCCTGAGGGAGGTCTGCCTCTCCGCCCGCGCGGAACTCGATCGCGCCGGCGCGCAGCGAGAGGATCTCGCTCACGCGCATGCCGACGAAGCCAGCGATCACGATGAAGCAAGCTTCGGCCAGGTGCGTCACGAGCTGTCTGGTCTCCATCCCTCCCCGGATCGGCACACCGTCTGGACCGCGGAGGACGGCTCCACGAAGCCTGAGGCGGGCGCGACGCCCGGCCCCGTGTCGATCCCTGCCGTGCTCGCGTGCCTCGATGTCGACCGTGTCCCAGATCGCCCTGGCAGCGAGGATCGGCTCGGCATGCTCCTCCACCCAGGTCAGCGCCTTGGAGAGGATGTCGACCGCGAGCGCGTCTGGGATGAACGGGATCGCTCCCTTCGTCGCCCGCGTGACGCCGGCGGCTACGGGAGCGCTCTCTAGCGGAAACGGGTCGAACGTCAGCCCATCCGGCAGCTTGTCGCGCTGGCGGTAGAGGTCGTGGAACACCTGCAGGTAACCGCCGATCGTCTGCGCGGCGAGCGTGCCACGGCGGCCGGGTCGCGCACGGAGCCAACCGTGGAAGCGCTCGACGGCGCCCGGCGTCAGTGACCGGAATGTGTGGTGGCCGGCGCTGACCCTCCAGCGCAGGATCACGATCAGCAACCTGCCGCGCGCGTAGAGCGTCGACGGGAGGCGCGCTTGCGCCCGCGGGGCGGATCGACCGCCATCGACCACAGGAAGCAGCGGGCGGTCGCAAGCAGCTCCGCGTGGATGGGGTCGGTCAACCGCTGGCCGTCCGGCATCAGCACGGCCCAGTCGAGGCGGGTCTGGTCGGGGCGGCGTCCCGCAACATCGATGTCGAGCTGCCAGCTGGGGTCGCCGAAACGACTTCGCCGGGAGATCGGCGTCGTCGCCGAAGGCAGCGCTCCGCGATCGCCGATCGCAGCCGCCGAGTTCATTCGATCGCCGGGACCGGCGGCACCTGTGCCAGCCGCTCGGCGGCCTGGGTGTGCACGGCCGCGGGGAAGCGCGGGAGGATGTCCCGCTCGAGGATCGCCAGCGGCGGCGCGTAGAGCAGTTGCCAGCGTTCCGGTACCATGCCGGTCCGGGCCGCGACGAGAGCGTCACGCATGGCGGTCAGGCGCGCCAGCGCGTCGGCGTCGAGCGTGATCACCGCGTTGGGCACGGCGCAGGTATCGGCTACGTCGACGCTCAGCTCCTCGCCGCAACCCCGCCTCGCGGACACGGCGCTCTGGACAAGGGATCGACGGCTCTCCACCGTCGCGGTCGCCTCGGGCTCTCTTACCAATCGGTCGGTTCTCGCGAACCCAGTGTGTGACCGCAACGACCAGACAGGCGCGCGATACCGTCCCGGGCGGCACCAATCACCGTCACGCCGCAGACTCCCATCTCGTGCGCCAGACATCGAGCCGGTCCAAGGCAGTAACCATGGTTGGGTGAGCGAGGGGTAGGTACTCCCCCGTCTCCACCAAGGCGCTTATTCGCGTTAACCGGATTCCACCGGCCTCAGAGTCGCGGCTGGCAAGACCACCTACATGTCGCCGAGGCGGTAGCCGTGTAGGGTTACCTGGACGAATCCTCCCTTGAATCCATCACCGCCGTGGGCGCGGAGAGAGGCCGTTCGCTCGGCGGCCCCTGACTTGCGGCTTGCGGGAACCCGTGAGTCCTCGCCATCACCAACTCGCAAGGTTCCGGCACCCCAAAACGCGCGACTATCAGCCGCGGTCGATCGCGGTCTTCTCCGCCACGATGACTAGGCCGGTCTTTTCCATGTCGAGGAACCCCTGCGCGCTCTCCACGGCAGCGGCCATCTCTGGCGAGCCCAGCGCTCGCTTCATCGCCTCGTCGCTTTCGAAGTAGAGCTCGCCTACCCCGTCGCAGACCGGCTCACCTGGCGCTGAGAGGACGTGGTTCTGGACGAACCTGACGAGCCCGGGGAGCTTCCCCACGCGCGAGAGGTGGCCCTCGCTGCTCCAGTGCTCGTTGGCCTGCTCGGCCGTCAATTCGGGCCGCCGATGCAGAACGAAGATTACTTTCGCCATACTTGATACTCCTTCTCGAGAACTCTTGAACGGCGCAACGTCACCACCCTTCCGCGGGACGTTCAGCTCCAACTGCCCGAACCCCAGCACGCTAGTCGCGGGCCTGCCTACCTCAGTCAGAGCCTGAGGCGTGCTCCATCAGTCGCGGCCCACGGCAAAGCCGTCTTCGTCGGATCGTTCGATCCGCTCCGTCCCAACACATAGGAGGTCGGCCATTTTGCGTGCTCTTTGTTGCCGCCCGCGTGACGACGCGGTCACCTTCCGGCCCCGGGCTATCAACCTTGCTGCACCTCGTAGACCTCGTCCGCGACCAAACCATGCGCCTCGCGGTGGACGGCGTGGGCGCTCTCGGCATCGGGTGCCTCGACGAGGCAGAAGATCTTGCGCTGCGACTCGTCGAGCCAGTAGCTGACGTACCGGGTGCGGTACTTGTCCTGCACGCGGAGATCGGCCCGGTGGGCCTTGGCCACAGCCTGTGCGTCAGCCTCGGCGGGAATGTCGTTGTGGACGTCCATGAACAGTGGCATCAGCGTCTCTCCTTCTGGGCATCGTTTCAGTGGAGAGACCGTAGAGGGCCGGGCGTTCCCCGGGCGTTCCTCGTAGCCTGCTCAGACGAGCTGCGTGAGGGCGCGGCGGCATCGGTCGGCATCCCGCAGGCGACCGGAGGTCGCGAAACCCTCCGCCGCGCCCGCGAGCAGCGCTCGAGTCTCTCCCGGGTCCGCGTGCTCGGCGGCGCGGAGGATGGCGCGCGCTTCGGCCACGGCGGCGTGCCACGGGCCGCCATGCCACATCCCGGCGATGCGCTCGGCGCGCTCAAGGTGGGAGCGGGCTCGTTCATGCTCCCCGACGTGCTGGGCGCACACCTTGCTGGCTCCGACGTGGAAGGACATCGAGCAAGGAGCGCACGGATGCGTCCGCGCGAGCGAAGTCTCGGCTTCGGCGACGAGCGCGACGGCGCTCTCCGTCTCGGCCGCTTCCAGCAGCCCGCCGTAGACGAGCGGGAGCAGGTGACTGGACACGGGGGACGCGACGGCGCGTTCCAGGGCTCTGCGGTGGAGTCGGCGCGCCGAAGCAGCGTCGCCTCGCGCCCATTCGGCCTGAGCCAGTCGCTCGGTCGCGAGGGCCGCTCCGGTCGCCGACGAATTCGCCTCGTAAAGCCGCAGCGAAGCCCCGAGGTGCGAGACCGCCGTCGCTAGGTCGCGCCCTTCGAACAGTCCGACCTCGCCGCGCAGAAGCAACCCCAGCGCGTGGGCCTGACTCTTACCCTGCGGAGGCTCGACGGAGAGCAGCTGTCCGGCAAAGTCCGCGATCTCCGCCAGCCCGTTTGCCTCATGCAAGGCGAATTCGCTCATGCACAGGTTGGCATCGAAGACGAATGGCGCGAGCTCCGGGCTGCGCTCGACGGTCTCGACAAACTGGCTTGCGAAGACCTCTCGCCAGCGACCCTGTGCGTAGGCGATGAGGCTGAGCAGCTCACTGGCGTCGGCCAGCTCGCGACCAAGTCCGGCGTCGACCGCCAGCGCGCGGGCCTCGGCCGCTGCCCGGCCGGCCACTGCGAGCTCGGAACGCTCCCAGTGGACTGTCCCCCAGGCGAGCAGCGCCCGGGCACGCTCTGCTGGCGTCGGCACGTCGCGCTCTTCGAACGCCAAGACCCGCTCGTACAGAGCGAGCGACTGAGGGTCGGGGGAGATACCCAACTCGTCGCGCAGCACGGTGCGTAGGCGGTCAAATTGGCGTATGGCGCCGGCGCGGTCCCCCGCCTCGAGGCGCTCGCGGATGATCTCGCGATGCGCTAGCTCGCTGGCCGGATCGAGCTCCAGCAACCGCCCCCACAACCGCCCGGCCACCAGGAGATCGCGGTACAGTGCGCGCAACTGCTCGCGCGGCCGATCGCTCCAAGGCTCGTAACGCTCGGCGGATAGCAGGTCCCCGGTGTACCGCGATGTCGCCTCACGGCACCGTTCGGCGTCGCCGCTCCGGAGTGCCTGCGCGCGTCGGACTCGAACCGAGCCACGTCCGTGGCTACCCGTGCTCCGGGGAGCAGCTGTACGGTCGCACCGTTGAGCACGACGAGGTCATCGACCCCGAGCGCCCGGCGCGCGTGGTAGGCCGCTTTGCGCAGGTTCGCGGCGGCTGCCGCCGCGTCCATGTCGGGCCAGAGCGCGTCGATCGCCGCATCGCGCGGCAGCCGGTGACCTGGAGCCAGCGCCAGCAGCTGGACGAGCTCCGCGGCTCGACGGTGCCGCCACGCCTCATCGGGGACGGCTCGTCCGCCGAGTTCGACGCGGAATGTGCCCAGCATGCCTACGTATAGTGACCGGCCCATCACTCACCGACTCTACCGCTCAGGTGTTGGCAACGGTAGGCACGTGCGCTCGCTGGCTTAGCATTGGTAGGTGCGCTGTACCGCAGTCGTTGCTCGGGCCGGAGCACCTCGACGACGGCGCGGGCGGCGCGATCACTTCGTCGAAGAGCTGCTCGAAGCGGTCGAGCAAGCCGATCCACGGGAGGTGGATGAGCGGGCCTGGCGTGGTCGACGCCGGACGTCGACGCCGCGGAGGACCGCTACGACTTCACCGTACGCGGCGGCGCGGTCCGGCTTGAGCTCGACGAGGTGTAGACCCGGAGCAGGCGAGTGCTCCGCCCTGAGGCGGCAGACGGTAACCCGAAGGGCGGGACGGTTTCCGGTCTCCCGTGGTCGCTGGCGAGACTCCCCGAGCCAGCGACGGGGCTAGCGTTGGCCTCGCCGTCTGGGCGTCACCTCGCCGGTCAGCTCCGCGACCTTCTGCCGCGCCTCAGTCAGCACATCACGCCCCTGCCGCGTGATCGTGTAGTACTTTCGCGGCCGCCCGTTGACGTGCCGCTCCTCGCGCGCGAGGTAGCCAGCGCGCTCCATAGAGTGCAGCAACGGGTAGATCGTGCCGGGGCTCAGGCTGTAGCCGTGGCGCGCCAGCTCCTCGATCATCCCCAGCCCGTAGACGCCCTCCTCCGCCGCGTGGTGGAGGATGTGGATGCGCACGAAGCCGAGAAAAAACTCCCGCAGTATTGTATCGGACACCGATAGTACCTTATGCTCTCGCCCGTTCGGCTACCGTCCCCCAGCGCCATCGTAACGGGCGGGCGCCTGAGCCCCCACCTCCGTAGCGGAAAGGCTCTCTCGATGACCAGCGACCCGACTGGCGGCCTGCACTACAGCCGCGACGACCGCGACCCGGTGTCCGCGCCCGAACTCACCTACTCCAACCCGCACCGCCAGCGCGTCGGTCCACGCTGGGTGCGGGGCGAGGTGGTGTGGGCGATGCCGCTCGGCATCGTGCACGTCGAGCCGGAACAGACGACGTGGGCCAAGGAGTACGTCGTCGTCTACTCGCTCGACGGCAACGACGGCCGCCCCGAGCGCGTGCCCGACCAGTACGGCATCTACGACACGCGCCCGGGCGACGAGCACTACAGCCCGATCTGGAGCTACCACTACGTGCTTGTCCCCCGCGACTATGAGCCGAACGCGCTTCGCTCCGAGGACGACGTGCTCGCCTCCGGCTACGAGGTGGTGCAGGCGGACACGTACACCAACTGACCGGTGATCTGACGGCCGGCGTGACCGGCCCACACGAACCATCGACTGCGGACGAGGGTCCTCGCGACCCGCGCGGACAGGGGTGTCGCCAGATGACCACCGAACCCAGCGGCGGAAGCGCGGCGGGCGAAGCCCGCCGCGCCGCGATGCGGGCCGCCGCCAGACGTATCGACCGGGTGCAGCCGTGGCTGCGGGTGGGCGGGGCACTGCCGCCCGAGGACTACGAGCGGCTGCGGGCCGCGGGCGTGACCCACGTCCTGGACCTCCGCGAGGACGCCGAGGTCGATAACGGCGTGGAGCAGTTGAGCGCTCTCGGCATCGAGCGGAAGCAGGTGCCGGTGCCGAACCGCCAGGCGCCGACCTCCGAGCAGGTGCTCGAGGTGCTGGACTGGCTCCCGGACGACGACGCGAGCGTCTATGTGCATTGCCAGGGCGGCTTCGGCCGCGCCGGCACGATGACGGTGGGCCTGCTCGTACAGCGCGGGATGACCATCGAGGAGGCGGAGCGCGAGGTGCGCGCGGACCGTCCGGAGATCAACATCAACGACGCACAGCGCGCCTGGCTCGAGGAGCTGGAGCGGAGCCGCATTGAGCGCTGAGCGCTCGGACCGATTGTTCCGCGCCGGCGCCGCTCGCACAGAGGCGGACGACGGTTGCGCGCGAGTTCGGCGTCGATCTGCTGCTCGTTCCTGTAGCGGAGTGCGCGGCCGAACAGACTGAAGCGCCTCACGTCCTCGCCGAGGCGGCGAGCGACCTCGAACGAGCGGGCGGCCCGACGGCTGGCTCCACGGTCGGTGAGGGCAATTGGGAACGGAGCACCGACCATCTCCTCTGACGATCTGATCGCCGAACCGCTGGGAGGACATGACGTCGCCACGACGGGCTCGGCGCTGGAGGTGCTTCGCGTCTCGACGAAGCTCGGACTGACCTCGTTCGGCGGGCCGATCGCGCACCTCGGCTACTTCCACACCGAGTACGTCGAGCGCCGCCGGTGGCTGAGCGAGGCGGTGTACGCCGACCTCGTCGCGCTCTGCCAGTTCCTGCCGGGGCCGGCCAGCAGCCAGGTCGGCATCGCGATCGGGATGCTGCGCGCGGGTCTGCTCGGCGGTGTGGTCGCCTGGCTCGGCTTCACGCTGCCGTCGGCGATCGCCCTCGTACTGTTCGGCCTTGGCCTGCAGGCCTTTGACATCGCCGACGCGGGCTGGCTGCACGGCCTGAAGGTCGTCGCCGTGGCCGTGGTGGCGCAAGCGATGTGGGGGATGGCGCGCAACCTCGCGCCGGACCGCCCGCGCGCGACGATCGCGATCGTCGCGGCAATCGTGGTCGTCGGGTGGCAGACGGCGATCTCGCAGATCGGCGTGATCGCCATCGCCGGCGTCGTCGGCTGGCGACTGTTCAACGTCGACGACCTCGCCGACGGCGGCGACCGCCTGCACGTGCCGGTACCGCGCTGGCTGCTCGGCCTCGCCTGGGTGCTGTTCTTCGGACTGTTGATCGCGCTGCCGATCACGCGACAGTTCGTGGAGGCGCAAGCGCTCGCGCTCTTCGACTCCTTCTACCGCGTCGGCTCGCTGGTGTTCGGCGGCGGCCACGTCGTGCTGCCGCTCATCCAGGCGGAGGTCGTGCCCGAGTGGGTGAGCCGCGAGGACTTCATCGCCGGTTACGGCGCCGCGCAGGCGGTGCCTGGGCCGCTCTTCACCTTCGCCGCCTACCTCGGTGCGGTCTCCGGGCCGGCCCCGAACGGCTGGCTCGGCGCCGGCATCGCGCTCGTCGCCATCTTCGCGCCGTCGTTCCTGCTGGTGGCGGGCACGCTGCCGCTGTGGGACGTGCTGCGGAGGCGCGGCGCCTTCCAGGCGGCGCTGCGTGGCATCAACGCGGCGGTCGTCGGCATCCTCGCCGCGGCGCTCTACGACCCGGTGTTCACGAGCGCGGTCTTCGAGCCCAAGGACTTCGCGCTCGCGCTGGCCGCCTTTGGGCTGCTCCAGGTGTGGCGGTTGCCGCCGTGGCTCGTGGTCGTGGCGACCGCGGCCGGCGGGCAGGCGCTCGTCGCGTTCTGACGC
The DNA here is from genome assembly GCA_009379925.1 of Dehalococcoidia bacterium. Classification (GTDB taxonomy): domain Bacteria; phylum Chloroflexota; class Dehalococcoidia; order UBA2979; family UBA2979; genus WHSU01. The sequence continues at coordinate 20,829 of WHSU01000041.1, read as the reverse complement.
TCGGCCCGACGAACGACGGGAGGACTCGATGAGTGCGAGCATCCGCTTCACCCCGCCGCCACGACTCGGCGGGTCCAGAGTTCACCGCGATCGTCCGAGCTGCGGCCGCCCGTGGCGACCCCGTCGTCCGAGACGAACTGCGCGGCGCGAAACCGACGCGAGGGTCATCTATGATGTTGCGATTATATACGCGTGGCGTTATAGTCCTTCCCATGGACGTATTCGAAGCCGTGGCAGAGCCGACGCGGCGCTCTGTCCTGGATCTCCTCGCGCGGAGCGAGCGGTCTGCCGGCGAGCTCGTCGCCGCGTTCCCGGGGCTGACGCAGCCGGCCGTGTCCCGCCATCTGCGCATCCTCCGTGAGTCGCAGCTGGTCGATGTCCGGCCCGATGGGACGCGGCGGGTCTATTCACTGCGGCCCGCCGCCCTGGCCGAACTCGACCGCTGGCTCGATACCTACCGGCGGTTCTGGGGGGAACGGCTCGACGACCTCGAACGCCACCTCGACTCGAGGACACGGCGCACGGGAGCGGAGGAGGCGAAGTGAGCCGCGCCGACGGGACGCTGGTGACAACCGGCGAGATCGCCGTGATCGCCTTCCAGCGCCGGCTTGTCCATCCCGTGGAGGCCGTCTGGGCCGCGCTGACGGAATCCGACCAGCTCGCGGCCTGGCTGGGCCCGGGCACAGTGGAGCCCCGCGCGGGCGGTGACGTCTCGATTCGCACCGGCCCGGAGGGCCGATCCGAACTCCAGCGGGTGATGACGGGCCGGATCCTCGAGTGGGACCCGCCACGCGTGCTCGAGCACGAGTGGCTCCAGCCCGGGCTCGACGTATCGGTGGTGCGCTACGAACTCGAGCCCGCCGCAGGCGGGACCATACTGCGGTTTACGCATCGAAGGAGCGTGACCCCCGGCGCGACGGGCGGCCGCGCGGGCTGGCACGCCTACCTCGACCGCCTCGCCGCCCACCTCGACGGGTCGCCCGTCCCGGCGTGGGCGGACCGGCGCGCGGAGGTCGAGGACGCGTACGGGGAGGCTCCACTAGGTGGAACCTGAGAAACGGAGAACCGCTGCCCGAGGAGAACCAACGGAGGTCTGAACATGCCAGTGTCGGTCCGCTACATCGTCGACGACGTCGACGCCGCCATCCCGTTCTACACCGACTTGCTCGACTTCAAGGTCGATATGCACCCGGGGCCTGGGTTCGCCAGCCTCTCGCGAGGTGAGCTGCGCTTGCTGCTCAACAAGCCGGGCGGCGGAGGCGGCGCCGGCCAATCGATGCCGGACGGCCGCGCGCCAACACCGGGAGGCTGGCTCCGCTTCCAGATCGAGGTGCCCGACATCGAGGCCACCGCAGCCAGACTGAAGGCGGCTGGCGCGAGCCTCCGAAGCGAGATCATTACGGGTCAGGGCGGCAAGCAGGTCGTTGTCGACGACCCGTCCGGGAACCCGGTGGAGCTGTTCCAGCCGCACTAGCACTGCCGGCGCAAGCCTGCGAACAGCCCTACCTCGCGAACGAATGGAGCATCCAGTGAGTCCATCTATCTCCGAACGTGGCTACGCACGCCCCGAACTCCTCGCCGACACCGAGTGGCTCGCGAGCGGGCTCGACGATCCGCAGGTACGCATCGTCGACGCCCGCGCTGCCCAGGAGTATGCCGAGGGCCACATCGCCGGCGCTGTGAACCTGGACGGCTTTGGCGGCATCCCACGCGCCGAGAACAACGACATGGCGCCGCCCGAGGAGTTCGCGCGGATCGCCAGCGCGCTGGGCATCGGCAACGACCAGACCGTCGTCGTCTACGACACGCCAAGTCAGCGGATGGGCATGGTCGCGTGGGCGTTCCTCTACTACGGCCATCAGGACGTGCGCATCCTCGATGGCGGCATCACGAAGTGGCAGGCGGAGGGGCGGCCACTCACGAAGACAGTTCCCGCAGTATCCCCGACGGCCCATGTGGCGAGGCCGGTCGAGGCGGTGTACTGCTCGCTCGATCAGGCGAAGGCGGCGGTGGACCGCGACGACTTCGTGTTCTGGGACACGCGGTCACTCGATGAGTACGAAGGCGAGAGGAGCGCCGCCTTCGGCACGGTCACGCGGCTGGGCCACCTACCGGGGGCCGCGCACCTCGACTGGGTTGAGTTGCTCGACCCGGACACGCGGACGCTGAAACCCGCCGACGAACTGCGCGAGATGCTCGCGGCGCGCGGGATTACGCCGGACAAGCAGGTTGCCGGCTACTGCCAGGGTGGGGCGCGCGGCGCGCTCGGTGCCCTCGTGTTGCAGGTGCTTGGTTACAGTCGTGCGACAACGTACGCCGGGTCGTACCTGCAGTGGTCGAATCAGCCCGATACTCGGGTGGACCGCTGATCGCGGCTGACGGGACATGACGTGCGGCGGGATTCGCCACCGACCGATGGAACGCGGTGTCTTCGAGTTCGAAGAGGAACGCTCGACACGGCGAAGGGCCACGAGCGCCGTCGACGTAGCCCTTCTGGACACCGCCATGATCAGCCCGGCCGGCAGAATCCCCGTGTAGCAGACGACTGCTCCTGGCTAAGCGGGGAGGTGTCGTTCACCCAGGATGGAGTCGCCTGAGTAGACGCGGTACAGCACATTCTGGCCGGGGGCCTTGACCTCCACTCGCCAGGCCGCCTCCTGTCCCGGTGTCGCCTCCACGATCGTGTGGACACGGCAGCAGACGTCCTCCTGCATGTTCGAGCCGAAGACGATGAGCGTGTTCCCGTTCTCCAGCCGCTCTGTGCTCGAGCAGCACTCGGCGTAGAGCGTCGGGTCGCCCGCGTACTCCCACACCTTGCGCGCTGTCCCGCTCTCGAAGTCGAGCTCCAGCTCCAGCGCCCGCGAGTACTCACCGCCCTCCTCGTCCGGCCGGCTGTTCCCATTGTCGAACAGCAGGACGTTGCCGTTCGGCAGCTGCGACGCTGTGTGCTGGTGGTAGAACTGATCGCTGGGCTCGGGAAACGTAAAGTCACTCCCGTGACCACCGAGCCGCCAGTTCAGTCCCTCGAAGTCGGAGGTAATCGAGTGCACCTGATTGAGGTGGCGCGACGAAACGATCATGCTGCCGTCGGGCGCCGCCTTCACCGCGTTCCCGTGGCTCCAGTCCTCCGTGGGCAGGCTGCTGTTGCATCCCCGCCACATGAACCCCTCCTCGTCGAGGCCCGAGGATTCTGTGCGGTTCATGAGCGGATCCTCGACATCGAGCAGCGACCACACTTTCCCGACAGAGCCCTTCGACTGGTCCCACGCCCAGATTGTGTCGGCGACCTGTAGCCGCGAGGGGTCGTCGAAGGCGTCGACCACGTCGAACGAGAGCGTCAGGATGCGCCCGTCCGGCAATACTTCCACCTCGTGGTGAAAGACGATCGGGTTGCAGGGTGAGTCCACGAACGCCACCTCTTCCCCGAGGGGCGTGATCTCGCGCAGGCCCGAGGCGTAGTCGAGGAACACGATGTTGCCGTCCGGCTTTTGGGCCATCGCGTTCGTCTCACCGGTCTCGACGTACCAGACGATCTCGCCGTCCCCGTCGATCGCGACCAGCCCAAAGAACGACGGGTGCCCCTCAAACTCGTGCGCGTTGAGGTCCATGAACGTCAGCTCACTCGTCGATTTCCCCGTGATGACCTCGACCTCCGCGCGCTGTAGGCCAGGTGGCAGCGACCCCGTCGTGAAGGTCCCGTTGGGGCCGGGCAAGGTCTCGCCCGACTCGGACACTCCCAGCACCTGGAAGTCGTAGCTGGTCTCTGGGCGAAGCCGCGCAACGGGGACCTCGTACACCCCGTCCTGCACACTCACCGGTCGCGTCTGGAACCGGCCGGCGTCCTCATTCGAGTACTCGACGAGTACCTCGTCCGTACCGAACGTCTCGCCCGAGACACGGACGATCAGTCCGTTGTCCGTTGGCTGCCAGTCACACGAGGGGCCACTGCCATCGTCGTTGCACGCGCCGGTCGCGGCGGTCGCCGTCGACTCAGCAGAGCTGCCCACCTCCGCACCATCGGCGCCCGGCGCGTCCGGTCCGGACGCGTTGTCCGCGCACGCGGCCATGAGCGCTACCGCGATGAGGGCGACGAGGCAGGGCGCGAGAAGACGACTCGCGTTCATGAAGGCTCCTGTCTGGATGCTGACATGCTCCGCGGCGGGAGGGCTGGACTGCGGTCGCGCGGAAGGGGCCTGGCATGGAGCGGCCCAATGGTCCGAGCCGACGCTCAACAGCAGTTGGAAGCGCAAGCTCCTCGGGAGCATGGAGAGGTCACGCGGTAGGCGCCCGCGTCCGAGCGGCAATCACCGCGCGGTGCGATTGAATTGCAATACTCGCCGTGTGAGCTGTTACCGCGGCGCTACAGGTTCCCGGTTGTGGGCCCTGATCGAGCTCGTCGATAGCGGGCGGTCCCTCAATCGAGGTTGCTGGCGCCAACGAAACGGACCAACGCGGCGGCCGAGGCGCCCCGTAGCCGGTCCGCGGCACCGCCGGTGCGGTCCTCGACTCGCATTCTTCGTGGGGCGCGTCGACGAGGCCTCAGACGACCCGGCACGCGTCAGCAGGCGTTGCGGGCACGGTGAGTCGAGCTGGCAATCCACGTAATCACTTCCTGCTGAAGCCCGCCTAGGTTCTTCCTGGCTGCCATCTGAGCCGAGATGGAGGGAGTGGAGATGCGGAAGGTATTGGCAGCGGCGCTGGGGGCGGCAGCTATCACGCTCGCCGGAACCGGGGTCGCGTTCGCCGATCAGGACAACGGCAACCCGGACGCGTTCCTCTGCCCGGTCGTTGGCGAAGGCGCCATTGGTGCTCCCGGCAGAGAAGCGGGCCCGTATCCCGGTGGCGGCGCGACGTTCATCCCCGGGAACAACCAGGCGGGCATGCACGCGAACATGAACGCCCTCAACGAGATCGGCGGCCCCGCAGCGGACAACCGCCCCGGAGCCGACGGCTTTACGCCGATCTGGAACCCGTAGCGAGTGGCGGTGATGGCCGGGGCGACTCTGTCGATGTCCCGACCATCACCACCATGGTGAGGCTACGGTGACGAGCAGCGAGAACGCGCGCGGCGCGGCGGGCGCGTCTGGTCCACACTGCTGAGCGGGGTTGCGCCGAGCACGGTGCGAATCCTGCAGGGATCGTGCGAGACGCGCCGCTTGCGTGGGTGTTGACGCTGCCGCTGGACCTTCCTGTTGGAGACCTTCCTACCCTTCAGAGTGGTAAGGGTCGTCCACCTCGGTGCTGGCGGCGCGCTCGATGGCAATGCTGATACGCTCTCAGCTCCGTGGGGCAGAGGCGTCGGGTCCCGTCGCCGGCGCCGGACGGGCGGCCGCCACGGGGACGGCCGTGCTCAGCAGGACCCCCTCCCCTCGCGACAAGGCACGCAACGATATCCCGCGATCGGCAGACCGACCGCCCCAGGCATGCATACGGCGTGGGATCTGACTCTCGATCGAGCAGTGCTCGTGCACGCCGGACGGACTTCGCTGATGGATCAGGAGCTGCGGTTCGTCACGATGCCGGACGGTGTGCGCATCTGTACGAGCGGCCTCGGAGCCGGCCAGCCTCTGGTCAAGGCACCCAACTGGCTGAGCCATGCGGGGATGGATATCACCAGCCCGGTCTGGGGGCACTGGTGGGCCGAGCTCTCGTCGCAACGCCGGTTCATCCGCTTCGATCAACGAGGGTGTGGACTCTCGGACTGGGTCGTGCCCGAAATGACCTTCGAGAGTTGGGTGAGCGACCTCGAGTGCGTCGTCGATACGCTGGAGGTCGAGCGGTTCGATTTGCTCGGCATGTCACAGGGCGGTGCTGTGGCCATCGAGTACGCCGCGCGGCACCCCGAACGCGTGCGCCGGCTGCTGCTCTATGGCGCGTTTGCCAGGGGCTGGGCGAAGCGTGGCGCCGAAGAGGAGCACCAGGCGATCCTCGCGCTGATCAAGCGCGGATGGGGCGGCGAGAACCCGGCCTACCGGCAGCTCTTTACGTCCCAGTTCATGCCCGACGCATCGCTTGAGCAGATGAACTGGTTCAACGAGCTCCAGCAGATGTCATCCTCACCCGAGAATGCGATGCAGTTCCAGATCGAGGTCGGGAACATCGATGTGACGGAGCGACTGTCGCAGGTGGACGCGCCGACGCTGATATTCCACAGCCGCCACGATGCACGCATCCCGTTTGACGAGGGACGGCAGATTGCGGCGTCGATGCCGAACGCGAGGTTCGCCGCCCTCGAGAGCCGGAACCACATCTTGCTCGAGAGCGAGCCCGCCTGGGCGGTGTTCCGCGAGAAGCTGAACCGGTTCCTCCACGAAGATGACGCCACCGACCATGCGCGGGAGACGCCGGGAGAGGCCGCGCTTGAGGATGGGGCGGACCTGACTCCACGCGAGGTCGAGGTGCTGCGGCTGGTCGCGGAAGGAAAGACCGATCGCCAGATCGCGGACGAGCTGGTGATCTCCGTCCGCACAGTCGGCAACCACGTCAAGAACATCCTGGCGAAGACTGGATCAACGAACAGAACGGCGGCGGCCATATACGGCGCCACGCATCGGCTGCTGTAAGACGGCACCCGTCCCGTCGCGGTCCCTCTACCTTGATCGCCTGTCGAGCTGAGTAGTTCTACTCACCCGGCCGGGCACCAACCCACTCTCAGGCCTCTCAAGATGCCGAGCCTTCCGGATGGGAAGGCGCTGCGCGTCCGCGTACGTTCTTCTCAGTCATAGCGGTGGGAACAACGGAGGTCGCAGTGCCACTGGTACAGGTGAAGGTCATCGAGGGCGTCTTCTCGTCGGCGCAGAAGCAACAAATGATCGGCAGCATCACTGAGTCGATGGTGGCGATTGAGGGCGAGTCGATGCGCGCCGTCACGTGGGTCGTCATTGAGGAGGTCCGCAGTGGCGACTGGGGGATCGGTGGGAACTCGCTGACGACGGCTGACGTGCAAGCGATCCAGGCGGCCGGCGCGGCCAGCTAGCCACAACAACGGTCAGGAGCCGCTCATGCCATTCGGCGAATTCCTAGAAGACTTTCCATCAGTGCTATTCGTGTTGACGCACGTGGCCATGGTCGGGATCGGCGTGTGGGCGATTGTGCGCACGTGGGCCCGGAGTCCAGCGATCTCGAAGGCACTGTGGCTGTACCTCGCCAGTCAGCCCGTGTTCTTCGCCTTCTGGGCGGAGCTGATCACCCTCAAGATGGCGGCGGTGACCGAGCAGGCGCTGATCATACTGATGGTGGTCTGGCTCGTGCTGGGCACGGGACGGGCCGAGCCTCACGGCGCCTAGCCCGCTGCCGTGACCGGCTCCAGCGACTGGGCGCGGGCCCTCGATGAGTCGAGCGAGGGGAGCGGTGTCGGCATGGGCGAATGGAACGCTCGCCTGTATGTCGATAGGTGGGGTCGGCTAGAACAGCGGGTCGCCCGGCAACGTGCTCGCCTGCTTCACCCACGACGTGAGGCGCTTCGCGTCGATCACCTCGTCCTGGCGGATATCGAGGTACCGCACACTGGGGTGCTTCGACTCCTTCGGTGGCATCGGCGTCAGCGACGTCCCGTTCAGGAACGTCACCTGCACGTACTTGGTGAAGCAGTGCAGGCTGAGGAACCACCCGTTCCCCTCGACTCCATAGAATGGCGAGTTCCACCGCACCGCCTTCTGCACCTTCGGCACCGCGCGCTCGATCAGCGCGTCGATCTGGCGGCCCACATCGCTCTTCCAGTCCGGCATCGCCGCAATGTACGCCTGCACCGGCGCATCCCCGTCACCCTTCGCGATCTGTGGATTGCCCCCCGACAAGAGCACCACTTCCGTGTTCGACGTACCCTTCGAGGCAGCCGCCTTCCTGGCGGCAGGCTTCTCGGCCATCGTCTCCTCCGTCATCTACCGTCATTTAGACCGCGGTTGGCGGCTACTGGTGCTCCCCTCGGGCGCTACGAGCCGCGACCCGGCGGAAGAGCGGCTGTGGCAGCAGCCGCAACACGAGGAAGACCCACCGCAGCTTCGCGGGCACCCAGACCGCCGTCGCTTCGCGGTCGAGCGCGTCCTCGACGGCGGCCGCGACGTCCTCGGAGCTCGAGGTGAACGGTGCGGGAGGGCGCCCGGCGGTCATCTTCGTGCGCACGAAGCCCGGCCGGACGATGAGTACACCGGCGCCGCTTCCACGGAGCGCCTCCGAGAGTCCGAGGGCGAAGGCGTCCAGGCCGGCCTTCGATGAGCCATAGACGAAATTGTCGCGTCGCGCGCGTTGACCGGCGACCGAGGAGAGCACGACCAGCCGTCCTCGTCCCTGGGCGCGAAGCTGTTTCGCTACGGCGAGGCCGGCGGACACGGCGCCGGCGTAGTTGACGACGACCGCGAGACCCGCGGCGGCGGGCTCTTGCTCGAACGCTGACTGGTCTCCGAGGACACCAAAGGCGAGCACGACGACATCGAAGTCCCCGAAGTCGGCGAACGCGGCGGCGATCGTCTTCTCGTGGGCGCCGATGTCGGCGGCGTCGAAGGGGATCGTGGCGACGTCAGCCCCGGCAACCTGCAGGTCCCGCGCCCGCTCGGCCATCGCCTGGGGGTGGCGTCCTGCCAGCACGACTCTACGGGTGCCGCGCGCGACCAGCCGTCCGGCGATCGCCAGCCCGATGTCGGAGCCCCCTCCGAGCACCAGCACGGAACGAGCGCGTCCCAGGGCGTCCGTCACCCTTGCTTCCTCGCTCTCCGCGTGCCGGTGAGGTCCAACCTGCGGTCGAGGTCTGAGGCGAGCCGCCGATGGGGATCGACTCGACGGACGATCTTGCGCCACTCGTCCAGGTGCGGATACATCAACCGAAGCAGGTCCTGCCGCATCCGCGCATCCTTCGCCAGGTAGACGCGCCCGCCGGCGTCCACCACCAACCGGTCGCACTCGTCGAGGACGGCGTCGAGTCCCGAGCCTCGGGCGGCGGGGAAGTCGACCGCCAGGGTCCAACCCGGTATCGGGAAGCTCAGGGGGCTAGGCGAAGCCTCGCCGAAGCGTTTCAGCACGGTGAGCGCCGGCGCCGCCGGCGCGGCCGCCAGCTTGCTCACGATGTGGCGGAGTGTCTCCTCCGCGCCGAACGGGACGACACACTGGTACTGGAGGAACCCGCGGCGGCCGTAGACCCGATTCCACGCGGCCGCGGCATCGAGGGGGTAGAAGAACGCCTCGATGCTCTGTAGTTCCGCGCGCCGCTCCGCGGGCGCCTTCCGGAACCACACCTCATTGAACGTACGCACGCTGAGCCGGTTGACCAGCCACGGCGGCGCCCACGGAGGCGCCGCGAGTCGCGTGCGCGGTCGGTAGTCGAGGGCCCTCGACCGCGACGATGCCGGCAGCGCGGTCGCCGGGGCGTGATCGCCGCGCGTCAGGACACCTCGACCGGGCGAACGCCGGCTCGTGAGGTCGAGCCAGGCGACCGAGTACCGGTACGCCTCGTCCCCCTGCTCCATCAAGGCCATGGTCTCGTCGAGGTCGCGAGTGCGGTTGGTGTCGACCAGGAGAAAGCGCGACTGGACCGGCAACAGCCGGATGGTCGCCTGGACGACCACGCCGGTGAGACCCATGCCCCCAGCGGTCGCCCAGAACAGCTCCGCGCCGTCCTCGGGAGTGACGGTGCAGACCTCGCCCGAGGGCAGCGCGAGGGTCATCGAGGTCACGTGGCGGCAGAATGACCCGTCGCGATGATGGTTCTTTCCGTGCACGTCGGCGGCGATAGCGCCGCCGACCGTCACGAAGCGGGTGCCCGGGCTGACCGGGATAAACCAGCCCTGCGGCACGACGGCCTGCGACAGGTCATCGAGCGGGGCGCCGCCCCCGACTGTGACTAGCCCCTCACCCGAGACCGACCCGATCGATCGGAGGCCGGTGCAGTCGAGGACGAGGCCGCCGCCGTTCTGCGCCGCGTCCCCGTAGCTGCGCCCGAGGCCGCGCGCAATCCCGCCCCGCGGTGGCGCGGTCTGTAGTGCTGCCCGTACCTCGGCTGCGTGTTGCGGATGGACGACATCGCAGGCCGAGGGGCTGGTGCGCCCCCAGCCGGTCAGGAGCTGAGGCGCTGAACCGGCCGCCGCCTCCTCACCCGGCATTGGGACCTCGAGTTGACGGTGCCACGCCGGTACGGACGCGGAAGACCCAGAGCCGGAGGAGGGTGAAGTTCCAGAGGATGATCGTCACGATCGCGGCGCCCTTCGCCGTCATCAGCGCCAGGCCGGAGCTCCCCAGCAGGCTATGACCGAGTGCAAAGACCCCGGCGGCCAGGAGCGCGCTCGTCGCGAACGTGAGGGCGAACCGAACGAGCGTGGCCAGGGAGTCACCCTGGTGTTGCTCGCGGAAGGCGACGCGGGAGTTCAGGACGTACGCCACCGCCGCCGCCACCATGTACGACGCCGTAGACGCGATGGTCGGGGCGGCGCCCTCGCGCAGGTCGAGCACCGCGACCGCGACCGCGAACAGCCCCGCGTCGAGCGAAGTCGTCAGGGCACCGACGGTGCCGTACGCCACGAACTGGCGTGCGATCGGCGGCAGCGCCTCGATGCGTGCGCGCAACGTCTTCCACGAGGTCCGCTCAAGCACCTCTTCATCGTAAGCGGCGGTGGCGAGCACGGTCGCCTGTGGCCAGCCGGTGGGCGCTCCCGAGCCTCGTGTGTCGTCAGCATTACCTCAGTTCTGGGGGAAGACGGCTAGGCGGCGGTTGATACGGTTGGAGGTGGGAGTGTGAACACCTGATGTACCCCGACGAACCACAAGCCAGTTCGCTGCTCGTCGCGCGCCGCGCCGGATTCGGTCCTGGACTGCTCCGGGACCTCATCGTTGCCGCGCGGCCGCTGCAATGGCAGAAGAACCTGCTCCTCTACGCCGCGTTCGTCTTCTCCGCTGGTAGTGCCTGGGCATGGCGGGAGCCGGAAGGGTGGTTGCCGCTCCTCCTGCTTGCCAGCGCCGGATTCGTGCTCTTCAACGTGATCTCCTCCGGCTCCTACCTGGTCAACGACGCCCTCGATGCTGAGCAAGACCGCATGCACCCCCGAAAGCGGCTGCGCCCGGTCGCCGCCGGGCGGATCACCGTGCAGCTGGCAATGTCCGCGGGCATCGTCCTCGTCACAGGTGGCGTGCTGCTCTCGTTCCTGCTGAGCTGGCAGTTTGGCCTGGTCGCCCTTGCATACGCGGCGCTGACCGCCACGTATTCGCTGCTGTTGAAGCACCTCGTGATCGTGGATGTGCTGACGATCGCGTCAGGCTTCGGGCTTCGAGCGGTGGCGGGCGGCGTCGTAATTGCGGTACCGATTTCGTCGTGGCTCGTCGTGTGCACCCTGCTCGGTGCGCTGTACATCGCGGTGGCCAAGCGGCGCCAGGAACTCACGCTCTCCCAGGCCGGCCATCGCGATGTACTGAGGGAGTACAGCCTCGCGTCACTCGACCAGATGTCCGCGGTGGCCGGGGCGTCGGCCATCGTGTCGTACGCGCTCTACACGGTGACCGCGGAGAACCTGCCGGACGACAACTCGATGTTGCTGACACTGCCCTTCGTGCTCTACGGCTTCTTCCGCTACCGCCTGATCGCAGAGCGATACCCCGAGCGGAACGCCGACGAGATGATCTTGAGCGATGCAGGCATGCGGGTGTCGGTGCTGCTCTTCGCCGTGACCGCGCTGCTGGTCCTCGGGTTCCAACGGTAGAGGCAAGCCGGCGGCACACGTGGGCTCCGGCCGCTGGCTACGCCCTGTGGCACGCCGACCTTCCATACTGGAGAGCATGACCCGAACTTCATCGCCGGCGGAGCGACGGAGCGGGTGGCAAGCGCTCGCCGGCTCGGTGACCGTACCGGCAGTCCTCGCGGGTGTTCTGGCCGTCGCCATCGTGCTCTACGGGGTCTCGCACGTCGTGCGTCACCAGGTGACGGACGACCTCTTCTACCTCCAGGCCCTGGAGGAGCAGCGTGTCTACGACCGCTTCTACCAGCAGATCCTGGCGGACCCAACGCTTGCCGAGGCCGTTGACCCGCTGCTGGGAAACGTCCCCTCGGCGCGGCCGCTCCTGGTGTCGGTGCTCCGCCTCATCCTGCCACCCGACGCCATCCGCGGCTATGCCGAGACGGCCGCGCACGAGTGGGAGCGCTACCTGCGAGGCGAGACGGACGCGTGGCGCCCTCAGATCGACCTGCGAGGCGTGGACCAGAGCATCGTCTCCTTCATCAACGCCTACGTCGCCGGCCTGGTGGCCACCACGCCCGAAGAGAATGTGCAGTCGGTGGGGGAGTTTCGCCGCGAGACGAACGACCGGCTGACCGGCCTCCGGGAAGGCAGGCTCCCGGACAACGTCCCTTCACTCCAGGTGACCACCCCGACCGAGGCGAACGCCCTGGCGGTGCTGATGCTGGCGGGCGCGCCAGGGCCCGTATCGCCCGGGACCCGAGAGCAGATCGCCGCGGCGCTGCTCGTGGGCGATGCCCGGGAGGCGCTGGCGCTCGCCGTCCCGAGCTACCTCAGTCCTCGCCTCCGGGAAGCGGCCGGCCTCTGGCGGGAGCACTTGGAGAGCGGCTACCGCCTCGACCTCGTGCGGTCCTTCGAGGTGCTCGCGGAGCAGCCCCCAGGCACGATCTCCCAGTCGCTGGCCGACGCCCGGTCGGTCGGCCAGGCCCTCGGCCGCCCCCTTGCGATCGGTTCGTCGGTCGCGGCGCTCGCGTCGCTGGCCGGGCTCCTCTGGATCCTGGCGAGGCAACGCCGCTCCTCGCTGCGCTGGGTGGGCGGCTCGCTCGTCGGCGCCGCCGTGCTGGGTACCCTCACACTCATCGCGGCGCTGATGGCGTTCGACGCGGCGACGGACAGGGCACTGAGCGGCCTGCCGGACGACTTCTCGCCCTCCCTGGAGATCGTCTTCGAGGACGTCGCGTCTCAGCTGGCCGCGAGCATCCGGTCGACCGCGATCCCGGCCCTGATCATGCTCGTGGTGCTGGGCGGGATCCTGCTGGCCTGGCGATGGGGGCTGAGGCGTGCGCACGCCTCGGTCAGGCTGCTCCGCCGGCGAGGCTGGCGGGTGGCTACCGTCATCGGTGCGGTCGCCGCGGCCCTGCTGCTCGTCGCCTTCGCGGAACTGCGGACAGCGACATCCGACCCCGAACTGATGCGCTGCAACGGCCATTACCAGCTGTGCGACCGGCGCGTGGACGAAGTCGTCTTCGCCGGCACGCACAACTCGATGGCGTCCGCGGCACGCGGGTGGATCTTCCCCCACCACGACCCAGCCATTTCGGCCCAACTGGAGGCCGGCTACCGCGCGCTCCTGCTGGACACCCACTACTGGGAGAGTAAGCACCCGTTCCTACCATTCCGAGACGAGCTCACCGAGGAACACCAGCAGGCGCTGCTCGACCTCCTGCTCGAGGTCGATCCTCCGCGCCCCGGGTCGTTCCTTTGCCATGCCGCGTGCGGCCTCGGCGCGGTCCCCCTCGAGCAGGCCCTCGCGAACATCAATCGATTCCTGCGGGCGCAGCCCAACGAGGTCGTCATCCTGAGCATCGAGGACTACATCACGCCGGAGGACACGCGCGCGGCATTCGAGGCCAGCGGTCTCCTGTCGCTGGTCTACCGGCCGGACGGCGACGATGAATGGCCGACGCTACGGGAGCTGATCGAGCGTGACGAACGCGTGATCGTGTTCGCCGACAACGAGGGAGGGACGTTCGACTGGTATCTCCCCTTCGGGACCTACGTGCAGGACACGCCGTTCAACTTCCGGGCCGCGTCCGACTTCTCGTGCCGTCCGAACCGCGGTCACCGCAACGCGTCGATGCTGATGATCAACCACTGGATCTCGTCATTTCCGCCCGATCGTGCCCGGGCGGCCATGGTGAACCGGCAACGCGTCCTGCTCGAGCGCGTGGAGGAGTGCCGGGAGGAGCGCGACATGGCCCCCAACATCATTGCCGTGGACTTCTTCGCCATCGGGGACACGCTGCTGGTGGTCGACGAACTCAACAGCCGGCCGTCGTGACCGGGCCGGTACCGCTCACCGGATGACGATCTGGACCTCTCCGTCGCTCGCTTCCTCGAACATCACGATGCGGTGCTCATCGACCCGCACCAGCGTGATGGTCGCGCCCGAGTCCATCTCGATGTCCCGTCGATGCAGCCCGGGGCTGAGTAGCGAAGCCAGATCGCCATCCGGGATCGCGATCCAGCGCGCGCCGCTCGGGAGCCACAGTCGCTCGTGCGCCCGCTGCATGTTCTCCATGCTGTACGTGCTCTGGCCACCCGCGGCCACGAAGAGCTGCCCGTAGATTCCCTCGGCATCGAGACCGATGCCGTACACCCGGTGCTCGGGCAGGTAGTAGCCCACGTGCCGGAAGCTGCCGCTCATGAGGGGGCCGCCGGTACTCGCGAGGATCACGACCTTGTCGGGGTCCAGCCGGCCCAGGTACTGGATGACGTCGCTCCAGTACCTGTCGTTGTCTCGGATGCTGTACTGACGCGCCGCCGCCGCCAGCGGAGACTGCGCCGGATGGTCGGCGAAGTACTCGGATGCCGGGTTGTCGGCCGGAGCGCCGGCCATCTCGTGCTGCGCCGCGCGGCCGAGGCCGGACGTGGCGAAGCCGTAGACCATGCGCGGCAGCGTGAAGTTCACGACGACCGAGACGATCAGGAGCGCGGCCATGGAGCCGAACAACGGCGGGACCGTGCGGAGCGCCCGAACGGGCAATCTCGGCCGTGCCTCGCTCGATCGGTCGATCAGAGCGAACGTGGCCCCCAGCCAGATGAAGGCGACCGGCAGGACCAGTAGCACGTACCCTAGCTGCCCCGTGTGGCCGAGCACGAAGACGACCAGGGACGGGACCGCCCAGGCGGCCAGCAGCCAGCGCTCGCGCCGCCCCAGCAGCGCCCACGCGTTCCCGTAGCGAACGTGCGCGAAGGCGATGATCGCCGGCGCGACGTGCAGCCCTACGATGACACCAGCGAGCATGATGCCCAGGTTCCGCCCGACGCCCGAGATCGGCGAGGTGAACACCGAGGTGCGTGCCCCGGCGGCTTCGGCCAACGCGGCTGACTCGTGCAGGTACGCCTCGAGCCCGCCGGCGAGCCAGAGCAGAGGCACCGCCCACGCGGCGATGCAGGCGGCGAGCGCCGCCCCGGCCAGGAATCGGGTGCGCCACGGGAAGGCGAACGCCGCGACCAGCCAGACGCCTCCCGTGAGCACCATGGCGCTCTGACGGACAGCGCCCAGGAGCGCGAGGAGCAGCGTCGCCAGCAGCAGGTCGCGCACCTGTCCCTCGGTGGCGGCGCGATGCGCGCTCCACACAAAGAGGAGGACCAGCGCGACCTCGGGCGCGTAGGTGAGCGCCACGTTGCCGTAGTACCAGAGGAGCGGCGAGAAGCCGAACAGCAGTGTGGCGACCAGCGCGTGCCGGACCGTGAACAGCCGGCGCGCGAGCAGAAAGAACGCCGCCGGCGCCAGGGCAGACGAGACGACGCTGATCAGCGTGAGCGCGGCGGGGACATCGCTGACAACCGTGCTGATGGCGCGGGCCAGCGCGATGTACCCGATGTACCCCGGCGGGTGCGGCTGATGCGCCTCGATCCGAAAGTCCGTGACGGCCAGTGCGAACTGCACGGCGTCCCAGTTGACCAGGTAGTCCGCCCGGAACGGCCAGCGGACCGCCAGGAAGAACACGAAGATCGCGAGAAAGGCCCACGGCGCGCTCCCGAGCACGCCGGAAGCGAGGGTGCGCAACCGAACGATCCGGATCGATGTCACGCTCGGAGCCTACCGGACGGATGGGGGACGCTCAGTCCCGTTCGACCGCTCAGAGGCCGCTTGTCACACTCTTGAAAGCCCTCGGGGCTGCTCATGCCGGGGTCGTAGTCGGCCCTCCAGATCTGGATCGGTCGCGCGAACTCGCATCAGCCGTGTCGCCGTCGCCTATCCCGCCGATCGCATCACGCAGGAGGAGGCCGCGCGGCAGATTGGCTTGGCCGGGGACACGCCGAGCGTCCACCCTCGCCCGAGGTACTCGCATCGAGCAGCGCGCCATCGCCTCGTCGCGGGCCATCGACGAAGAGCAGGGGGAATCCGCGCGCGTGACGCCTGGTCGAACCTCGTGTCCGGTTACGGAGCCAGTTCCCACGCCCGTCACGCGGGCTCCAGGGGCCGGGTAGAGAAATGGCCCCTCCGAGGCGCCAAGACGAAGCTTCAAGTCGACTCATCAACCCGTCCGGCGCCGCCACCTCGCCTGGGCGGCAGTCCTAGCGGTCACGGTCTTCGAGCAGCGTCTGCAGCCTCGCTAAGTCCTTACGCGTGGCGCGCCGCATTGCCAACGGTAGAAACGGGGCGAACAGCTTGGAAAAGCCGGCCGGTTCGCCGCGGTTGCGCAGGGTCATGCGTGTGCCGTCATCAACGGCGTGCCACTCGTACGTCGTCTCCATGGGAAACGGCCCTTGTTCAGTACGCATCACCATCCGCTCGCCGGGGACATAGTCGACGATCTCATAGGTGTAGAAGAGGCGGCGGCCGAGGAAGTGAGCGACGAAACCCAACTTGGACCCCACGCGCATCGGGGGCGGCGTCTGCCACTCCACCGACTCGATGTTCGCGTACCACACGGGTGCGTTCGTCGGGTCGCCGGCATACGCAGCCACGCGGTCCCGTGGCTGGTGGATGATCCGCTCGGTCATGACGTCGATGGGCATCGGGGTCGCCTTTGATCGCGCCTCAACGAAACCGGGTACAGCGGCCGTGGCAGCCGAACCGCAGGCGAGGGGGCAAGTACCTGCGGCGAGCGTTCACCTCGGTTGCGTTCGGTTGCGCTGTTCCGCCGGAGACCGCCGCTGGCCTCCGCGCGCACAACTTCCGGCCTCGCCCCTCGCTGCCTCCCGGTGGCGCTGTTCGGGATAATACTGCTGCCGCTGGCCGCTTGTGGCGCTGCGGGCAGCCGGCTCTCTGGCCCGTCAACGAGCATGCGGCAGCGGCTCTTCAGTACGCTCGATGGGACCGCGCCAATGTCTTGACTGGCTGGTCGACGGGCGCGGGCACAATCACCCGCGCCTCCGCTCGCCGCCCTCAGACATCCTTCGTCAGTTGCTCCGCGTACCCCCGCAGATACAGCGGCCAACCACCGTCCGACGCGACACCGTCGCGCACGTCCTCCCAACCGTCGCCGTGCCGCTCGAGGCTGCGATGCTCGAGGTCGAGCCGCGTGCGCCTCGGAGCCTCAGAGGTGAAACGCACCTCGACTTCGCTGGTCTTCGCGAGATCGGCTTCAAGGCGCCACTGGGGGCTGATGTCCCAGCTGAACACAACGCGGTTGGGAGGCTCGTACGCCAGGATCCGGGCCCAGCGGCACTCGCTGCCATCGACTCCGCGGTCGTAGATGTGCCCCCCCCACGCGCGGCTCGAACACCGTCTCTGCGATCGGGACAGCCAGCATGTTGTGCTCCCGCGGCTTGAAGCGGCCAAATTCCTCCGTGAAGACCCGGAAAGCGCGTTCGATGGGCGCTTCGACCATGATCTGTAGACGTACGGACGTCTCCGCCACCTGTGTGTTCACAATTCCTCCTCGTTCGGTTGCTCCACGGTCCGCTTGTAAGCGGCCAGTGCCCTGCTCCAGAAGCGCTCCAGGTCGGCGCGAAGAGCACCCAGGCCCACCGGATTGAGACTGTAGATGCGACGCGTTCCAACCGGATGGTCCATCACCAGGCCCGCGTCCTTGAGCACCTTCAGATGCTGTGAGACCGCGGGGCGGCTGACCGGCAGCTCCCGCGCGATCTCGACGACCGCGCGCGGCCGATCCGCGATTCGCTCGAAGATGGCCCTTCGGGTCGGGTCGCCGAGGGCAGCCCACGGGTCCGATTGGTAAGTATCCACGAACGGTAAGGTAGTACTTACCGCTGTCCCCGTCAAACGCCACCAGCGTGGCAATCGCGAGTACGCGGCTCCGGCGACAGTGCGGACCGCGCACCGGGCGATCACCGATGGGTCGTGGGACCAGTAACGGATGTCGCCGGCTGGGTCGCCGGAGGCGCTAGACACCTTTGGTCGGGGCGTGGCACGATTCCGTCGATGACCAGCAAATCGGCCGAAGCGCAGCACCTGCGCGACCTTGCGTGGTTGCGCCGCGTCCGAGACCGGATCGACCGGGAGTACGCGCAGCCGCTGGATGTCGAGGCACTCGCCAGAGGCGCGAACATGTCGGCCGGGCACCTGAGCCGGCAGTTCCGGCGCGCCTACGGCGAATCGCCGTACGCCTATCTCATGACCCGGCGCATCGAGCGTGCGATGGCGCTCTTGCGTCGCGGCGACCTCAGCGTCACCGAAGTCTGCTTTGCGGTCGGCTGTTCTTCGCTGGGCACCTTCAGCACCCGCTTCACCGAACTGGTCGGGGTGCCGCCCAGTGTCTACCGACGCCGGGCGGGGCACGCCACGGCGGGGATGCCATCGTGCGTCGCGAAACGGGTGACCAGACCGGTCAGGAATCGAGAAGCGCCGGTCACCGAGGCACGCCTAGCCTGATCGCCATAGTAGCCAGCAGAAAGAAGGTGCCGCTATGGACATCACGATCCACTCGAGTTTCCTCCCGCACAACGACCCGGATGCCGCCCTGGCCTTCTACCGCGACACCCTCGGCTTCGAGGTCCGCAACGATGTTGGATATGAGGGGATGCGCTGGATCACGGTCGGCCCCGTCGACCAGCCCGGCACATCCATCGTCCTGTACCCGCCGACCGCCGACCCCGGGATCACCGAAGACGAAGGCCGCACCATCGCCGAGATGATGGCTAAGGGCACCTTTGCCAGCATCATGCTGGCTACACCCGACGTCGACGCGGCGTTCGAGCGGATCCAGGCCAGTGGCGCCGAGGTTATGCAGGAACCCACGGACCAGGACTGGGGCATGCGCGACTGCGCCTTCCGCGACCCCGCGGGCAACACAGTCCGTATGCAGCAGCTGGGCTGAGATGGCCGGCATCGAATCTGTCACTCTGGAGGTCGCCGACCCCACCGCCGCCAACGCGTTTTACGTTGCGGCCTTCGGGCTGGGCGACCGGGTAAAGGTCCGCGCTTCGGAGGCTCCGACCACCGGGTTCCGTGGGTTCACCCTGTCGCTCGTGGTGTCGCAACCGAGTACGGTCGATAGCTTCATTAGCACCGCCCTCGACAGCGGGGCGACATCGCCGAAGCCGGCCAAGAAGAGCCTCTGGGGCTACGGTGGTTCCGTACAGGCCCCAGACGGGACGATCTGGACGGTCGCTACATCGTCGAAGAAGGACACCGGCCCCGCCACTCGCGAGGTCGACGATGTCGTGCTCCTGCTGGGCGTCGACGATGTGAAGGCGAGCAAACGGCTCTACGTCGAGCGCGACATGTCCGTCGCCAGGAGCTTCCTCAACAGATATGTCGAGTTCGAAAGCCCGGCCTCGGGCATCACGTTAGCACTCAATAGCCGCCGTTCCGCCGCCAAGAATGCCGGCGTCTCCCCCGAGGGTGCCGGATCGCACCGGATCGTCATCAACGGTGACGCTGGGGCCTTCGCCGACCCCGATGGGTTCGTGTGGGACGCCGCCTCGCTCTGAGGTCGGCCCGTCTGTCGCCCCGCGAGGCGCGATCAGCTAGAACAGGGACCTCCGCAACCGCGAGGCTGACCTACCCGAGGGATGGAGACACGATGACCACGGCCACGAGAACGGACACGAAGTCGCCGGCGCAGCACGCTGCCGACAGCCACGATCTGATCCGCGTGCACGGCGCGCGCGAGAACAACCTCAAGGACGTCAGCGTCGAGATCCCGAAGCGCCGGCTGACGGTGTTCACGGGTGTCTCCGGCTCGGGCAAGAGTTCGCTGGTCTTCAGCACGATCGCCGCGGAGTCGCAGCGGATGATCAACGAGACCTACAGCGCCTTCGTACAGGGCTTCATGCCGACGCTGGCGCGGCCGGAGGTGGACCTGCTGGATGGGCTCACGACGGCGATCATCGTCGACCAGGAGCGGATGGGCTCCAACCCCCGGTCGACCGTCGGCACCGCCACCGACGCGAATGCGATGCTGCGCATCCTGTTCAGCCGGCTCGGGCAGCCGCACATTGGCTCGCCCAACGCGTACTCGTTCAACGTCCCCTCGGTGAAGGCTACCGGCGCGATCACCGTCGAGCGCGGCGCCGGCAAGACGAAGACGGAGAAGGCGACGTTCAACCGTCTCGGCGGCATGTGCCCGCGCTGCGAGGGCATGGGCTCGGTCACCGACTTCGACCTGTCGGCGCTGTACGACGACAGCCGGTCCCTCAGCGAGGGTGCGCTGACGGTCCCCGGCTACAGCATGGATGGCTGGTACGGCCGCATCTTCAGCGGCTCCGGCTACTTCGACATGGCCAAACCGATCAAGAAGTTCACCAAAAAGGAGCTCCACGACCTGCTCTATCGGGAGCCCACCAAGATCAAGGTCGAAGGCATCAACCTAACCTACGAGGGCCTGATCCCCAAGATCCAGAAGTCGATGCTCTCCAAGGACGTCGACGGGATGCAGCCCCACGTTCGCGCCTTCGTGGAGCGGGCGGTGACGTTCACGACCTGTCCCGAGTGCGACGGCACCCGGCTCAGCGAGGCGGCCCGCTCGTCGAAGATCGACGGGATCAACATCGCCGACGCCTGCGCGATGCAGATCAGCGACCTCGCCGAGTGGGTGCGTGACCTCGACGAGCCGTCGGTCGCGCCGCTGCTGGAGGCGCTGGGGGAGACCCTCGAATCGTTCGTGGAGATCGGGCTGGGCTACCTCTCGCTCGACCGGGCGTCGGGCACGCTGTCGGGCGGCGAGGCGCAGCGCACCAAGATGATCCGCCACCTCGG
>WHSU01000054.1 GCA_009379925.1 Dehalococcoidia bacterium | reverse complement strand
GCGCGGCGTTGAAGAAGCCGCACAGCGCGAACCGCTCCCACCCGAGGCGTCCCGCCACGGCCTCGAGGTCATGCGTCAGCGCGGCGATGTCGAACTCGGCGCGCTCCCGGTCGGAGAGTCCGGTGCCACGGCCGTCGTAGAGGGCGACCTGCGCGTGCCGGGCCAAGCGCTCGTACCAGCGCCGCTGTCCGGCCAGGTCCCAGCCCGCCTCGATGTGACTGAACGGCACGGGCGGCATGCAGATGACCGGGACGCCCTCGCCCAGCGTGGCGAAGGCGATGCGCGCTCCGTCACCCGTGGTGGTGTGGCGAATCGAGGGTGCCATCTCGACGCCGATGGTAGCACCGGGGGCCTGCCGGGCCATCGAGCGCCGTCGCCGCCGGGGAAACCAAGGAAGGTGCGCGCCCGCGCACCCCTCGGTCGGCTGCACACGGGAGTTCTGCGCTAGTGGGCGAAGATCCCGGAGGCCCAGTACTCCTGGTCGGCCAGGATGGCGAGGACGATGGCCCAGACGGCGAAGCCCGCGAGGTTGGCGCGCAGCACCTGGCTGACGCTGGCGCCCGGGGCGGCGGCGGCAATCGCGTAGTTCGTGAGCACGAACCAGGCGACCACGGCGACCAGGGCAATGCCGAAGCTGAGCGTGGGGACCAGCATGAGCACCATCAGCGCCGCGGGTGCCGCGGCGTAGCCCATGCAGCGCACCACGGCCATGCGGTCCACGGTCACGTTCGCGCCCGCCACGATCGCCTGCACGATCAACGCCCACGCCAGCCAGAGACCGATGCTGAAGACGGTGCCCAGCAGCACCATCCGCGTGAGGTACCAGCCCGCGTCGTCGGTGTCGAACTCCACCATCACCCAGAGGAAGCCCCCGAGTGATGACAGGAAGATGGAGACGGCCATGACGATCAGCGCCGGGATCGTCTCGCCTTCCCGGTCGCGCACTTCGTCGAAGACGCTGGTGTCCAGGCGGGACAGTCGCATCACACGGTCCAGAATGGCCCCGGGGTCGATCTGGCGCGCCTGAGACATCTCTTCTGACATGGTTCCGTCCTCCCCTCCCCATCGCGGTGTGATAGTACATCGCATCGCGAGCCATATGGTGTACTTACGAGGGGAGGCGCGGCAGAAAGCACGGCGCCCGGACACGAGAGCGGCGCCCCCACGAACGAGGCGCCGCCCGTACGGCCCTTGCCGGCTTATGAGACCTCGATGACCGCCCCGTAGAGGGCGTCGCCACCATCGAAGGTGACCACGACGCTGATCAGGTAGCGGCCTGGCTCCAGGTCCACCGTGAACGGGGCATTCGCCCCCTCCAGCAGCGTCACCGGCTCACCCTCGGGGTGCCACGCCTGCCAGCCCTCGTCGGACGCCACCGGCTCGCCCGGCAGCACCGAGGCGGTCACGGAGATACCGGTCACCGGCAGTTCCGGCTCGGGCGACGGCGCCTCCAGGCCGTCTACGCGCAACTCGGCGCCCTCGCCGACCGCGTAGACCTCCGGCGTAGTGATCACGCCGATGGCGTCGACGCACATGCTGGTCCAGCAGTACGTCCCCAGTTCCAGCGTGGCGGGCGTCGTGCCGTCCCACAGCACCAGGTGCGGCGGGCGGTCCGTGTCGACGTCACCCGCGGGCATGCTGGTGTCGTCCGCATCGCGGGTCGGTTCCGCCGCGGGTGTTGCCGTCTGTCCGACGGCCGCGCCGGGCGTCGATGTTCCGCCGTCGTCGGTGTCGCTTCCAGCGTCGGCGGAGCATGCCGCGGCGACAAGGGTGATCAGTGCAAGACCGGTCAGCAGCCAGGTTGTCCGTCGCTTCATGCCGCACCTCCAGCGCAGCGCGCAATGATTGTTGGTAGGCATGACGTTCCATGGACTCCCGTGGTTCCCGGCGAAGAGTTGCGGGTCTGGCCCCAGAACGGCCGGTACGTCACGAATCTTCAGTTATACGCTCCACAACGGCCGGACGATAACGCGTGTGAATTATCTCACAGACTCTTGCGTGTTCCCCCACCCCGCATCACAGTTGATGACTTGAGGGACTGGGGCCACCTGCGCCGCCAGAGGGAATGACGGAGGAGACACAGACTTGGACAATCGAATCATGCGCCCCTGGGCGGGCGCACACCTCTCGCGGAGGCGCGTCCTCCGAGGGGCCGGCATGATGGGCGCGGGCCTCGCGGGCGCCGCGCTCATCGGCTGTGGCGAGGACGACGATCCGGACTCGACGAGCACGGCCACCTCGACGGCCGCGCCGGACGGCACCACCGCCCCGGGCGGCACGGCGACCACCGCCCCGAGCACGGGCGACATCAAGCGCGGCGGCATCTACCGCACCTACACCACGGGCGACGCCCCGACGCTGGACCCGTACGGCAACGCCAGCACCGGCACCAAGTCGTTCGCGGCGTACGTGTACAGTCGCCTCTTCCGTGTGAACGCCCAGCCCGGCGTTGACGTGTACGACGCCGAGATCATCCCGGACGTCGCGGAGAGTTCGGAGTCCACGGACGGCCAGCACTGGACCGTCAAGCTGAAGCAGGGCGTCAAGTTCCAGGACATCGCCCCGGTCAGCGGGCGCGAACTGACCGCGGACGACGTCCTCTTCTCGTGGGCCCGGCTGTCGGCCGAGGAGTCGCCGCACGCCTCGCAGGTCGCGGACATCGTGGACGTGCAGGCGGTGGACGACTACACGCTCAGCTTCACGCTGGACGGGCCGTCGCCGATCTTCCTGGACAAGATCTCGGACGCGAACCTGCTCTGGCTGATGCCGACTGAGTCGGACGGCGGCTTTGACGCGCTGTCCCAGCCCATCGGTTCGGGACCGTGGTCCCTGGAGAACTACGCGATCTCGTCGCAGTTCCAGTTCAAGCGGAACGAGAACTACTTCGAAGAGTTCCCGTACATGGACGGTGTTGACCAGTTCATCATCCCCGAGTACGCGAACTACTACAGTCAGTTCCAGGCCGGCAACCTGCACAACCTGACCGTCACCTCGGACGATGTGCCGACGCTGAAGACCGAGCAGCCGGACCTGACCTGGGAGCCGATCCCCGGCGGCAGCCTGAACTTCGTCTACTTCTCCGGTGAGGAGCTGGAGCCCGACGCGCCGTGGCGCGACGCGCGCTTCCGGCAGGCCGTGTCCATGGGCGTCGACCGCCAGGGCCAGATGGAGTTCGGCTTCAACCTGGAAGCGATCAAGGAAGTCGGCCTCGACTACCCGATCCGCTGGAACAACGTCCCCGTCCCCGCCTCCTTCGGTCCCCGCTTCTGGGTGGACCCGCAGAGCGAGGAGCAGGGCCCCTCGGCGGACTTCTTCCAGTACAACCCGGACGAGGCCCGCAAGCTGCTGGAGGCGGTCGGCTACGACGGCGCGTCGTTCAAGTACCAGTACACGGACAACCGCTACGGTCCCGGCTTCAGCAACCTGGCCGTCGTCATCTACAACTGGCTGACGGAGATCGGTCTCAACATGGAGACCGAGACGCAGGACTACAACTCGAAGTACATCACGCAGACCTTCCTGGGCGAGTTCAACGGCATCACGCTCGGCGTGTCCACCCCGTTCCCGGAGGCGAGCGCGTACATCGACCGGTTCTTCGGGCCGGGCTCGACCAACCACGGCCGTGTCCACGACACCCGGATGACCGAGCTGTACAACCTGCAGCGCCAGGAGCTGGATGTCGAGGCGCGGCGCGAGTACTTCGCCGATGCCCAGCGCCACAACGGCGAGAACATGTTCTACGTGCCCGTGCAGCCCTCCGGCGGCGCGGTCTGGATCGCCCACCAGCCAGAGGTCAAGGGCGTCCGGCGCACCCGCTCCTACGGAGCGGGCACCGAGACGGTCGCCCAGTACTGGCTGGACGCCTAGCGCTTACCGTCTCGAGCACTCGCTCCAGACGCGGACAGAGGGGGCCGGGCCATCGCCCGGCCCTCTTTGCGTACCCCCTGCGCGGAGGCGCGCCTCGCGGGCGGGACACGCCGAGTACGATCGCCCTGTTGGGGGTCGTCTCGATGTGGTGGCCGGCGGCCAACGGCGAGCCGTGGACGTGGACCTGGGCGACGTACCCGGGCGTCTGGCTCTTCGCGGCCGCGCTCGCCGCGGCGTACGCCGTGCCCGTCCGCGTGTGGGGACGCCGCCTCGCCCCGCCCGGCGACCGACCGATCACGCGACGGCAGACGTTGTCGCTGGCGGCCGGGCTGCTGCTGCTCCTGGCGGCCACCAGCTGGCCCGTGGGCCTCCTCGGCGCCGGCTACCTGCTGACCGTGCACTCCGTGCAGCACCTGGCCATCGCCGTCGTCGCCGCGCCCCTGCTGCTGCTGGGGACGCCCGCGTGGCTGGCCCAGGCGGCGCTGCGGCCTCGAGGCGTACACCTGGCCGTGCGCGGGGTGACCCACCCGCTGGTCGCGATCGTCGTCTTCAACGCGGTCTTCGTGCTGTCACACCTGCCGGCCGTGGTCGACACGGTCCATCCCACGCAGGCTGGCACCTTCGCCACGACCACCGCCTTCCTGGTCGCCGGGCTTCTCGTCTGGTGGCCGATCGTGGGGCCCGTGCCCATCAACCGCCTGCCGCAGTTGCTGGTGCTGCCCTACCTGTTCCTGCAGTTCGTGCTCCCGAAGTTGCCGGCGGGCATCCTCATCTTCTCCGAACAGCCGATGTTCGACCTCTATCGCGACGCCGACCGCGTGTGGGCGGGCTTCAGCGCAAGCACGGACCAGCAGGTCGCCGGCGCCATCATCTGGCTCGTCGGCGGCACCATCATCGTGCTCGCCATCGGCGGCGTCCTGGTGCACTGGCAGCGCGAGGAGCGCATGCGAGACGTGCGGCGCGAACTGGGACTGCCCGCCAGCGCCGAGGCGCTGGCGGTGCTGTTCGAGGCCCCCGGAGCGTGGGATGCGTTGCAGCGGCTCACCTCCACCGTCCGGCGCGTCCTGGACGCGACCCCGGTCAGAGCCGACCTGGCCTACATCTTCGCGGAGGACGACCCCGCCTCGGACGGCGGACATCCGCTGCCGCGCCTCACCCTCGAGGTGCGCGCGGACGTGGGACCCATGGAGCAACTGGCGCTCTGGGAACGGATCGACCGCGAGTACGGCGCGTACGTACGCTCGCTGAAGCCCCGGCGGCAGGAGGCCGTCCGGCGCTGCCTCGGCTTCCGGGTCGCCGCCTACACCACCGCCACGCCCTGAGGTTGCCCGAAACGGACCTCGACGGCTCATTCCCTGTCGGCCATCGCCACGACGCCCGACCATCAACCACGGGGACGGAGCCGCGCGTCCGCACGCGCGAGAGGGTAGGTGCCTCGGTGCTGATCCAGTCCGGCGTCCTGCCAGTGTTGCCTTCCGTGCAGGAGCGCGTGCGCGCCACGCTCTCGAACCCCGACACGTCGCTGGAGGAGTGCGTGCTGCTCGCCGCCTCCGACCCCGCGCTCGCCATCGCGACCTACCGCGTGGCCGTCGAGGTGGTGTCGGACGAGCCGCTGCCGCCGGACGCCGCCATCGCAGAGGCCGTGCGGCGCATCGGCACGGTCGCGGTACGGCGGCTGATCACGCTCCACGCGGGACGCTCGCGGTTCGACGAGTTGCGCGGCTCCGAGCTGGACGCGCATGCGTTCTGGCGCCACTCGGTCGCGACGGCCCTGCTATCGCAAGCGCTGAGCGCACGGCCACACGAGGCGTACTCCGGCGTCCGCTACGCGTACCTCTGTGGCTTGTTGCACGACATCGGACGGCTGGCGCTGGCCGCGCGGGAGCCGCGCCTCTCGTCGCAGGTGGCGTGGCTGGTCCATCAACGCCTGCCGGCGGTCGACGCGGAGTCGCACCTGCTGGGCTACACGCACGCCGACCTCGGGCGACGCATGGCGCGCGCCTGGGGACTGCCGCCCGAGGTAGAGACGGCGGCCGGCGACCACCATGCGCCGGACCGGGCCCGCGACCCGGCACCCGCCCTCCTGGTGGCAGAGGCCACCCGCATCGCCGCGAGCATCGGCATCGGCGACGGGCTGACCGCGCCCACGCGTGTGACCTACCCCGAGCGGCCCGGCGACGAGGCGCTCCTGGATGGGATGGGTGGGCCCGTGGCGCTCACCGAGCACCTCGGGAGCCTCGGCGGGCGTCGCGCGGCCTGATCGGCGAGGATGCCCGCTGACTATCCGGTGACCAGGCGCAGCGATCCCCGGCGAGGGGTGCGCTCCTCGGCGCCGCCATCCAGCAGACGCATCGCCGCCCGAGGGCCGGGGGCCTCCACGCGCGCGACGTCGCCCGTCTCCAGCGCGACGTCCATCGCCAGCAGCATCGCGGCCTCGGCCGGCGCATGCCGTGCGTCCGTGCCGTCGCCCCGGCGTACTCCGATGACGCGTCGCGCCTCCGTGGCCCACGGGTCGTCATCGCGCAGTTCGGTCTCCTCGCGGCCGGCGCCGCGGCGTGTCAGCGCGACCGTGGACGCACCGGCGGTCGAGGTGACCTCGAAGCGTCCGGCGTGTGATTCGCCGCGCACCGCCAGCGTGGGCGCGTGGCCCGTCCGGGCGGTGACCGTGAGCAGGTCGCCGCTGGCGTAGCGCAGCTGCACGGCGATCACCTCCGAGGTGTCCGGATCGCCGCCGAGCGCCGACCCGAGCACGTTCACCGGTGCGTCCGGCATCAGCCGGGCCGCCAGCGCGACGGCCGTGCGGACCTGGTGCGGCGCCGGGGTGTCGTCCACCACCTCGATCTCCGCGAAGCGGGGGCGCCAGGTGCGGTCTGTGGCGGCGAGCCCGGTGAGGAACGAAGCTCCGGCGGAACGCAACGCGGGGCGGAGCACGGCGAGGGCCACGCCGTGACGGCGGGCCGCCGTCGCGGCCGCACGCAGCGAGCTGCCGTCCAGCACGTCGCCCACCACCAGCAGGTCCGCCCCGTGCGCGGCGGCCACACGGGCGTATTCGCCGGCGCCGCCGTCCATGTTCAGCAACATCGCGCCCGCGGGTACCGAGCGGAGCATCTCCAGCACGTGCTGATAACACGCCAGGCCGGTGGCTGCGCGGGCACGCACCAGTGGCGCCGGCTGGCGGTCGCCCACAGCCACGGCGCGCAGCCTCGCGTGCGCCTCTAGCGCCTCGAGGATCGCGGGGACGCGCTGGTCCCACCCGCAGATGACGATTTGGTCCACGCGCGGAGGCTACGGCGGCGCGCGGGCGTGGCTCCTCGGGGATTACCCGGACTTCGAGGCGCCACCACCCCCATTTTCGGTGCCGGTAGGGCGGAGGTCGGTGCCGGGTAACTCCGAAGTCCGCCGGGCAAACCCCTACAGACGGGGAGGGAGGTGCCGATGATTCCCGTTGAACACCCCAAACGGTCGCGACCCAAGTCGGGGGATCAGTACAGCGAATGGCCGGCATGGATGCCGGAAGCACGGCTGAGGAGGCCGAACCGCCATCATGGGTATGATCATCAACACCAACGTCATGGCCATCAACGCCCAGCGCAACCTGAACGTGACGGGCGCCAAGATGGGCAAGGCCCTGGAGCGACTCTCCAGCGGTCTTCGGATCAACCGCACCGCGGACGACGCCGCGGGTCTGGCGATCAGCGAGAAGATGCGCGCCCAGGTGCGCGGCATGCAGCAGGGCCTGCGCAACGCGCAGGACGGCGTCTCGATGATCCAGACGGCTGAAGGTGCGCTCTCCGAGACGCACGCCATCCTCCAGCGCATGCGTGAGCTGACCGTCCAGGCCGGCTCCAGCACGCTCTCCAGCTCGGACCGTGAGGCCATCGGCGAGGAGCTGCTGACGCTCCGCAACGAGGTCGACAACATTGCTTCGCGCACCCGGTTCAACGGCCTGAACCTGCTGACCGGGTCCCTCTCGGTGACCGCCGCCGGCACCATGACGACCGCCACCGTCGATGACGGCGGTGGCGACGAGGTCACCGTGACGGTCGACGCGAGCGGGGCTGACCCGCTGCACACCTTCACCGTGAGCGGCACGGGCGCCGACCTGACGATCACCAACTCGACCACGAACGTCGCGCAGACGATCACCGTCGAGGACTTCACCGCCGACGGCGAGTCGCAGGTCCTCAACTTCGATGCCCTGGGCATCAAGGTGAACCTCGAGGTGTCGGCATTCAACGACGGCATTACGGGCGCCAAGCTCGTCGACACGGGCACGAACCCGCTGAAGTCGTCCGCCCTGACCCTGACCGGCGATGGCAGCGCGAGCTTCCGCGTCGGCTCGGAGGCCACGGACAACGTCACCGTGGCGTTCAGCGACCTGCGCTCGTCCGCCCTTGGTAGCGGCGGTGTGGAGAACCTAGACGACCTGGTGACGGACAACCAGGCGGTCTCCACGATCACCAAGGCCGACGACCTGCTCGCGGCGATCGACTCCGCGGTCGACCAGGTCTCGACCCAGCGCGCGAAGCTCGGTGCGGCGCAGAACCAGATGGAGTCGGCCATCAACTCCCTGGGCGTTGCCGTCGAGAACCTGAGCGCGTCCGAGTCCCGGGTCCGCGACGCGGACATCGCCGCCGTGTCCTCGGAACTGGTGACCCGCCAGATCATGCAGCAGGCCGGTATCGCCGTCCTGTCGCAGGCGAACACGGCTCCTCAGTCCGTGCTCCAGCTGCTCGGCTAGCGCCCCACGCTTCCGGCAGCGAGCGGCCCACGAGGCCGGGCGACCGGCACGAAGGGGTAGGCGGGAGGCCCCCGCGAAAGCGGGGGTCTCTTCGTGTCCGGCTACTAGGCTCGTCGAAGGGGGTAGCCCCTACGCAGCCTCGGTCGCGCGCACCACCGGCAGCAGCGCGCGCGCCGGGTCGAGCATCGATGCGAGGTCGGGCCGCGACACGGGCGCGCGGTCCCGCGGGCCCAGGTCCGCTGGGCCGGTCCCGCGCTCCGCGACCAGAGCATCGACCCGGTCGAGCAGAGCCTCCAGGACGAGGCGGTAGATCTCCCGGTCGCCTTCGAGGTCCATGGGGGCCAGCCACTGCTCCGGGAAGCGCTCGATGACCTCCGGCACCGCCTCCGGCACATACATCGACGCCCACAACTCGGTGCGCTGTTCGTCGGTCAGGTGCAGCGAGCGGTAGTCGGCGTGGACGACCCTCGCCAGTCCGCGCGACTGCAGGTAGCGGCTCACTGCCAGGAAGGCATCGTCCGCACGCCAGAACTCTTCGAGGTCGTTGTCGAGCATGACCGCCCGTGGCGTGGTGGGCGTCGAGAGCGCACACGTGCCACAGCGGAACACCTGGAGCCCCGAGGCGTCCTCCGGGTTGCGTTCGCGGGCGGGGTCGCGCTGGAACGGGAAGCCGCGGCAGGCCTCCGGGCGGTGCTGGTGGGCGTTACAGAGGCCGGCGACGCGGAACTCGCCGCGCGCGTCCGAGTCCGCCGCCCGCTGCACCTGCTCCGGCAGCCCGGCGAAGCGCTCCGGCGCCTCCTCGCGGATGCGCCGCGCATCGATGTTCGTGACCTCTTCGTAGAAGACGCACGCCTTGCGCGTGCGCTCGTACGGCACCTGCCGGAGGTACGACACCAGGGTGCCCGCGGCGTCCCAGACAAAGGTCACGAGGCCGGAGTTGAGCAGGTCGCGTCCGGACTGACGCATCGCATGGCGGAGGCGGATCACCTCATAGGGGCGCACGGGGATCACCTTGTCCGTGCAGCAGTGCCAGCCGCGCCCCGAACAGCCCCAGTGGATGGGCTCATCGAAGTCGATCGCGTGCGCGGCCAGCGACTTCCACTGGCGCGGGTTGGAATTGGTCGCCGTCATGCATCGAGCGTGGTGGTCCAGCGGTGTGCGCGCATCGGGAGTCTCCCGGATGCGCCCTGTCCCGCCCGGCGGTCAGTCGAGATAGCCGATCATCAACGTGGCGGTCCCGAGGTAGAAGAGGAAGCCGAGGACATCGGTGGTGGTCGTCAGCCAGATGCCGCCGGAGAGCGCCGGGTCCTGGCCCAGCCGGTCCAGCGCCAGCGGGATCAGCGTGCCGAAGACCGCGCCGATGACGACGTTCGCCAGCAGCGCGACGCCGACCACGAGGCCGAGCCACGCGTCGCCCTGCCACATGAGGGCCACCAGCGCGACCAGGCTCCCGCTCACCAGGCCCATGATCGTCCCTGTGACCACCTCGTGCTTGATCAGCAGCGAGGCGTCCCGGATCGATACGCGGCCGAGCGCGAGCGACCGCACGACGACCGTGAGCGTCTGGATACCGGCGTTCCCGCCGTGCCCGGCGATCACCGGGAGGAACGCCGTCAGCACCACCACCGTCGCCAACGTGTCCTGGAACAGCGAGACGACATAACCAGCGGCCAGCGCTGTGAGGAGGTTCACCGAGAGCCATGGGAGGCGATAGCGCACGGAGCGCCACACATCCCGCAGGTCCTCCTCCTCGCTCACGCCGACCATCCGGAACATGTCCTCGGTCGCCTCCTCCTCGATCACGTCGAGGACATCGTCCGAGGTGACCGTGCCCAGCAGCCGGTCGTGCGAGTCGACCACCGGGAGCGCGAGCAGGCGGTACTGGCGCAGCAGCCGCGCCGCTTCCTCCTGGTCCGCGTCAGCGCGCACGGAGATCAGCTCCGTGCCCATGACCGAGCTGACCAGGGTTTCCCCGGGGGACGTGATCAGGTTGCGCAGGTTGACCACGCCACAGAGGCGCCGGCGATCATCGATGACGTAGAGGTAGAACGGTTGTGACGCGTCCGGCTGCAACTGTCGCAGCAACTCGAGGGTCCGCGCGACCGTGAACTCCGGCCGCACCGTGACCAGCTGGCCGGTCATCCGCCCGCCGGCCGTATCCTCCGGGTGCGTCAGCAGCCGCTCGATGGCGTGCCGCCGGTCCTCGTCCAGCGAGTCGAGGACGGCTCCCGCGGTGTCCGGCTCCATGTCCTGGACGAAGTCCGTGGCCACATCGTCCGCGACGCCCTCCAGCATTTCGCCGAGCTGGGGCGCCGGGAGGCCCTGGACCAGCTGGCCGCGGAAGTGCGGCTCGACGTAGTAGAGGGCCTCGCCCAGCACCTCGTTGGGGACGGTCTGGAAGAGCATTTCGCGGTCGTGGTCGTCCAGCCGCTCGAGCGCGTCGGCCAGTTCCGCGGGGTGCAGGCGAGCCGCCAGCGCGACGGTCGCTTCCCAGTCGCCCTCGATCAGCGGCAGATGAAGCTGTTCGGCCGGCGAACGCGCCGGCGCCTCGCCCTCTGGCGCGGCGTCGTCCGGCGGCGGCTCCTGCGGGGTCATGGGGCGATTGTCACACGCGGCCCGGTATGGAACCTCATGAGCGTCCGGCCTCGGCTCGGTTGCGGCCGGACGGGACGCGGCGGCGGCTGTCCGAGTCCCGACGCTAGCGCCGTCCGCCGAAGAACCCGCGGATGTTGTCCCAGACGCCCGGCCCACCCACCCCGTCCAGGAAGTTCGACCACGCCTGCTCGGCGCGTACCGCCCGGTTGAGTCCGCGCACCCGGTCATCAATGAGGTCACGCACCTGGGCGTCCTCGCCGGCGTCCAGCCAGAACCCGTGCGCTTCCTCGCACGTGTCCAGTTCCAGGTTGTACGCCCGGTAGTTGAAGGCGGTCATACGCCGGCTGCAGACCGGGCAGTCCAGGTCGGACTCGCGCTGCGCGTACTGGATCGTGCCCGCCCGTGCGTCGTCGTCCTTGGCCCGTGTCGCCTCCAGCGTGTCGAGTTCGTGGTGGTCCAGCCAGCGGCCGTTGCACTGAGGGCAGTGGTCGACCTCGATGCCGTGGACGCGCTCCTCCGTGAGCGCCGCGCCGTCACGCGGGCATTGCATCGCTACTCCTTTGCCGGTGTGTGGGGGCGCCTCAATCCTACCAGCGCACGACGGCGCCGGCAGCCGAGGCCGCAACGACGCGCTCGCCGCGTGTGCCGCAACGCCAGGCGCTGACGGGGGAAGAGGCGCGGACGCGCGTGCTACCATGCGGGCGCGAGCACGGGAGGCGTATGTCACGGGAAACCGCGCTGGACCAGCGCCTGTTTCGGGACGTCGCCGGGTGCTTCGCGACCGGCGTCACCGTGGCCACCCTCAACGTCGATGGCGAATTCCGAGGCATGACCGCCAATGCCTTCACCTCGCTCTCGCTCGACCCACCGCTCGTCCTCCTGTGCGTGGCGCGCACGGCTAGTGCGCACGACTTCTTCGAGCGTGCGGACGCCTTCGGCGTGAACATCCTGGCGGAGGACCAGCGCCCCCTGTCCGTCCTGTTTGCCGCCCACGGTCCGCTCGAGCAGCCGATGGGCGGCGTACCGTTCCGCGAAGGCGAGTTGGGGTCGCCGCTCCTGGAGGGTGCACTCGCCTTCGTGGAAGCGCGCATCGTCGAGCGCTACCAGGGCGGCGACCACACCATCCTGGTCGGCGAGGTCGTGGACCTGGGGTACAGCGGTTCCGGCAAGGCCCCGTTGCTCTTTTTCTCCGGCCGCTACCGCCACATGGGCGACGAGGTCGAGGCATAGGCCCAACCGGCCCGATCGTGCACTCCCTCAGAGCCGCCTCCCCCGACCTCGGGGTTTCTCCGATACGGCCCCGCCCCGTGCCGCCGATAGGCTGGCAGGGCAGGTTGAGCCTGGCGGCAGCGCCTGAGCGGAGAGCGCCGTGCCCACCGACGCGATCGGCCCGAGTCCGTCCGCGCCCCTGACCTGGGGTGACGCCGTCGCGCCTGCCGCCGCGGAGTTGCCGGCCGAGGCCCCGCCCCCCTTCGCGGAGGTGCTCCAGCGCGAACTCGCGCGCCCGAGGGACGAACTGGCCCGCGTGCGCGCCGAGGTGGCGGCGATCCGCGATGGCGGCCCGCTGGGCGCGCGGACCGGGTCCGCCTCCGCGCTGGCCGCTCTGAAGGCGTACGGCTCCACCGCCGGCGCCCCGCCCCCGGACGCTTCGATGCAGGCGGGTGCGTTCGTGCTTCCGCCGGCCACGGGACCGGTGTCCGACCCGTATGGCTGGCGCGCGATGGCGCGCGAGACCGCCGAGGCGCTCATCGGCGAGGGCTACGGCCCCCTCTTCGAACGGCAGATCCAGCAGGAGTCGGGGTTCGCGCCGGACGTCGCGCTGGGGCTGCGCGTCTCATCGGCCGGCGCCGAAGGCATCGCGCAGCTGATGCCGCAGTACTACGCCGGCGTGGACCGCAAGGACCCGCAGGCCTCGCTGGTCGCCGGCGCGCAGACGATGCGGCACTACCTCCAGGCGTGGGACGGCGACGTGCGCAAGGCGCTGGCTTCCTACAACGCCGGCCTCGGCCGCGTGCGGCAAGCGGTCCAGGCGCACGGAGATGCCTGGGAGCGCGGGCTGCCGGCAGAGACGCGCCAGTACCTGGCGGCAATCATGGGCCCGCTGCAGGCGACGTTCCTCCCCTCGTGGGACGGCGAGGTCGCCGTCTTCGGCGGCCGCGGCCCGGGTGGCGTGCTGTCGTCGCCGCTGGAGGGCGTGGTCGACCGCCGTACAGTCGAGCAGATGTCGGAGCTCACGGCGCCCGCCGGGAGCACCGTCCGCGCGCCCTCGGACGGGGTCGTCACCTCGGTGACACAGGCCGGCGGCCTAAGTACCGTGCTGCTGGACCACGGCAACGGCTGGCGCACGACGCTCACCGGCCTCGAGGCGCTCGTGGTCTCTCCGGGCGACTCCGTACGACGCAGTCAGCCGCTAGGCGCGCTGGGTGGCCGCGAGGACACCACAGGCGCCGGCGACGGGCTACTCCGCCTGGGTGTGCTCCTCGACGGCCGTCCGGTCGATGCGGGGCGCTACCTGCTCGCGTAGCCGAAGCGAGCCGGTAGGCTCGCTGGCCCGCTGCCGGGCGTCGATGCTACGATACCTATCCGCGATTCCTCGGGATCCCGATGGGTCCGGCGCGCGGTGGGTGTGGCCTAGCGGTTAGGGCGCCAGGTTGTGGCCCTGGAGATCGTGGGTTCAAATCCCATCACCCACCCCAGCAGACACTAACGGAGACGGGCCGCGTCGGCGGCCCGTTTTTCGTGTGCGGCCTTCGAGGCGTCGGGTACCGTTTCAGCAACGTGAAGCACAGGAAGAGGGGCCGCGCGCGCGGCCCCTCTTCGTTCCTTCGTACCGAGCGGTCTCCCTACCGGTTGACCGTCGGTGCGTCGTCCTCCAGCCAGATGGCGCGAGCCTGGTCGCTCGAGTAGCAGCCGTACGAGCCCATGAGGCCGTGTTGCCGGAAGTTCTGCATGTAGTTGCGCCACGCGATGCGCGTCAGCGCCTCCGGCAGCCAGGCCTGGTAGACCTGGTCGTGGATCCGCTCGTAGACCTGGTTCCAGACCTCCACCTTCGCGTCAGGGTCCGTCTCGGCGCGCTGGGCGACGAGCAGGGCGTCCAGGTCCGGGTCGTTGATGCTGCCGTAGTTCAGACCACCTTGCGAGTGGTAGAACGGGTAGATCCACTGGTCCATCGAGTAGCCCGGCGGGCCCCAGAGGAAGCCGATCGCCTCATCGAAGTTGCGGTCG